>NZ_VMNW02000052.1 GCF_007713735.2 Amycolatopsis acidicola | reverse complement strand
GCGGGAAAGGGGGCAGCCCAGGACTGTCCTCAAAGGACAGAGCGGTCAGGCGAGTCCGCGCACGGCGCGGGCCGGCGGGCGGTCTCCCTGGATCGCCGCCACCATCTCCAGCACGCGCCGCGTCTGGCGCACCTCGTGCACGCGGAACACTTGCGCGCCGTCCTTCGCGGCGAGTGCCGTGGCGGCCAGCGTGCCGTCGAGCCGCTCCTGGAGTTCCACGCCGAGCGTCTCCCCCACGAAGTCCTTGTTGGACAACGCCATCAGCACCGGCCAGCCGGTGGCGACGAGCTCGTCCGCGTGCCGCAGCAGGCTGAGGCTGTGCCAGGTGTTCTTGCCGAAGTCGTGCGTCGGGTCGATCAGCACCCCGCCGCGTGGCACCCCGAGCGACACGACGTGCTCGGCGCGGCGGGTGGTCTCCTCCACCACCTCCCGCACCAGATCCTCGTACCGCACCCGGAACGGCCGCGTGCGCGGAATGGCTCCACCGGTGTGGGAACAGACGTAGCCCGCGCCGAACTCCGCGGCCACCTCGGCCAGTTTCTCGTCCGCGCCGGCCCAGGTGTCGTTGAGCAGATCGGCCCCGGCTTCACAGGCCAGCCTGCCGACCTCGTGCCGCCACGTGTCGACGCTGATCACGAGATCCGGGTGCCGCCGCCGGATCTCCTCGACGAACGGCACCACGCGGCGGATCTCCTCCGCCACGTCCACGTCGCTGCCCGGCCCGGCCTTCACCCCGCCGACGTCCACGATGTCCGCGCCCTCGGCGACGACCCGGTCCACGTTCTCCAGCGCGGGCGCGTCCTCGAAGGACGCGCCGTGGTCGTAGAACGAGTCGGGTGTGCGGTTGACGATGGCCATGACCAGGGCGCGGTCCCGGGCGACCGGCCGCCCGCGGAAGGTGAGTTCGACTGGTGACACGCACCCCATCATGCCTGGCGCATCCGGCCGCGCCGACAGGCGTTATAGCCTGGGTTCCTCTCCGGAGACCAAAGGGGGTGCGCGGATGGCCACCCGACACGGACAGAGCGGTCCTGCCGAGGCCAACAGCCGTGAGCGGTTCCTCCAGGCCGCGCTCAAAGTGCTCGTCGAGCAGGGCGTGGCGGGGCTGACGGTGCGCGGGCTGGCGGAAGCCGCCGGCACCACGACCATCGGCGTGTACACGCGCTTCGGCGGCCGGACGGGCGTTCTGGACGCCCTCTACGAGCGCACGTTCGAGATGCTCGAGAAGGAGCTGGCGCAGGTGCCGCAGCCCGCCGGGGACGTGCTCGCCGACGTGCTGGCCTTCGCCTGCGCCTACCGTGGTTTCGCGCTGGAAAGCCCCGCCCGGTACGCGTTCATGTTCGAGCGCGTGGTGCCGGGCTACGACCCGGACCCGGATCTCCGCGTGCTCGCCCAGCGGTGCAGCTACGACCTGCTCGCCAAACGCGTCCACCCCGCGGCGCCGCCGGGCAGCGATCCCGACATCGCCGGGTATCTCGTGTGGACGACGATGCACGGGCTGGTGAGCCTCGAACTCACGCACCGCGCCCGCACCCCGCCACCGGGCTGGTTCCTCAGCACCGCGGACGACTCGTACTTCCAGGTGTATCGCCAGGGCCTGTGCACCGTGCTGGCCGGACTCACCGCCCGCTGATTTTCCTGGTACGGCAACGAAAAACGGCCCCCGGTTCCGAAGAACCGGGGGCCGTTCTCAGTCAGCGATCACGCGCCGCCGGAGAGCTTCTCCCGCAGGGCGGCCAGCTGCTCGTCGCTGGCCAGGGTGCCCCCGGTGCTCTTCGAGGCCGTGTCGGACTGCGACGAGCTGTAGCTCTGCTCGCCACCGTCCACACCGGTCGCGGCGTCGGCCGCGGCGGCGGCGTCGGCCTCGGCGGCCTTCTGGACCTGACGCATGTGAGCCTCGTAGCGGGCGTGCGCCTCGGCGTAGCCGCGCTCCCACTCCTCACGCTGCTTGTCGTAGCCCTCCTGCCACTCCTGGGTGTCGGGGTCGAAGCCCTCGGGGTAGATGTAGTTGCCCTGCTCGTCGTACTCGGCGGCCATGCCGTACTGCGTCGGGTCGAACTCCGCGTCCGGGGTGACGCCCTCGTTGGCCTGCTTGAGCGACAGCGAGATGCGACGGCGCTCGAGGTCGATGTCGATGACCTTGACCATGACCTCGCCGCCCACCTGGACGACCTGCTCCGGGATCTCCACGTGGCGCTCGGCCAGCTCGGAGATGTGCACCAGGCCCTCGATGCCCTCCTCGACGCGGACGAACGCGCCGAACGGGACGAGCTTGGTGACCTTGCCCGGCACGATCTGGCCGATCGCGTGGGTGCGGGCGAACTGGCGCCACGGGTCTTCCTGGGTGGCCTTCAGCGACAGGGACACGCGCTCGCGGTCCATGTCCACGTCGAGCACCTCGACGGTGACCTCCTGGCCGACCTCGACGACCTCGGACGGGTGGTCGATGTGCTTCCAGGACAGCTCGGAGACGTGCACCAGGCCGTCGACCCCGCCGAGGTCGACGAACGCGCCGAAGTTGACGATCGAGGAGACGACGCCCTTGCGGACCTGGCCCTTGGCGAGCGCGTTGAGGAACTCGCTGCGCACCTCGGACTGGGTCTGCTCGAGGTAGGCCCGGCGGGACAGCACCACGTTGTTGCGGTTCTTGTCCAGCTCGATGATCTTGGCCTCGAGCTCGCGGCCGACGTACGGCTGCAGGTCGCGCACGCGGCGCATCTCCACCAGCGACGCGGGCAGGAAGCCGCGCAGGCCGATGTCGAGGATGAGGCCGCCCTTGACGACCTCGATGACGGTGCCCTTGACGGGCTCGTCCTTCTCCTTGAGCTCCTCGATCGTGCCCCAGGCGCGCTCGTACTGGGCGCGCTTCTTGGACAGGATCAGCCGCCCCTCCTTGTCCTCCTTCTGGAGAACGAGGGCCTCGACCTCGTCACCGACGGCGACGACCTCGCCGGGATCGACATCGTGCTTGATGGACAGCTCACGCGAAGGGATGACGCCCTCGGTCTTGTACCCGATGTCGAGCAGCACCTCGTCGCGGTCGACCTTGACGATGGTGCCTTCGACGATGTCGCCGTCGTTGAAGTACTTGATCGTCTTGTCGATCGCCGCGAGGAAGTCTTCCTCCGACCCGATGTCGTTGATGGCGACCTGCTGGGCCTGCGGTTCGGCCGTCGGGACGGTGGTGGTGTCGGTGGTCATTAGGTGGGTTGCTCCGGTAACGGCTGGGAATTAGTGGGCTTGTAGTTTGCGTGCGCCGCGGGAACGACGGCAGAACAGAGCAAACGTTCCTGCGAACGACCGCGAGCCTCCACCGCCGAGAAGCGCGACCCGTACCCGGGATGATCTCGCCCCGAGCTGCAGGTAGCGCGAACCCACTGCGCTGGAGATAGCGTACGCGGTCGCCCACACACGGCACAAACAGGGTCTCCTGTACGCGCCCCGGTTCCGGGGCGGGTGACAATGCGACCGTGACACCGCAGGATCGCCACGCCCGCGCCGAGGAACTGCTCGGTACCGTCGGCGTCGCGCACCGCCCGGTGGGCGGCCGCGAAGCCACCGCCGCGAATCTGGCCTGGTGGGACGCCGACGCCGACGACTACCAGGCCGCGCACGGTGACTTCCTGGGCGACGCGGATTTCGTCTGGTGCCCGGAAGGGCTGCGTGAAGCCGACGCCGCCCTGCTGGGCGACGTGGCCGGCCTGCGCGTGGCCGAAATCGGCTGCGGTCAGGCCGCGTGCTCGCGCTGGCTCGAAGGCCAGGGCGCGAGCCCGTTCGCGCTCGACTTGTCCGGTGGAATGCTGCGGCATGCTGCCCAAGCCAACGCCCGCACCGGTGCGGCTATTCCGCTCATCCAGGCGAGCGCCGAAGAACTTCCGCTGGCGGACGCGAGCATGGACGCCGCCTGCTCGGCGTTCGGCGCGATCCCGTTCGTGGCGTCGGTGTCGGCGGTCTTCGCCGAGCTGCGCCGCGTGCTGCGCCCCGACGCCCCGTGGGTCTTCGCGGTGACCCATCCGATGCGATGGATCTTTCCGGACGACCCCGGCCCGAACGGCCTCACCGCGACGCAGCCGTACTTCGACCGCACGCCCTACGCGGAGGTCGATGCCGAGGGCCGCGCCACCTACGTCGAGTACCACCGCACCCTCGGCGACTACGTGCGCGCCTTGTCCGGCACCGGTTTCCGGCTGGAGAACCTCGTCGAACCGGAGTGGCCCGCCGGGCACACCCGCACCTGGGGACAGTGGAGTCCGTTGCGGGGCAAGCTTTTCCCGGGCACCGCGATCTTCGTGACCCGCCGGGAGCCGTGATGGCGGCCGGCGCGCTGCTGAGCACCCAGCGGGCACGGTTCGCCGCCGCCGACCCGCTCGTGCCGCCGCCACAGGGCCTGCCCGAGGGCGAGGTGCTCACGGCCGCGACCACCGACGGCGTCCAGGTGTCCGCGGTGCTGCAAAGCCAGCGGCACGCCGCGGGCTCGCTCGACCTGCTCTGGTCGGCCGAGCGCGTGTGGCAGCTGTTCCCCTTCCCCGGCGAGACCGGAACCGAAGGGATGGACGTGCTGCTGCGGGCGTGGCGGCACCGGATGGACGCGGAATCTCCCGGCCCCGACTCGGCGTGCACGGTCACCTGGCCCAGCCGCGACGCCCCGGCGATCCACGCTTTTCTCAGCCATGGCCTCATCCCCGCGTCCGTGCTCGCCGTGCGCACCGCCCGCCCCGAAGCCGACGGCGCGCCGCCGCGCGGCGTCACCATCCGGCGGGCCCGGCGGGAGGATTTCGAGGAGACCCTGGACCTGATCATGGTCACCTTCGACTACACCGCGCAGGTCACGCTGCGCGCGCGGCCGGGCGTCCGGGAGCTCATCGCGCCGCAGCTGCGCCGGAGCCTCGACGCGGGAGCGCCGATCTGGCTCGCCGAGCGCGACGGCGTCGCGGTCGCGGTGGCCGACTGCGGCTGGGTCGAAGCCGCGCCGGGTTCGTGGGCGGCCGAGCTGCTTCCCGTGGGGCGCTGGGGTTACGTGAACAACGTGGCCACCCGGCCCGAGGCCCGGGGCGGCGGGGCGGGCCGGGCGCTGATGGCGGCCGTGCACCGCGACTTCCATGCGTCCGGGGCGACCGGGACCTACCTCTACTTCAACCCGACCAACCCGCTCGCCGCGCAGTTCTGGCCCCGGCAGGGTTATCGTCCACTGTGGACTTACTGGGAGGCGCAGCCCGCTTCGGCGTTGCGCTGACCACATCGGCACCGCCGCGAGTTGCGGGTCGGCCGCACCCGTCGTAGCGTTTTGAACTGACCAGTCAGTTCAAAGGAGTCTCCCGTGCTCGTGCGCGCCGACCGGGTGTCGATCGAGGGGCCGCACGGCACCCTCCTGCCCCCGACCTCGTTGTCCGTCGCCGACGGCGAACTCGCCTTCGTGCACGGTGAGCCCGGCGCCGGGGTGACCGCGTTCGGGCTCGCGCTCACCGGGCGGATGCGCCCGCGGACCGGGGTCGTCACGCTCGACGACAAGATCGACGCCGCCCGGCTACGCGACCTCACGGCGGTCGTGGACGCGCCCGGCATCAGCGAACCGGAGGGCGCGCTGCCGTTGCGCGTCGTCGCCGGCGAGGAGCTCGCGCTCGCCCGGCGCCCGGCGGGGAAGGAAGACGTCGCGCGCTGGCTGGCCGAGCACGACGCGGCCGGGCTGGCGAACGTGCGCTTCGAAAACCTCGGCGCGGCAACGCGGACGCGGCTGCTGACCGAGCTCGCCGCGGACCGGCGCGGGGTCCGGCTGCTCGTCCTCGACACCCCCGACCGGCACACCAGCGACGTGGACAGCTGGGCGGATCTCGCCCGCAAGCACGCCGAGAACGGGCTCGCCGTGGTCGTGCTGACGGCCACCACCCCGCTGGAATCCCTGCCCGCCACCCCGGCCCGGATCGGAGAACAGCCGTGACCAGCTTCCGCATCGCCGTCAACGAACTGCGCCGGCTCACCGCGGGCACGCTGCCGAAGCTCGCCGTCGTGGCGCTCGTGCTGGTGCCGCTGCTGTACGCGTCCTTCTACCTCTACGCGAACTACGACCCGTACGGCAGGCTGAGCAAACTGCCCGCCGCGATCGTCAACCTCGACGCCGGTTCCGGCGACCGCAACGTCGGCCAGGAGGTGACCGGCGACGTGGTCAAGTCCGGCACCTTCAGCTGGCACGAGACCTCGGCCGACGAAGCGCAGCAAGGCGTGCAGGACGGCAGGTACTCGTTCGCGATCACCGTCCCGAAGGACTTCTCCACCGCGCTGACCTCGTCCGGGAACTTCACCCCGGAACAGGCGACCATCCGGCTGACCACCAACGACGCCAACAACTACCTCTCGCACACGATCGCGAACCAGGTCGCGGAGCAGATCCGCAGCACGATCGCGGAGAAGGTCGGCGCCGAGGCCGCGAACCGGTTCCTCATCGGGTTTTCCACGATCTACGGCAAAACCCAGGAAGCCGCGGACGGAGCGTCGAAGCTCGCCGACGGCGCCGCCCAGCTACAGGGCGGGCAGCAGCAACTCGCCGATGGCGCGGCGCAACTCGCCTCCGGCAGCACCACACTGGCGAGCGGGTTGACCACGCTGAAATCGAGCACTTCCTCGTTGCCCGCGGACACGAAGAAGCTCGCGGACGGCGCGGCCCAGGTTTCGGCGGGCAACGCGCAGGTCGCCGCTGTCGGGGCCACGCTCGCCAACGGGTCCGCCGATCTGCAGAACACCCTGAACAACGTCAACGACCAGCTGGCGCAACGGCTTCGCGCCGATGGCGTGCCGGAAACCCAGGTGCAGCAGGTACTTTCGGTCCTCTCCGAACTCCGCTCCCCCGTCGACCAGGCCAACGCCCGCGTGCAGAGCGCGTCGTCGCAGCTGAACCAGCTCGCCAGCGGTTCGCAGCAGGTCGCCACCGGCGCGGCCACTCTCGCCGCCTCGGCACCCCAGCTCACGAACGGCATCGCGCAGGCTTCCGACGGCGCGAACTCGCTGTCGGCGGGAGCGGCGAAACTCAACGACGGCCAGAAGACAGCGCTTTCCGGCAGCACCGAACTGGCCACCGGCGCCGGACAGCTGCGCGACGGCCTGCGGGAGGGGCTCAACCAGATCCCCAACCCGAACGACCCGACGCGCGCCGCGACCGCCGACACGATCGCCGACCCGGTGACCGTGGACAACGCCGGGGTGGCCTCGGCGGGCACCTACGGCGCCGGGCTCGCGCCGTTCTTCATCGCGCTCGCCACGTGGATCGGCGCGTTCGTGCTGTTCCTGTTGCTGCGCCCGCTCTCGACGCGGGCGATCGCCGCCGGGGTTTCGCCGCTGCGGGTCGCGATCGGCGGCTGGCTCGCGGCCGGGATACTCGGGATCCTGCAGGTGCTCGTGCTCTTCGGCGCGGTCACCTGGCTCGTCGGCATCCATGTCGCGAATCCCCTGGGCGCCATCGGGTTCGCGATACTGGCGTCGCTGACGTTCACCGCGATCGTGCACGCGCTGAACGCGCTGTTCGGCGCCGTCGGCAAGTTCCTCGGCCTGGTGCTGCTGGTGCTGCAGCTGGTGAGCGCGGGCGGCACGTTCCCGTGGCAGACCCTGCCCGACGCGCTGTACCCGCTGCACGTCGTGCTACCCATGAGCTATGTGGTGGACGGATTCCGGCACCTGTTCTACACCGGCGCGTCCTTGCGCAGCCTGGCCGACATCGCGGTGCTCTGCGGTTACCTCGTCGTCGCCGTGCTGGGTTCGGCGCTGGCCGCGCGCAAACAACGAGTGTGGACGGTGTCGAAACTGCAGCCGGAGCTGATCCTGTGACCTCCACGAAGCAGCGCCTGTTCGAAGCCACGCTGAAACTCGCGGGCAGCCACGGCCTGGTCGGGCTCACCGTCGACGACATCGCGGCCGAGGCCGGGGTCGCCAAGGGCACGGTCTACTACAACTTCGGCAGCAAGGACGGGCTGATCGACGCGCTGCTGCGCTACGGCGTCGGGCAGCTCGCGGACCGGTTGCGCGAGCACGAAAGCGAGCCGGACCCGGTGACCGGGCTGGAGTCCCTTGTGGACACCGGGCTGGGGTTCATCGCCGAGTACCGGGGGTTTTCGCAGATCCTGGTGAGCGAAATGTGGCGCACGCCGGGCCAGTGGCACGAGACGCTGACCCTGATGCGCGAAGAAGTCGTGTCGATCGTCAAGGCTCAACTCGAGCGCATGGCCGATGCCGGACGGCTCCCGCCGGACGTGGACGTGTCCACGGCCGCGGCGGGGCTTTTCGGCACGCTGCTCGTGGTCGCGCTCGACTGGCAGACGTTCCAGACCCACCGCAGCCGCGCGGACGTCCGTGACTCGATCCTGATGTTGTTGCGCGGATTCACCGATCCCGGCCGTGGCCGGATCAGTAACAAACAGCGCAGGACTCAGAGCACCAGCGGACGCGACTGACCGAGCTGGTGGAGCGAGGCCGGCCGCCCGGCGGCCGCCCGGCTCACCGCCTCCAGCACGCCCTGGCTCACCTCGGCGTGCCCCATCGGCCGGTCCCCCACCTCGGAGATCGCGCCGACGAGCACCAGCTGCGTGGGGTGCGCGGCGAGCACCGGCTCGGGGTGGTCCTGCGGGCCGCCCGCGCCGCGCACCTCGACCACCGGGGCGCCCGGGGCGAGCAGCCGTTCGCACGCGCCGAGCACCGAACGCCGGTACTGCTCGTGCACCCACGCCACCAGCAGGTCCGCCGGCCCGCCGAGCGCGGATCCGGCTTTCCCGGCCAGTTCGCGCGGCCTGTCCCAGTGCGCCTCGACCCAGATCGCGCGGGGCCCGCGCCCCTTGGCGCCGTTGGCGGTGGGCCGGTTCCCGCGCGGGCGGAGCTTGCGCAGCGCGGCGATGCCCGGTTTCGTCTCCGGCTCGGCTATCGGGCTGTACCTGCGGCTCGGCAGCACCACGTGCCAGCCCTCGGCCACCAACGCTTCGACCACCTCCGGCAGCATTCCGGTGCCCGCCAGAACAAGAGCTCGCCCGCCTGCCATGGGCCCGACGCTACCGTCGCGTCAGGCCACGCGCAGGACGCCATCCGGGGCTTTTTCGGAAGGAAACACGCTGTTCACAGGCGCCCTCAGCCCCAGCCTTTGCTCAGGTCGAGCCCTTCGCCGTAGCGCTCGGTGAGGCTGAACCAGTTGCCGGAGCCGGCGCGGAACACGGCTTCGACGCCATAAGGGCGTTCGGGGGGCTCCTGCAGGAAAGTGACGCCGCGGGCGGAAAGCTCCGCGTGGGTCTTGCGGCAGTCGACTGGTCTGCCAGACGCCCGAGCTGACCGCGCCCTTCGCGATGGGCTCCCGCATGAGCTTCTCGGTCTCCGGGTCCTGCTGCGGCGGGCCCGGCCGCATGAGGATGAGGCGGAAGTCGGGTTGCCCCGGCGGGCCGACGGTGAGCCAGCGGAAGTCCCCGGCGCGCAGGTCGTCGCGCACCTCGAAGCCGAGCTTCCCGGTGTAGAACTCCTTCGCGGAGTCCTGGTCGAGCACGGAGATGCTCGCGTGTGACAGGCCGGTGATCATGGTGTGCCTCCCTTGCCGGAACTTGCCGCGGTCGACGCTGGCCGCAGGACCGGCGGGAGTGCTTATCCGAGGTTGCTGGGCCTCGTCCACATCATCAGGTAACAGCCGGGCACCGCGGGCGGGCCGTCCGCGTGCGCTTTCGCCCGGTACGCCGACGGGGACTCCCCTGTCAGCTCGGTGAACGTGCCGAGGCTGGTGAAGCCGACGGCCACGCAGATCTCGGTGACCGACAGGTTCACCGACCGCAGCAGGTCCTGCGCACGCTCGATCCGCCGCCGCGTGAGATACGCCTTGGGCGTCTCCCCATACGCGGCCGCGACGCACCGGATACTGCGCTGATCGTTCCCGATCCGGCCGACAGTCACGGCTATCCGCCTGGCGCGGGCGGCTCCCGGTCGGCCACGGTCGGCCACGGGCGGCCTGCTTTTCGGCCGGATCGGGAAGTGGTGGCGCGACCAGCCGGCGACGGCGGCGCCCCGTTCGGTGTCGAGCGGCTCCGCGTAGTGCGCGTCCATCCAGTCCTTGGCGCGCCGCAGGTGCTCCACGGCCGGGCGGGCCGCCGCCGTGCCCACGTCAGTGCGCCGCGTCGTTCCAGGAGCGGCCGAACCCGACCGACACCTCCAGCGGCACGGCCAGGTCGTACGCGGCGCCCATTTCCTTGCGCACCAACGCTTCCACCTGCTCGTGCTCGCCGTCGCGGATCTCCAGCACCAGTTCGTCGTGCACCTGCAGCAGCAGCCTGCTCGAGGCGTCCGAGGACTTCAGCGCGCGCTGCACGTTGAGCATCGCGACCTTGATGATGTCCGCCGCGCTGCCCTGGATGGGCGCGTTGAGCGCCATCCGCTCGGCCATCTCGCGGCGCTGCCGGTTGTCGCTGTTGAGGTCGGGCAGGTAGCGCCGGCGGCCGAAGATCGTCTCCGTGTACCCGCTCTTCGCCGCGACCGACACGATGCTCTGCAGGTAGTCGCGCACCCCGCCGAAGCGGTCGAAGTAGTCGTCCATCAGCCCCTTGGCCTCCTCGGTGGAGATCCTGAGCTGGTTGGACAACCCGTACGCGGACAGGCCGTAGGCCAGCCCGTAGTTCATCGCCTTGATCTTGGCGCGCTGCGCGCCGGTGACGTCCGCCGGCTCGACGCCGAACACCTTCGCGGCGGTGGCGGCGTGGAAGTCGAACCCGGACTGGAAGGCCTCGATCAGCGCCGCGTCCTCCGAGAGGTGCGCCATGATCCGCATCTCGATCTGGCTGTAGTCCGCGGTCATCAGCTCGGAGTAGCCGGCCCCGACCACGAACGCGTCCCGGATGCGGCGGCCTTCGTCGGTGCGGATGGGGATGTTCTGCAGGTTCGGGTCCACCGACGAGAGCCGCCCGGTGGCCGCGATGGTCTGGTGCAGCGTGGTGTGGATCCGGCCGTCGTCCGCGATGGACTTGATCAGACCCTCCACAGTGGACCGGAGCCGGGTGGCGTCGCGGTGCTCCAGCAGATGCTGCAGGAACGGGTGCTCGGTCTTCTCGTACAGCGTCTGCAGCGCGTCCGCGTCGGTGGTGTAGCCGGTCTTGGTGCGCTTGGTCTTCGGCATCTGCAGCTCTTCGAACAGCACCACCTGCAGCTGCTTGGGCGAGCCGAGGTTGATCTGCTTGCCGATGACCCCGAACGCGTCGGACTCGGCCTGGCGCACGCGGGACGCGTAATGCGACTCCAGGTCGGTCAGCTGCTCGACGTCCACCGCGACGCCGGCGGCCTCGACCTCGGTGATGACCTCCAGCAGCGGCAGCTCGATCTCGGCCAGCAGCTTGCTGCCGCCGAGCTTGCCCAGCTCCTCCTCCAGCGCCACGGCCAGCTCCGCCACCGCGCGGGCGCGCACGAGCTCGCCGTTCACCAGCTTCTGGTCGCCCCCGTCCCCGTCGAGCAGGGACAGCTGGCCGTCACCCTCGTCGCTGTCCGAGCGCAGCTCCCGGTGCAGGTAGCGCAGCGCGAGGTCGTCCAGCTCGAAGGTGCGCTGCCCCGGCCGCGCGAGGTACGCCGCGAGCGCGGTGTCCATCTTCAGCCCGGCGATCCGCCAGCCGCGGGCCAGGATCCCGTGCAGCGCGACCTTCAGCGAATGCCCCGTCTTCGCTATCGACGGGTCGGCCAGCCACGCGGTCAGCGCCTTCTCGTCCTCGGCGTCCATTGTGGACAGATCGACGTACGCGCCCTGGCCGTCGGCCGCGGCGAAGGTGATGGACTGCACGTCCGAGGCGACCGACGAACCGGTGGTGCGGAAGGAAAGCCCGACCGGCTCGCCCTCCCCGGTGTGCTCCGCGAGCCACGCGGTGAGCCCGCCCGTCGGCAGCGCAGCGCCGCTGACCTCGAAGCCCTGGTCGGCCTCCGGCTCGGCGCTCTGCAGGGTGGCGAACAGCCTGTCCCGCAGGACGCGGAACTCCAGCTCGTCGAAGAGCCTGTGCACCGCTTCGCGATCCCACGGGCGCAGCGCGAGGTCACCCGGGCCGGTCTCCAGCGGGA
The DNA here is from genome assembly GCF_007713735.2 of Amycolatopsis acidicola. GTDB lineage: Bacteria > Actinomycetota > Actinomycetes > Mycobacteriales > Pseudonocardiaceae > Amycolatopsis_E > Amycolatopsis_E acidicola. The sequence goes on along the minus strand of NZ_VMNW02000052.1, from coordinate 48,416 downwards.
CGTCGCGCACCAGCTCGGTGAGCTGCCTGTTCAGCATCACCGACTGCAGGTGGGCGCGCAGCGCGTCCCCGACCTTGCCCTTGACCTCGTCGACCCGGTCGATCAGCTCGTTCAGCGAGCCGAACTGCTGGATCCACTTGGTGGCCGTCTTCTCGCCGACGCCGGGAATGCCCGGCAGGTTGTCCGACGGGTCGCCGCGCAGCGCGGCGAAGTCCGGGTACTGCAGCGGGCTCAGGCCGTACTTCTCCGTCACCGCCGCCGGGTCGAACCTGGTCAGCTCGGAGACGCCCTTGCGCGGGTACAGCACCGTCACCGTGTCGCCGACCAGCTGCAGCGCGTCCCTGTCACCGGTACAGATGAGCACCTCGAAGCCCTCCTGCACGGCCTCGGTGGTGAGCGTCGCGATGATGTCGTCCGCCTCGTACGACTCCACCGCCAGCGACGGGATGCCCAGCACCGCGAGCACGTCCTTGACCAGGTCGACCTGCCCCTTGAAATCGTCCGGGGTGGCCGAGCGGCCCGCCTTGTACTCGGCGTAGCGCTCCGAGCGGAACGTCTGCCGGGAGACGTCGAACGCGACCGCGAGGTGCGTGGGCTGCTCGTCGCGCAGCAGGTTGATCAGCATCGAGGTGAACCCGAACACCGCGTTGGTGACCTGCCCGGTGGAGGTGCGGAAGTTGTCCGCCGGGATGGCGAAGAAGGCGCGGTAGGCCATCGAGTGGCCGTCGATCAGCAGCAGGCGCGGCTCCGCGGGGGCCGTGCTCGCTGTGGTGTTCGCTACTGTCTGCTTCTGGCTGGGGCTCACGGGAGCGAGTCTAGGGTGAGGGTCTGACAGCCTCGCCTGTCGTATCGAAATAGGAGCCGTGCGTGACCGAAAACCTCTCGGAAGAGATCCGTGACCAGCTGGCCGGGATCAACCCGGCCGTCGCCGACCAGCAGCTCAACGACAAGATCGGGCTGGAGCTGGTCGAAGTGACGCCGGAGCGGGTGGTCGGCACGATGCCGGTGGCCGGCAACCTGCAGCCGTACGGGCTGCTGCACGGCGGCGCGAACGCGGTGCTGGCCGAGGCGCTCGGTTCGACCGTCGCCGCGCTGAACGCGGGCGCCGCCAAGATGACGCTCGGCTTCGAGCTGTCCTGCACCCACCACCGCGGGGTCACCAGCGGCGTCGTCACCGGCACCGCCGTTCCCGTGCACGTCGGGCGCGGCACCATCACCACGGAGATCGTGCTGACCGACGACAGGGGCAAGCGCACCTGCACGGCGCGGCTGTCCTGCATCGTGCGGGACCGGCCGGAAGCCTGACGTACCAAGGAAAAGGCCCCCGCTCTCGCGAGCGGGGGCCTTTTCGCGCGCGGCTCAGGCGACGCCGAGGTACGCCTCCTTGATCGACGGGTCCGCGAGCAGATCCCTGCCCGCGCCCGTTTTGGTGATCTGCCCGGTCTCCAGCACGTACGCGCGGTGGGCGCGGGAAAGCGCCTGCTGCGCGTTCTGCTCGACCAGCAGCACCGTGGTGCCCTGCTGGTTGATCTCCGTGATGATGCGGAAGATCTGCGCGATGAACTGCGGCGCGAGCCCCATCGACGGTTCGTCCAGCAGCAGCAGTTTCGGCTTGGCCATCAGCGCGCGGCCGATCGCCAGCATCTGCTGTTCTCCACCCGAAAGTGTGCCGCCGGCCTGGGTCCGCCGTTCCTTCAGCCGCGGGAACAGCTCGTACACGCGCTCCAGATCGGCCGGGAGGTTCTTGCGGTCCTTGCGCGCGTACGCGCCCATGTCGAGGTTCTCGGCCACCGTCATCCCGGGGAACACGCCGCGGCCTTCGGGCACCTGCGAAATCCCGCGCACCACGCGCAGGTCCGCGCGCAGCTTGGTGATGTCCTCGCCGGCGAAACTGATCCGGCCGCCCGAGAGCGGCCGGATGCCGGAGATCGCGCGCATCGTCGTGGACTTGCCCGCGCCGTTGGCCCCGATGAGGGCGACGATCTCGCCCTCATCCACCGAGATCGACAGCTCCGACACGGCCTGGATCCGGCCGTAGTGCACCGAAACCCCGGCCAGCTCAAGCAGCGTCATCTTCACCCACCCCCAGGTACGCGGCGATCACCGCCGGGTTCTCCCGGATCTCGGCCGGGACGCCGTCGGCGATCTTCTTGCCGAACTCGAGCACCACGATCCGGTCCGTCACGCCCATGACCAGCCGCATGTCGTGCTCGATCAGCAGCACCGTGTACCCGTCGGAGCGGATCTTGCGGATCAGCTCCATGAGCCCTTCCTTTTCGGCGGGGTTGAACCCGGCCGCCGGCTCGTCGAGGCAGAGCAGCTTCGGCTCGGTGGCCAGCGCCCGCGCGATCTCCAGCCGCCGCTGGTAGCCGTACGGCAGGTTCTTCGCCTTGTCCGCGGCGCGGTCGGCGATCCCGACGAACTCCAGCAGCGCCATCGCGCGCTCGACCGCCTCCCACTCCTCCTTCTGGTGGCGGGGAAGGCGCATCAGCGCGCCCAGCACGCTCGTCTTGTGCCGCGCGTCCGCGCCGACCACCACGTTCTCCAGCGCCGTCATCTCGCCGAAGAGCCGGATGTTCTGGAACGTGCGGGCGATCCCGCGCTGGGTGATCTTGTGCCGGGCCGCCTTGCCGATCGGCTTGCCCTCCAGCAGCACCTTGCCCGAGGTGGGCCGGTAGACCCCGGTCATCGCGTTGAAGCAGGTCGTCTTGCCCGCCCCGTTCGGGCCGATGAGGCCCAGGATCTCGCCGCGCCGGATGCCGAACGACACCGAATCCAGCGCCGTGAGGCCGCCGAACTTCAGCGTGACGTCCCGCAGTTCCAGCAGGGTCTCGCCGATCTCGACCTGGATCTCGCGGCCGGGCGCGACGGCTTCGGCGACTTCCGCGTCGTGCTCGGCGCGCTGTTCCGCGGTCATGTGCGCGACTTCGGCGACGATGCCGCCTTCGAGGGGTTCTTCTTCCGGGTTCGTCATCGGCTCTCCCCCGCCCGTTCGCTCGCCAGCGCGCTCTCGCCGCTGAGCTGCTCACCGCGCCCGATCAGCCGCTGGTACGCCTTTCTTCCGTGCGCCAGCAGGCGCTGGCGGGCACCGAGCAGACCCTGCGGGCGGAAGATCATCAGCACGATCAGCGCGATCCCGAAGATGAGGAAGTTGTACTGCGCGATCTGCACGAACCGCAACGGCAGGTACGCCACCACGGCCGCGCCCAGCAGCACGCCGACCTTGTTGCCCGCGCCGCCGAGCACCACCGCGGCCAGGAACAGCATCGAGGTCACCACGTCGAAGGACTGGTTGTTCACGAAGCCGACCTTGCCCGCGTACAGCGCGCCGGACAGCCCGCCGATCGCGGCGCCGATGACGAACGCCCAGATCTTGAACTTGTAGGTGGCCACGCCCATGATCTCGGCGACGTCCTCGTCCTCGCGGATGGCCACCCACGCGCGGCCCACCCGCGAGCGTTCGAGGTTCCCGACGAGCATCAGCACCGCGATGATGATCGTGATCGTCAGCCAGTACCACTGGGTGGCGTTCTCGAACAGCGGTTTGCCGCCGACCGTGCCGACCGCCTGGAAGCCCACCTGGCCGCGCAGCGGGTCGACGTTGTCGGCCAGCAGCCGGATGATCTCGCCGAAGCCGAGCGTCACGATCGCCAGGTAGTCCCCGCGCAGCCGCAGCGTCGGGGTGCCCAGGATGATCCCGAAGATCATCGTGACGGCCATCGCGAGCGGCAGCGTCCACAGGTACGGAATCTTGTGCAGCGAGGAGTCCGGGCTGGTGAACAGCGCCGCGACATACGCGCCGACGGCGAAGAAACCCACGTAGCCCAGGTCCAGCAGGCCCGCCTGCCCGACCACGACGTTCAGCCCGATCGCGACGAGCGCGTAGCGGGCCACGTCGAACATCGCGGTCGGGAAGTCGGTGCCGGTGGTCGCGATCAGCGGCGGGTTCAGCACCGGCAGGAAGTAGATGAGCACCACGACGGGGACCAGGAAACCCCATTGCGCGGGCCGGGAAAGGTTGTTCCAGCGCTGGCTGATGTTCATACCCGCGCCTTCCCGAGTGACTCGCCGAGGATGCCGGTCGGGCGGAACATCAGCACGATCACCAGCACCACGAACGCGACCACGTCCTTCCAGCCGCCGCCGAACAGCGACTGGCCGTAGTTCTCGACGAGGCCGAGGATCAGCCCGCCCAGCAGCGCGCCCCGCAGGTTGCCGATGCCGCCGAGCACGGCGGCGGTGAACGCCTTGATGCCGAGCAGGAAACCGCCGTTGTAGATGGCGCCCTGCGGGATGCGCATCATGTAGAACATCGCGGCCGCGCCGGCGAGCAGGCCGCCGACGAGGAACGTCACGATGATGACGCGTTCCTTGTTCACGCCCATCAGCGTCGCGGTGTCGGGATCCTGTGCCACGGCGCGGATCCCGCGGCCGAGGCGGGTCCGGTTGACGAAGTAGTCGGCGACGTACCAGAGCACGACGGCGGCGACCACGAGGATGATGTGGATGTTGGTCACCGACGCGCCGAAGAGCCGGAACAGCGGTTCCGGCTGCAGCAGGCGGATCTGCGGCTGCTGGTTGAGCCCGAAGATCAGCTTCAGGGTCTGCTGGATGGCGAACGAGGCGCCGATCGCGGTGATCAGGAAGACCAGCCGGGGCGCGTTCCTGTTGCGCAGCGGGCGATACGCGATGCGTTCGAGCGCCACCGCGGTCGCGCCGGACACCGCCATCGCGGCGATGCAGGCGATCGCGAGGAAGCCGATGGTCTCGACCACCGAGAGGTCCGGGGTCGCGCCGGTGCGGAAACCCAAGAGGTAGAAGGTGATCCAGGTGGCGAAGGCGCCCACCACGAACACCTCGGAGTGGGCGAAGTTGATCAGTTTGAGCACGCCGTAGACGAGCGTGTAGCCGAGCGCGATCAGGGCGTAGATGCCGCCCTGCGCCAGGCCGTCCACGGTGTTGTTCCAGAACTGCTGCGCCAGGCCGTGGACGTCGAACTGGATCCAGGTCTGGGTGTGGACGAGGGAAGCGGTCATCGCGGGGTTCAAGGGTTCACTCTATTCCCGGGTACGGAGCGGGCATGCACACGGCGGTCGGCCGTGTGCATGCCCGTGTCTCGGTCGGTTTTCAGCTGATCTGGCCGTTGTTGACGATCTTCCCGCCTTCGACGCGGTAGCTCCAGACCGGCGTGTCGGACAGTTCGCCCTGCGCGTTCCACTTGAAGTGCTTCGTCAGGCCCTGGCCGTCGTAGTTCTTGACGAAGTCCAGCAGGCCCGCCCGGTCCTTCACGCCCGAGTCGATGCCCTTGAGCATGATCGTGGTGACGTCGTAGCCCTCGGGCGAGTACGTGCCGGGGTCGGCGCCCTCGATCTGCTTGAACGCGGCGGTGAAGTCCTTGAAGTTGTCCTCCGGGACGCACGGGCAGGTGAAGTAGGCGTTGCTCGCGCCGGCGCCCGCGCCCTTGACGAACTCGGGGTCCTTCACGCCGTCCGGGCCGACGAACTTCGCCGTGACGCCCTTGTCGTTGAGCTGCTGGGCGAACGGCCCCGCTTCGGGGTAGTAGCCCGAGTAGAAGACCACGTCCGGGTTCTCGGTCGAGATCTTGTTGACCACGGCGGAGAAGTCGGTCTGGCCGGTCTTCACCTTGTCCTGGCAGCTGGCCTTGGCGCCGAGCGCCTGGGTGATCTGCGCGGCGAGGCCGGTGCCGTAGTCGGAGTCGTCCTCGATGACGCAGACCTTGTTGGCCTTGAGCGTGTCGGTGATGAACTTCGCGGCCGCGGGGCCCTGCACCGAGTCGTTGCCCATGCCGCGGAAGAACGTCTTCCAGCCGTTGGTGGACAGCGCCGGGTTGGTCGCCGACGGCGAGATGGTGACCAGGCCGGCCTGGTTGAACAGGTTGCCGGCCGCCTTGGACTCGCCGGAGAAGGGCAGGCCCACGACGCCGATGATGTCGGCCTCGCTGATCACCTGGGTCACGATGCCGGGCGCCTGGTCGGGTTTGCCCTGGGTGTCGAACTGCTTGAGCGTCACCTGGCAGCCGGGGTTGGCCTGGTTGTGCTGCTTCACCGCCAGGTCGGCACCGCGCAGGATGTTCTGGCCGAGCGCGGCGCTGGCGCCGTTGATGGTGCCGGCGTACGCGAGCGAGACGCCCGAGCAGACGGCCTTACCGTCGCCCGCGGGGTTCGCCGCGTTCGCGGCCTGCGAAGGCGCCGCGGCGGAACCGGTGTTGCTGCCCGACGAGCTTCCCTGATCGCGCGCGGAGCACGCGCCCAGCGCGAGCGCAGCCGCGGCCGCCAGCACGATGACTCCCGTGAGTCGTGCTCTTGCCACTCGTTCCTCCCATTGCCCTGGGCCGCCTGGTGGGCGGCCGTGGCCCCTGGTTCTTCACAGGGACCTGACTGGGAGCGAAACGTAGCCTTCCGGAGTGGCGCTGCACAGCGTTACCGCCGGTGTTGTATCCACATCGTGACGGTTAGAGCAAACGTTTATCGACGATTAACACCCGGTTGTCTCAATGAAACAACCGGGTGTCGACAATCGGTGATCCCCGCTCATCCGAGCGGGTTACCGGCTCAGTGTGAGCCGATGCTTTCCACCACAGCTTCGGCGACCGCTTTCATCGTGGTGCGCCGGTCCATCGCGGTGCGCTGGATCCAGCGGAAGGCGTCCGGTTCGGACAGCCCCTGCCGGCTCATCAGCAGCCCCTTGGCCCGGTCGATGATCTTGCGGGTCTCCAGCCGGTCGGTCAGCCCCGCGACCTCCGCCTCCAGCGCCTGCAGCTCGCTGAAGCGGCTGATCGCCAGCTCGATCGCCGGGACGAGGTCCCGCTTGGCGAACGGCTTGACCAGGTAGGCCATGGTGCCCGCGTCACGGGCACGTTCGACCAGGTCACGCTGGCTGAACGCGGTCAGGATGACGACGGGCGCGACCCGGTCGCCGGTGATCTTCGAGGCCGCCTCGATACCGTCCAGCTTGGGCATCTTGACGTCCAGGATCACCAGATCCGGCCTCAGCTCGGCAGCGAGCTTGATGGCCTCTTCGCCGTCGCCTGCCTCGCCCACCACCTGGTATCCCTCTTCGCGCAACATCTCGACGAGGTCAAGCCGGATCAGTGCTTCGTCTTCGGCGACGAGCACTCGACGCTGCGGCTCGGTGGCGACACCGCTTGCCTCGGCAGCCTGTTCGGTCACCGGGGTCCTCCTGCGTGCTCGACGGAATGGGTAACTACGCGGCGTACCGCAGGACATCAGCCTACCGGGAACGATCCAGTTCGTGAGATGGTGTTCACCACGTGGTGTAAACGGTCCGTACGGTGTAAGCGACCGTCACGCAGGGCTACCCCGCCGCGCCCGGTCGCCGAGGGTACGCGTAAAGTCTGCCCGCGTCGCCCCCGTAGCCCAACTGGCAGAGGCAACGGATTCAAAACCCGTCCAGTGTGAGTTCGAATCTCACCGGGGGCACTCCCTTTACCAAAGACAAACGGCCCCACGCCTGCATGAGCAGGACGAGGGGCCGATCTCATGTCCTCCGGGTGACTCTTCACCGCGGACCGGCCAGAAGCCGCACAAACCCCGAACCGGCGGGGCTCGGGGGCCAGCCGCCGTTACGAGGCGCTCCAGCCGCCGTCCAGGAGTAGTTCCGTGCCGGAGACGGAGAGAGCTGCGGGCGAGCAGAGGAACGCCACCGCGCCGGCGACCTCGGCTGGGTCGATCAGGCGCTTCACGGCCGTCCGGGCCAGGAGGACGTCCGACATGACCTCCTCGCGGCTCACGCCGTGGACCGCGGCTTGGTCGGCCAACTGCTTTTCGACCAGCGGGGTTCGTACGTAGCCGGGGCACACGCAGTTGCTCGTGCCCCCTTGGCGGGGCCTTCCAGCGCGATGACCTTCGAGAGCCCCAGGAGACCATGCTTCGCGCTGACGTACGCGGATTTGTAAGCGCTTGCCCGCAACCCGTGGATGCTCCAAACGTGCACGATCCGCCCCACCCGCGCTCATACATCCGCGGGATTACGGCACGACTCAGCAGGAACGGCGCCTCCAGCATCAACCGCAGCATGAAGGCGAACCGTTCGGCCTCGAAGTGTTCGAGGGGGGCGACATGCTGGATCCCGGCGTTGTTGACCAGGATGCCGGCGTCGAACTCCCGCCCGGCCAGGGCCGCGGTTTCGCTCAGGTCGAGCGGCAGGGGCTCGCCGCCGATCCGGTCGGCCGTCCGCGCCGCTCCCCCGGCGTCGACCCGAAAGGCCCGCTACGGCACTCATCACGACGCCGGGGAAGCGAACGGGTTGGCGTCGGCGTGGTGGTGACCCCACTCATCCGAACGGCCGAAATCGTGCGGGAGCCAATCGTCGCCGACTTCGATGCCGCCGCAGCCGATCTCGAGATGGAACCCGCTGGGATTCCGGACATAGAAGGAGATCGCCTTGTCGTTCATGTGCCTGCCCAGGCTGATCGAAATCGGCACGCTCTGCGCCTTGGCCCGGTCATACGCCCGCCCCACATCGTCGATCGAGCCATGCTCCAGTTCGAGGTGGTGGATCGACGCCGTGTCCGCGCTCGCCAGCGCGATGCTGTGATGATTCCGGTTGCAGCGAAAGAAGAACAGGCCGGGAGCACGATAATCGGTCAGCCTGAACTCGAGCACGGATTCATACAGCTCCCGAAGCTCCGGGAGCCGCGGACCGGCCTGCACGAAGTGCCCCAAACCGGTGGCGCCGCGCCGGTCCCGCACCTTCGCTTCACCGACAGCCAGCTCAACGCGGTACCCCACCGGGTCGGTGAACCACCGGAGCTCGGTCGCGCCGCGCAATTCCTTCTCGTCCGCCGATCCCTCCTCGACGGTGAAACCGGCATCCGTCAAACGCCGGCTCAGCCTGTCGAGCTCCTGGGGAGAATCGACGATCCACCCCAGTTCGCGCGGACTGTCCTCAGTGGAGGGATAAAGCGCGAGCCGATACTGGAATTCGTCGAGTTCGGCCAGTGCGATTTCGCCCGATCCGGACTTGCTCACGCCGATGCCGAGCGTGCGCCCGAGGAGATCGGTCCACGCGCCGAGATCGGTGACGTTGAGGCCGACATAGCCCAGCTTCCTGATTCCCACGATGTCATCCCTCCGCGGCGGCCGCGGCCCCGCCCTGCAGGAATTCGCGGACGATGTGGTTGAACTCGGGCGCACGCTCGTACTGGACCCAGTGCCGGCAATGCGGCAGCACCCGCAGTTCCGCATCGGGAATACCCTCGAGGATCTTGCCCGCCCACGCCAGCGGAACCGTCTGATCCTCACGGCCCCACACGAGCAAAGTGGCGGCGCCGATCAGACTCAGATCCGGCGTCAGGTCCCCGAAATTCGGCGGAATCGGCAATTCGGGGTGCACCCGCAGACTCGATTCGAAACGCTCGTCGATGAGTTCCCCGGTGGCCAGGGACTCGTCGAAGACCATCAGCCGGACGAACTCGGCCATGGCCTCGCGCGACGGCTTTTCCGCGGCCATGTAGGCGAAAAGGCGTTCGAGCCCGGCGGGCCAGGGCGGCGCGTCCGCCGGGAGGACCCCGCCGGGCGCCATGAGCACGAGCCGGTCCACGCTGTCCGGATACCGCATGGCGATCCGCATCGCGACGGCGCCGCCATAGGAATTGCCCACCAGATGGGCACGTTCGACCCCGAGCGACGCCATCGCGCGGCACACCCTGTCGGCGGCGTGGAAGATCAACGGCTCGTCCGTTTCCGGCCGCGGCGACCCTCCCCATCCCGGAAGGTCGATCACGATGTTCCGGTAGTCCGGGAAAGCCGCCAGATTGCCGCCGAAATTGCTCAGGCCCGTGGCACCCGGCCCCGAGCCGTGCAGCCAGACGACCGGACTCCCAGCACCGGTTTCGGTATAGGCCAGCCGCGCGTCCCCGACATCCACTGTGCTCGTCACTTCGCCGTCCTCTTCTTTGTATGTAACGCTCACTCTACAGAGGAGGGCGGCGTTTTCCAATATCGCCGACGTGGCCCGCCCGGCCGGTGCGCGGCGGACGGGCCAGGACGCCTCAGCGGCCGTAGGCTTCGAGGAAGCGCAGCCACACCTCACTGACGGTGGGATAGGCCGGGACCGCGTGCCAGAGCCGATCCAGCGGCACCTTACCGGCCACGGCGATCGTCGCCGCATGGAGCATTTCCGCGACGTCCGGGCCGACGAAAGTGCACCCCACGACCACCTTCCGGTCCTCGTCGACGACCATCCGCGCGTGCCCCTGGTACCCCTCGGCATGCAGGCCGGACCCCGCGACGGCCGCCAGGTCGTAGTCGACGACCCGGATCCGCAGCCCGGCCGCCTCGGCGGCGACCGCGGTCAGGCCGACCGAGGCGATCTCCGGCTCGGTGAACACCACCTGCGGCACAGCGCGTTCGTCGGCCGTCGTCGCGTGCCGGCCCCACGGGCCGTCGTCGACGGCTTCCCCCTTTGCACGCGCCACGAGGACGTCCCCGGCGGCACGGGCCTGGTACTTGCCTTGGTGCGTAAGCAGAACACGGTGGTTCACGTCCCCGGCCGCGTAAAGCCACCCGTCGCCGAGCGGCGCTCCGTCCTCCCCGACGACCCGCATCGTGCTGTCCACGTCGAGCCAGGCCCCCGGCTTCAAGCCGACAGCCTCCAGCCCGATGTCCTGGGTGTTCGGCGTGCGGCCGATCGCGACGAGCAGCTCGTCGGCCTCGATCCGCTCGCCGGTGGTCAGGGTGACGGACACCGTTCCGTCTCCGGCGCGTTCGACGGACCCGGCCTCGGCCCCGACGCGCACCGCGACCCCGTTGTCCCGCAACGATTGCTTGACCCGCTCCCCCGCGAACGGCTCCGCGAGGGGCAGGACGCCGTCGCGGGCCAGCATCGTCACCGACGAGCCGAGCGCGCTGAACGCGGTCGCCATTTCCGAGGCCACCACCCCGCCGCCGATGATGGCGAGCCTGCCGGGAATCTCCTGTGCCGCCACCGCCTCCCGACTGGTCCATGGCGCCGCCTCGCGCAGGCCTTCGATGTCCGGGACCAGCGCACCGCTCCCGGTCGCGACGACGACCGCGTGCCGGGCGGTCAGCGTCGTCCTGACTCCCCCGGCGCCGGTCACCTCGACGACCCGGTCGGCGCCGATCCTGCCGTGCCCCCGGTACAGCGCGATGCCCGCGCGCTCGAGCCAGGCCACCTGCCCGTCGTCCTGCCAGTTCGAGGCGAAGGCATCGCGACGGCGGAGCACGGCCGCGACGTCCAGGTCACCCGTCACCGCTTCCCGCGCGCCGGGCACCTGCCGGGCCGCCCGCAATGCCGCCCCGCTCCGCAGCAAGGCTTTGGTCGGCATGCACGCCCAGTAGGAGCATTCACCGCCGACCAGCTCGCGCTCGACGATGGCGGCGCTCAGCCCGCCCCGCACCACCCGGTCCGCGAGGTTCTCCCCCACCGGGCCCGCACCGAGGACGATGACGTCGTAGGTCGTGGTGTCCACGTCAATTCCCCTGAGCGGCGCGGCCGAGCCGGATCGCCGAGACGAGGAAGAAGACGCCACCGAGCACCGCGTACCCGGCCACGTTGGTCAGCGCGGGGTTCGGCGCGCCGGCCCCGGCGATGAAGGAACCGCCCGCCAGCACGGAAATCCCGCCGCTGAGGATCATCGGCCACTGGCCGCCCATCTTGCGGCGCGCGACGGCCACGATCAGCTGCACCAGACCGGAAACGATGGCCCAGGCGCCCCAGATCCGCAGCACCGCGGGCACTCCGGACGCCGAAGCGATGCCAAGGCCGACGCCCGCGAGCAGGCTGATCACGATGTTGACGTACAAGCCCTTGGCCGGGCCCGTGGCGCGGGAGGAACGAGCGTCCACGACCGCGGCCGCGACGTCGAACAGCGGGTACAGCACGACCAGGACGACGCCGATCGGGCCCAGGTGCGTTTGGGAGGTGACGAACAGCAGTACCGCCCAGACGAGGGCGAAGCCGAACCGCACGAAGTAGAGCCGGCGCAGCGCCGGTGCGATTCCGCTCGCGGCGGGTGAGTCAACGGTGGTCACGATGATCCTTCCGAAACAGGGGAGAGTGCGATACCGAACGTTCTATCTCGTTCCAGAGTGGCCCACCGCCCGCCGGTTGTCAAGAGAGAACGTTCTTTCTCCCTCTCTCGATTTCGGCGGCCGTCCGGAAGTCCACAGTGGACCGCGTCGGAGGATCAGCGCGGACTCAGGCCCAGCTGCGGTAGTCGTCGGCAGGCAGCGGGTGGCCGACCGGGACGATCCGGGAGTGGACCGCGGTCAGGCAGCCGGGGCAGCACAGCTGGCGGAAGACCATGTCCGCGTCGACGTACTCCTGCGGGTCGTGCCAGATGTGCGGGCCCGCGTCGCTCGGTGCGGACTCACGACGGGCCAGCGCCGCGACGAACGCGCCCTCGGACAGTGGCCCGATCTCGGTGCCACACTGGACGCACACCACGGTCCCGCCGTCCGGCGATTCCCGCACCGCGAGGTTGTCGTCGAGCCGGCGCGCGGCCCGCAGGTCCGGCGTCGAGATCGGCGCGAGCGCCGCGTCGGGCAATCCGGCGCCGGACGCACGATCCCGCCGCAACTTCGAACGGCTCCGGTCCGTCGCGGTCACGTCCACTTCGCCGTCCTCGCCGAGCACAACACCGTAGACGTCCCGCGCCGCCTCCGCCGAAACGCGTACCTGTGACACGTCGTCGCGGACGCTCTCGGGCGAACGGAGCAAGGGATCGCCGTAACCGCCACCCGCCTGCCAGTGCAGGTAAAGCGCGTCGCCGGGGCCCAGCTCCGATTCGCCTTCACAGGGGAGCACTTCGACGTTCCCGCCCAGTTCGCCCAGGCCGCCGGGGATGGCGGCCGCCTGGGCGAGCTGGGGCTCGTCGATGCCGCGCACCACGAGATCGAGCTGCGAGTTGCCCGGATAACCCCCGGCGAGGCCGACGTTCTGGTTCGCCGCCTTGCCGGTGCCGGACACGACCAACGACATCGTGCCGTCCTGGTCCGGGTGCTGGACATAGCAGACCGAGCCGCTCATCCCGCCGCGCTGCCGGCCGGGCCCGCCGGAATCGGTCTCCTCGCGCCGCCACAACGCGACCAGCGGGTAGAGATACTCCGTCATCTCCACGTCAGGGGCCCGCGCCGAGGGGATGATCAGGCGGCCGCCCGTGTCGACGCCGTCGTGGTAGACCTGCGCGCCGTATCCGCCAGCCATGACGTCGAAAACGGGCGACACGAACCCTTTGCTGCCGCCACCCCGATTGTCCACACCGGACACCACGCAGAGATCGGTGGTGCCGTTGCAGATCGACTGCACGTCGGTGCGGTGCGCCGGTTCGGCGTCCAGCATCCGGGCCAGTACCTCGGCGACGAGGTTCCCCGCGCCCCACGCCGGGCCGAACGGCCCCTTGCCCACCGCCGCCGGGAACGAGGCGTTGGTGATCGTGTCCTCGTCGGTGATGATCTCGAAACAGCGCATCAGGCCGCCCGCGGCCCACGGGATGTCCCCGGCCAGCAACGGAAGCAGGGTGAACACGATCCCGGCGCGCAACCCCGGATAGGGACAGTTGATGACGCCGGTCTGCCCCGCGGTGCCGCGGAAGTCGAACACCAGCTTGCCGGCTTCCTTGGTCATCGCCACCTGGATCCGGTGCAGGCCGCGGTCACCGGTTCCCGACTGTTCCTGGTACCCCACCGCGGACCACGTCCCGTCCGGCAGGGTTTCGAGCTTCGCGCGCAGCCGCTGCTCGGCGTCGTCGGTCATCCGCCGCATCACGGCCTTGACGGTGTCCGCGCCGTATTTGCCGATGAGCCGCAGGATCTGCTCCGCCGCGTTCTTGTTGGCGGCGATCTTCGCCCGCAGGTCGAGCCCGACCAGATGCGGGAGGCGCGAGCGGCGGACCCAGGCGTCGGCGACATCGCGTTGCAGCACCCCGCCGCGGACGACCTTGAGCGGCGGCGTGGGAATGGCTTCGCCGAACACGTCGCGGGCCGACGGGCTGAACGAGCCCGGGCGCGGACCGCCGAGATCGACCTGGTGGGCGATGGCCGTCGTCCAGCCGAAAAGCTTGCCCTCGAAGAAGACCGGGGCCAGGATCGCGGCGTCGTTCTGGTGCAGCCCGCCGCCGATCCACGGGTCGTTGCACAGGAACATGTCGCCCTCTTCGATGCCCGGGTTTTCCGCGCGGTGGCGCAGGGTCCAGACGATCGCGAGGTCCATGGAGCCGATCAGGCCGATGTTGTAGGTGCCGACCTGGACCTGCTCGCCGAGCTCGTCGCAGATGGAGAAGTTGAAGTCGTTGGACTCGGTGACGACGTGCGAGCCCGACATCCGCCGCAGCGTCTCCCCCATCTCCTGGGTGATCGCCCACAGGCGGTGCCGGACGACCTCGTAGGTCAGCGCGCCGACCGCGTCCACCGCGTCGTCGCCGATCCGGTGAAGCGCGAGCGCGGGCGGGATGCTCCGCAGCAGTTCCTCGCGCGGAAGCGGACGGCTGGTGAACTCGTCCGCCCCGGGAATCCTTGATGTCATGGGAAAATCGTCCTCACTGGTAGCGCAGCACGAGGTTGCCGAGACGGTCGACGCGGCCGGTGACCCCGGCGGGGACCACGACCACGGTGGTCGGCACGTCGATGATCGCCGGCCCGGTGATCTCGTGGCCGGCGCGGAGCCGGGCGTAGTCGTAGACCGGGGTGGGCACGAAACCGGTCCGTGAGTCGAGGCAGACCGGCCGCTGTTCGAGGAAGGCCGAGTCGGGGTCCGGGCCGTCCGCCTCGGGGATGTCCGGCAGCACGACAGGAAAGCCGAGGCCCGCCTTGGCCCGCACGCGGTAGGTGATGGCCTGCACGCCCGCCTCGCGGTAGCCGGCACCGGATCCGTTGATGCGCTCGTACTGCTCTTCGAAGCGCTGGAGGATCTCGTCGCCGGTGTGCGCGGTGAACTCCGTGCCGGGGATGGCCGTGGCGAGTTCGGTGACCTGCATGGAGTACCGCAGGTCGATCTCCCGGTGCAGGGTCACGTCGTGGAACTTGACCTTCTGCCGGTCCAGGGCGCGCTGCAGGTCCGCTTCGAGCCGCGCGTAGTGGGCCTCCAGACGGGTGTGCTCGACCGGGAACGACGACGGGTCGGACAGCTCCGCGCTCACGGCGACATCCGAAGCGGCGAGTCCGTAGGCGGAGAACGCGGACGCGACAGGACCAAGGGGCACAACGACTTCACGCACCCCGAGGTCCTGGCAGTAGCCCGCGCAGTGGGCGGGCCCGGCGCCACCGAAGGCGTAGACGACGAAGTCACGCGGGTCGTATCCGGCCTGCACGACGGTTCGCCGCAGGAGGTCGCCTGCCTGCGCGTTCTGCACCTCGTGGATGGCGATGGCGGCTTCTTCGACCGTGAGACCGAGCGGTTCGGCCACGTGCTCGCGGATCGCTTCCCGCGCCAGGTCCCGCCGCAGCGGCTTGCGGCCGCCGAGCAGACCGCGTTCGCTCAGGATGCCGAGGACGAGGTTGGCGTCGGTGTTCGTGGGCTTCGTGCCGCCGTTGCCGTAACACGCGGGCCCCGGGACGGCCTCGGCGCTTTGGGGCCCCAACCGGAGATTCCCGCCCGCGTCCACCGAGGCGAGAGCCCCGCCGCCCGAGCCGATGGTGTGCACCCGGATCGTGGCCGCGTTGACGGGGAACTGGTTCACGACCGAGCCGGGCGCCATGACCGGCTCGCCGTCGACGATCAGGCCGGCGAGGAAGGTCGTGCCGCCGACGTCGGTGGTGATCACGTTGCGGTGCCCCAATTGCCCGGCGAGGCGCAGCCCGCCGATCACGCCTCCGGAAAGGACCGAGCCGACCGTGGTGATGGCGTGGTCCGGAGCCCGGTCGGCCGTGATCGTGCCGCCTTCGCTCTGCATCACCAGCAGCGGGCCCTTCAACCCGCGCTCCTCCAGCTGTTTCCGCAGCGGCGTGAGGTATTGGCGCAGCCGGGGCCCGACCTGCGCGTTCATGATCGTCGTGGAGGTACGCGCGAACTCCCGGATAC
The DNA here is from genome assembly GCF_007713735.2 of Amycolatopsis acidicola. Lineage (GTDB taxonomy): Bacteria > Actinomycetota > Actinomycetes > Mycobacteriales > Pseudonocardiaceae > Amycolatopsis_E > Amycolatopsis_E acidicola. Next base: position 32,396 of record NZ_VMNW02000052.1, on the reverse strand, counting down.
GGGGGCTGACCTCCGACGACAGCGTGACGTACAGCCCGGGCGCGATCTCGTGGATCAGCTCCCGCACGCGCCGCTCGTGCGCGGCGTTCTTGAACGACCACAACAGGCAGACCGCGATCGCCTCGACACCTTGGTCCACAAGGGACAGTGCGACGCGGCGGACCTCGTCCTCGTCCAGTGGCACCAGGACTTTGCCCGCGTGGTCGATCCGCTCGGTGACTTCGAGCGCGCGGTACTTCGGGATCAGGGGCGCGGGTTTGCGCTGCCGGAGGGTGTCCTGGATTTCGTGTGCGGAGCGGCCGAGGGTGCGGCCCTCGGCGTTCATGATGTAGATCGAGTCCCGGTGCCCCTTGGTGGCGATCAGGCCGACGTCGGCCACCGTCCCCTGCACGAGCGCGTTGATCGAAGCCGTGGTGCCGTGGGCGATGTAATCGGTCTGTGCCAGCAGTTCGCCGACGCCGATGCCCAGCTCCGCGGCGAGATCCTCGATGGCGCGCAGGACTCCGGCCTCGCGATTCGGCGGGGTCGTCGGGGTCTTGGCCGACACGATCCGGCCGGCCCCGTCGGAGGCGACGGCGTCGGTGAACGTGCCGCCCACGTCGATGCCCAGTGCGTATGGCATATCCGTTTCTCCAGATGCTCGTTACCGCTGGCGGGCGAGGACGCGCCCGGTGACTGTGTGCAGGAGCTCCCCGGGCCGGGCGTCCGCGCCGCCCATCCAGGCGACGTGCTGATCCGGGCGCACGAGAAGGAGCGCGGCGGGATAACGGTCGTCCCGGGGCAGATCGGCCACGGTGAGCGGGATCCCCAGCGCACGCGCGGCGTCGGCCCAGTGCGCCACGTCGGCGCTGTTGTCCGTCCGCAGCAGGGTGAATCCGGGCCCGAGCAGGTCGAGCGCCGGGCGGCCGTCGTCGAGCCAGACGTGCGGCAGCCGGAATCCGGGCCGCGCTCGATCTTGGTAGTCCCCCATGGTGATCGCGTGGTTTTCGCCCCCGACCACGAGGGGCGAGTCCGCGTAGTGGTAGCCGAAGCTGAAGCCGTCGGGGGAATATCGTTGTGGTTCCGTGAAAGCGAGCCGGTCGGCGAGCTCGGCGCGCGCCCACTCGCCGTCTTTGCCGGGCAGGTGGATGTCCCGCGAGACCTCCGCGAACGAGCTACGTGCTTGCGCGCCAACGGCTTCGGCGAACTGCTCGCCGACTGGTTTGCGCTCCTGTTCGTAGGCGTCCAGCAGCTCTGGTGGCGCCCATCCGTGGTGGACCGCGGCCAGCATCCAGCCGAGCGTCGCGGCGTCCTGGATCCCGGCGTTCATACCGAACCCGCCGACCGGGATCCAGATGTGGGCGGCGTCGCCGGCCAGGAACACCCGGCCCGCGCCGTAGCGCTGGGCGACGAGCCGCCGTCCGGTCCAGCGCACCACGCCGAGGATTTCGTGCTCGACCGGGCGGCCCACCGTCTCTCGCAGCAGCTGCTCGGGATCTTCGCCTTCGGTGTCGTGTCCGGGGGCGAAGGCGACGTGGTTGAGCCACAAGGAATCCCCGTCGATCGCGATCAGCGAGGCGATGCGGCGGCCGTAGGTCCAGTACGTCCACGCGGGGTCAGACGCCGTCAGCCGGCTTAGCTCGGGTGAGCGGACGAAGGTCGACACGAACCGCTGGATGGCGTCGACACCCTCGTAGCGGATGCCCAGCAGGCGGCGGACGGTGCTGTGGGCGCCGTCACAGCCGACCACGTATCCACAGTGGACAGTGCGCCGCGCACCCGCGGTCTCCACCACCGCCTCGACGTGGTCGTCGTGTTGCCGCAGATCGACCAGCCGGGTGCCGCGTTCGAGGCTCACCCCGGGCCGCTCGCTCGCGTGCCGCTCCAGCACGGGCTCGAGGTAGAGCTGCGAGATGCGGTGCTGGGGTTCCGGCGTGGGCCAGCTGTCCTTACCGGCACCGGCCAGTACGTCGTGCGCGGAAGGCAGCGGGAGGCGGAAGATGTCGTCGCCGGTCAGCGTCGTCCGATAGCAGACCGAGGTGGGGTAGTCCCCGGGCAGCCCGGCGCGCCGGATCTCTTCCGCCAGCCCGAGCCGCCGGAAGATCTCCATCGACCGCGCGGACGTCGTGTTGCACCGCGGGTTGGCGGCCCGCTGTTCCTCCGCCTCCACGACGACGCACTCCACACCCCGCTGGGCGAGGTCGAGGGCCAGGGTCAATCCGGCGGGTCCGGCACCGACGATGAGGACATCGGCCCGGTCTGCGCTGTGCTGTGTCATGCGTTCAGGAACTCCTCCACCAGACCGCGGAATCGGTCCGGCCGGTCGACGTGGATCCAGTGCCCCGCCCCCGCCACCACTTCGAGGCGGGCGTGGGGCAGCGTCGCGGCGAGGCGCTCGGAGACCCCGACCCTGGAGACCCGGTCGCGCTGCCCGTGCAGGACGAGCACCGGGTTGGTGATCGTCGCGGGATCGACCCTCAACGGGCCCTCGGCGAACATCGACCGGAAGGCCGCTTCAGCCCCGGGACGCAGTGCCTGGCGCAGCCGGACCTCGGCGAGTTCATCGAGTAGCGCGCCGTGCTCGCTCTCGTCGGCGACGAGCCTGCCGAGGGTGGCCCGCATCGACTGCTTGGTCGGATGGTCATAGAACGGAACCGCGGGCGGCAGGGGGCCGGTGCCCGCGCCGCCCATGACGATCGCGCGGCCGACCCGTTCCGGCGCCACGCTCAGGAGTGCCAGCGCGGCGGCACCGCCCGCGGCCGAGTTACCGAGAACGTGCACTCGGTCGAGGCCATGGCTGTCGAGGAGGGCCAGGATCTGCCGTGCCCGGGCCAGCGCCCACGCCTGCGGGCCCTCGATCCCTCCCGTACCCGCGATTCGCGTGCCGAACCCGAGAAGATCCGGTGCCAGGCACCGAAATCGGCTCGACAGCCGGGGCTGGACGCTCGCCCAGTTGCTCGCGGCGTCGACGCCCGGACCGCCACCGTGCAGCAGCACGAGAGGCGGTCTATCCATTGTGGACGGCGTCACGGCAGCCGCGCGAGGAAGTCGTCGGTACCGATCAGCTGGGACGAGGTCAGGGACATCACCCGCAACGCGGCCAGGTGCATCTCGGCGGCGGACATCGGGCCCGCGCCCAGATCCGGGTAGTCGCAGGACGCGCAAGCGTCTGGGAGCACGACCGAGCGGAACCCGCGCTCCAGGGCGCCGCGGGCCGTTCCCAGCACGCAGCACTCGGTGGTCATCCCGGTCAGGACCACCGTTTCCACGCCGAGACCCCGCAGGATGATCTCCAGATCCGTGGCATAGAAGGAGTTGTAGCGATGTTTCTTGATCACGGGTTCGCCCGGAAGCGGGGTGAGCGCCGGATGGATCTCCGCCCCGCGCCCGCCGTCGACGAGAGCCTCACCGGCGGCGACGGGTGGGTACAGCTCGCGATGGACTCCCATGTCCGCGCCGCCGGGGCGATGGACGTGCGCGGCATAGACGACCGGGATCTTCCGGCCGCGCGCCGCTTCGAGCACCTTCCGGATGGCGGGGATGACGCGTCGTCCTTCGGGGAATTCGAGCGGCGCGCCTTCCTCGACGAAATCGTTCTGCATGTCGATGACGAGCACCGCGGTGCGGGCCGCGTCGATCACGGGAACATTCAAGGCAAACCTCGCTTCGTCGCGATGATCGGATCAGCCCCCGAGAGCCCTGGGCCGGCACCGGAAGCCCGCCGTGAACGGCGTTTCCGGTTTTGTATGTAACGCTCACTCTACAGTGCCGAAAGTGCGTTGGCTACAGTTCCCGGGGCGCTGGGATTCAGTGACAGATGGAGGTCCACACTGACTGGTCGTGACGACGGTAGCGGCGCTCCGTCGGGCGGTCAAGACCGAACGTTCTCCTTCGTCGACGCGGACCGCAGGAGCCCTTCGACTCCCCGAAGGAACGTTTCGCCGACCTCCGCCGGGTCGGACAGGCATCCCGAGGCCATCGCGCCGTCCCGGAGCATCACGAAATGCCGGCTCGCCTGCTCCGCGGGCATTCCGCCGAGCTGCGCGAACAAACCTGTGATGACGCGGAGGAACCAGTCGCGGTGCGCGATGACGGCCCGGTGCACGGGGTCGTCGGAGTGCGGGTACTCCGCCGCCGCGTTGAGGAAGGCGCAGCCGCGGAAGTGGGCCGAGCGGATGCTCTCCGCGATCGACCCGGCGATCGCCCGCAGGGTGTCGTCCGCCGGGCGGCCATCGGAAAGGACCGCGCCCATCGCACCGCGCTCCATCTCGTGGACGCTCTCCAGGTAGGCGACGACGAGATCTTCTTTACCGGCGAAGTGCCGGTACAGCGTGGCGCGGGTGACCTTCGCCTCCGCGACGATCCGGTCCACCCCCACGGAATGCAGACCCTCGGCGTAGAAGAGCCGGGTGGCCGTCGCGAGCAGCCTCGACCGCGCTTCGGACACCTGCTCCCGGTTGTCACCCACCACCACACCACCGTAGCAGAAAGAACGATCGGTATCACCGCGAGCGCCGCTCTCGGTCCGCGGCCAAGGCGGCGACTATGCCGGGCGCGCCCTCGCGGACGGGGGCCTGACGCTGGATCTAACGAATCAAGGCGGCAATGGATCCGGAGGGTGTCTTCTCGGCAACGCCGTTGCCCACGGCCGAACCCGCGTGAGCGGCTATGTGGAGCGCTCGTTATTCGACCCGGCGTCAGCGCTTTCGCTTCGCCGCGCCGTCCCGTTGCCCGGCCAGGCCGCTGACCATGGCGACGAACGGGCCCACCTGCGAGCTGTAACTCACGCCGTCGAAGCTGTTGGCCACCGAAAGGCCGTCCGTCAGGGCACGCCCCAGGATGGCCAGCTGCTGGACGAGGGCTTCCTTGTTCTTGCCGCCGTTCGGCGCGAAAACCGGGGTGAGCGCGTCCACCCAGGAGGCATGGCTGAACTCGCGGATGCGCCGCACGGTGGCCTGGACCTCGGCGGCGTCCTTCTGCGGGCCGATGCTGATGGCGACCAGGAGCCGCAGGTAGTCCGGCCTGCGGTCGAGGGAGTCGCAGGCCGCCGAGAGCCACGCTTCGAGGCGCTCGAGCGGCGCCAGGTCGTCGAACGAGGACGGGGTGGGGAACAAGGCGTGCAGCTCTTCGAAGGTCCGCTCGAGGAGCGCCGCGAGGACCCCGAGCTTGCTCCCGAAGTGGTAGTAGATCGAGCTGGGCGGAAAGCCCGACCGGGCGCTCAGGTCCGAAATGGCCATGCCGTCGTAGCCTTTTTCGCCGACAAGGGTGCGCGCCGCGTTCAAGATGACCTCTCGGCTACTGAAGCCCGCAGCGGCCGGCGCGGAGCCGGAATCCCTCACCATCCGGCCATGATAGGTCCACCTGGGCGGCACTCCCCCACCGGGCGCGGCGATGGTGACCTTCCCGTACCGCCGGCGCGGCAGCGCGGAGCGGCGTGGGTGATGATCTGTAGAGTGATCGCTACATATAGGCACACGGAAAGGCGGGGCGGACGCAGGCCGCAGGTACTTCCATGAACTCCGGATCCTCCCGTGAAACGCCCGCGGCGGGCAGCTCGTTCGGCAGGCTCGGCGCGCTCACCGGCCTCGTCGTCGAACGCCTTCGCGTGAGCGACGACGTGGCGGCGGCCAAATTCGGGACCGGCTCGCCGATCGACGACCCCGCGCGAGAGCAGCAGGTGCTCGACCACGTCCGCGACCAGGCGACGGCACTCGGACTGGCCCCGGCAGCGACGGCAGCGTTCTTCCAGGACCAGATCACCGCGAGCAAGGTGGTCCAAAAAGGACTGTTCGCCCGCTGGACGGCGCATCCGGGCGAGGCTCCTGCCACCCGGCCGGATCTCGGGCAGATCCGCACGCGGCTCGACCAGCTGACCACCGGCATGCTCCAGCAGCTCAAGGCCACAGTGGACGTTCGCGCCGAGCCGGGCTGCACCGTCCAGCTCATCCTGGCCACGACTTCGGCGACGGTCCTCCAGCGGCTGGACGCCCTGCACCGCCGGGCACTCGGCACGGCGGCGCGGTCCGTCTGCGCGAGTTCGGTGCGATAGAAGGGAATCCGGCGCGCGAGTCGTGTCAGTGGCCTGAGCCGGGCCCTGGCAGCAGATCCACGTCACCGGCGTGCATGGGCTCGCCGCAGTGGGCGCAGCTCAGGTCGACGTGGCTCACTTCGCCGCAGGCGTGGTGCCGGTAGAGGACGGGCGGACCGGCTTCGCCCGCCAGCCACCGGTCACCCCAGGCGACCATGACCATCAGCAGGTCCACCAGCTCGGCGCCCTTCCCGGTGAGGTGGTACTCGAACCGCGGCCGGGAATCGTAGGGCCGTCGTTCGAGAACACCCTCATCCACGAGGTGGTTGAGCCGCTCGGTGAGCACCTTGCGCGAGATCCCGAGGTCGGCCTGGATCTCGTCGAAGCGCCGCAGGCCCGCGAACACGTCGCGCAGCACCAGCGGCGACCAGGGCTCCCCGATCACGTCCATCGTGCGCGCGATCGAACAAGCCATTTCGCCGAACCGGGTGCGCTGCATGACACCGACTTTAGCAAACGGGGTTCCCTCAGGGAACCTGGCCTGCTACCGTTCTCCCCGTTGGGTCTCTTCAAGGAACTCAGGAGCGGTGATCATGAGCAAGGTTTTCAGCGCGCTGGCCACTTCGGCCGACGGGTACATCACCGGCCGCGATCCGCGGCCCGGCCATGGGCTCGGCGACGGCGGGGTCCTCTTCGACTGGTACTCCGATCCGCGCAACGCGGCGGTTTACCAGGGGCTCGTCGACCGGGTCGGTGCCGTGGTCACCGGCCGTACCACCTACGACGACTCCGAGGGGTTCGACGGCGGAGGCCCGCACCCGAGCGCGCCGATGGTCGTGGTGACCCACCGCCCGGCCCCGGCCGAATACGCGGACTCCGGCACGCAGCACTTCGCCGGCTCGATCGAGTCCGCCATCGAGCAGGCCCGGAAACTGGCCGGGGACAAGGAAGTCGCGATCCAGGGCGGCGTCACGCTCACCGCGGCGATCGCGGCGGGCCTGGTCGACGAGGTCGTGATCCACCAGGTTCCGGTCCTCCTCGGCGGCGGGCGGCGCCTGTTCCACGACCTGCCCGGTCAGACGCGCCTCGCCCTCATCGAGGCCACGCCCGCGGCGGGTGTCCTCCACCTGCGCTACCGGATCGAGAAGTGATGCTGACCCCCGAAATCCGCGCGCTGCTCGACGGCACGCCCATCGCTCACCTGGCGACCGTCCTGCCCGACGGCTCACCCCACTCGGTGCCGCTGTGGGTCGGCACGCACGACGACTACGTGGTCATCATGACCGGGCCCGGCTCGCAAAAGGCCCGCAACCTGCGCCGCGACCCCCGCGTCGCGCTCTCCCTCACTCCCCCGGACGCCCCGTACTCTCCGGTCATGCTGCGGGGACACGTGGTCGCCTGGCTCGACGGCGACGAGGGCTGGGCCGCGGTCGACGAAATCGCCACGAAATACACCGGCGGGCCCTACAGTCGCGACTCCGAACGCGTCGCCGGCCTCATCCGCATCGACCACCATCGCGTCGGCCTCGGCTGAGCGCACCGAAACGAGCAAGGAGCGAGACCATGAACCCGACCGTGACCGACGAGCAGATCCGCGACCTGGCGGCCACCGCCAAGCCCTGCAGCCTGGTGTTGCTCCGGTGGGCGCCGAGGCGCGACCAGGACGGCGCCGACGCGATCGAGCTCGAACACCAGCGGCGCATGGTTTCCTTGCGCGCCGGCGGAAAGATCGCGATCCTGTGCCCGATCCCCTCCGGCGCCCTGGCCGGTATGGCCGTCATGACCGCCACCGCCGAGGAAGCCGCGGAAATCATGGCCGGGGATCCGTGCGTCCAAGCCGGGATGATGACCTGCGAAACCCACCCCTGCCTCGGCTTCCCCGGCGACTCCCTGCCCGGGTGACCGTGCACGTCCTGAGCAGGTGAATGGGCGGGACGGTTGTGCGACAGTGAGTCATGCGGCTTCCGCTCGTGGCGCGGGCCGGCGCGATCTCCGAGGTCGGCGCCGTGCTGGCAGCGGCGCGCGAGGGCCACGGCGGGCTCGTGCTGGTGACGGGAGAAGCCGGCCTCGGCAAGACGCGGCTGGCCGAGGAGACCGCCAGGATCGCGGCCGGGTTCCGGATCGTGTGGGTGTGGTGTGCCCCGGGCCCCGCGCTGCAGCCCTGGTCACGCATCGTGCGAACGCTCGCCGACGGCCCCGGGGGCGCTCTGGTGGACCGATTGCCGGATCTCGCTTCGCTGGCCGGGGCCGCCGCGCCGCCGGACATCCGTGACGCCGGGGCGGCGCGATGGCGTTTGTCGCTCGACCTGGCCGACCTGATGCGCGCATCGGGGCCGGTGCTCGTCATCGTGGACGACCTTCAGGACGCCGACGAATCCTCGCTGCGGCTGCTGGCGGAGCTGGCACCGGCGCTGCGTTCGGCACAGGCGGTCGTGCTGGCCACGGCCCGCGACGGGGAGCACGACTGGCGCGGGCGGGAGCAGACGTGGGGCGTGCTCAACCGGCTCGCCGAGCACATCCGGCCGCAGGCGCTCGCCACCGAGGAGGTCGCGGAACTGCTGGCGTCCGCCGGGCTCACGCTCCCGCGCCCCGCGATCGACACGATCACCGAGCGCACCAAGGGAAATCCGCTGCTGTTGTGCGAGCTGGCGGCCGCCCCGGATCCGGCGACCGCCGTCCCCACCTCGCTGCGCGCGATGATCGCCGCCCAGCTCGTCGCGCTGCCGGAGACCGAACGCGCCCTCGTGTCGGCCGCGGCGGTGCTGGGCGGCCGGTTCCGGCTCGACGTGCTGGCCGAGCTGGCCGGGTGTTCGCTGACCCGGGTCGGCGCCACGATCGCCGACGGCGCCGGCCTGGTGGAGCGCGCGGAACCCGGGCACGGCCGGTTCCGGCACGCCCTCATCCGTGACGCCGTGCAGGAGGCCCTGCCCTCGGACGAACGCGCCGCCCTGCATCGGCGCGCGGCCGGTGTCCTGCGAGCGCTGGCCGATCGCGGGCGCGAGGCCGACGCCGCCGAGATCGCCGGTCATCTGCTGCAGGCCGGGCCCGACGCGCTCGGTGAGGCGGCCGCGCAGGCGTGCGCGGCCGGGGCGGAAGCGTTGCGGCGCTTGGCTTCCGAGGACGCCGTCCAGTGGTACCGGCAGGCCGGTGACTGCCTGGCAGCGGCCAGGGGGTCCATTGTGGACAAGGCGCGCTGTGGGATCGGACTCGGCGTGGCCCTCAACGCGGCCGGGCGGCGGGCCGAGGCACGGGCCTGCCTGCTGGACGCGGCCGGTCAGGGCGAACGCGCCCAGCGCCCGGATCTCGTCGCGGAAGCGGTGCTGGAGCTGGGTACAGGGCCGGCCGGGTTCGAGGTCGGGCTCCTCGATCAGCGCCAGATCGACCTCCTCGAACAGGTTCGCGGCGCGGCGTTGCCGGAGGCGACGCGGGCACTGGTCACCGCGCGGCTGTCGGTGGCGCTCACCCTGATCGGCTCGGACGAGCGCCGGCTCGTGCTGGCCCGCGAGGCCGTCGAACTCGCGCGCGGCAGTGGCGACGAGGGCGCTCTCGCCAGTGCGCTGGCCGCGTTGTGCGACGCGATGGCCGGACCGGATCACTGCCTGGCCCGGCTCAGTGCGGCCTCGGAAATCGTCGGCATCGCCGAACGGCGCCGCGATCCCCTGCTCGTCCTGCTGGGCAGGCGGCTGCGACTGGTCGCGTTGCTGGAAACCGGCGAGCTCGCCGCCGCGGACCAGGAGATCACCACGTATCGCAGCGTGGCCGGTGCTGTCCGTCATCCGCTGTACCAATGGTATGTACCACTGTGGCGGGGAATGCGGGCGTTGTCCGAGAAACGGTTCGGCGACTGCCGCGCCGCGCTCGCCGAGGCGGCCGATATCGGTGAGCGCGCGGGCAGCGACAACGCGGCGCTCCTCGTGTCGACCCAGCGCTGGCTGCTCGCCGCGGAATCCGGCGACCGGGACGGGCTGGCCGCGATGTTCGCCGAATTCGACCGGCTCGATCTGCCGGGTGTCTGGCCGCGGATCACCCGGGGGCTGCTGCTGGCCCAGCTCGGCCGCCTGCCCGAAGCCCGGGCGCAGCTCGACTCCGTGGCGTCGTTGCTGCCCGGGCTGCCGCGGGATTCGGAATGGCTGCCCGCGATGGCCCAGCTCGCCGAAACGATCGCGCTGACGGGCCCGCATCCGCTGGCCGGACAGGTTCGCCGGGCGCTCACCCCGTACGCGGATCTGTTCGTGGTGGAAGGAATCGGGGCCGCGTTGCGCGGTCCGGTCCGCGGGTTCCTCGATCGGCTCGACGCCCCTTCCGGCGAGCCCGACGAGTTCCGCCGCGACGGCGCGTACTGGACCATCCGGCACGCCGCAGTGTGCACCAGGCTGCCCGACAGCAAGGGCCTGCGGGATCTCGGCGTGCTGCTCGCGCACCCTGGCCGGTCGTTCGCCGCGCTCGATCTGGCCGGCGCCGTCATCGAAAACGACACCGGTGACCTGCTCGACCCGGCGGCGCGCACCGCTTATCAGGGACGGCTGCGCGAGCTCGAAACCGAGGCGGATGAAGCCGACGCCGCCGGAGATGTCGAACGCGCGTCCCGCATCGGCGCCGAGCGCGAAACGCTGATCGCGGCACTCACGAGCGCGTACGGGCTAGGCGGCCGCGCCCGCCACACCGGCTCCTCCGCCGAACGCGCGCGCACCGCCGTGACCGCGCGGATCCGCTACGCGATCCGGCGCATCTCCGCCACCGACCCCGCGCTCGGCCGGCACCTCACTCTCGCGGTCCACACCGGCACGTTCTGCGTCTACGACCCGGAACCGCGCCGGGAGTGGAAGACCTGAATCGCACACCGTGCGAACCGTTCTCACGCCTCCGGGGTGACAGCCGAACCGAACGAGGAGGCCGTGATGCCCCGGACCAGCAAGACCGAAACCCCCGTCAGCGTCGACGAACCCATGATCGAGGGACGCTACGCCGAACTCGGCGACTACACCGTCGGCTTCGAAACCCATCGCGCCGACTTCGACCCCGCCCCGCTGTTCTCCGGGCTGCCCGGGGACCGCTGCCAGTGCCCGCACTGGGGCGTGGTGCGCGCCGGCAAGATCGTGTTCCGGTACGCCGACCACGACGAGGAGTACACCGCGGGCGACGCCTACTACGGCGCGCCCGGGCATGTGCCCCTGTTGTTCGCCGGCACCGAGCTGATCGAGTTCAGCCCGTCCGGCCCGCTGGCCGCGACGATGGCCGTCGTGACCCGCAACGTGGCCGCGATGAAGGCCGGGACCTGAGTGAGGACGGGTGCCGGGCCCGCGCCCGGCACCCGTTTCGCTGGACTCAGGCCGAGGATTCCGTGCGCACGGCCGGGAAGCGAACTCCGGTGAGTTCCTCGGAAATCTCCCAGATCCGCCGGGCGTCCTCGGTACTACGCAAGCGGGAGTACAGCTTTTGCTCCGCGGGCGGGCCGGCGAGGTGCCGGAAACCGCTGGGGCCGTAGAGATGGCCGCCTTGCGCGCCGGGCGAAGTCGCGGCATACAGCGCGGGCAGGAGAGCCGACTCGACCTTCCCGAACAGGATGCCGCGCGCCGACAGCGTGCGAATGATCCGCACCAGCATCGTGTCGCGCCGGCGGCCGACTTCCGGCCGTGCGGCCAGCAGATTCGTGGGAGTCACGCCGGGGTGCGAGAGGGTGCTGGTGAGGCCCCAGCCGCCGTCACGGCCGCGCCGGTCGAGCTCGAGGCCGAACAGGCCGAACGCGATCTTCGACTGGCTGTAGGCGCCGTTGCCGTTGTACTTCCGTTCCCACTGGAGATCGTCCCAGTTGATGGCGTGCTGGTCGGCGGCGACGCTGATCTGCGAGGTGACCCGCGCCTTGCCGGCGCGCAGGAGCGGGAGAAGCCTGCCCACCAAGGCGAAATGACCCAGATGGTTGGTGCCGAACTGCAGCTCGTACCCGTCCTTTGTGGACTGACGTTCGGGCGGCGTCATCACCCCGGCGTTGTTCACCAGGATGTGGATCGGCCGCCCCTCCTGGGTGAGCTGGTCCGCGACGGCGGCGACGGAGTCCAAAGAGGACAGGTCAAGCTCGCGCAGCGAGAGCTCCGCACCGGGGTGCTGCTCGCGGATCTTCGCGATCGCGGCCTCGCCCTTGCGCGGGTTGCGGACGGGCATGACGACCTCGGCGCCCGCCGCGGCGAGCCGGGTCGCCAGGCCGAGGCCGACGCCGTCACTGGCGCCGGTGACGACCGCGAGCTTGCCGGTCAGATCGGAAACCGGGATGTCCGGCGTGGGCTTGGGCATGGTTCCTGCTCCTGGAACGAGGGGCTGACAAGTGTCAGATTAAGCGTATTCTGACGGGTGTCAAGTTTTGTCCCCCCGGGAGAGGTGGGGTATGGCATTGCGCAAGCCGGGGCGGCCCGGGGCGGGCGCGCGGCCGGTGCCGTCCGAGGCCGAGATCCTTCGACGCGGTATGGAGGCGTTCGCCGAACTCGGCTACGACCGGGCCTCGGCGAGGGAACTCGCGCGCCGCCTCGGCGTGAGCCACAACTTCATCAACGACCGCTACGGCTCCAAGGCCACCTTCTGGCGCGCCGTGGTGGATGCCGCGCTGGCGGACGACCAGCGGGAACGCCGGCGGCTGCTGGAAGCCGACGTGGACGACGCCGAGCGCGTGCGGTCCGTGATCGAGCACTTCTACCAGGTCGCGGTCCGGGCGCCGCTGTTCGGCCGCTTGCTGGCCGACGAGTTCAGCCACGAGTCCGAGCGGCTGGATTACTTGTACGAGAACTACGTGGAGCCGACGCTGGGGCCGCTGATCCCGGCGGTGGACCGGCTCATGGCGGCCGGCCGCATGCCGGTGGTGTCGATGGATGTGCTCTTCTTCGCCGTCATCAGCCCCGTCGCCGGATTGGTGCAGCTGCCGCTCGCGCGGAGGCTCGGCCGGGCCGACCCGGGCACGCGGGAAAGCCAGGAACGCGCCGCGCGCGAACTCGCGGGATTGATCGTGGGCGGGTTACTGGGCCGACGGTGAGTGGTGGGGTGCGGCAGGATCCGGGCGCACGCTGAGTGGTGGCGCGCAGTTGGTTCCGGCCGACGCTGAATCCTCGCGCGCGGCAGGTTCCGGCCGCACGCACCCCTCCCGCCACCACCGCGACACGGCGGGGCGGCATGGCGTCGCGTCTCACCGTGGGCGGATTGCTCGGCCACCCCTGAATCCTGGCGCGCGGCGGCACCCGGCCACCCCTGAATTCTCGCGCGCGGCAGGTTCCGGCCGCGCGCCACCACACCCCCACCGGCGCCCGTAACTTAATCCACCATCCGCGCCGCCGGGGCGCGGCGGGACGGGGGCGGCATGACGTCGGCGCGGGCCGGGTACGTGGTCGGCGGACGCTATCGGCTGGTGGCCGAGTTGGGGTCCGGCGGGTTCGGGCGCGTCTGGGAGGCTCACGACGAGACCCTCGACATCGCGGTGGCGATCAAGGAACTGCGGCTGGTCCCGGGCATGTCCGCAGCAGAGCAGGACGAGCGCCTCGCCCGCGCCACCCGCGAGGCACGCAACGCGGCGCGGCTGCGGAACCACGAGAACATCGTCGCGATTCACGACGTCCTCGTCGAGGACGGGCTGCCATGGATCGTCATGGAGCTCATCGAGGGTGGCTCGCTGGCCGAGCACCTCGAAACCGGCGGCCCGCTGACCGTCGACGCGGCCGCGGACGTCGCGAAGGCCCTGCTGACGGCGATCGAGGCGGCGCACCGGGAAGGCGTGGTGCACCGGGACATCAAGCCCGCCAACGTGATGCTCGCCCACTCCGGAAAAGTGCTGCTCACCGACTTCGGCACCGCGGTCCGCGAGAGCGACACCACGCTCACCGCGAGCGGCCTCGTCATCGGCTCGCCGGAATACCTGGCCCCGGAACGGTTGCGCGGCGTCGACGACCTTCCGGCGAGCGATCTGTATTCCCTCGGCGTGACGCTTTACCAGGCGCTCGAAGGGGTTTCACCGTTCCGCCGCTCCACCCCGGTCGCCACGCTCAGCGCGGTCCTGCTGGAGGAAGTACCCGCACCCCAACGGGCCGGGCGGCTCACTCCCCTGCTCACCCGGCTGCTCGACAAGGATCCGGCCGCACGGCCGACGATCGCCGAGGCACTGGCCATGGCGGGAACACCGGCCGGCCCGCAGCGGACGAAGGCCCTCACGAAGCTGATCCCGGAGGCGCCAGAGTCCGCTGTGGGCAAACCGATGCGCGACCGGGTCGGCCTGCTCGCGACGGCCCTGGTGGCGTTCGTGGTGGTGCTCTACCTGGCGGTGCACTGGACGCATCCGTCGTCCGGGGATTCCGGGGATTCCGGGACCACCGGCACGAGCACCACCACCGAGGAAACCACCACCACCGACGAAACCACCACCGAAGAAACCACTGACGACACCACCGAAACCACCGACACCACGGAGACTTCGAGCGAGGAGGACACGTGGGACAGCAAGGACACCGACGAAACGCCGTTCACCGAGGGCGCCTTGCTGCCGGAGCAGTTCACCGACGACGACGGCGTCACCTACGCCCGGGTGGCGGGCGGCGCGAAACCGTGTGACGAGGCGGCCAACGGCCAGGGGCCCGAGAGCAGCGCCTCGGTGGTCGCGGAACTCACCTCCCGCGGCTGTGACCAGGTGATGACCGGGGTGTATCTGGAGCAGGATTCCGAGGGCACCGCTTCGGACGCGATCCACGTGTCGATCCAGGTCTTCGCGTTCGCCGACTCGGCGACGGCGAGCGACACGCGCGACTACTTGGACGGCGGGGTGCGCTGGAACCTCAGCACGTGGTGCACGCCGACCGGGATCGGCAGCAAACCCTGCCAGGACAACGGAAACCGGGGCTACCGCGTGGAGACGAACCTCGCCGACCACCGCTACGTGATCGCCGCCGTAGCCGCGCCCACCGACCTCGACGACCTCTCCGACGAAAGCGCACTCCGGGCCCGGCTCGACCCGGCCGTCGATGCGGGCGCGGCGTCCGCCGGGCCGGAGAACTACTAACGCGAGACATCAGAAATCCCGATCGCGTCACGCGAAACCGCTATTGGTGTCCGCCGTAACGCCGCCTTAGAGTCGGGAAAACGGGAATGCCGCGGAACGAAAAGTAATCCGCGCGGAAGTGGTGTTCGCCCGATGACCCCCGAAACACCAAGGAGTGCGCCGCCATGCCCTTTTCCGACTACCGGACCGCGCTGGTGACCGGAGCCTCGACCGGGATCGGGGCGGTGATCGTCGAGCGGCTCGCGAAGCGCGGCCTCGAAGTCCACGCCGTGGCCCGCGACTCCGCGCGCCTGGACGCGCTGGCCGGGCGCACCGGCTGCGTCCCGCACACGGCCGACATCACCTCCACCGAGGCGCTCGCCGCGGTGGTGTCCGGTTTGGACATCGACGTGCTGGTCAACAACGCCGGGGTCTCCCGCACCGGGAACATCCTCACCGCGGACGAGTTCGCCGTGGACGAGCAGATCGCGGTGAACCTGCGGGCGGTGCTGCACCTGGTGCGGCTGGTCATGCCCGGGATGGTCGAGCGCGACCTCGGGCACATCGTGAACATCGGTTCCATCGCCGGGGTCTACAACTTCGGCGGCAACACCATCTACCACGCCACGAAATCCGCCGTCCACACCCTGTCCCGGCAGCTGCGGGTGGACGGGTTCGGCAGGCGCGTCCGGGTCACCGAGATCTGCCCCGGCCGGGTGGAGACCGAGATCTTCGGCCGCCTGCTCGGCGATAGGGAGAAAGCGCAGCGGGAGTTCTACGACGGCTACGAGTCGCTCAAACCCGAGGACATCGCTTCCGCCCTCGAGTTCGCCGTGGACTCGCCGCGGCACATGAACGTCGGCCACATCGAGATCCTCCCGACGTTCCAGGTCCCCGGCGGGCTCGAGTTCGAGCGGCGGGCGAGTTGACCCACGACGGTCGTGACCCGCTATCTCCACCCCAGATGCCGCCATGGGCGTTCTTGATGATGGGCGGCGCGGCGCGGAAACCGTTTTAGGCTGCGGAAAGGATTCCCCGGACTCAGAGAGGCGTTCATGGCTTATCAGGTCGTGGTCACCCGTGGTTACGCCGAACCCGACGGGAGCACGATTTTCGGGGACATCGGCCTGTCCCGGCTCGGCGATGCCGGCCTGGCGTGGCGGGTGCTGGACGACGCGGCCGAAGAACTGCGTGCCGACCAGCTCGAAGGCGCGGACGCGGTGATCGTGCTCGGGCACGAGCGGGTCACGGCGAGCTCGATTCCGGCGTCCGGGCCGCTGCGGCACGTGGCCCGCTTCGGTGCGGGGTTCGACGCGATCGATCTCGACGCGTGCGCCCGGCGCGGGGTCGTGGTGACCAACACTCCGGACGCCGTAAGGGAACCGGTGGCCGACTCGGTGCTCGCGCTGCTGTTCGCGCTGGCGCACAACCTGGTCGTCAAGGACCGGCTGGTGCGCGAGGGCCGGTGGGCCGAACGTGGTTCGTGGCAGGGCCCCGGTCTGGCCGGGGCGACCGTGGGCGTGATCGGCCTCGGCGGGATCGGGCTGGAGACGGCGCGCCGGTTGCGGGCGCTGGGGTTGCGCGTGCTCGGGTACAACCGGAGTCACCGGCCGGAGGCGGCCGAGGCCGGTGTCGAGGTGCTGCCGCTCGCGGAGGTGTTGCGGCACAGCGACTACGTGGTGGTGACGGTCGCCGGGAACAGCGGGACGAGGCACCTCATCGGCGAAACGGAACTGGACCTGATGCGGCCGTCCGCGCGGCTGGTGAACGTGTCCCGCGGCTCGGTGGTCGACGAGGACGCGCTGATCGCCCGGCTCACCGACGGCAGGCTCGCCGGCGCGGGGCTCGACGTGTTCACCGAGGAGCCGCTGAAACCGGGCAGCCCACTGACCACTTTGGACACCGTGGTGCTGGCACCGCATTCGCTGTGCTGGACCGACCGGTTCAGCGCCGCGGTTTCGGCGAGCGTCCGGGAATCCGTGCTGGCGGTGAGCCGGGGCGAACGGCCGCGCCACGCGGTGAACATTCCATTTCCGCAGGGCGCGCGGCCCCGCGGCGACGACGGGAAAGTGACATGAACGGCACGGCGATCATCACCGGCGCGGCGTCCGAGCGCGGGATCGGGCGGGCGCTGGCGGAACGGCTGGCGGGCGCCGGCTGGCACCTCGGCCTCCTCGACATCGACCCCGAGGTGAAAGAGGTCGCGGCCGCTTTGGCCGCCGCGCACGGGGTTTCGGCCGCCGGGGCGGTCGCGGACATCGCCGACCCGGACGCGGTGGACGCGGCCGTGTCGGTGTTCGAGGCGGACCTGCCGCCGGTGACCGCGCTGGTCAACATCGCGGGCGTCAGTTCGCCGGTGCCCTTGGTGGACGCCGACCTGGCCACCTGGGAACGGGTCCTGCGGATCAACGCCACGGGCACGTTCGTCACCTGCAAACGCGTCGTGCCCGGCCTGGTGGAACGCGGGTACGGCCGGGTGGTGAACCTCGGCTCGACGGCGATGCAGAACGGCGGCGGCACCTACAGCAAGTCCACCTACGCCGCGTCGAAGGGCGCCATCGAGGGCCTGAGCCGCGCGCTGGCGCTGGAGGTGGCGCCGCACCGGGTCACGGTGAACGTCGTCGCCCCGGCCACCATCGACACCGACATCATGGGCGGCCGGATCACCGAGGAGCGCGCGCCCGCCTTCCTGGCGCAACTCCCCGTGGGACGGCTGGGCACGCCCCGCGAGGTGGCCGCGCTCGTCGAGTTCCTCATCGGCGAGGAGGCCGGGTACATCACCGGGGCCACCTACAACATCAACGGGGGTATCCGCATTGGCTGAGTCGGCGCCTGCCCACCACGAACGGCCCTCGATGGTCACACCCACCGAACTCTCCCCCGCGTACGCGCCGCAAGACTGGCCGATCGCCGCCGCGATGCTGCAGTTCCCGTCGCACGCGGCCGACGGGACGCCGGTCTCCGGGCTGGAGCCGGAGCAGTGGCGGCGCCTGCTGCAACCGGTCGTCGACGCCGGGTTCAGCCAACTGGAGCTGTCCACGTCGTGGATGCCGTTCGGGGACCTCGCGCCGGAACGCCTGAACGCGCTGGGCGACGTGCTGACGGACGCGGGCCTCGGCGTGCCCGGAGTCTGTGTGGTGCGGCAAAGCGTGATCCATCCCGAACGCGGCGAAGCCAACCTCGCGTTCACGCATCGCACCATCGACGCCGCCGCGGCTCTGGGCGCGGGCGTGGTCTGCCTCGGCTTGCACGACGCGCTGACGCCGGAACAGCAGCGGGCGCTGTGGTTCTGGACGGTGCCGCAGGACGAGCGGTACGACCCCGAGGTGTACAAGCTCGCCGTGCACCGGTTCCGGGAGCTCGGCGACCACGCGGCACGCGCCGGGGTGGAGCTTTCCCTGGAGCTGTACGAAAACACGTACCTCGGCAGCGGGGACGAGGCCATCCGGTTCCTCGACGACATCGGGCACGACGCCGTGGGCCTCAACCCCGATCTCGGCAATCTGCTCCGGGCGCAGCGCCCCGCCGACACCTGGGAGTACCTGATGTCGGTCGCCGCGCCGCGCATGAACTACTGGCACGTCAAGAACTACGCGCGTCTGGAGGACCCGGCCACCGGGACGGTGCTGACCCATCCCACGTCGCTCGAACTGGGCATCGTGAACTACCGGGCCGCCGTCCGCTACGCCATCGCGCACGGGTTCCGCGGCGCGTTCGTCGCCGAGCACTACGGCGGCGACGGGCTGAGCGTCGGCGCGGCCAACGCCGAGTACCTGCGTCGCATCCTGCCGCGCGAGGAGGGCCGATGACCGGATTTCCCCGCGAGCGCACGGCCATCGTGACGGGCGCGGCGTCCGAACGCGGGATCGGCCGCGCCATCGCCGGATCGCTGGCGGCACAGGGCTGGTCCGTCGCGGTGTTCGATGTGGACGGTGACGCCTGCCGGAAGCTGGCCGCGGGTTTGCGCGAGCAGCACGGGCTTCCGTGCCTCGGGCTGGGCGTCGACATCCGTGACCGGGACGCCGTCTTCGCCGCGGTGGACCGGGTGCGGGAGCACCTCCCCCAGCTGACCGGGCTGGTCAACAACGCCGGGGTCAGCTCGCCGGTCCCGTTCCTCGAGGTCACCGACGACGAATGGCGCCGGGTGGTCGAGGTGAACCTGCACGGGACCTTCCACGTCACCCAGGCCGCGGCGAAGATCATGGCGGACAACGGGATCGGCCGCATCGTGCACATCTCGTCGACGTCGGCCGAACGCGGCGGCGGGGTCTACGGGCGTGCCGCGTACTCGGCGTCGAAGGCGGCGCTCCTCGGTTTCGCCCGCACGCTCGCGCGCGAACTCGGGCCGTACGGCATCACCGCGAACTCCGTGGCACCCGGCTCGATCGACACCGACATCATGGGCGGCCGGCTGTCCGAGGAGCGGAAAGCCGTGCTGCTCAAGGAGCTTCCGGTCGGCCGGATCGGCACGGTGCACGACGTGGCGGCGGTCGTCTCGTTCCTGCTGGGCGAACAAGCCGGTTATCTCACCGGGGTCACCTACGACGTCAACGGCGGGTCGCACATCGCATGACAGAGCACGAGAAAGGCAGCAGCGCAGTGGGTTCTCCGTTCACCGCCGACCTCACCGGGAAGACCGCCGTCGTCACGGGCGCCAGCTCGGGCATCGGATACGCCATCGCCGAGGAGTACCTGCGCAATGGGGCGACGGTCGTCGGCCTGCACCGCCGCGCGGTCACCGGCCACGGCGGCGAGTACGTGCCGGTCGTGACCGACCTCGCCGACCAGGAGCAGACTCGCGCCGCCGTGGCCGGGGTGCTGCGGGAGCACCGGGTGGACATCCTGGTGAACAACGCCGGGCTCAACCTCCGCCATCCCTTCGAGGATTTCCCGTTCGAGGACTGGGATCGCGTGCAGCGGCCCAACCTCGGCACGGTCGTCGAGCTGACCAAGGCGTTCGGCCGCCCGATGCTCGCGCGCGGCTCCGGCGTGATCATCAACCTCGCCTCGATGCTGTCGTTCACCGGCGGGTTCACCGCGTCGGCGTACGCGGCGTCGAAGGGCGCGGTCGCCCAGTTCACCAAATCGGTCGCCAACGAGTGGGCGCCGAAGGGCGTGCGGGTCAACGCGATCGCGCCAGGGTTCATCGACACCGAGATGAACGTGGCGCTGGTCGCCGACGAGACCCGCAACCGGCAGATCCTGGAACGGATCCCGGCCGGGCGCTGGGGCAAGGCCGAAGACATCGCCGGTGCCGCCCTGTTCCTGGCCTCCGACGCCGCGCGGTTCGTCCACGGGACCGTGCTGCCCGTCGACGGCGGCTACCTCGCCCGCTGACCACCGGAGAAAGGAAACCCTTGCCGTGAAGGCCATCGTCGTCCACGGGGCGCGAGATCTGCGCGTCGACACCGTGCCCGGGCACGCAGCCGCGCCGGACAGCGTCGTCGTGCGCATCGTGTACGGCGGCATCTGCGGATCGGATCTGCATTACGCCGCGGACGGGCGCAACGGGCCGTACACCGTGACCGAACCGCTGGTGCTCGGCCACGAGGTGGTCGGTGTCGTCGCCGAGGTCGGCCGGGACGTGCGGGACGCCCCCGCGGTCGGCACGCCGGTCGCGATCCACCCCGCGACCCCGGCCGCCCCGGCAGGAGCGATCGAGCCGACGGGCCTGCACCTGCGCCAGGGCGGAACCTATCTCGGCAGTGCCTCGACCCGGCCACACACCCAAGGCGGGTTCGTCGAGCTGCTCGAGGTCCAGCCCGGCCAGTTGCGCGTCCTGCCGGACGAACTGCCGTTGCGCCGGGCCGTGCTCGCCGAGCCCTTCGCGGTCGCGCTGCACGGAGTCCGCAGGCTGGGCGACCGCGTCCGCGGCGCGCGGGTGCTCGTCAGCGGCGCGGGCCCGATCGGCTCGCTCGCGATCGCCGCGCTCCGGCACGCGGGCGCGGCGGAGATCGTCGCCGCCGATCTGCAGGAGTTCCCCTTGAAGATCGCCGCTTCCGTGGGGGCCGGGACGATTCTGAACCTCTCGCGCAGGCACACGCTCCCCGGGTCGTCGTTCGATGTCGTGGTCGAAGCGGCGGGCGCGGTGCCGTCGCTGGTGTCGATCCTCGACGCGGTCCGCCCCGGCGGATCCGTGCTGCAGCTGGGAATGCTCCCACGCGAGCCCGTCGCGGTCCCGATGTCGACGGTCATCGCCAAGGAGCTCACGCTGTTCGGCTCGCAGCGCTTCGACATCGAACTCGACGAAGCCATCGCCCTGCTCGCGGCCGATCCCTCGCTGGAAGCCGTGGTGAGCCACGAGTTCCCGCTCGACGACGCGACGAAAGCGTTCGCCGTCGCCGCCGATTCCTCGCAGTCGGCGAAAACCATCCTGCACATCTCCTGACCGAAGAGAGCGTATTCATGGTGCACGTCCACACGAAGTTCGACCGGCCCTCCCCTGAAGTCGTCGCCGCGCTCGATCGGTACTCCTCGGCGACCATCCACGAGGCACAGGGCCGCAAAGGCGCGCTGTCGCACCGGATCAAGCCCGTCGATCCCGCGATGGCGTTCTGCGGACCCGCTTTCACGGTCGAGGCGCAGGCGGGCGACAACATCATGGTGCAGGTCGCGATCTCCTACGCCCGGCCCGGTGACGTCATCATCGTGGCGGCGGGCGAACTGGAGCAGGCAGGCTCCTTCGGCGACGTGCTCGCCACCGCGTGCCAGAGCAAAGGGCTCGCCGCGTTCGTGACCGACTCCGGCGTCCGCGACAGCGCGGACCTGCGCAGGCTCGGCTTCCCGGTGTTCTCCGGCTCGGTCTGCATCGAGGGCACCGTCAAGGAGACGCTCGGCCCGGTCAACCGGCCGATCGCCGTCGGCGGGCAGATCGTGCGCCCCGGCGACATCCTGCGCGGCGACGCCGACGGGATCGTCGTGGTCGACCCGCTCGAGGCCGAAGAAGTCGCGCGGCTGAGCCAAAAGCGCGAAGACCACGAGGCGGAGATCCGCGAGCGGCACCGCCGCGGTGACCGGTCGCTGATCGAGGTGCACGGGCTCGCGGAGAAGCTGAAGGCCAAGGGACTGGTCGTCGAAGAGTGAGCGCGCCCAGCGTCGCGGTGCTCGGCCTCGGCCCGATGGGCGCGCCGGTCGCCGCCCATATCGCCGGGGCCGGGTTCCCGCTGCAGGTCTGGAATCGCACCCGCGCGAAGGCGAAAGCGTTCGGGGACAAGGCGATCGCGACCCCGGCGGACGTCAGGGCGGAGATCGTCCTGTCGGTGCTGCCCGACGTGGACCAGTTCGACGAGATCGCGCCCGGCCCTGTAGTCCGGGCGTGGGCCGCGCACGGCACGCGCTACGTGGTCGTGCTCAGCACGACGTCGCGGGACAAGATCCACGCACTGGCCGGGCGCCTCGGGCCGTCCGGCATCGCCGTCGCCGACGCGCCGATGAGCGGCGGCGACGCCGGGGCCCGCGCGGGCGAACTCAGCCTGATGGTCGGCGCCGGCCCGGAAACGTACGCCGCGATCGAGCCCGTGCTGCGGTCGTTCTCGGCGGTCATCGAGCACTTGGGGCCGCCGGGCGCGGGCACGGTGGCGAAGCTGTGCAACCAGGTGGTGGTGGCCTCGACGCTCGTCGGCGTGGCCGAGGCGTTCGACCTGGCCCGCCGGGCCGGGATCCCGGGCGCCCAGCTCGCCCGGGTCCTGCGGGCGGGGCTCGCGTCCAGCGCCGTGCTCGACGCGAAAGCGCCCAAGATCCTGGGCCGCGAGTACAGCCTCGGTGGCAGCTCGGGCAACCAGCTCAAGGACCTGCGGTACGCGATCGCGCTGGCCGACGAGCTCGGCGCCCGGCTTTCCCAGGCACGCCAAGCCGGCGCGCTGTTCACCGAGACCGTCCACTGTGGATTGGCGGACGCGGACCATTCGGCCGTCTACGAAGTGGTGTCCGCCGACGAGCCGTGAACCTCGGCGAGCAGCCCGCGCAGCACCTCCGCCACCAGCTCGGCGGGCTCGGACAACGGCTGTGCTTCCGAGGTGCACAAGGACATCCTGGTCCGCAGGCGCGCGTCGCTGAAGCGGTACACGCGCACCTCTTCGGGCGCGAAGTACGTCCGCGCGGCCGAAAGCGGCAGGATCGTCGCGCCCAGCCCGCTCACGACCGCGTCCCGCAGCACGGTGCTCGGCTCGATCTCGGCGACCACCCGGCAGTGCAGGCCCGCGGCGTGGAACGCGCCGTCGGTGAGCTGCCGGACCGTGTGCACCTCGCTCGGCAGGATGTAGTCCACTGTGGACGCTTCGCGCAGCGTCACCGTGTCACCGCGCGGGGTCACCCTGGGCGCACTGGCGCTGACGACGAGGTGGAACTCCTCCTCCAGCGCGCGCTCGAAGGCCACCCCCTTGACGTAACCGGGGTCGTAGATCAGCGCCATGTCCACCTGGCCCAGCAGCACGGCCTGGCTCATCACCACGGTCAGGTTCTGGATCAGCTGCAGCTGGATCTCCGGGTAGCGCTCGCGGACCACGCGCAGCAACGGGACCGCCACGCTGGAGGCCATGCTGTACGACGCGAGCCCGACCGTCACCAGGCCCGCCGGGGAATCCGTGCCGTCGCGCAGATCGAGCCGGGCCGCCTTCTCCAGGCGCAGGATCCCCTGCGCGTAGCGGTACAGCGACCGGCCCGGCCCCGTGGCGACCACCCCGCGCCCGGTCCGTTCCAGCAGCCGCGTCTTGAACTCGTTCTCCAGCGCGGAAATGTGCTGGCTCAGCGCGGACTGCGCGATGTGCAGCGAGTCCGCCGCCCTCGTGATGTTCCCGATGTCGACCACGCGGACGAAGTAGCCGAGCCTGCGCGTGTCCATCGTGCTCCTCCCGCGCGAAGCCCCATCGGGAAAGCAGATGCGGCCATGGGGCTTCGCGATGTGGCTTCGTCCCTGCCGGAACCGGAACTACCGTCTCACAGCAGAACATAACCCAACGTGGAAGGGAGCCCGGCGTGACGATCGTCGATCTGGTGGCCGACCTCGGCGAGAGCTTCGGCGCGTGGACCATGGGCGACGACGCCGCGCTGCTGGACCTGCTCACGTCCGCGAACATCGCCTGCGGCTTCCACGCCGGCGACCCGAGGGTGATGGACCGGACCGTGCGCGCCTGTGTGGAACGCGGGGTCCGGATCGGCGCCCACCCGAGTTTTCCCGATCTGGCCGGGTTCGGCCGCCGGGCCATGGAGCTGACCGAGGACGAGGTGCGCACCGACGTGCTGTACCAGCTCGGCGCGCTGTCCGCGTTCACCAGGGCGCACAGCACGCGGATCAGCCACCTCGCGCCGCACGGCAAACTCGGCAACCTCGTGGTGACGCGTCGCGACTACGCCCGCGCGGTCGCCGACGCCGTCGAGGCGTTCGACTCCTCGCTGGTGATCCTTGTGCAGGAAGGGGAAATGGCCGCGCTGGCCCGCGAACGCGGGCTGCGGATCGCGATGGTCGGGATAGCCGACCGCGCCTACGAGGACGACGGCACGCTGGTGTCGCGTTCGGAACCGGGCGCGGTGCTGTCCGATCCGGACGAGGTCACCCGCCGCACGGTCCGGATGGTGACCGAGGGCCTGCTCACCAGCCGGCACGGGAAGGACCTGCCGATCAAGGCCGACTGCGTGCAGCTGCACGGCGACGGGCCCACCGCGCTGCGGCTGGCGAAGCGGATCCGCGGCGAGCTGGAGGCCGCCGGTGTCCGGCCCGCGCCGCTGGACCGCGTCCTCGGCCTGCCGGCCGCGTGATGGACGGCTGGACCGCGGCCAAGACCGAGATCACCCCGTGCGGGGACGCCGCGCTGCGGATCAAGGTCGACGGCGCCGACAGCGAGGAGGTGTGGGCCACGGTGCACCACCTGGCGGAACGGCTGAACCGGGGCGAGGCCGGTGGCACGGTGTCGGCCGTGCCCACCTATGACGCCGTCCTCGTGGAGTTCGACCCGTACCGGACCACCGCCGACGAGCTGACGGTCCGCATCCTCTCCCAGGATTTCGCCGTCGCGCCGGCGGATCCGGCGCCCTCGCGGGTGGTCGACGTGCCGGTGCTGTTCGGCGGCGAGCACGGCCCGGATCTGCCGTGGGTCGCCGAAATCGCCGGCGAGCCGGTGGGCCGGGTCGTCGAAATGCTGTGCGAGCGCGAGTACCTCATCCGCTGCCTCGGCGGGCCCGCCGCCTCCGCGATGACGGACGGGCCGGATTTCCGCGTCCCCATCCCGAGGCTGGCGACCCCGCGGCTGCGGGTGCCGCCCGGCGCCGTGTCCGTCGCCGGACGGCAGGCCGTGCTCGGGCCGGTCGCCGCGCCCAGCGGCTGGCGGCAGATCGGCCGCACCCCGCTGACCATCCTGCGCACCGAGGGCGAACAGGTCGTGCCCTACCGTGCCGGGGACCGCGTGCGGTTCACCGCGATCGACGAACGCACGTACGCCGCGCTGGACGGCGTCCCGATGCGGTACCGGGACGATGACTGACGGGCCCGTGCTCCACGTCGGGCCGGCGGGCTCGTGCGTGGTGACCGACCTCGGCCGCGCCGCGGGCCCCGCGCGCGGGCTCGCCGTCAACGGCGCGCTCGACCAGTTCGCGGCCCGCGCGGCCAATGCGCTGGCCGGGAACCGGGCGACGGACCCATTGCTGGAAGTGACCGGGTTCGGGCTCACCTTCCGGCCCAGCCACGACGTCCTCATCGCCGTCACGGGCACGCCCGCCGTGCCCACGGTCGACGGGAAACCGCAGCCGCCCTGGTCACCGCTGTCGGTGCGCGCCGGGCAGACCGTGCACGTCGGGATCTCCGAGACCGGGCTGCGCGCCTACGTCGCCGTGCACGGGTCGTTCGACGTGCCCCGGCTGCTGGGCAGCTGCGCGCCGGACTCGATGATCGGGTTCGGCACCGGCGTGCGGCCCGGCTCGCGGCTGCGCCTGCTGCGCTCCCACCCGCCACTGGTCAACTCGCTGTTCGGCGCGACCGTCTTCCACTTCGGCCTGTCCGTCCCGGCGCCGCCGTCGGTGCTCGACGTGATCGACGGGCCCGACGCCGGGGAGTTCGGCCCGGAACTGGACAAGCTCTTCGAAGCGCCGTACACCGTGACGCCGCGCATCGACCACGTCGGCCTGCGGTTGAGCGGCCACGTGCCCCGCCGGTCGGTCACCGGTGAAGTGCTGTCGCGGGGCGTGCCGGTCGGCGCGATCGAGGCTCCCACCGGCGACGAGCTGCTCGTGCTGATGCGCGGGCGCGGGATCACCGCGGGCTACCCCGTGCTCGCCGTGCTCACTTCGCTCGCGCAGGACCGCGCGGCGCAGCTGCGGCCGGGGCAGCGGATCCGCTTCCGCCGCACCACGGTCACCGCCGCCACCGCGGCTTTCCTGGAACAACGCCGCCTGCTCGACCGGGTCGCCGTCCGCGCGAGGACCGCGTTCGCGGCCCACACCACGAAAGGAACCTGAAATGACCGTCACCGAGGCCGCGCCCGGACTGGCCGGGCGGATGTCGCGGGTCAAGGAGTCACCGAGCTCGCGCGTCGCCGACCGGGTCCGCGAGTTCCAGGCGGCGGGCCGGAAGGTGCTGCCGCTGACCATCGGCGAGCCCGACTTCGACACCCCGGGCCCCGTCAAGGAGGCGGCGATCGCCGCGATCCGCGCCGGGGAGACGAAGTACACCTCGGCGAACGGGACCCCGGCGCTGCAGGCGGCGATCCGGGACCGGCTGCTCCGCAAGACCGGGCAGGCCTACGGTCCCGGCGAGATTTCCGTGGGCGGCGGCGCGAAACAGCTGATCTTCCTGGCTTTCCTCGCCACACTCGACGAAGGCGACGAGGTGATCGTCCCCGCGCCGCACTGGGTGTCCTATCCGGACATGGTCACCGTCAACGGCGGCAGCCCGGTGCTGGCCGCCGCCGGAGCCGAAACCGGGTACAAGCTCACGGCCCGGGCGCTGCGCGAGTCCATTACGGACCGCACGAAATGGCTCGTGCTGAACACCCCCAACAATCCGACCGGTGCCGTCTACGGCGAGGCCGAACTCGAAGCGCTCGCCGGTGTGCTGCGCGCGCATCCCCGGATTTCCGTGCTGTGCGACGAAATCTACGACGAGATCAACTTCGGCACGCGGCCGGTACCGAGCCTGGTCACCGTCGCACCCGACCTCAGAGAGCGGATCTTCCTCGCCAACGGGGTGTCCAAGGCGTACGCCATGACGGGCTGGCGCATCGGGTACGGCGCAGGCTCCCCCGAGTTGTGCGCGGCGATTTCGACCCTGCAGTCCCAGAGTTCCTCGTGCCCCTCCTCGGTGAGCCAGGCCGCCGCCGCGGCGGCGCTGAACGGCGGGCGGGAGTTCATCGACGAAACGGTGGCCGTCTACCGCGAACGCCGGGACCTGCTCGTGTCCGGTTTGGACGCCGTCGCCGGCCTGCGCCCCCTCACCCCCGAGGGCGGTTTCTACGTGTGGACCGACGCCTCCGCGCTGTCCGGCGCCCGCACCCCGGAAGGCCGTGTCCTGGAAACCGACGCCGATCTCGCGGAGTATTTCCTGGAAACCGCGGGCGTCGTGGTGATCACCGGGGACTCCTATGGCTGCCCCGGCCATTTCCGGGCCAGTTTCGCACTCGATTCCGCCACGCTCGCCGAAGCCGTCACCGGGATCGGCCGGGCTGTTTCCTTGCTGCGCCAACGGAAATCGTGATCCGCGATGGCGCCACCCGTAATACGACTGGATCTGGTAACCGCGCATTCATCCCGGTAATGTCAGCGCAATATCAGGGGGTCACAGTTCTTTCGCGCTAACCTTCCGGTGACGACGGAGTCACCCCCGAGAAAGGTGGTCCTCGTGAACAGTGATATTTCCGCCACGGTGGTCCGGGCCCCGGCCCGCTCCACCCGAACCTCGATCTTCGGCGGCCTCGTCGGCGTCTTCATCGAGTTGTACGACAACGCGGTCTACGGGTTCGTCGCCGGCACGCTCGCCGTCGTCTTCTTCCCCGGTGACGCGCCGGAAACGGGCGTGCTGCTGACCTTCGTCGCGTTCGCCATCCCGTTCTTCTTCCGCCCACTCGGCGCCGCCGTGGCCGGTTCGTGGGGCGACCGGTTCGGCCGGAAACGGGTGCTGCTGGTGCTGGTGACCCTGATGAGCCTGTCCACCGGCCTGGTCGGCGTGCTGCCCAGCTACGCCGCGTCCGGGGCGTTCGCGCCGATCGCGCTGGTGGCGCTGCGCCTCGTGCAGGGGTTCGCCATGGGCGGGGAACCGGGCAACGGCAACTCGTTCCTCGCCGAACACGCGGGCGAGGGGCGCCGGGGCCGCGTCGTCAGCTACGCCAACGCCGCCACCTTCATCGCGATGCTGCTGGGCACCCTGTTCGCCGCGCTGCTCACGGCGGTGCTCAGCACCGAGGCCATGCACTCGTGGGGCTGGCGGCTGCCGTTCCTGCTCGCGCTGCCGCTGGGCGTGATCGGCCTGCTGATCCGCCGCGCGGCCGACGAATCCCCGGAGTTCACCGAAGCCGCGGTCGAGGGCGAGGTCACGCGCAGCCCCCTGCGTGAGGCGTTCGCCTCCGGCGCCACGGTCCGCGCCATGCTGATGTGCGTCGTGCTGCCGCTGTTCAACAGCTCCGGCTATTTCATCCTGTTCATCTACATGCCCTCGTTCATGAAGAACGACATGCATTTCACCGCGGTCGAAGGGCTGCTGGTCACCGGGATCATGCTGGCCGTCGGCACGTTCGCGGTGCTCTACGCGGGCAGGCTGTCCGACCGGGTCGGCCGGAAGCGGATGCTCGCCACGTCGGCGTTCGCCATGGTGGTCATCGGGTTCCCGTGCTACTGGCTGCTCACCCAGGGCTCGTTCGCGCTGGCCACGCTCGGCGCCGTGCTGATGTCGCTGTGTTTCGCCGGGACCAACGGCGTCATGCAGGTGACGCTGGCGGAGCTGTTCCCGACCCGTGTGCGCACCGTGGCCTACGGCATCGGCTACAACCTCGGCACCGCGATCTTCGGCGGCGCGGCGCCCTTGCTGGTCACCGCGCTCATCGCCGCCACCGGCAGCACGTGGGTGCCGGCCTTCTATCTCGTGCTCACCTCCGTGGCCGCCGGGTTCGCCGCCCTGCGCATCCGCGAGACCGCCTTCGAACCACTCAAGCGCTGACCAGTCCGGAAAGGACGGTGCCCATGCCGGAAACCTTTGACCTCGAACGCTTCGCCGCCGCGGCCGAGCTCGCCGCCGTCGGCTACACCGCGGTGATGGACCACCTGCGCCCCGGCCAGGACGTCCGGGAGATCACCGCGAACGTCGACCGCTCCACCCGTCGCGCCGGCGGCCTGCTCGGCTGGTACCCGGAGCTCGCCCCCGGCACGGCGGGCTCCGACCTCGTGACCTTGCGCGGGCACGATCCCGCCACGGCCACGCTGACGGCGGCGGAGCCCGTCCGCTACACCCTGCACCCGCTGCTCGATGGAGTGCAGGGGTACGCCGCGGCCACCGCGATCCTCAGCAAGGCGAGCCCGCCGTTGCGCGCGGCGGGCGAAAAGTGTTCCGCCGCAACGGACGCGCTCCTGGAGGCGCTCGCCCCCGGCGCTCCCCTGCACACCGCGTACCGGGCTTTCGACGCCGAAGCGGCCGACCCGCAAGCCCGGTGCCTGATCGTGGCCTTGCGGGGCGGCGCGGCGGAACCCTTGCCCGGGGACCTCGTCGCGGAACCCGGCACCGTCGTCGGCGTCCGCACCACCGTGCCGGTGCCGGGCGGCGGCGCTGTCGAGTTCGCCGAAACCGTCGCGATCACGGCCGGCGGCGCGGAACCACTGGCGAAGACCCCGCTGCGGCTCGTCGAGCTGTACTGACCCCGTCGAAGGAGAACAGCCTTGACCACCGAGTCCACAGTGGACCGTGTGCCCACCGCCGAGCTGCGCGGCCGCGCCATGCCGCTGATCGGCTTCGGCACCCACCCCATGCGCGGCGACGAAGCGACCGAAGCCGTGCTGACCGCGCTGGCGGCGGGATACCGCCTCGTCGACACGGCCACCCGCTACCGCAACGAAGAGGCCGTGGGCGCCGCGCTCGCGCGGACCGACGTGCCGCGCGCGGAGTTGTTCGTCACCACCAAGATGCCGCCGGACCGGGTCGGCCTGGAGCGCCGGACGCTGGAGGAAAGCCTCACCGCGCTCGGCACCGATTACGTGGACCTGTGGCTCATCCACTGGCCGCCGGGCGGGTACCCGGGCGTGACCAGCTGGCGCGAGTTCCGCCGGGCTCGCGACGAGGGCCTGGCGCGCGCCATCGGCGTCAGCAACTATCCGGTCGAGCTGATCGACGCCCTGCACGACGCGACGGGCGAGTACCCGGCGGTCAACCAGCGGCAGTGGGGCCCGGGCGACTACGACGCCGACTTCGCCGACGCCCACCGGCGCCGCGGCATCGTGCTCAGCGCGCACAGTCCCTTACGCAGCACCGATCTCAGCCACCCCGTGTTCGCCGAAACAGCCGGGCGCCACGGCTGCGGGGTGCACGAGGTCGTCGTCGCGTGGAACCTGCACCACGGGGTCGCGGTCACGGTCAAGTCCGCGCACCGCGACCGCATGGAGCGGAACCTCTCCGCGGCCGGAGTCACGCTGTCCCCGGAGGAGATCGCCAGGATCAACGCGCTCGCGACCGGTTGACGCGCAGGACGCGACCCCCAGCCACGTCCTGCGCGCGAGGTCAGAACTCGACGCGGGCGGCCAGGACGGCGTCGGCCGCCGTGAGGTCGCCGTCGATCGCCGGCGGCGGGCTGCCCTCGCGTCCGGAGAGGTGCCAGAGGAAGTCGGGCACCTCGGCCCGCACGACCGCGACCGGCTCGGGGCCGCCGAGCGCCCAGCCCCGGCCGTTCAGCACCAGGGTGACCGGCGGGCCGGACCATGCCTGGGCGAGGTCGCGCACCACCTGGGCCACGACGCCGCCGTCGTGGTCCCCGGTGACGAACGGACGTCTCGTCGCCCGCGCGATTTCGAGGCGGTGCAGCCAGGTGTCGCGAGTGGACAGTACGTCGAAGAGGTAGGCGAACGTCAGGTCCGGCAGCTGCTCCTCGGGGAAGAACCGCGCGAAGCTCCGCCGCCGGATCAACCCCGGCGAACGCCGCCGCGCACGCACCGCTTTCGGGCCGAACCGGGCGAGCAGGCCGCGCAGCTCCTCCGGCGAACGTCGGCCGTATTCGCTGAGCTGTAAGGCATTGTGCGCGTCCAGGGCGGTGCGTCCCGGGAACCGGCGGCGCGCTTGGCGCAGTTTCCCGGGAATCGTCCACGGCCGGGCCGATTCGACGTGCTGGCCGACGAGGTGGGCGACCGTGTCCCGCACGGTCCAGCCCGCACTCGCCGTCGGCAGGCGCCATTCGTCCGGCGAGAGGGAGGCGAGCAACGCGTTGAGCGCCGCGACCTCCGCCAGTCCCTCGGCCGCCGCTTCCCCTGGCGACGGCCGGGGGATGTCGATCGCCTGCTCGGCGCGGACCTGATGCATGCCTACACCTCCGTTTTCGGGGCGAAGTACCGGACGAACATGTCGAACGCACGGGGCAGCAGCGAGCTGAAACGGCCGGTTTCATAGCCCGCCTTGGGCTCGTTGGCCAGCTGCTGGGTCAGCGCCCCGGAGACGACGATCGAGACGAGCGCGACGCCTTCGTCCGAATCCGCCGCCGGATCGAGCTCGCCCGCGGCCACCGCGTCCTTCAGCGTCCCGCGGATGATCTCGACCATCTCGATGCTCGGCCGCATCGCCGCCGCCGAAGGCTCGAACTCCGGCACCGGCCGCCACGACAACAACTGCGCCACCACCGGACCGGCCATCGCGTTCCGCCCGAGCGCCTCGATCGCCGCGGTGAGCGCCGCCAGCCCGGGCGCGCTGTCCCGGACTGCGCGGGCCACGTCGTCCCGCTGGCGCTCGGCGCCTGCCCGGAACAGCTCGTCGTACACCGCGTGCAGGGACGGGAAATGCTTGTACAGCGAGGGTTGCCGCACCCCGACGCGCCTTGCCACCTCGGACAAGCTGAGCCCCGCGACGCCGCGCTCCCCCATCACCTCGACCGCCGCGTCCAGGATCTCCCGCCGCGTCTCTCCCCCGCGCCGCCGCGCGACCTGCTGTGGCATTCCGGACTCCCGGCTATAGGGTCTAGCTTGGGCTTGGCTAGAGGGTATAGCTTTGTGGGGGTGGGGTGCAAGGTGGGTTGGGTGGTTGCGTTGTTGGTTGTTGGTTGTTGCGGTTGTTGCGTTGGGGGGAGCAACGGTGCGTTGGGGCAGCAACGGACGCGCGTGGCCGCGCTGTGTGACACCCCACCACCGCCCCGATCTGTGAGTGTTCGCGATCTTGCCGCCGCGTCAAGGCGGGAAAGATGCCTTGACCCAGCGTCAAGATCGCAAGAGCAGGCTGGGGAT
>NZ_VMNW02000051.1 GCF_007713735.2 Amycolatopsis acidicola | reverse complement strand
GGTCGAGGGTGGGCAGCTGGTCGCTCATGGGGAGCTTGTCGCGGTGCTCCTCGATCAGGCCGCTCACGTCGTCGCCCTCGAGCGGCACCGGGAACCCCGGGAACGGGCCGGTCACGGCTATGCACGAGGAAAACCGGTCCGCGTCGCCGAAGACCTCGACGGCCTCGTCGTAGCCGGTCACCATGAGCACGTCGTGGTGGTCCTCGCGGTGCACGGGGCATCGCGCGCGCAACGCTTCGTAATAGGGGTAGGGATCGGCGACGAACGCGTCATCCCGGAAGAAGTCCTTGTCGAAGTCGTGCACCGTGGCTCCCGAATCTGTGTGATAACGCTATTCTCGCGAAAGATTAACGTCGTTCTGATCGCTCGTGCAAGAACTCAGGTGTTGCGCCCGCCGTTCACGCCGATCACCTGCCCCGTCACGTATCCGGCCTCGTCCGAGACCAGGAACGAGCACGCCGCGGCGATGTCCCCGGGCCGCCCGGGCCGGCGCACCGGGGTGAGGCCGGCGTGGTGGTCCACCGTCCCGCCGAGCAGCCCGCGTTCCTCGGACTCGCGCAGCATCGGGGTGTCCACGAACCCCGGCGGGATGGTGTTGACCGTGATGCCCTCGGGCCCCAGTTCGAGTGCCAGCGCCTTGGTGAACCCGATCAGCCCGGCCTTGGAGGCCACGTAGTGGGTCATGTACTGCTGCCCGGACTGCGCGCTGGAGGAGGAGATGTTCACGATCCGGCCCCAGCCCGCCGCGACCATGTCCGGCACGACCTCCTGGGTGCAGGAGAACGGGCCGGTGAGGTTGACCGCGAGCATCCGCTCCCACAGTTCGGGCTTGATGTTGAGGAACCTCTTGTACCCGGTCATTCCCGCGTTGTTCACCAGGACCAGCACCGGTCCCAGCGCTTCGCGGACGCGGCCCACCGCGTCGGCGACCTGCGCGCGGTCCGATACGTTCACTCCGCCGACGGGCAGCGCTTCGTGCCCCTTCGTCCGGATCTCCTCCGCGACCTGTTGCGCCGCTTCGGAGTTGAGATCGAGCACGGCGACGGCGAACCCGTCTTCGGCCAGCCGGTGCGAGATCGCCCGCCCGATCCCGGAGCCGCCCCCGGTGACCAGCGCCGCGCGCAGCCCCATCGCGACCCGGTCTGGGATGCCTGTCATGGTCGGCCTTTCGGTCGGAGGGTTCATCGGGCCCACGGTTGGGCGTCCCAGGCGCGGTCCAGGGGTTCCATGCCGCCGCCGAACGGGAAGAACTGGCGCTGCGCATAGGTTTCGCGGGCGACACCGTGGCAGGCCTCGTTGAGGAAGGCACGTTTGAGTTCCTGGGTGAACAGCTGGCGGGTGTAGCGCAGGACCAGCGGCGGGCGCTTGGCCAGTTCGTGCGCGATTTCCCAGGCACGGTCGAGCAGTTTGTCCTTGGGCAGCACTTCGGCCACCGCGCCCCATTCCTTCGCTTCGTGCGCGCCGAGTTTCTTGCCGGTCAGCAACAGGTAGCGGCCGCGGTTGTGCCCGCACAGGAAGCTCCAGATGATGTGCTGCCCGTCGCCGGGCACCTGGCCGCGGGGGAAATGGGACACGTCCTGGAAGTACGCGTCCTCCGAGGCGAGCACGATGTCGCCCATCAGCGGGATCTCGGAGTGGATGTTGCACGGCCCGTTCACCGCGCTGATCATCGGCACGTCCACGTCGAGCACGTTGAACTGCAGGTTCCGGTTGTACCAGGCCTTTTCGTCCAGTTTCCACAGCCCGCGCTCGCCGGGCATCGCCTGGTACACCGGCTCCTCGGGCGGTTCGCCGTTGGGCAGCAGACCCCAGTCCGCGTTGTAGTTCTCGCCGGTGCCGGTGTGGATCAGCACCTTGATCTCGCGGTCCCCGGCCACGTCGGCGAAGGCGTCGGCCATGTCGTCGTGCGACTTCCAATCCCAGACGAGGCTGCCGCCCTCGGTGTGGCACTGCATGAACAGGATGCCGTCCTCGGTCAGCTCGAACTTGTAGTTCGCGTAGGCGTTCGCGTACTCGCTGAACCTGGTGCGCTTGACCATCCGTGCCCCTTCGCCGTGAGAATGCCATTCTCTCGAAGGGAGATGATATTCTCAAGAGGTGACGGGCAAGCGGCCGTTCCGGTTCGGGGTCCAGGCCACCAAGGCGGCGTCCGCCGCGCGGTGGCGGGAGTTCGCCCGCCAGGCCGAGAATCTCGGGTACGGCACGTTGTTCGCGGCCGACCACTACCTGGGCCGTGGCCCGGCGAGCCGCGCCGCGAGGCAGCCCCCGCAGCACCTCGCGCCGATCGCCGCGCTGGCCGCGGCGGCCGCGGTCACCACCACGCTGCGGATCGGCTGCCGGGTGTTCTGCGTGGACTACCACGTGCCGGCGGTGCTGGCGAAGGAAATTGCCACGCTCGACCTGCTGTCGGACGGGCGCCTGGAATTCGGCGTCGGCGCGGGGTGGAGCGAGCCGGAGTACCGGGCGATCGGGCTGGAATTCGCGCCGGCCGCCCGCCGGGTCACCAAGCTCGAAGAGGTGGTGGCGCTGGTGAAGGCGCACTGCTCGGGCGAGGAACTGGCGCGCAAGGGCGAGTGCGTGAACGTCACCGGGTACGCCGGGCTGCCGCTGCCGGTGCAGCGCCCGCATCCGCCGGTCATGATCGGCGGCGCCCGGCGGCGGGTGCTTTCACTGGCCGCCCGCGAGGCCGACATCGTGAGTATCTCCAATGTCCCGTTCACCGCCGACGCCGCGCGCGAAGCGTTGCGGCGCCTGGGTTTCGTGCGTGACGCGGCGGGGGATAGGTTCGCCGGGCTGGACATCGAAAGCTCGCCCTTCTTCACCGAGGTGACGGACGAACCGGATGCCGCGCTCGAGCGGGTGGCGTCGCTGATGGGCGTCTCGCCGGACGTGGTGCGGGAGCATCCGAACGTGCTGATCGGGTCCGTCGCCGCGATCGTGGACCAGGTGCAGGCCCGGCGCGAGACGTTCGGCGTGAACTACGTGACGGTGCAGCAGGCGCAGCTGGAGCGGTTCGCGCCGGTGGTCGCCGCGCTCACCGGCCGTTGAGCAGGCCCGCGGGTGGCTGGGTGGACCAGCCGGAGCCGGGCCAGTTCGTCCAGCCGGAGGAGGCGAACGTGCCGCCGTCGGGATGCAGCGTCGTGCCGGTGAGGAAACCCGACAGCGCCGAGGCAAGGAACACGGCGCAGCCCGAGACATCGGCGGGCACGCCCGCGCGGCCCATCGGGATCGTCGCGCGCACCGCGGCGGGTTCGGCGGCCGGGCGGCCGAACCGGGTCATGGCGGGGGTCGGCACGTAGTCCGGGGCGATGTTGTTGACCCGGATCCCGTCACGGGCCACCTCCACCGCCAGCGAGCGCGCGAACTGCTCGACGGCGGCCTTGGCCGCGGAGTACACGGCGAAACCCGGTGCCGCGCGGTGCGCTTCGATCGTGGTGATGTTGATGATGCTGCCGCCACCCCGCATCCTCGGGACGGCCAGCGAGCACGCGTGCAGGACGTGCAGGAGGTTGGTGCGCAGCAAGGTGTCCCAGCCCTTGGGGTTCGTGTCGGTGAAGGCGGCGCGGAAGGTGCCGCCGACGATGTTGACCAGCGTGTCGAGCCTGCCCCAGCGTTCGCCGGTTTCGTCGAAGAACGCTTGCAGGACACCGGGATCCCTGGCATCGCCCTGGCGGACGAGCGCGTCACCGAGTTCGCCGCCGAGTGCGTCCACGGCGGCCTGGTCGAGGTCCAGGACCGCGACCCGCACCCCGTTGGCGGCGAAGTCCTTCGAGATCGCCCGGCCGAGCCCGCCCGCGCCCCCGGTGAACACGGCGACGGTGCCTTCGAGCCCGGCGCGTTCCGCGAACCAGTTCATGACAGGTACGTCGAGCCGAACGCGTCGAGGAACTCGAGCGTGGCCGAAGCCGAACGCGTCCCGCTGGACACGACGACCCACGTCGCGCCGGCCTTTTCGATCTCTGCCAGCGCTTCGCGGTGCCGGTCGGGTTCCAGCGCGGGGGAGTGGAGGCCTTCGCCCTGATAGGAGTAGAGCACGTCGAGCTGCCGGCCCGCCTCCTCCCGTAGCCCGGTGATGGTGCGCGCGAGGTCGTCCAGCGAACCGAGTGAAGGGGTACGGGCGG
Organism: Amycolatopsis acidicola; assembly: GCF_007713735.2. Taxonomy (GTDB): domain Bacteria; phylum Actinomycetota; class Actinomycetes; order Mycobacteriales; family Pseudonocardiaceae; genus Amycolatopsis_E; species Amycolatopsis_E acidicola. Next base: position 56,689 of record NZ_VMNW02000051.1, on the reverse strand, counting down.
TGGTGCTCAGCTGGGCGCCGCCGGACATCGGCATCCAGCCCTGCGCCCGCTCGGCGGCGCGGCGCCGGCTCAGCTTCGAGTTCCCGCCGATCCACACCGGGATCGGGTCCTGCACCGGGCGCGGCCGCGCCATGACGTCACGGGCGCTGAAATGCCTTCCCTCGTAACTGAACGGCTCTCCCTTCCAGTGCAGGGGAAGGACGTCCAGCGTCTCGTCGAACAGGGCGTTGCGCTCGGCCATGTCCACGCCGAGCGCGTAGAACTCGCTCTTCTGGTAGCCGGTGCCCAGGCCCAGGATGAGCCGCCCGCCGGAGAGCTTGTCCAAAGTGGACGCCGATTTCGCCAGCAGCAGCGGGTTCCGGTACGGGGCGACCGCCAGGTAGGTCAGCAGCCGGAGCCGCGTCGTCACGGCGGCCGCGAAACCGAGCGCCACGAACGGATCCAGCGTCTGGTGACCGCCGGAACGAAGCCAGCGCGCGCCCGGAACCGGATGCTCGCTGAGCGAGAACCCGTCGAACCCGGCGCGTTCGGCCGCCGCGGCGATCCCGGGGACCGGCCCGGCGTCGGTGACGTCGCCGTCCGGGCCGGGCAGTTCGGGGTAATGGAAGAGGAAGCGCATCGTCACCTCGGGTGTCAGCGGGCGACGTAGCCGCCGTCGACCGGGATCGCGGTCCCGGTGACGAACGAGCTTTCGTCGCTGGCCAGGAACAACGCGGCGGCGGCCAGTTCGCCGGGCAGGCCCCAGCGGGCCATCGGCTGTGGCGGGATCAGGTCCGGGGGCGGCGGCTCGCCGGTGCCGCCGCCGGCCAGCCCGGTCCACGTCATCCCCGGGCAGAGGGCGTTGACCCGCACGCCTTTCTTCGCGAAGTCGAGGGCGGCGGACTTGGTCAGCTGCACCACCCCGCCCTTCGCCGCGGCGTAGCCGGCCAGCCCTTTCCAGCCGACCAGCGCCGAGGCCGAGGCGGTGTTGATCACCGAACCGCCGCCGGTTTCGAGCATCGCCGGGATGCCGTGCTTGAGGCCGAGGAAGACGCCCTTGAGGTTGACCGCGATCAGCGAGTCGAAGGTGTCCTCGTCCAGTTCGGTCACCGGCCCGCGCGGCCCGCCGAACCCGGCGTTGTTGACCAGGACGTCGAGCCTGCCGAACTCGCCGACGGCCGCGGCGATCATGTCCGCCACGTCGGCGGAATCGGAGACGTCGGTGTGCACGGCGACGGCGTCGCCGATCTCGGCGGCGGTCTCCTTCTCGCGGCCGCTGATGTCCGCGCAGACGACTTTCGCGCCCTCGCGGGCGAACAGCACCGCGGCGGCCTTGCCGATGCCGGAGCCGGCCCCGGTGACGACCGCGACCTTGCCGGTGAGCCGAGCAGCCATGCACCCACAATAGAGCGTGCATCTCACTTTTGGGAAATAACATTCTCGTCTAGGGTTCTCGGTGATGGAAGAGCCCGCGCCCCGAGGAGGAGAGACGATGCACGAAGACCCGGTGCCGCTCGGGACCGGCGGCCGCCTGCTCATCGGCGGCGACCTGGTGCCCACCGGGCGGACGTTCGCTTCGGTGAACCCGGCCACCGGCGAGGTGGTGGGCGAGGCCCCGGACGCGACGCCGGTGGAGGCCGAAGCGGCGATCACCGCCGCGCGCCGGGCGTTCGACGGCTCCGGCTGGGCGACCGACACCGAGTTGCGCGTCCGCTGCCTGGACCAGCTTTACCAGGCGCTGACCGGAAACCTGGAGCAACTGCGGGAGCTGACGATCGCCGAGACGGGCTCCCCGCGGCAGCTGACGCACGGCGCGCAGCTCGACGAACCGATCGAGCTGGTGCGCTACTACGGCGAGCTGCTCGGGAAGTATCCGATGTCCGAGGATCTCGGCGAAGTGGACTACGCGGGGCAGCGGCACAAGCGGTGGGTGGAGAAGGAAGCCGCCGGGGTGGTGGCCGCGATCATCCCGTACAACTTCCCGGTCCAGCTCGCGCTGGCGAAACTCGCGCCCGCGCTCGCGGCCGGATGCACGGTGGTGCTCAAGGGCGCGCCGGACACGCCGCTGGTCGCGGTCGCGCTGGGGGAGCTGATCGCCGCGCACACGGACATCCCCGCCGGGGTGGTCAACGTCGTGACCTCGGCCGACGTCGCCGTGGGCGAGGTGCTCACCACCCATCCGGCCGTCGACGTGGTCAGCTTCACCGGGTCCACGGCCACCGGGCGCCGCATTCTCGCGGCCGCCAGCGCCACGGTGAAGCGGGTTTTCCTGGAGCTGGGCGGGAAATCGGCGTTGATCGTACTCGATGACGCCGACCCCAAGGGCGCCGCGATGTACGCCGCCTTCGGTATCTGCCTCCACGCCGGGCAGGGGTGCGCGCTCAACTCGCGGATCCTCGTGCCGAAGTCCCGGCACGACGAATTGGCCGGGCTGGTCGCGAAATACCTGGGCAAGGTGCCCTACGGCGATCCCTCCGATCCGAAAACCTATATGGGGCCGCTGATCAGTGCACGGCAACGGGACAAAGTGGACGGTATGGTCCGCCGCGCCGTCGACGCCGGGGCGAAGCTCGTGACCGGCGGGGAGCGGGTGGATCCCGGGTTCTTCTACACCCCGACGCTGCTGGCCGGGGTGGACCCGGACAGCGAACTGGCGCAGGAGGAGGTCTTCGGGCCGGTGCTGGCGATGATCCCGTACGAAGACGAGGACGACGCCGTCCGCATCGCCAACAACTCCGTGTACGGGCTTTCCGGCGCCATCCAGGGTGACGAGGAGCGGGCGCTGGCGCTGGCGCGGCGGATCCGCACCGGCACGTTCAGCATCAACGGCGGCAACTACTTCTTCGCCGACACGCCGTTCGGCGGGTACAAGCAGTCCGGGATCGGGCGGGAGAAGGGGGTCGCCGGGCTGGAGGAGTTCCTGGAGACCAAGACCTTCGGCACGGTGGCCGGATGAGGGTCCGGCGCGAGTGCGCGGCGGTCCGGTTCGCGGGCCGGGAGCCGGTGTTCGCGACGGCGCCCGAGCGGGCGTCGGGGTGGTTGCTGGTGGAGCACCCGGGGCCGTGGCCGCCGGTGGGGCCGCCTCATGGCGTGCCGCCCGATTTCTGGGCGGCCGCGGGCGAAGCCGGGCTGCGCACGTTGTGCATCCGCCCGGTGCGGCGCCGGCGTTCCTCGCCGGTGACGGTGTTCGCGGCGGGTCCGGCCGGCGGGTGGCTGGAGCGCGCGGTGATCGGCGATCTCCGTGAGCTGGCCGGGCTCGACCTGGAGGCGCTCGCGGCCGGCAGGCCGCCGGGGTTCGGTACGCGCGGCGCCGGGAAGGTGGTGCTGGTGTGCACGCATGGCCGCCGGGACGTGTGCTGCGCGCGGCTCGGCAGGCCGCTCGCGGAACGGCTCGACGAGCGGCTGCCGGGGCTGGTCTGGGAGGCGACGCACGTCGGCGGGCACCGGTATGCCGCGAATGTCGTGACGGTGCCGGACGGGCGTTTCCACGGTGGGCTCACCGCCGCCGACGCCGCGGAGTTCGCGGCGGCTGTGCGGGATGGCCGCGTGCTCACCGGGTTTCTGCGCGGCCGGGCCGGGCTTCGCGTCCCGGTCCAGGCGGCCGAACACTTCACACGAGTCCGGTTCGGACTGTCCGGAGTGGACGATGTGATCCCGGTGGGCGACGAGGTTCTCGGCGACGACGGCGCGGTCCGCGTGCGGCTGTCGCTGGCCGATGGTTCCCCGTGCACGGTCGACGTCCGCCCCCGTCCGCTGGGCAAGGTGCGCCCGGCCTCCTGCGCGGGCGCGGTGACGGCGCCGCGCACTTTCGACCTGCTCGCCTTGCGCGGTGGGGCGCCGGGTGGGCAGCGCGCCGGTTGACTTCCCGGATTACGCTGGGTTCGTGCCGGACGCAGCGGAGCGGCCCGCCCGGGTCGAGGATGTGCATGAACTCGCGCTGGCGATGCCGCATGTGACGATCGTGCGCGGCTCCGCGGAGAATCCGGTGTACCAGGTGGGTGGGAAGTCGTTCGTGTTCTTCCGCACCCCGCGGCCGGACGCGGTCGACCCGGAGACGGGGGAGCGGTACCCGGACGTGATCGTGTTCTGGGTCGGCTCCGAGGCGGACAAACTGGCCCTGGTCCAGGACGAGGGCTCGCCCTTCTTCACGACCCCGCATTTCGACGGGCATCCCTCGGTGCTGGTGCGCGCCTGCCGGCTCGGTGAGCTGAGCCGTGCGGAACTGGCGGAAGTCGTTCAGGACGCGTGGCTCTCGCGCGCGTCGGCTCGCCGGGCGAAGGCGTGGTTGGAGGCGCATCCACCGGCGTGACTTCGGGTGCATGGGACTCGGTGGCTGCATGGGCGGGTGGCGGGGTGTTTTCGGTGCCGTGACCCGGTAACCGGGTGATTCGGGGCCGCCGCGCACGGCGAAAGTGTGCCAGGCCGCCTAAACGGGGAAACTACGGCTTGCCGTGCGGTGAATTCCCGGCGCCGGGCCGGTCCACTTTCCCCGGCGGGCTTCGAAAAGACCTGTGACTTCCGGTAGCTTGCCGGGGGTGAGGGGTCGGCGCGGCACGTGACGAGACCGGACGACGTGGCCGAGCCGGACGACATCGACCCGCCGCCACGCGAATCCCTGCGGGCCCTGTTCCGCCGCCGCCGGCGCGGACTCGGCCGCTACCACGGCATCCAGTACTGGCTGCGCGTGCGCGGCTACTACATCCTCGCCGGTTTCGCCGCCCTGTTCCTCGCGAACGCGCTCGTGATCGGCGGCCGCGAAGCCTATGACGTGAGCGTGCAGATCGACTCGCCGTGGAGCACCGGCGTCCCGGCGCTCGCGCTTCCCCTGTCGCTCTCCGGTTGGCTCGTCGTCACCGGCTTCGCGGGCGCCGTGGCCGGGTACGTGGTCAGCGAAGTGTCCGACAACCGCAACATCCGCCGGATGCGCGGCGGCGCGGACACCCGGCGCATCACGCACATCCCGCTGCTGAGCCGCCTTCAGTATCGCAAGCACGGCTTCGAAATCCCGCAGCTGTTCGCGCTCCGGTTCGCGCTGCGCCACGAACTCGACTGGCGGCTGGCCCAGGATCACTGGGAGATCATCGTCGAGAAGTTCCTGCACGCCGGCGAACCCGACCGCAGCAAGGGGCCCCGGCAGGTCATGTGGGAGGCCGTGCTGGAGGCCTCCTACGTGCTGGACGAGATGTCCGGCCGGTGCCCGGAATGCGCCGCCGCCCAGGGAGCCCCGACGGGAGGAGCCGCCGCCGATGCCGTCCGATGACGAGAAAACGCAGCTGACGAGGGCCCTTTACCGGGCGGCGTACCCGGAGGAGGACGGCGCCGGGATCGACGAGAAGGTGACGGTCGCCGCGCGCCGGATCAGCCTCGCCAAGGAGGCCGATCCCTCGACGGCGGCGGGCGCGCGGCGCGTGCCCGACACGGTCGTCCACCGCGCGGCCCCCGTGCGACGCCGCCGCAGGCACCGGCGGCTCCTGGTCGCCGGGCTCGCGGTGCTCGCGATCGTGGTGGTAGTCCTGGGAATCACGCAACGGCAGTGGGTCGCGGAGGCCGCGATCAGCCCGGTCGGCACCACCGGCACCTCGATCGTCACGGCGCTGGCGGCCGTGGCCACCGTGGCCAGCAACGTGCGTTCCCGCCGCAGGCGGATCCTGTCCTGCCGCGTGCGCATCGACACCCCGTTCGACGTGGACAAAGGGGAGGCGCTGCGGCTCGAGGGCGAGCACGCCGCGGTGGCCGACCCCGGGTTCGTGGTGGTGCGCATCAAGAACGCCGGGGGCGTGGAGATCGAGCCGGACGACTACGTGTCGCCGCTTGCACTGCATTTTCCGGGCCGCACGGTCGTTTCCGTCGACGCCACCGAGTCCGAGCCCGTCGAACTGCAACGGGTCGTCACCAAGATGCCCGACTTCACGATCGAGCCGGAGCGCGTGAAGCTGCCGATGCTCAGGCTCGGCGAGGAGGACTCGTACAAGCTCGTCGTCGTGCTCTCCGGCACGCGGCCCGGCGAACAGCACGAGGTCACCGTGGAGGGCGCGCTCCGCGAAGGCGCCATCACCACCACCGAGGGCCGCGAGAAGATCCGGCCGGCCACTTTGCTGTGGGGCGGGCTGACCGCGGTCTGCGCCGGCGTACTCGCGGTTGTGTTGCTGCTCAACAACGTCACGCCCTTCACCAAGCTTCCGGAGGGCGTGGTGTGCGTACCCGGTGAGATCGCCGTGGAAGGGTCGAGCGCGTTCGGCCGGGCGGCCACGGAACTGGCCGGCTCGTACCACGCCTATTGCCCGCAAGCTTCGGTGAAGGTGCGCACGCCGGGCAGCCTGGAGGGCCTCCGGCGGCTCGCCGACAACGACAACCGCGGCGGGCAGCTCGCGCTGTCGGACGGCCGGTTCGACGACCCGCAGTTCGCCCAGCTGGTGCCGCAGCCCCTGGCCATCGTTCCGTTCACGTTCGTCGCGAGCGCCAACGTCCCGGTGAACGACCTGTCCCTCGAAGACGCGCGGCGCATCTTCACCGGCACCGCCCGCACCTGGAGCGATATCACCGGGAATCCGCGTGACGCCGGGGAAATCCGCGTCGTGGGCCGGACGACGTCCTCGGGCACGCGGCAGGCACTCGAACAGTACGTACTGAGTGCGCCCGGCGTACCGCGGAAGCAGGCGCAGTCCACTTCGGACTCCTGCCGTGAGCGGAACGCCGGTGTCGCCCCGAACCTGCCGATCGTGTGCGAGCAGGGCTCCACCGCGAACCTGACCGACCAGATCGCCAGCCAGGACGACGCGATCGGCTACGCGGACGTGTCCGACGTCGAGCAGGCGGCCAACGTGAAGCAGATCAGCCTGGACGGCCGCGCCGCGACGCTGGACGACATCCGCGCGGGCTACCCGTTCTGGACGGTCGAGTACCTCTACAGCCGGGGCTGGCCGGAACCGGAGTCACTGCCCGCCGCCTTCAAGGACTACCTGTTCACCCGGGAAGGCCGGGCCACCATGGCGGGCTTCCAGTACTACGCCTGCGCGGAGGACCTGGAGGTGCTCTGCGGACGGCGCTGAGAAGTCCACAATGGATCAGCCGACCTCGATGACGACCGCGCCCCCCTGACCGCCGCCGGCGCACATCGCCGCCACGCCGATTCCGCCGCCGCGGCGGCGCAGTTCGTGCGTCAGCGTGGTCAGCATCCGGGCGCCCGTGGCGGCGACGGCGTGGCCGAGGCTGCACCCGCTGCCGTGCACGTTCACCAGTTCCTCGTCGATGCCCAACTCCTGGCACGCGGCCACGGGAACCGACGCGAACGCCTCGTTGATCTCCCACAGGTGCACGTCCGGCACGGACAGCCCGGCGCGGCCGAGTACTTTCGTGATCGAGTCGATCGCCCCGACGCCGGTGTAGCGCGGGTCGACGCCCGCCGCCGCCCACGCCTTCACGGTGCCCAAAGCGGACAGTCCGGCCTCGGCGGCGAGTTCGCCGGAGGTGAGCGCCAGCGCGGCCGCGCCGTCGTTGGCGCCACAGGCATTCCCCGCGGTGATGGAGAAACCCTCGATCTCCGGGTGCAGCGGCTTGAGCTTCGAGACCTTCTCCAGCGACGTGTCGCGGCGCGGGTGCTCGTCGACGGCGAACTCGGTGACGGTGCCATCCCGGCGGGTCACCTTCACCGGGGTGATCTCGTCGTCGAACGTCCCGGCGTCGATCGCGGCGATGGCGCGGGCGTGCGAGCGCACGGCCCAGGCGTCCATCCGCTCCCGGCTGATCCCGTACTTCCGCGCGACGTTCCAGCCGACGGTCAGCGAGACGTCGTCGTTCACCTCCGCGCTCTGCGGGAAGGTGGGCGGGTTGCGGGTCTCGGTCTCGTCCCGCCCGGGGATCCGCCACACGCCCCGCGGCGCGAGCGACGACGACTGGACGCCCCCGGCCACGACGGCCCGGTCCATCCCCGCCCGGATGGTCGCGGCCGCGTTCCCGACCGTGGTGAGACTGCCCGCGCAGTGCCGGTTGACGGCCTGCCCCGGCACCTGCGTCATCCCCGCCGCGACGGCCGCGTAACGGGCGAGATCCCCGCCGCCGTAAAGGGATTCGGCCAGCATCACGTCGTCGAACCGCTCCGGCGCGAGCCCGCTCCGGCGCACGGCTTCGGTGAGGACGTGCGTGGCCAGCTCCTCCGCGGGCGTCTCGGTGAGCGTGCCCTTGCGCGCGGTCCCCACCGGGGTGCGCACCGCGCTGATGATCACCGCTTCGGTCATCTTCACTCCTACTCCAGGCTCACGACGGCGGTGCCCGGGAGCAGCCGGGTGCCGTGCTCGTCTTCGGTCCACACGTCGAGCGTCGCCGTGCGCGTCCCGTTCTCTTCCCCGAGCGCGGTGACGATCCCGCGCGCCGTCACCGTCATGCCGCGGGTGTTGCGGCCCCGGAACTGGCCCTCGACGCGAAGGATCGCGCCGCGCCCGCCGAGCCAGTCGCGCAGCAGGTTGTGCAGGTAGGACCACTGCAGCGTGCCCATCCCGATCGCCGTCGGATGCCCGGCCGCGCGGGCGGCCTCGTCGTCCATGTGGATCGGCACGAACTCGTCGTTGACGGCGGCGAACCGGTTCCAGTTCCCGAAGCCCGTGGCGCGGGAGAACGGCGGCAGCTCGGTGCCGACCGCGATCTCGGTCATCCCGGGTCCCTTCAGTAGCGGATGATCGTGGCCACCGCGCGGCGCACGAACGCGCCGTCCTGGTTGGTCCACGTGTCCTCGGTGCGGGTGAACAACATCCGGCCGAGCCGGCCTTCGCGTTCGGAGTACGGGCCGAGGCGGCGCACCGAGGTGATCACGTCGCCCGGGCGGATCGGCGCGCCGTATTCGGCCGAAAGCCCGCCGTTGAGCAGGAAGCGCAGGCCGGGGCCGGGGATCCCGGCGAGCTTCTCCGTGCTGTCCGGGTCGTTGGGGTCCGGCGCTTCCGTGGCGGTGACGCGCTCCGCGACGGCCCACGCGAAGGGGTTGAACTCCGCGGGAGCCGCTGAGTTCTGGAGGAACCGCGCCGGGGGCGGCTCGGGCCAGTAGACGGCGATGGCCCAGCGGCGGATGTCGGATTCGCTCACCGGGTAGCTCACCTGCCGGGACAGTGTGGTGCCCACGGCGGCCGCCATCGCGGGCGTGACGAGACTGCCGGTCAGCGCGTCCATCCCGCTCCTTGCGGTCGTAGGTCGGTTCTCATTGATGGTATTGGCATTCTCGTTTTCTGCAAGTAGCGTAATCGCCGTCGAGCCGAGGAGGAAACGTGCGGATCGGGGTCATGACCGGGCCGGAGCGTGGCGATTCCGCCCGCAAGGTTTCGCGGATGCTCGCGGACGTGGCCTGGGCGGAGGACGCCGGGCTCGACACCGCCTGGGTGCCGCAGATCCCGGGCGATTTCGACGCGCTGGTGGCGGTTTCGCTGATGGGCACGAGAACCGCGCGGATCGAGCTGGGCACCGCGGTGGTCCCGTTACAGGCCCAGCATCCCGTCGCGCTGGCGCGGCAGGCGCTGTCCGCGCAGGCCGCGGCGGGCGGCAGGCTGACGCTCGGGCTGGGCCCGTCGCACCACTGGATCGTGCGCGACATGCTGGGGCTGCCGTACGAGCGGCCCGCCGCGTACACCCGCGACTACCTCGACGTGCTGGACGCGGCGTTCCGCGGTCCCGGCGCGGTCGACGTCGAGAACGGCACTTTCACCGTGCACAACCCGCTGGACCTCGGCCCGGTCGGCCCGCTGCCCGTGCTGGTGGCCGCGCTCGGCCCGGTGATGCTGCGGCTGGCGGGGGAGCGCGCCGATGGCACCGTGCTGTGGATGGCCGACGAGCGCGCGATCTCCGGCCACGTCGTCCCGCGCATCACCAAGGCGGCCGCCGAGGCCGGGCGGCCCGCGCCGCGCGTCGTGGCCGGGATCCCGGTGTGCCTGTGCCGTCCGTCCGAAGTGGACTCCGTGCGGCGGCGCGCCAACCGGATCCTCGGCGAGGCCGAGATCTCCCCGAACTACCAGCGGCTCCTGGACTACGGCGACGCCCGTGACATCGGCGATCTGTGCGCGGCGGGCGACGAGCCGGCGATCGCGGCGCGGTTCCGGCGCTTCGCGGACGCCGGGGTGACCGATCTTTCGGTGCGGCTGCTGCCGATCGGCGAGAGCCGGGACGAACTCGTCGCGTCGAAGCAGCGCACCCGCGAGATGCTCGCCGGCCTCGCGGCGGAGCTGAGATCATGACCGAGCGGGTCGTCCTTACCTTCGAGGACAGCGAATACAGCCTCACCAGGCTCGACGCGCTCGCCGCCGGACTGGCCCGCACCCTGGGCGCGCGCGGGGTGCGCGCCGGTGATCGGGTGGCGCTGATGTCGTCCAACCGCCCGGAGTTCGTGATCGCGGTGCGGGCGATCTGGCGCCTCGGCGCCGCGGTGGTGCTGATCAGCCCGGCCTGGAAACGCGGGGAGGTCGAGCACGCCCTCGCCGTGACCGGCACGGAGCACGCCGTGGGCGACAACCCGGTGCTGGCCGGGCTCCTGCCGATGCTGTCGCTCGACGAGCCGATCGAACCGGCCGAAGCCACGTGGGCCGAGCCGGATCCCGACACGGATTCGGTGCTGGTGTTCAGTTCCGGCACCACGGGGCTGCCCAAAGCCGTGCGCCACACCCATCGTTCGTTCGGTGCCGCCGTGCGGCATTGGCGGGACGCGCTGGGCCTGAGCGACCAGGACCGGATCCAGGTGGTCACCCCGCCGTCGCACATCCTCGGCCTGCTCAACATCGTGACCGCGCTGGAGTGCGGGACCTGGATGCGCCTGCATCGCCGTTTCGACCTGGACCGGCTGCTGCGCACCATCGAGGCCGACCGGATCACCGTCGAGATGGCGGTGGCGCCGATCGCGCTCGCCATCGCCTCACATCCCGAGCTCGAGTCCTTCGACCTGTCCTCGCTGCGCTACATCATGTGGGGCGCCACGCCCGTCACCGCGAGCGTCGCCGAGGAGGTCACCCGGCGGACGGGCGTGCGCTGGGTGCCCGCCTACGGCGCCAGCGAGCTGCCGGTGATCGCGTGTAATCCGCTGGAGGACGCCAGGCTCGACAGCGCGGGCAAGGCCGTGCCGGGAGTGGTGCTGCGGGTGGTCTCGCTGGACACCGGAAAGCCCGTCGCCCCAGGGGAAACCGGCGAGATCCAGGCTCGCGCGGAGTCCCTGATGGCGGGCTACCTCCCGGCGGAGGCGAACGCCGAGGCCTTCGACGACGGGTGGTACCGCACCGGGGACGTCGGCGACCTCGATGCCGGGGGCTGGCTGCACCTGACCGACCGGTCCAAGGAAATGATCAAGGTGCGCGGGTTCCAGGTCGCCCCGGCCGAGGTGGAAGCGGTGCTGCACGGGCATCCCGCGGTGGCCGACTGCGCCGTGTTCGGTGTGCCCGACACCGCGGACGGCGAAGCGGTGATCGCCGCCGTGGCCGCCGCCCGGCCCATCGAGGCCGAGAAGCTCACCGGGCTCGTCGGCGAACGGCTGGCCTCCTACAAGCGGCCGCGCGAGGTGGTGTTCGTGCCGGAGATCCCGCGGCTGCCCTCCGGCAAGGTGTTGCGCAGAATCCTCAAGGAGCGGTATGGACGTCCGGCTGACCAGTGAGCAGCGCCAGCTGCGGGACGCGGCCGCGAAGCTGGCCGCCGACCTCGGGCCGGGCTCGGTCGGTGAACTGTCCGATGTGGACCGCGTGACCCGGCTGGACAAAGCCGTGGAAGCCACGGGCTGGCGGGCGCTGCGGTCCGACGGCGCTGCCGGGGTGGAGGTCGCGATCGTCGCCGAGGAGTTCGGGCGCGGGCTGGTGGACGTGCCGTTCGCGGGCCCGGTGCTCGCCGACGACCTCGGCCGCCACTTCGGCGCCGGCCCGGCCACGCTCGCGGTCGACGACGAAGCGCCTGACGCCCGGGGTTTCCAGCGCGCGTTCACCTTGCACCGCAACGAAGTCCTCGCGGGTGACGTCGGTGCTCCCGTCCCCGGCGCCGACCTCACCCGCCACATCGCCGAGCTGACCGGACCGCTCGAACCGCTGGGGGAGCTGTCCGCCGCCGACGCCGAACGCTGGCGTGCCCTCGCGCAGGTGGTGACCTGCGCGGACCTCGTCGGCTGTGCCCGCGGGGCCCACGCGGTCGCCTGCGACTACGCCAAGATCCGTGAGCAGTACGGCCACGTCATCGGTTCGTACCAAGCAGTCGCGCACCTGCTCGCCGAAGGCCTCGCCCTGATCGAAGGCTCGATCAGCGTGCTGCGCCACGCCGCCTGGGCCGTCGACGAACTGCCTCCGCCCGAAGCCCGGCACGCCGCCCGCGTCGCCAAGATCTACTGTGCCCGCGCGGCGCGCACGGTGTGCGAGACGGCGGTGCAGGTGCACGGCGGTATCGGCAACACATGGGAGTGCCTGGCTCACGTGTACCTGCGGCGGGTGCTGGTGTCGGCCGAACTGTTCCCGGCCCGGCTGGAGGAGGTCCGAAGTGGACTATCGTGACTCGCCAGGGGAGGCGGCGTTCCGCACCCGGCTGCGTGCCTGGCTCGACGAGCACGCGAAGGAGTTCCCGGCCTCGGGCGACGAGTACTGGGAACGGCAGCCGGACTGGCACCGCGCCCTGTACTCGGCGGGATTCTTCGGACTGTCCTGGCCCCAGGAGTACGGCGGGTACGAGCTGCCGCCGGTCTACGACGTGATCGTGGACGAAGAACTCGCCATCGCGGGCGCGCCACCCCGGCCCAGCCTCGGCTATCTCGTGCAGGGGCTCGGCAGGCACGGCAGCGAGGAGCAGAGAAAGCGCTTCCTGCCCGGCATGATCAGGGGCACCGAACGGTGGTGCCAGGGCTTCAGCGAACCCGGCGCCGGTTCGGACCTGGCGTCCCTGACCACCACCGCCACCCGCGAAGGCGGCGAGTACGTCGTACACGGGCACAAGATCTGGACCAGCTACTCCGACGTCGCGGACTGGTGCCTGCTCCTGGCGCGCACCGACCCGGACGCGCCGCGGCACCGCGGGATTTCCGCGTTCGTGCTGGACATGCACCAGCCCGGCGTCGAGCAGCGCCCGCTGAAGATGATGAACGGCGTCACGCGCGAGTTCGGCCAGGTGCTCTTCGACGGGGCCCGGGTGCCGGCGGCGAACCTGATCGGCGAACCCGGCGACGGCTGGGCGATGGCGATGACCGTCGTCGGGCACGAACGCGAACCCGGCACGCTCGGCTTTTCCGCCCGCTACGGCAAACTCGTCCGCCAGCTCACCGAACGGGCCGGCCGCAGCGCGCCGGAGGAGCTCGCGTGGGCGGCGGTGCAGGCCGAGATGCTGCGCCTGCACGTGCGGCGCCGGCTGTCCGAACAGCTCGACGGCGTGGTGCACGGGCCCGAGGGCTCGCTCGACAAACTGCTGATGACGTGGGTGGAGCAGTCGGTGGGCCACGCCGCGCTCGCCGTCGGTGGCACCGGCGATCCCGGCCTGCTGGGGGTGTACCTCTACAGCCGCGCGCAGAGCGTCATGGGCGGCACCTCGCAGATCCAGAAGAACATCATCGCCTCGCGGATCCTCGGATTGGGAGCCTGAATGTACGACATGCCCGAAGAGATCGACGTCCGCGCCGACGGCCCGCTCCGGATCATCACGCTGAACCGGCCCGACGCCCTCAACGCGGTCGACGACGCGCTGCACACCGGGCTCGCGAACCTGTGGCCGAGGCTGAGCGAAGACCGTGACGCCCGCGCGGCCGTGCTGACCGGCAGCGGCCGCGCGTTCTCGGCGGGCGGCGATTTCGCTTATCTCGACGAGCTGCGCCAGGACCCCGAGTTGCGGGCGAAGTCGATCGCGCACGGGCGGGACATCGTGCTGGGCATGGCGCGCTGCCGCGTGCCGCTGGTGGCCGCCGTGAACGGGCCCGCCGTCGGGCTCGGCTGCAGCCTGGTGGCGCTGAGCGATGTCGTGTACTTCGCCGAACAGGCGTATTTGGCCGACCCCCACGTGCAGGTCGGGCTGGTCGCCGCCGACGGAGGGCCCGTCACGTGGCCGCTGCACACGAGCCTGCATTTCGCGAAGGAGTATGCCCTGACGGGCGCGCGCATTCCGGCGCGGCGGGCGCTGGAAATGGGGCTGGCCAACCACATCGTCGAGGACCCGGTGGCCGAGGCGCTGGCCTGTGCGAAGCGGATCGCCGGGTTGCCGCGTCAGGCGGTGGAAAGCACGAAACGCCTGCTGAACCTCCACCTCGAACGGGCGGTGCTCGCAACGCTGGACTTCGCGACCACGGCGGAGGAGAGGTCCTTCGAGACCGAGGACTTCCGGGCCAGCCTGGAAAAGCTGATCTCGCGATGAACATCGCGATGATCCTGGAGATGGCGGCCGCCGCCGGTTCGAAGCCCGTGGTCACCGAAGGCGGGCGGTCCCTGACCGCGGGTGAGTTGCTCGGGCACGCCCGCGCGGCGGCGGAGCGGTTCCGGGGCTACCCGGCCGTGCTTTACCTGGGCGCCAACCATCTTGCGTACCCGGTCGCGTTGTTCGGGGCGGCGCTGGCCGGGGTTCCGTTCGTGCCGTTGAACTACCGGCTCGGGGAGGCGCAGCTTTCGGCGCTGCGCGAACGGCATCCGGGGGCGCTGGTCGTGGAGAACCCCGGGGAGCTGCTGGAAACCCAGGCACCGCAAGGGGAAGTGCCCGAGTGGGTCGCCGACGCCGTGGCCGTGCTGATCTACACGAGCGGCACGACGTCGGAACCGAAGGCGGCGGTGCTGCGGCATCGGCATCTGCTGGCGTACGTGCTCAACACCTTGGAGTTCGCGTCGGCCGCCGAGGAGGACGCGGCGCTGGTGGCCGCTCCGCCCTACCACATCGCGGGCCTGACGAACCTGCTGTCCAATTTGTACACCGGGCGCCGGGTGGTCTACCTGCCCGCCTTCGACGCCGCCGGATGGCTGGGCACGGTACGGCGGGAAGGCGTGACGAACGCGATGGTCGTGCCGACGATGCTCGCCCGCATCGTGGCCGCGATCGGTGAGGGCACGGCGTCGGTGCCCACCCTGCGCACGCTGTCCTACGGCGGTGCCCGCACACCGCGCCGGGTGCTCGAACGGGCGCTGGAAGTGTTTCCGGACACGGGTTTCGTGAACGCCTACGGGCTGACGGAGACGGCGTCGACGGTCGCGGTGCTGGGGCCGGAGGACCACCGTGCGGCGTTCGCCTCGGCGGATCCGGTGGTGCGGGACAGGCTGGGTTCGGTGGGCAGGCCGCTGCCGGGGATCGAGATCGAGATCCGCGCGGAGGACGGTGGCCGGGTGGGCGCGGGGGAGACGGGGCTGGTGTTCGTGCGCGGCGAGCAGATCTCCGGCGAGTACGGCGGCAGGAGTTCCCTGGACGACGGCGGCTGGTTCGCGACGCGCGACCTCGGCCGCGTCGACGACGCCGGCTACCTCTACATCGAGGGCCGCGCCGACGACACGATCATCCGCGGCGGCGAGAACATCGCGCCCGCCGAGATCGAGGACGTGCTGCTGGCGCACCCGCGCCTGACCGAGGCGGCCGTACTCGGGCTGCCCGACGCGGAATGGGGCCAGCGCCTCGTCGCGGTCGTCGTGGGCGAGGGCGATCCGGAGGAGATCCGCGCCTGGGTACGGTCCCGCCTGCGCTCGTCGAAAACCCCGGACGCCGTGGTCTTCCGGGACGAGCTGCCCAAGACCGAGACGGGCAAACTCCTGCGCCGCGTCCTGCTGGCCGACCTGACCGGTGCGCCCGCCTAGCGGCGCCGCCCTCCCACTCCCGGCGCGCCGGCGTGTTGGCCGCCCGCGCTGGCGTGTTGGCGGTTCCCGGGGGTGTGTTGGGGGGTTCTGGTTGGTGTGTTGGCTGGTGGCGTGGGTGTAGCTGCTGGCGCGGGTGTGCCGCGTGGTCCGGTTGATGGTGCCCGTTGCGCCCGGGGCGGTGGCGGCTCGCGCGGGCGTGTTGGCTGGTGGCGCGGGAGTGGTGGCTGTTCCGGTGGGCGTGTTGGCTGGCGCCGCGAGTGTGTCGGGTGGTCCGGTTGATGGTGCCCGTTGCGCCCGGGGCGGTGGCGGCTCGCGCGGGCGTGTTCGCCGCTGGCGCTGGCGAGCTGGCGGTTCCCGTCGGCTTGTCGGCCGCTCCCGTTGGTGTGTTGGCCGTTCCGGGGCGGGTGTTCGCCATCCCCGCGGGCGTGTTGGCCGTTCCCGGCGGTGGCTGGTGGTGCGGGGCGCGGGGCGGCGGCCCCTGGCGCGAAGCAACGCCCCGGCGCGGATCACCCCAGGGTCGCGACCATCTGCGGCAGATCCAGGGACGTGCGAATCCCCGGCGCCGCGTCGCAGACGTACGGGACGGCGTTCACCGCGCGGTTGGCCGTGTAGCCGGGCGAGACGGCGGCCATGTTCTCCAGCGGCACCGGGAAACGCAGCTCGACGTCGAGGGGCGCGTCCCCGTCCACCGTCACCCGCCAGCCGGTGGCGCGCAGGTCCCAGTCCTGCTCCAGTTCCGTCGTGCAGTACCAGGTCGCGCGGAAACCCAGCAACGAGCGTCCCTTGTGGATCCCGGACGCGGTGATCTGCTGTGCCGCCACCGTTCCCGCCCGCAGCGTCCCGGCGGCGATGTCCACATCGGACTTCGCGACGGCCACGTCACCGCTGGCCCGAACCTCGTCGAGCGGCAGGCCCAGCGCCTCGGCCACGAGCCGCAGCGAAGGGCCGAAACTCGTCCGTGCATGGGAAAGCTTCCGCTCGTCGAACGCGCCGGGCGGCTTCCCGAAGCCCATCACCTCGAACAGCAGGCCGGGCGAGTCGCGCCGCGACAGGTCGGCGTACTCGTGGATGACGAGACTGTCCAGCCGCCGCTGGATCGAGGTCAGCACCAGGGGCACCGCTTCGGTGATGAACCCGGGACTGCTGCCGGTACTGTGGATCGACGTCCCGCCCCGCGCGCACGCGGCCTCGACCCGTTGCCGCGCCGCGGGATCCATGCTCGCGGGATGGTGGAACTCGCCGCGCGTGGTGACGATGTCCGTGCCCGCCGCCAGGATCCGGCACACCTCGTCCAGGTCGCAGGCGATCGGCATGTACAGCACGCAATCGGCGCCGAGCGCCAGGACCTCGCCGGCGTCGTTCGTCGCCGTGACGCCGGTGGGCCCCAGGCCGCACAGCTCACCCGCGTCGCGCCCGGCCTTCTCCGGGCTGTGCACGTAGACCCCGGCGAGCTCCAGCGCCGAATGCTCGATCACCGCGCGCAGCGCCCGCGTGCCGATGGTGCCGGTGGCCCACTGGACCACCCGCCGGGGAACGGTTTCCATCGCACACCTCGTCGTGTCAGCGGGAAAACTCAGCCTGGGAAACGGAGCAGCGCCTCCTGCGCGTAGGAGGCGACGAGCGAAGCGTCTTCGGTGAGCACGTCGCCGCGGCCGAAACACCGGCCGTGCGCGACCACCGGACTGTGCTGGCGCAAAAGCAGCCAGCCGTCGGTGCGGAAGGGCCGGTGGAACCACACCGTGTGCGACGTGACGGCCGAGGTGAACGCCTTGCCCGCGTCGCGCTGGCTCACGCCTTCCACGGGACGCAGCGCGGTGCCGATCAGGCTGAGATCCGTGGCGTACGCGACCAGCGCGGGCGCCAGGCCCGGGTCCACGGCCGGCGTGCGCATCCACAGATCGAACTCGGGCCAGCCGGATTCGCGGGCGTCGAGATCGGTGGTGGTGCGGGTTTCCCACGGGATCAGCCCGAGCTCGATCCGGTGCTCGTCCTTGGGCAGCGACGGAAGCACCGGCGCCGTCTGCCGGTCCAAACCCGCTTCGGGGGCGTGCATCGAAACCGACGCCGTGGCCGCGACGCCGTGGGCCTGGCGGGCGATGATCGAGAGCCCGGCGAACGAGCGGCCTTCGTGGTGTTTGGTCACCTCATAGCACACCGGCTCGTCCGCATTGCCTTCCTTGGCGAACAGCGTGTGCACCGACTTCACGGCCTTGTCCGGGCAGGTCAGGCAGGCCGCGCGGAGGAACTGCGCGAGCAGCTGGCCGCCGAAGATCCGGTGGTAGCTCAGCTCCTGGTTCCGCCCGCGCAGCACCGCGTGGCCGTTGGCGCCCGCGTCAGCGGGGGCTTCGAGGTCGAGGCAGCCGAGCAGGTCCGTCCACAGGTCGGGCATGCACCCGAGTGTAATCGAACTCTACCGCTATGAGAATAACGTTCTCAGCGTCGGGCGAAACCGTGCGCGCAGAACTCCCAGATCTCCTCGGTGGTCAGCGGGTGCGCCGTGTCCTCGTCCCCGCCGCCGCTGGACTGCGCGTTGAACATGACCGTCTGCATCACCAGCGCCGCCATCCGGCGCGGTTTGACGTCGGTGCGCAGTTTCTTCGCGTCGGCGGCCTCGGTGAGCAGCTCGGTGAACAGCTCGACCAGCGGCGCGTGCGCCACCTTGACCTCGTTCGGGTGCGAGACCAGCAGCTGCGGCGCGAAGTCGGTGAACAGCGGGCGCTGCGCGGCCGGGTCCGGCCGGCAGAGCTCGAACAGCAGCTGCACGGCCGTTTTCAGCTTGTCCAGCGGCTCGTCGTGGCCCGCGGCGGCCGCCCTGATCTGGTCGGTGGTGCGCGTCAGCGCGTCCTCGAACAGCGCCAGCAACAGCTCGTGTTTCCCGCTGAAGTGCTGGTAGAAGCCGCGCAGTGACTGCCGTGAGCGGTCGACGACCTCCTGCACCGTGAAATCCGTGCTGCCCTTTTCACCGATGATGACCTGCGCGGCGTCGAGGAACCGCTGCACGCGTTTCTCGGCGCGGACCTTGGCCGACTTGATGGAGCGCTCCACGGCACGCTGCCGCCAGGCGGGCTCTTCTCCGGGGCTGGTCACCGGATCCGTCCTCTGTGCCACGAAAACACCATAACCGCAGTTTAGCGGGTGCTCCGCCGGTGCGCGGGACAAGCCCCGGCGCGTCGGCCTCCGGTACGGCTCCCGGCAGGTGAGAACGCCGATCACACCGGAAGAATCCGGCGGAAATGAGCTTCTCATTTTTGGAGATCGTTGCTATCGTCGCGGTGTCGCCGATACCGGAGGACCTGACCACATGGCACACTTCACCAAGCCCGCCGAGGGCAGCTGGACGGAGCATTTCGGGATCGACACCGGTCCCCGTTCGTACGCGGACTCGATCTCGCCGGAGTTCTACGAGCTGGAGCGCGACGCCATCTTCCGCCGCACCTGGCTGAACGTGGGCCGGCTCGAGCAGCTGCCGCGCAAGGGCAGCTACTTCACCAAGGAGCTGGACGCGGCCCGCACGTCGGTGATCGTGGTCCGCGGCACCGACGACGAGGTGCGCGCCTTCCACAACGTGTGCCGGCACCGCGGGAACAAGCTGGTGTGGAACGACTTCCCGCGCGAGGAGGTCAGCGGGGTCTGCCGCCAGTTCACCTGCAAGTACCACGCCTGGCGCTACGACCTGACCGGCAAGCTCACCTTCGTCCAGCAGGAGGGCGAGTTCTTCGACCTCGACAAGGACCGGTTCGGGCTCGTCGGCGTGCAGGCGGAGGTGTGGGAGGGGTTCATCTTCGTCAACCTCGACCCCGGGAACACCACGCCGTTACGGGAGTATCTCGGCAATTTCGCCAAGGGCATCGAGGGCTACCCGTTCGGCAAGCTCACCCAGGTGCACAAGTACCGCGCGGAGATCGGCAGCAACTGGAAGCTGTTCATCGACGCCTTCGCCGAGTTCTACCACGCGCCGATCCTGCACCAGGGCCAGTACGAGCCCGAGGAGGCGCGCAAGATCCAGAAGTTCGGCTACGAGGCGCTGCATTACGACGTCGACGGCCCGCACAGCATGGTCTCCTCGTGGGGCGGTTCCGCGCCGCCGAAGGAGATGACGATGGTCAAGCCCGTCGAGCGCGTGCTGCGCAGCGGGCTGTTCGGCCCGTGGGAGGGCCCCGACATCGGGCTGCGCACCGAGGAGCTGCCGCCGGCGGTGAACCCCGGCAGGCACAAGCACTGGGGGATGGACTCGTTCGTCTTCTTCCCGAACTTCATGCTGCTGATCTGGAAGCAGAACTGGGTGCTGACCTACCACTACTGGCCCACCTCCTACAACACGCACATCTTCGAGGGCACCGCGTATTTCGTGCCGCCGAAGAACGCCTACGAGCGGCTGCAGCAGGAACGCGCGGTGGTGTCGTTCAAGGAGTACGGGCTGCAGGACGGCAACACCCTCGAAGCCACCCAGACCATGCTGGAATCCCGTGCCGTCACGGAGTTCCCGCTCAACGACCAGGAAGTCCTGCTGCGCCACCTGCACAACACCGCGCAGCAGTACGTGCGTGACTACCAGGCAGGCCGGCAGAACCCGGAGGCGAAATGACCGGCGTCTTCCCCGCGCGGTTCGCGGCGCTCGAACCCTTCGCGGATTGGGCTATCCACGGTGAACGAGCCCGCTACGCCAAGCGGTTCGGCAGCACGATGGAGGAGCTGCAGGCCTTCTACGACGCGGCGTTCCCGCTGCTGGAGTCCGGCACCGAGTACCTCAAGACCGTGTCGATGGACGACATCGGCGAGCAGGACAAGCACCTGCTGTGGCTGTTCTGCTCGCTGGTCACGGTGGCGTTCCCGGTGGAGGGCTGGCGGCAGCCGAAGGTCCCGGACAGCGGCGCGTCGAGCATCGACGCCGTACTCGAACCCGCTGTCTGAGAAAGGAGCGAAGCGTGCCGCGCAAGCCGAGGCCGCCGGTCCGCCTGCGGGCCGCCCGGATGCTCGACGTGGACAAGGGCGAGCTGATCGAACAGGCCGAGCTGGCCGTCGTCGACGGCCGGATCGCCGAGGCCGCACCCGAGGACGCGGAGGTGCTCGACCTCGGCGACGTCACCTTGTTGCCCGGGCTGATGGACATGGAGGTCAACCTGCTCCTCGGCGGGCCGGACCACCGCAGCCCGCTCAACCCGGTGCAAGACGACCCGGCGGTGCGCACGCTGCGCGCCGTGGCCAACGCGCGGCGGACGTTGCGGGCGGGCCTCACCACGGTGCGCAACCTCGGGTTGTTCGTGCAGACCGGCGGGCTGCTGCTCGACGTCGCGCTGCGCAAGGCGATCGACCTCGGCTGGATCGAGGGGCCGCGGGTGGTGCCCGCCGGGCACGCGATCACCCCGACCGGCGGGCATCTGGACCCCACGATGTTCCAGGCGCTGGCGCCGCACGTGCTGCCCTTGTCGGTGGAGGAAGGGATCGCCGACGGCGTCGCCGAGGTGCGCAGGGCCGTGCGCTACCAGATCAAGCACGGCGCGCGGGTGATCAAGGTGTGCGCGTCCAACGGCGTCATGTCGCACACCGGCCCGGCCGGGGCGCAGCAGTACTCGAACGAAGAGCTCCGGGCCATTGTGGACGAAGCACATCGCGCGGGGTTGAAGGTGGCCGCGCACTGCATGGGCGACGAGGCCATCCGCAACGCCGTCGACGCCGGGATCGACTGCATCGAGCACGGTTCGCTGGCGACCGAAGAGACCTTGCGGCTGATGCTGGAGCGCGAGACTTTCCTTGTCGCCACAACGTATCTGACCGAGGGCATGGACACCTCGAACGCGGCGCCGGAGCTGCAGGCCAAGGCCGCCGAGGTGTTCCCGCGCTCCCGGGCGACGATCAGCCGCGCCATCGAGCTGGGCGTGCGGGTCGCGTGTGGCACCGACGCACCGGCCATCCCGCACGGTCGCAACGCGAGGGAGCTGCTCGCCTTGGTACGGCGGGGAATGACGCCGCTGCAGGCGATCCGCGCGGCCACCACGGTCGCCGCGGAGCTCATCGACGCCGACGATCGCGGGCGGCTGGAGCCGGGGCTCCTGGCCGACGTGATCGCGGTGCCCGGCGACCCGCTGGCCGACATCGGCGTCACCGAGGACGTCCGGTTCGTCATGAAGGGCGGCGAGGTGGTCCGTGACGAGCGTCCGTCCTGATCGGACAGTGGAGACGGCGGTGCGGAAGACCGCGGTGGTCACCGGCGCGGGCTCCGGGATCGGGCTCGCGGTGGCGCGGCGCCTCGCGCGGGACGGTGCCCGGGTGGGCGTGTTCGACCTGGACGGCCCGGCCGCGGAAGCCGCCGCGGCGAAGATCCGTGCCGACGGCGGCGACGCCTGCGCGGTCGCCGTCGATGTGGCGGACCGCGCGGCGGTCGACGCCGGGCTGGACGAGGTGCGGGCACGGTACGGGCCGGTGAGCATCCTCGTGAACTCGGCGGGCAAGGACGGCTTCAAACGCTTCGTGAACATCTCGGCCGCGGCGTGGCAACGGATCCTGGCGGTGAACCTGACCGGCACGTTCCACTGCTGCCAGGCCGCCGTGCCCGACATGATCGGCGCCCGCTGGGGAAGGATCGTGAACATCTCCTCCTCCAGCGCGCATTCCGGGCAGCCGTTCATGACCCACTACGTCGCCTCGAAGGCGGGCGTGGTCGGCTTCACCAAGGCACTCGCGCTGGAGCTGGGACCCGAGGGCATCACGGTGAACACCATCCCGCCCGGGTTCATCGACACCCCGATGACCCGCCGCAACGAAGAACGCGGGTTCCTCGGCGCGGGTGTCGACCACCATGCCGCGCGCACGCCGGTGCGCCGGCCGGGCCGCCCGGAGGACATCGCCGCCGCGTGCGCTTTCCTGGTGAGCGAGGAGGCGGGGTACGTCACCGGCCAGGTGTTCGGCGTGAACGGCGGCCGGAACACCTGACACGCCTCACAATTCGACCACCCGTGGCGCGCTTCCGCTGCGGCGCACCACTTCCCCGGCCTCCCGTGTCAGTTCCCTGGAACTCCCCAGCAATCCGTCCAGCAGCAGCGCCCGCCGCACGTGGCGGTGCAGCGCGTGTTCCGCGGTGAAGCCGATGCCCCCGAGCACCTGCTGGCAGTGCCGGGCGGCCGTCAACGCGGCGTCGCCCGCGGCGGCTTTGGCCAGCAGGGAACCGAGATCGTCCGTCGCCGCGACGAGGCAGGCTTCGGCACCTTCCAACGCCACCAACGTTTCCGCCAGGCGATGCCGGACCGCTTGGAACGCCGCGATGGGCTTCCCGAACTGTGTCCGGTCCAGCGCGTGCGCGCGAGCCAGCGCCAGCATCGCCCGCCCGCTCCCGAGCAGCCACCAGCCCACCGCGCGGCGTCCGGCCGCGAGCGGAACCGGTGAACCCTCGGGAACCGCGGCCAGCGGGATCTCTTCGTCCAGCCCGGTGCCGGATCCGCTTCGCGGCCACAGCACCCACCGCCCGCCGGCGTAGGGCAGCGGCACCGTTTCGCCCGAGGCCCGCCCGAGCACCACGTCGTTGAGCACCGGGGCATGGGCGCCGGTCTCGCCCAGCAGCCGGAACACCAGGGGCACGGCGACTTCCGGCAACTCGGCGAGCATTTCCGGCCAGCCGAGCGCCGTCAGCGCCTCGTCGAGTTCCGCCCCGGAGGCGTCGCTCATCGTCTTGCGCAGGGTGTCGGTGAGCAGGTCGAGTTCGGCCGTTTCCACCGGCTACTCCTTCCCGAGCCCGAGCAGCCGGCGCGCGATGATGTTGCGCTGGATCTCGGCCGTGCCGCCGTAGATGGTGGCCGCGCGCGAGTACAGGAACTCCGCCCGCCACGCGGAATCGTCGAGTTCGATCACGCCGGGCAGCAGGTCGCGCGCGGTGTCGAACAGCCGCTGCTCAGCCGTCGCGAGCAACACCTTGTCCACGGACGTCTCCGGGCCGAGCCGCGCGCCCTCGCCCAGGCGCCGCTGTGTCGCGTGCGAGCGGCAGCGGATGGTGTGCAGGGCAAGGAAAGCCGAGCCGAGCGCCGCGTCGTCGGCGGAACCGGTCTGCGCGACCAGGCGGTCCAGGCGGGTATACAGGTGCGCGATCCGGTGCCAGAAGCACGTGGAGCGTTCGTGCGGGAGCAGGTCCATCGCCACCCGCCAGCCGTCGCCGGGGCCACCGAGGATCCGGTCGCCGGGCACCACGACGTCGTCGAAGAACACCTCGCAGAACTCGTCCCGCCCGTGCATGGTGCGCAACGGCCGCACGGTGATCCCGGGCGAGTCCATGTCCGCGAAGAACGCCGTGATCCCGCCGTGCCCGGGCGCCGTCCGCGCCAGCAGCACGCACCGGGCGGAGAACTGCGCCAGGCTGGTCCAGACCTTCTGCCCGTGCACGACCCAGTCGTCACCCCGTGGGCGCGCCTGTGTGGTGAGCGACGCGAGGTCGCTGCCCGAGCCCGGTTCGGAAAAGCCCTGGCACCACTGTTCCGAACCGTTCAGCAGGCGGGGCACCATCTCCGCGGCGAGCGCGGGCGGCGCGTACGAGAGCATCGTCGGCGCCAGGACTTCGACCATCGAGTAGATCCCCGGGTCGGCCAGGTCCCGGCTGGTGACCTCCTCGCCGAGGACGGCGCGGAGCACGGCCGGCCCGCCGAGCCCGCCGACTTCCGCGGGCCAGCCGTAGCGCATCCACCCGGCGTCGAACAGGGCGCGGCGTACGCGCGCCAGCTGCGCGACCTCTTCCGCGAAGCCGGGCATCGGGCCGGGGGAGAGGTCGTGCTCGGCGAGCCAGGCGCGCAGTCCGGCCCGGAACTCCGCGACGTTCATGCCCGGGGCTGGTAGGCGTGCGGGCGGCCGGAGTCGTGCGCGCCGCTGCGGCGGATGAACGTCATCGCCCGCGTCGCCAGCCGCCACCCGTTTTCGGTGCGGCGGTAGGTGTCGCGGTAATAGCCGATGCGCATGTCGTGCGTGGCGTGGTCGACGAAGCACAGCGGCTGGGTGCCGGTCGCGTCGTCGCCGTCCAGCTCGATGGCCGGGGTCCCGGTGAGGAACAGGCCCTTCGGCGCGGCGTCGACCATCGCCGGGAACTCCGAAAGCGGGTACCTGTCGCCGAAAGCGCTGTAAGTGCCGTCGGGGGTGAAAACCGCGAGCAGCCCGTCGATGTCGCCCTGGGTGATGGTCACCGCGTAGCGGGCGAGCAGCTGCTGGATCTCCACCAGGTCGTCGGTGCGGGAAGGTCCGGGCATGCCTTACGCCTCCTCGTCGGCTTCGATGCCGAAGGTGTTGAACGCCATGGCCATCAGGCAGTAGCCGCCGATGGTGAACACGAGGTCCATCCGCTGCCGCTCGTCGAGGTGCTCGCCGAGCGCGGCCCACGTCTTGTCCGACAGCGTCGAGGTCTCGTCCAGCTCGTCGACGGCGGCGAGCACCGTCTCCTCGAACGGATCGGCCGAACGCCCTTCGCTCGCCGCCGCGACCTCCGCGCGGGAAATTCCCAGCCGGGCCGCGAACCGGGCGTGGTGCACCCATTCGTAAGCGCACGAACGCCGCCGGGCCACCCGCAGGACGGTCAGCTCGCGCAGCCGGGGCGGCAGCGTCGAATGCGTCATCAGGTAGGTGCTGAACCGGAAGAACACTTTCGCGAGATCGGGATGGCGGACGACGGTCGACAGCGCGGGGCCCGCGCCTTCAGGGTCCTGGCGCTCCCGCGGCACGAGCCCGGCCAGCGCCGCGCGGGTCCGGTCGTCCCATTCGTGGGCCGGCAGCGGGGGCAGCCGCATCAGAGGTCCTCCTGAGCGAGAATTACATTCTCAAATACTGAAGGCAAGATTTACACGCCGGTCGGCGGGCGTCAACTCCCCGGCCTCGCGGGACGGCCGGCCGGGTGCGTCCGGTCGCGGGTAAAGGTTGATTCTCGCTGGAGGAGAAGATAGTTTCCCAATGGTGAGAGCACCTGCCGGGTGGCGCAGCGTGCCCGGGGAACGGCCACCGCCGCGAAGGGATGTCGAGTATGAGCTCATCAGCACCGGCCCTGCGTCCCGGCGACCAGCTGGCCAGCACGGTGTGCGCCACGCGGGTGGTCGTCGTGCGGGCACCCGCCGGGGCGGGCCCCGCGCTGGCCTGCGGCGGCAGCCCGATGGTGCCCGCGAACTCCGCGAGACCCCGCCCGGCCGCGTCCGGGGAACCGGTGACGCTGCTCGGAAAACGCTACGTCGACGCCGCCGGCACGCTCGAGCTGCTCTGCACCTCGGCCGGCACCGGGGAGCTGAGCTGCGACGGCGAGCCGATGACCCTCAAGACCGCGAAACCGCTGCCCGCATCGGACTAGAAGGGAATTCCATGAAGCGCGAAGACATGATCCTGATCAGCGTCGACGACCACATCATCGAGCCGCCCGACATGTTCGTGAACCACCTGCCCGAGCGCTACCGCGCCGACGCCCCGCAGCTGGTGCACCAGGACGACGGCACGGACGTCTGGAAGTTCCGCGACACCGTGATCCCGAACGCGGCGCTCAACGCGGTGGCGGGCCGTCCCAAGGAGGAGTACGGGATGGAGCCGCAGGGCCTGGACGAGATCCGCCCCGGCTGCTGGGACGTGCACGAGCGGGTCAAGGACATGAACGCCGGCGGGATGCTCGCGTCGATGAACTTCCCGTCGTTCCCCGGTTTCGCGGCGCGGCTGTTCGCGACCGAGGACCCGGAGTTCTCCGTGTCACTGGTGCGCGCCTACAACGACTGGCACATCGACGAGTGGTGCGGCGCGTACCCCGGCCGCTTCATCCCGATGGCGCTGCCGGTGATCTGGGACGCCGAGGCCTGCGCCGACGAGGTGCGGCGGGTGGCGAAGAAGGGCTGCCATTCGCTGACGTTCAGCGAAAACCCCGCGGCGATGGGCTATCCGAGCTTCCACGACGAGTACTGGACCCCGTTGTGGCGCGCGCTGGTGGAGACGGACACCGTGCTCAATGTCCACATCGGATCGTCCGGGCGGCTCTCGATCCCGGCGGTGGACTCGCCGCCGGACGTGATGATCACCCTGCAGCCGCTGAACCTCGTGCAGGCGGCCGCGGACCTGCTGTGGTCCAAGCCGGTCAAGGACTACCCGGACCTGAAGATCGCGCTGTCGGAGGGCGGCACCGGGTGGATCCCGTACTTCCTGGAGCGGGTGGACCGCACGTTCGAGATGCACGCGACGTGGACGCTGCAGGACTTCGGCGGCAAGCGGCCCAGCGAGGTGTTCCGCGAGCACTTCCTGACCTGCTTCATCTCCGACCCGCTCGGCGTTAAGCTGCGCCACGAGATCGGCATCGACAACATCTGCTGGGAGGCGGACTACCCGCACAGCGACTCGATGTGGCCGGGCGCGCCGGAGGAGCTGGGCGCGGTACTCGACCGCGAGCAGGTGCCCGACGACGAGATCGACAAGATGACCCACGAGAACGCCATGCGCTGGTACTCCTTCGACCCGTTCAGCCACATCCCGAAGGAGCAGGCCACCGTCGGCGCGCTGCGCCGGGCCGCGGCCGGGCACGACGTGTCGATCCAGGCGCGCAGCCACCGGAC
Source organism: Amycolatopsis acidicola (assembly GCF_007713735.2). Lineage (GTDB taxonomy): Bacteria > Actinomycetota > Actinomycetes > Mycobacteriales > Pseudonocardiaceae > Amycolatopsis_E > Amycolatopsis_E acidicola. The sequence goes on along the minus strand of NZ_VMNW02000051.1, from coordinate 29,433 downwards.
CATCGCGCCTTCGGAGAAACTGGAGGGATACCGCCAGCGCGCGCGCCGCGCCGTGGCCGCCGCTGCCGGCAAGTGACTGTCCGGACGGATGCCGTGCGGCGCGCCCGCGCGGCATCCCGCTGTGCGTGGAGGTGCCCGGAGTGGACTTCGAGCTGACCGAGGACCAGCAGGTCATCCGCAAGGCCGTCGCGGAACTGGCCGGCCGGTTCGGCGACCGGTACTGGATGGAGCGCGACCAGGCGCACGAGTTCCCCGCGGAGTTCTACGACGCCATCGCCCACGGCGGCTGGCTGGGCATCACCATCCCGGAGGCCTACGGCGGGCACGGGATGGGCATCACCGAGGCGAGCCTGGTGCTGGAGGAGGTGGCGCGCTCGGGCGGCGGGATGAACGCGGCCACCGCGATCCACCTGTCCATCTTCGGGATGCAGCCCGTGGTGGTGCACGGGTCCGAGGAGCTGAAACGGCGGACCCTGCCGCGCGTGGCGACGGGGGAGCTGCACGTGTGCTTCGGCGTGACCGAGCCCGGCGCCGGGCTGGACACCTCCCGCATCACCACGTTCGCCCGCCGCGACGGTGACCACTACGTCGTGAACGGGCGGAAGGTGTGGATCTCCAAGGCCATGGAGTCGGAGAAGATCCTCCTGCTGACCCGCACCGCGAAACGCGAGGACGTGGCGAAGCCGACCGACGGGATGACGCTGTTCCTCACCGACCTCGACCGCGCGCACGTGGACATCCGGCCCATCCCGAAACTCGGCCGCAACGCCGTGAGCTCCAACGAGCTGTTCATCGACGACCTGCGCGTACCCGTCGAGGACCGCGTCGGCGAGGAGGGGCAGGGGTTCCGGTATCTGCTCGACGGGCTGAACCCGGAGCGGATGCTGATCGCCGCCGAGGCACTGGGCATCGGGCGGGTGGCGCTGGAGAAGGCCGTCCGCTACGCCGGGGAGCGCACGGTGTTCGACCGGCCGATCGGGATGAACCAGGGCATCCAGTTCCCGCTCGCGGACTCGCTGGCGCACCTCGACGCCGCGGAACTGGTGCTGCGCAAGGCAACCTGGCTCTACGACCACGGGCGGCCGTGCGGACGCGAAGCAAACACGGCGAAGTACCTGTGCGCCGACGCGGGTTTCACCGCCGCGGACCGCGCGCTGCAGACCCACGGCGGCATGGGCTACGCCGAGGAATACCACGTGGCCCGCTATTTCCGGGAAGCGCGCGTGATGCGGATCGCCCCGGTCAGCCAGGAGATGGTGCTGAACTACCTGGGCTCGCACACCCTCGGCATGCCGAGGAGCTACTGATGCCCGCCACCGGCCCCCCGCGCGTGTTTGCCCCTCCCGCGGGCGTGTTTGCCCCTCCCGCGGGCGTGTTTGCCCGTCCCGCTGGTGTGTTGGCGGCTCGCGCGGGTGTGTTGGTCGATCCGGCGGGCGTGTTGGCGGCTCGCGTCGGTGTGTTCGCCCGTCCCGCGGGTGTGTTGGCCGGTCCCGCTGGCGTGGTTGCCGCTCCCGCGGGTGTGTTTGCCCGTCCCGCTGGTGTGTTGGTTGTCCGCGGGGCCGCCTTCGCGACGCGGCGGCCAACTCGTGCACCGGGGCGGCCAACTCGTGCACCGGGGCGGCCAACTCGTGCACCGGGGCGGCCAACACGTCGACGGGGGTGGCCAACTTGCGCTCGTCGGGGCCGGGGCGAGGTGCGGCGATGACCGGCGGCCCGCTGGCCGGGGTGACGGTGGTGAGCCTGGAGCAGGCGGTGTCGGCGCCGATCTGCAGCCGGGTGCTCGGCGACTTCGGGGCGCGGGTGATCAAGGTCGAGAACCCGCGCGGCGGCGATTTCGCCCGGCACTACGACGACGTCGTGGGCGGGCTGGCCGCGCATTTCGTGTGGTGCAACCGCGGCAAGGAGTCGGTCACCCTGGACCTGAAGACCGAAGCGGGACTCGCCGTGCTGCACCGGCTGCTGGCGCGGGCGGACGTGCTCGTGTCGAACCTGGCGCCCGGCACCACGGCGAAACTCGGGCTCACTCCGCCGGATCTCGCGGAACGGCACCCGTCGCTGATCGCGGTGGAGATCGACGGATACGGGCCGGGCGGGCCGCTCTCGCACAAGCGCGCGTACGACCTGCTGGTGCAGGCGGAATCGGGCGCGTGCGCGATCACCGGTGGCCCCGGCGCTCCGGCGAAGCCCGGCCCGCCGATGGCCGACGTGACCACGGGCCTGTACGCGGCACTGTCCATTGTGTCCCTGCTGTACGCGAATCAGCGCACGCCGGTGGCGGTGAGCCTGTTCGACACGATGACCGACCTGATGGGGTACGCGCTCACCTACACCCAGCATTCCGGCGTGGACCAGGAACCGCGCGGGATGGGCTCGCCCGCGGTCGCCCCCTATGGCGCGTACCGGACTTCCGACGGGCAGACGGTCGTGCTGGGCACGACGAACGACCGCGAATGGCAACGGTACGCACGGGAATTGCTGGAGCGGCCGGACCTCGCCGACGACGCCCGTTTCCTCGCCAACTCCGGCCGGGTCCGCCATGCGGCGCTGCTCGACGAGGAGATCGCGGCGTGGTGCGCCCGGCACACCCTCGCGGACGTGCAGTCGCGCGCGGACGCGGCCGGGATCGGCAACTCCCGCTTCAACCGCCCCAGCGAGGTGGTCGCGCATCCGCACCTGGCGGCGCGCGGGCGCTGGGGCAAGATCGAAACCCCGGCCGGGCCGGTGCCCGCGCTCAAACCGCCGCCCGTGATCGCCGGGTTCGACCCGCCGATGGGCCCGGTCCCCGCGCTGGGCGAGCACACCGACGGCGTGCTCGGGGAACTGGGCTTCGGCGCGGCCGAAATCGCCGCGTTGCGGGAACAGGGCGCGACGGGGACGGACCGCGCAGCGAGCTGAGGGAGACACCGTGCGCCGAGACATCTTCACCCCCGACCACGAGGCATTCCGGGAGTCCGTAAGGGATTTCATCGGCAACGAGGTCGTACCTCATTACGCCGACTGGGAAAAGGCCGGCCGGCTTCCGCGCGAGATCTTCGGGAAGCTCGGCTCACTCGGCGTGCTCGGCATGGCGATCCCGGAGGAGTACGGGGGAGCGGGGCTGAGCGACTACCGCTACAACGTCGTGCTGCAGGAGGAAGCGGCCCGCGCGCTGGTCACGCTCGGCACGGTGCGCACGCAGCTCGACGTGATCCTGCCGTATTTTCTGGCCTATGCCACCGAAGAACAGCGCGGCCGGTGGCTGCCCGGGATGGCCGCGGGCAAGCTGCTGACGGCGATCGCGATGACCGAACCCGGCACCGGGTCCGATCTCGCCGGAATCCGCACCACGGCGGTGCGCGACGGGGACGCTTACGTCCTCAACGGGGCGAAGACGTTCATCACCGGCGGGCTGCTCGCGGACCTCGTCATCGGGGTCGCCCGCACCTCGTCCGACCCCGGCGACCGGCGTGCCGGGCTGACGCTGCTGGTCGTCGAGGACGGCATGGCGGGGTTCACGCGCGGGCGCGTGCTGGACAAGATCGGGATCAAGGCGCAGGACACCGTGGAGCTCGCGTTCGACGACGTGCGCGTGCCGGTGGCGAACCGGCTCGGCGAGGAGGGCGAGGCGTTCAAGTATCTGGGCCACAACCTGCCCCAGGAACGGATGACGGTGGCGGTCGGCTCGGTCGCGCAGGCCGGTGCCGCCATCGCGACGACGGTCGATTACGTCAAGCAGCGCAAGGCTTTCGGCACCCCGGTCGCCACCTTCCAGAACACGAAGTTCGAGCTGGCCGCGATGGCCGCCGAGGTCGAAGCCGCCCAGGCGATGCTCGACCGCGCGGTGCTGGAGCTCGTCGACGGCAGGCTCTCCGGCGCCGACGCCGCGAAGGTGAAGCTGTTCTGCACCGAAACGCAGGGCCGCGTCGTGGACCGCTGCCTGCAGCTGTTCGGCGGCTACGGGTACATGGCCGAGTTCCCGATCGCGCGGTTGTACACCGACGCCAGGGTGGCCCGCATCTACGCCGGTACGAGCGAGGTGATGAAGGTGATCATCGCGAAGTCACTGGGGCTGTGAGCGCCCGCCGCGCCGGGGCGGTCGCGATCGCCTGGGCGGCTCCGGCGGCGACGAGGGTCGCGTTGCGGGATGGGCGGTGGGAGCGCCGGTTGTGCAGGGACAGCACGCCGAGCACCTCCCCGCCGAGCGACAGCGGATAGGACGCGACATCGCGCGGGAAGCGGTGGGCCGGCGGGGAAAGCCCCCGGTACGCGACGACGCGCAAGGTGCCGTCGTGCGGATCGAGCAGCCGCAGGTCACAGGCGGTGGCGTCGGTCGCGGCGAGCGCGGCGCCGAGGATCGCCTCCAGCCGGGTGGGCAGATCCGCGATCGCGAGGAACACGGCGTCGAACAGCACCGCGGCGTGGTCCCCGGCGCGCAGGCGGGCCTCCTCCAGCAGCGACCGCCGGGCGTCGCGGACCTCCGCGTCGATCAGGTGCTGGTCGCGGTCCGCGCGGACCCGGGTCCACTGCTCCAGCGCGGACTCCCGTTGCGCCACCGCCTTCCGGCGCAGGCGGTGCAACGTTTCGGCCGACAGCTCGTGCACCACGTCGATGCTCCCCGCGGGAGTGAGGCGTTGTCCAGCCGGTGGGAAACGCCGCGGCGGCGATATCGTCGTCGCGAACCTGCGGAGAGGAGTTCGGGGACATGGCCGAGAAGGTCCACAATGGACACAGGGCGACGGGTTGCGCGGTGGGCGCATGAGTTTCGAGGTGGATCCGGACTTGTCGCGCGTGCTCGCCGCGCGCGCGGCGGAGGCCGCCGGGACCAAGGTGCCCGCTCGCGGTGACGTGCTGGGCTTGCGGGCGCTGATCGACGAGAACACGCCCAAGTCGGTCGGCTCGGCCCCGTACGCGCCCGACGTCGGGACCCGGGTTTTCGACGTTCCCGCCGGAGACGCCCGGATTCCGGTGCGCTGGTACGAACGCCGGGGATCGTCGCCCGGCTCCGCGGTCGTCTACCTCCACGGCGGCGGCATGATCGCCGGGACGCTGGACGACTTCGAACCACTCGCGCGCCACTACGCGCAGCTCACCGGGGTGCCGTTCCTGCTGGTGGGATACCGGCTCGCGCCGGAGCACCCCGGCACGATCCCCGCCGAGGACGCCTTCGCGGCGCTGGCTTGGCTCTCCGGGCACGCCGCGGAGCTGGGCGTCGACCCCGCCCGGATCGCGGTCATGGGTGACAGCGGAGGCGGGGGTGTCGGGGCGGGCGCGGTGATCCTGGCCCGGGAGAGGGGTGTCGCGGTGGCGCGGCAGATCCTGATCTACCCGATGCTCGACGACCGCACCGTCGACCCGGACCGGTACCTCGCGCCGATGCCGACCTGGAGCTACGACAACAACTTCACCTGCTGGGACGCCGTCCTGGGCGGCGAACGCGGCGGGCCCGGCGTCTCCCCGGTCGCCGCGCCGGCGAGGCTGACCGATTTCGCCGGCCTCCCACCGGCCTTCGTCGAGGTCGGCGAGCTCGACATCTTCCGGGACGAGTCGATCGCCTACGCCTCCGGTCTGCTGCTGGCGGGGATCTCGTGCGAACTGCACGTCCACCCGGGCTGCCCGCACGGCTACGACTGGCTCGACCACCGATCGGCGGTCAGCAGGCGATCGGTCGAGAGTCGGGTCCGGGTGATCTCCGCGCTGTGAACGGCACCGCTCACCCATGACGGGCGATGCCTCGTGCGGGCGGAGGAGCACACGCTGGCTCCCCGGGAGGTGTCATGACCGAGACGAGCCAGGGTGCGGTCGCGCGCACCGGCAGTGTGCGGTTCTGCGCGATCATGCTGGTGGTGTCCGGGCTGTGCCAGGGCATCGCGGGCGTCACCGCGCTCGTGCGGGGCGACTTCTACGTCGAGGTGTCCGGTGACCTGGTCGGGCTCAGCCTGCCCGGCTGGGGCTGGGTGCACGTCGTGGTGGCGGTGCTGCTGGTACTCACCGGCATCGGCATGTCCGGTGCCCGGCGGTGGGCGCAGACCGCCGCGCTCGTCATCGCGGGGCTGAGCCTGCTGGGCAGTTTCCTGTTCCTGCCGTGGTTCCCGTGGTGGTCGGTCGTGATCATCGGGCTGGACGTGCTCGTGCTGTGGGCGCTGGCGAGAGTGCAGGCCGGGTGGTGACGCCCAAGGCGCCGTTGCGCGGCTTCAGCCACCGGCACGAGGGCGTCGCCCGGCGGGGCGGGCAGCTCGCCGGGATCCTGCTCGTCGTCACCGGCGTGCTGCACCTGGCGGTCGGCCTGACCGCGATCCGGCAGCCCGCGTTCTTCGCGCCCAAGCGGGACCAGCTGATCGACCCCGGCGCCGTCGGCTGGGGGTGGACGCACACCGCGCTCGCCGTCCTGCTGGTGATCGTCGGCGCCGGCGTCCTGGCGAAGCGTGTCTGGGCCTACGGCGCCGGGGTGCTGCTCGTGGTGCTCAGCATCCTGGCGAACTTCCTGTTCCTGGCGTACTACCCGGTGTGGTCGCTGCTGATCATCGCACTGGACCTGCTGCTGGTGTGGTCGCTGCTGCGGGAACTCGATGTCCGCACGACGGTGCGCGGTGACGATGCGGGGAACCGGGTGGGTTAACCCTGCCGCGCCCGCGCCAGCAGCTCGTCGCGGCTGATCTTGCCGACCAGCTCGGGATGGTCGGCCTCGACGTGCCGTTCGGCGTTGTCGGCCACCTCTTCGGTGTTCTCGCCCCGTACCTCGGTGCCGCACTCGCAGTTGATGACGTAGGACATGGCTCGCTCCGAACGAAACAAGGGAAATGGTCGCGTTCCCGGCTGAGGCTAGGCCCGCCGGGCCGGGCGCCGCGAGATGCCGAAAGTAATCACTTCGCGCGCCCCGGACCGTGTCGCGGGGCTCTTCGAAGCCGCCACTGTCCAACCTCGACGGTGGGTACTGTCCTGATCGGACTTCTCGCCCGCACCGCGAGGATCTAGGCTGCTGGTCGTGAGAGAAGCGTTTCAAGGTGAGCTGGCCCGCCTGGGCACCGCGCTCCGTGACATGGCTCTGTTCGCCGCCGACGCTATGCGCGACGCCACCACGGCGTTGCTCACCGCGGACCTCGACCTGGCGCAACAGGTTCTCGGCCGTGACGCGCGGCTCGACGTCCTGCGGGACGAGTCCGAAGAGCAGGCCCACACCCTGCTCGCCCTGCAGGCCCCCGTCGCCGGTGATCTTCGCGTTGTGCTGGCGGCGGTGCACTGCGCGGAGAAGCTCGAGCGCATGGGCGACCTGGCCGCGCACGTCGCGGGCACCACCCGGATCGCCCATCCCGGGCGGGTGGTTCCGGCCGAGCTGGAGGACTCCTTCGTCGAGCTGGGCAAGATCACCACCGGCATGGCCGACCGGGTCGCGGAGTTCATCACCGAACCGGCCGAGGGCGTGTTCCCCGACCTCGAGCGCACCGACGAGTCCGTCGACGAGGTGCACGCCAGGGTCCTCGCGCGGATCACCGGCCCCGAGTGGTCGCACGGGGCCGCCTCGGCCTCGACGCTCGCGTTGGTCGCCCGGTTCTACGAACGGTTCGGGGACCAGGCGGTCTCGGTGGCCCGGCGAGTGGAGTACGCCGCGACCGGAAGCCTGCCCCGCGGCTGACAACGCGGAACTCCGCTACGAAGCCAGGTCGGCGGACGGCCATCGTCCTTTGTGGACGGCGTGCCGGACCTGGCGGGTGAGCTCCCTGGCGACGGCGTCGACCGCGGGCGGGACGCGCCCGGTCCGGGGCATGGCGAGCACGATGGAGCGCCACACCTCGGGTTCGCCGAGCGGCGCCGCGCTCAGCACGCCCGCGGTCACGTCGTCGGCGATCCCGCACGCGGGCAGGATGGTCCAGCCGTGCCCGGCCAGCACCAGCTGTTTCTGCAGGAACATGGAGTTCGTCTGCACCCCGCCCGTCAGGTCCGTCCCGGCCTCGCGGGCGGCGGCCTCGATCACGATGCGCAGACCGTGGCCCGCGGCCGGCATGACGAACGGCTGCCCGGCGAGCGTGCCGAACGGAACCGGCTTCCCCGGCCGGAGTTTCGCCGACGCCGGGGCGACGGCCCACAGCTGCTCCCGCACGAGTGGCGTGACGTTGAGCGAGGGTGAGCCGGTGAGGTTGTAGAGCAGGCTCAGGTCGAGATCGCCGTCGTCGAGCCAGCGTTGCAGGTGACCCGAGTACGCGGTCTGCACGCGCAGCTCGATTCCGGGATGGTCGCGCAGGATCGCGGCGACCAGGGGTTCGGCGATGAGGACGGCGGTGCTTTCGAGCAGGCCGAGCGAAACGATGCCGGTGACCACGCCGGGCTCGGGGGCCAGTTCGGCGCGGGCGCGGTCGAGTTCGGTCAGCGCGCGGCGGGCCCGTTCGGCGAGGCTGAGCCCGGCTTCGGTCGGCCGCATCCCCTGGCGGGTGCGGTCGAACAGCGGCACCCCCAGCTCCTGTTCGAGCGTCTTGATCTGCCGGGTGACGGCGGGCTGGACCAGGTGCAGGAGCTCGGCGGCGCGGGTCACGCTGCCGACCTCGACCACGGTCACCAGCGCGGTGAGCTGCTTGACGTCCATCGTGTCCTCGCGTCATCCCGGTCCGGCATGGCCCTATCAGAGATCGTTATTTCACGGACGTAGCCATGATGACCCATGATAGAGGGGCGGCGAAGGAAAGGAAGCGTGATGGATCAGCTCAGCGAGGACGAGGCGGCGATCGCCGGTCTGGTGCGGGAGTGGGTGGACCGCGAGGTCCGGCCGGTGGTGCAGGAGCTGGAGCACGCCAACACGTATCCGGAGAAGCTCATCGAGCAGATGAAGCAGCTGGGGATCTTCGGGCTGGCGATCCCGGAGCCGTGGGGTGAGGCGTCGGTGTCGGCGCAGTGCTACGCCGCGGTCACCGAGGAACTCGCGCGCGGCTGGATGAGCCTGGCCGGCGCGATGGGCGGGCACACCGTCGTGGCGAAACTGCTGGTGACGTTCGGAACCCCGGAGCAGCAGGAGAAGTACCTGCCGCGGATGGCGACGGGCGAGCTGCGGGCGACGATGGCGCTGACCGAGCCGGGCGGCGGGTCGGACCTGCAGGCCATGCGCACCCACGCGCGCCGCGAAGGCGACGAGTTCGTGGTGAACGGGTCGAAGACGTGGATCTCCAACGCCCGCCGGTCCGGCCTGATCGCGCTGCTGTGCAAGACAGACCGCGACGCGAACCCGCCGCACAAGGGCATTTCCGTGCTGCTGGTGGAAAAAGGGCCCGGGTTCGAGGTCTCGCGGGATCTGCCCAAGCTCGGCTACAAGGGCGTGGAGAGCTGCGAGCTGTCCTTCGCCGACTTCCGCGTCCCGGCCTCGGCGGTGCTCGGTGGCGTGGAGGGTAAGGGCTTCTCGCAGATGATGCGGGGGCTGGAGATCGGGCGGATCCAGGTCGCGTGCCGGGCGCTCGGGGTCGGCCGGGCGGCGTTCGAGGACGCGCTGCGGTACGCCCAGGAGCGGGAGACGTTCGGCAAGCCGATCTGGCAGCACCAGTCGGTCGGGAACTACCTGGCGGACATGGGCACCAAACTCGAAGCGGCCCGCCAGCTCGTCCAGTACGCCGCCCGCCGCTACGACTCGGGCGAACGCGCCGACATGGAAGCGGGGATGGCGAAGCTGTTCGCCTCCGAGACGGCGATGGAGATCGCGCTGAACGCGGTGCGCATCCACGGCGGCTACGGCTATTCCACGGAATTCGACGTGGAGCGCTACTTCCGCGACGCGCCGCTGATGATCGTCGGCGAGGGCACCAACGAAATCCAGCGCAACGTCATCGCCAAACAGCTCGTCCAGCGGCACCGGATCTGACCGTGCGGCCACCACTCGACGGGATCACCGTCGTCGCGCTCGAACAGGCCGTCGCCGCGCCGTTCGCCACCCGGCAGCTCGCCGACCTCGGCGCGCGGGTGATCAAGGTGGAACGTCCCGGCGCCGGTGACTTCGCACGCGGCTACGACCACACCGTGCACGGGGAGTCGAGCTACTTCGTGTGGCTCAACCGCGGCAAGGAGAGCGTCGAGCTCGACATCAAGAACCCGGGCGACCGCGCGCTGCTGGACGCGATCATCGGCACGGCGGACGTGTTCGTGCAGAACCTGATCCCCGGCGCGGCCGAGCGGCTCGGGCTCGGCGCCGGGGCAGTGCGCGCGGCGCGGCCGGAGCTGATCCACTGCTCGATCTCCGGGTACGGCGCCGAGGGGCCGTACCGGGCGAAGAAGGCCTACGACCTGCTGGTGCAGTGCGAAACCGGCCTCGTGATGTCCACCGGTACCCCGGATTCCCCGGCGAAGGCGGGCATCTCGATCGCCGACATCGCCACCGGGATGTACGCCTACAGCGGGATCCTGTCCGCGCTGTATGAGCGGGAAAAGACCGGCGAGGGCGCGAGCCTGCACGTCGCGATGATCGACGCGCTGGGGGAGTGGATGAGCCAGCCCGCGTATTTTTCGCGCTACGGCGAGGAACCGCCGCGCCGTACCGGGGCGCGGCACCCGTCGATCGCGCCGTACGGCCCGTACCGCACGGGCGACGGCCAGGTGTTCCTCGCGGTGCAGAACGATCGCGAATGGACAGTCCTGTGCCGCGAGATCCTGCGCCGCCCCGACCTGGTCGAGGATCCGCGCTTCGCGGCCAACCCGGACAGGGTGGCGCACGACGACGAACTCACGCCGATCCTGGAAAGCGCTTTCGCCGGACGCGACGCCGGGCAGGTCGCCGAACTCCTTGACGCCCAAGGAATCGCCAACGCGCGGCTGCGCACACCGGAGGAGCTGACCCGGCATCCGCAGCTGCGGGCGCGGGACAGGTTTCGCCCGGTCGGCACCCCGGGCGGCACGATGTCCGCGCTGCTGCCGCCGATCGACGTCGCGGGCCGCGAGCCCGTGATGGGGCCGGTCCCGGCGCTGGGCGAGCACAACGCCGCGATCCGCGCCGAGTTCGGCCGCGCCGTTTCCTGACGCCGCGGCGCGCGCGTGCCGGGATGCGGGACGGGCGGCCGCCGGAATTGATAGGCTGCGGGCCCGGCAGGCGAGCGAAGGCGTCAACGTGACCGCGACGAACAAGGCGAGCAACAGTGCGATGAACAGCGTGCTGAGCACGCTGCGGGTGCTCGAGGAGGTCGCCGGCCGCCAGCCGATCGGCGTGTCGGAGCTTTCGCGTGTGATGGGCATCCCGAAGAGCTCGGTGCAGCGCTGCCTGGTCACGCTCCAGGAGGCGGGCTGGCTCCGGATCGTGGACCCGGCCCGCTCGCGGTGGGGCGTGACGATGAAGGCCCTCACCGTCGGGTTGCGGGGAGCCGGCGAGGAGGACCTGCGCGAGATCGCCCGGCCGGTGATCAAACGCCTGGCCGCGGAGACGAACGAGACAGTCCACTTCGGACTCCGTGACGGGGACGACCTCGTCGTGATCCTGCGTGAGGACAGCACGCACGCCGTGCGCGTGTTCATCGAGGTCGGCAGGCGGCTGCCGCTGCGGGCCACGTCCGCGGGAGTGGCGATCCTGGCCCGGCTCGACCCGGCCGAGGCCGATGAGGTGCTCAAGCGCGAAGTCCGCGATTTCGACGAGAAACTCCCCAGCGTCCGGGAAGTCCGGAAGGAGATCGCGCGCGCCGCCGAGCGCGGTTACGCGGTCAACATGTCCGACTGGTTCCGCCCGCACGTCGCCTCCCTCGGCGCCGCCGTCACCAACGGCGCCGGGCTGCCCATCGCCGCGATCACGTTGTCCGTCCCGGAGATGCGGTTCGCCGCCTCGAAGGAAAAAGCGCTGGCGCGCCTGGTGATGGCCGGCGCCGAGGAGATCGGCGAGCTGATCGCGGCGGCCTGAGGCTCAGAACGCGCGGTGGTACTGCTTCGGCCACGACTCGCGCGGATCGGCGCCGCGGGCGCGGAGCGCCCAGTAGGGATCACGCAGGATCGCCCGCCCGACCAGGACGGCGTCCACGAGTCCGGGCACCGCTTCGTCGAGGTGGTGTGGCTCGGAAACCAGGCCGGACGCGGCCACGGGAACGCCCGCCGCCCGGAAACGCGGACCGAACCTGGCATTGTGCAACGGTTCCGTGAGCCGGAGGGCCTTCGGGGTCAGCGCGCCGGACACGAGGTCGATCAGGTCGGCGCCCGCGCCGCCCATCGCGGCCGCGACGGTGACCATGTCGTCCTCCGTGAGCCCGTCTTCGAGCAGGTCGGCGGCGGGCAGCCGGACGAGGAGCGGCTTGTCCTCCGGCCAGCCCGCGCGCAGGGCTTCGATCATCCGAAGCGGGAACCGCAGGCGCCCGGCGAGATCGCCGCCCCAGGCGTCGGTGCGGTGATTGGCCAGCGGTGAAAGGAACTCGTGCAGCAGGTAGCCGTTCGCGCCGTGGAGTTCGAGGGCTTCGTAACCGGCGCGGTGCGCGTTGCGGGCGGAACGTTCGAGGTCTTCGAGCACCCGCGTTCCGTCCTTTGTGGACATCTCGGCGGGGAGCGCGAGGCCGGCGAACGGGATCGGTGAGGGCGCGAGGGGCTGCCATCCGCCATCCTCCGGCGGAATCGGGCTGCGGGTGCCGGCGTTGTCCCAGGGAACGCCGTGCGAACTCTTGCGCCCGGCGGCGCCGAGCTGGACCGCGGGAATCGACCCGACGGAGCGGATGACGTCCGCGAGCCGCCGGTGGCCGGCCACCTGTTCGTCCGTGTACAGGCCGAGATCCCGGGACGTGGTGCGCATGTCGGGGGCGACGCCGGTGCACTCCACCACGACCATGCCCACGCCTCCCGCGGCACGGGCGCCGTAGTGGGCGAGGTGCCAGTCGGTCGGGGCGCCGTCCCGGTCGGCGGAGTACTGGCACATCGGGGACAGCCACACCCGGTTCGGGACGGACAGGTCCCGGAGCCGGATCGGGGTCCACGGCGTTGTCATCGGAGGGCCTCCCAGTGGAGCTGGTGGTTCGCCACCCGAGTGTAGCTCACGATCCGTTATGCAGCACACTGTGCCACATTCCGGGACGGCTACGGGAGCGGTGCCCGGTTCGTGTCGAGCCCGGCGAACAGGTCCCCGAGTTCGTCCACCCGGTCGAGGACGTCGTCGGCGGTGAAGACCAGGGCCTCGGCGTCGGTGCCCGCGCGGACCTCGTCCCAGGTGATCGGGGTCGAGACGGTGGGCAAATCGCGGCCGCGCAAGGAGTACGGCGCGATGGTGGTCTTGGCCGGGTTGTTCTGCGACCAGTCGATGAACACGCGGCCGGTGCGTTTCGCCTTGGCCATCACGGCGGTGACCGTGTCCGGCGTCTCCCTGGCCAGCCGCTCGGCGAGTGCTTTCGCGTAGGCAGACGGGGTGCCCGGGTCGCCGGTGGTGATCGCGGCGTAGAGCTGCATCCCTTTGGAGCCCGAGGTTTTCGCGAACGCCGTCAGCCCGTCTTCGGCGAGCGCGTCGTGGAGCCGTTCGGCGACGCGGCAGCAGTCGACGATCGTCGTGCCCGGGCCGGGGTCGAGATCGAACACCAGGAGGTCCGGCAGAGCGGGCTCCCCTTCGACGTTGACCGTCCACTGTGGAACGTGCAGTTCGAGTGCCGCCAGGTTCGCCGCCCAGACGAGTGCGGCGAGTTCGTCCAGCAACGGGTACGTGACGGTCTCGCGGGAGCGATGCCGGGGGAGGGTGACGGTCGGCAGCCAGGACGGGGCGCCACTGGGCACGTTCTTCCCGAAGAACTGGCCGCCGCCGACGCCGTCCGGGTAGCGCAGGAACGTGACCGGGCGGCCGGCGAGGTGGGGCAGCAGCACGTCCGCGATCCGGGAGTAGTAGTGGATCACCTCGCCCTTGGTGAACCCGTCGGGGTACAGCGGTTTGTCCAGATTGGACAGCTGGAGCCGGCGTTTCCCGGCCTGCACGGTGATTTTCTTCCCCGGTACCGGTTGCGGGTCGGTGGCGCCCGGGGTGAGGACTTCGTCCGGAGAGCGGTCTTCTCGCAGGCCGCGCCAGGCGGTGTGGCGCACGCGCCCGGCGCCACGGGTGAACTGCCGGTACTCGACTTCGCCCACCAGACGCGGCTCCACCCACTGGGCGCGGGCGACGTCCTCGCGCGGCGGCGCCACGGCGAAGGGGTGGCGCCGGCGTTCCAGCGGCGCGAGGCGTTCCTTCATGCGGGCGCGCTCGGCCTCGGTGAACCCGGTGCCGACGTCGCCGAGGTACACGAGGTCGCCGGTGGCCGGGTCGTGCGCGCCGAGGAGGAGCCCGCCCATCAGGCCCGCGATGCGGCCCTGGCCGGGGCGGTAGCCGCAGATGATCACCTCGGTGGTGTGGGTCAGGGGGTGCTTGCGCCAGAGGTCGGTGCGGCGGCCGGGGTGGTACGCGCCGGTGCGCAGCTTGGCCATCAGCCCCTCGCGGGCCGTGGCGGCGACGTGTTCGAGGAGGTTTTCGGGCGTGCGGTGATCGGCGTCGAGCTCGGTCCAGGTGAAGGTGCGCACGACCGAGATCCGGTACGGGTCGGGCAACGGCAGCGCCTCCAGCAGGGCGCGGCGCTCGTCGTAGGGGGCGGTGAGGAGGGAGCGGCCGGCGTAGCGGAGGAGATCGAAGGCGAGGAAGCGGACGGGCACGTCGTCGAACGGCTCGTCGCGGCGGATCGAACTCCGGTGGGACTGGTAGCGGCCGCGGCGTTCCTGGAGGGCGCTGAAATCGACCTTGCCGTTTTCGTCGTAGGCCACGACTTCGCCGTCCAGCACGGCGTCGGCGCCGCCCAGCGCGTCGCCGAAAACCCCGGCGAGGTCCGCGAATTCGGCGGTGAAGTCGATGCCGTTGCGGCTGGTCAGCACGGTGGCCCCGCCCGGCGCGACGCGCATGCAGGCGCGGTAGCCGTCCACCTTGTACTCATACGCCCACTCCGGCCCCGCCGGAATCCGCCCACGGTCCCCGGTGGCCAGCATCGGCTCCACCCACTCCGGCACCCCGGCCCGCTTCCGCCCCGCCATGAGGGTCCACGGTAATTCGTCGTGGCCCGGCCCGCAGCCGTGTAACCAGCGGGAACCGTGCGTCGGTACCCGGAAAACACCGCTGCACCACCGGTTCACGTCGCCCCGGCCGGGAGAGCCGAGATCGTCACCGGGCCGTCGCGGGTGATGAACCGGCGCACGGTGATCGGCCGCCGCGCGCCGGGATTCCCCAGCCCGCGCCGCGAAAGGCACCGCTGCACCATTGGTTCACGTGGCCCGCCGTCGCGCTGGCCGCGATCGCCGAGATCGTCACCGGGACGTCGCGGGTGATGGACTACCAGACGGTGATCGTCGTCGGGTTCGTCGCGCTGATCGCCGGGATCGCCGCGATGGTGTTCGCGGTCCGTGCCGTGAACGGCGTCTGCATCGTCTTCTGCGTACTCGCGCTCATTTCGAGCCTGTGGTCCGTGATCGTCGGTTTCCAGGCGATGGACGAATACCAGCGCATCCTCGACGGCGTGCTGAACGGGTAGCCGCCGCCACTCCGGGATTCCCCCGCACGCCACCGGAATCCCGCCCACTGTGACCCTTGTCATATCCGGTGAACCTACTTAATGTATGTTCGGTAGGTCGGTTGACAAAGGAGTCCGGTGTCCGATCAGCGCCCGTACGCCACGTTGCTCGCCAAGGGCGAGGATCGCCGCCAGCGCATACTCGCGGTCGCGCAACGCCTGCTGACGCGTAACGGCTGGCGCAACACCACTCTCGGCCAGATCGCCCGCGAGGCCGGGGTCAGCCCCGCGGGCCTGCTCCACCACTTCGAATCCAAGGACCAGCTCCTGCACGCGGTGCTCGAAGCGCGCGACGCCTACGACGACGCCCACCGCGAGCTGTCCGAGGATCTCATCGAGCAGATCGACGGTGTCTCCGAACGGTTCCAGCGCGTGCCCGAGCTCGTCGGCATGTACGTGGTTCTCCTGCTCGAGAACCTCGATCCGGACGCCCCGCTGCACGACCGCCTCCTGGACCGGTACCACGCCGCGGTCGGGACGGTGGCGGACGGCATCCGGCGCGGGCAGCGCGACGGCCGCTACCGCGCGGACATCGACGCGGACCTCAAGGCTGTGGAAGTCGTCGCGTTTCTCTACGGGATGGAGACAACATGGCTGCTCGATCCGTCGATCCGGCTGCCCGAGGTGTTCGCGGAGTACACCCGGTCACTGGCCCGTCAGCTCACCGCGCCCGCCGCCGGCCCCTGACGCACCGGCTCGTGGTGCTCGCGCCGAGCATGGCGGGCGCGGTCCGCTCGGCGGGCGGCTGGCTGTTCGACCACGTGATGGCGGGCTGGGACGTGATGGCGCTTGTCTCGGACCTGGCCGACGCGCGCCCGCTGCAGATCCTCGGCGTGCGCGCGCTCGACCTGGAGGCCGCGCTCACCTCCCCGGCGCACGGGCCGCGCCCGCACGCCGTCGCGGTCGACGCCAGGCTGTACGAAGCGGATCAGCGCGTACGGCGCGCGGTCGGCATCCTGCTGGAACAGCGGCTCACCGAAGTGTGGGTGTGGGGCGGATCCTGGCCGATCCCCGACGAGGACGACTGCCCGGTGCTGCACACCCTCAGCGTCGCGGCCCGCGCGTTCAAGGCGGAGGCGCTGGCGGCCGCGGCGGAGCCGCCCGATGCCCTCGGCCCCACCGAGTTGTTCCACACCGGCGACCTGTTCGACGAGCCGTTCGGCAAGGAGGACCTCGTCTCCATCGGATAATCTTCGCGCGTGGGGGAACGCTGGGGCGCGCTGCCGGTGTGGGCGAGGTGGCTCCTCGCGGTGTACCTCGCCGGGTTCCTCGAAGGGACGGGCGCGCACCTCCTCGACCTCGCCCGCAGTGGTCTTCACGCCTACGACGCGTACCCGCTGGTGTTCCGGGTTTTCTTCGTGTGCCTGGTTTTCCTCGATCCGCTGACCGCGGTGCTGATCGCGCTCGCGCGCCGGGCGGGCGTCTGGCTCGCGGCCGCGGTGATGGTGGTGGACGTCGGCGGGAACTGGATCGGCAACGCGGGCCGGGTCGGTGAGGTGCCGCTGTTCCCGGTGGGGCTCGGGCCCATCACGCTGTTCGGCCTCTTCGTCTTCGGCTGCACGGTGCCGTTGCATCGCGTCCTGACGCGAGAACTTTATTCACCAAAGAGAGAATGATATTCTCGCACGGTGCGAGCGGGCGATCAGTTCCACCTCGGCATCGTCGCCGGGGACCTCGAAGCGATGATGTCGGCGCTGTCTGCGGTCCTGGGCTACGAATGGGGCCCCGTCGTCGGTGGCCCGAACCCGGTGACGCTGCCGGGCGGTGAGCGGGTGCTCGACATCCGGTGCGCCTACTCGGTTTCCGTCCCGCGCCTGGAGGTGATCCGGAGCATCCCGGGCACGCTCTGGGAACCGGACGGGATCCACCACCTCGGCTACTGGTCCGACGACGTGGCCGGGGACGGGTGCGAGCTGGCGGACAAGGGGTTCCGGGTCGAGGCCTCGCGGACGGGCCCGGACGGAAAGCCCTACTTCGCCTTCTACCGCAACGACGACGGGGTCCGGATCGAACTGCTCAGCCGGGCCGCGGAGCCCGGCCTGTCCCAGTGCTGGAGCGTGGCATGACCACAGTGGGCGTCGTGACCGGCGCGGGCCGCGGCATGGGCTTGGCGTGCGCGGAGCGGATGGCGGGCACCGTCGACGAACTGCTCCTCGTCGATCTCGACGAGGCGGCCGCGAAGGAAGCGGCCGGGCAGCTGGGCGGACGCGCGTACGTCCTCGACATCACCGACGCCGACGGCCTGCGCGGGCTGGCTGAGCGGGTGGCCGGGCTCGGCACGCTGCGAGCCGTCGCCCACGCGGCGGGGATCTCGCCGTCGATGGCGGACTGGCGGCGCATCTTCGAGGTCGACTTCGTCGCCACCGCGCGCCTCGCCGAAACCCTGCGGCCGCTCGCGACGGCGGGCACGGCCATGGTGTGTTTCGCCTCGATGGCCCCCTTGCTCGACCCCACTGTCCCGCCGCCCGGCGCGCTCGCGGCCCTCGACGAACCTCTCGATCCCGGACTCACCGGCAGACTGCGCGAAGCTCTCGGTGAGTCCATTGAGGACACGGGAACCGCCTACTCCTGGGCCAAACGCGGCGTGCACCGGTTCGTCCGGCAGGAAGCGGTGCGGCTCGGCCCGGCCGGGGCACGGATCTGCTCTGTGTCGCCGGGCATCATCGACACCCCGCAGGGGCGCCAGGAAGCCGGGGAGCATCCCAGTATGGCGGCACTCGTCGAACGCACGCCGCTGGCCCGCCGGGGACAGGCCGCGGAAGTCGCCGCCGTCGTCGCGTTCGCGCTCTCGGCCGAGGCGAGTTTCGTCAATGGCATCGACATCCCGGTCGACGGCGGGGTGCTGGCCGCGTTGGGAGCGGCCCGATGACCGTGCGCCCGCTGGAGATGACGCCGTCCTGGCACGCGGACCAGGACCCTGACGTGGCGGCGATCATCCTCGGTGACAGCGGCGAAGTGGTGACCTACGGGCAGCTCGACGAGCGGTCGACCCGGTTCGCGCGGGCGTTGCGGGCGCGAGGGCTCGGCGTGGGCGACCACGTCGCGATCCTGATGGAGAACAACCGCGAATACCTCGAAGTCGCCTGGGCCGCCCAGCGGTCCGGCCTCTACTACACCGCGATCAACAGCCACCTGCTCGCTGGGGAGGTGCAGTACGTGCTCGACGACTGCGGAGCCGCCGCGCTCATCGCGAGCGAGGCGATGGCGGACGTGCTCGACGGCCTCGACCTGGCACGCGTCCCCGTGCGGATCGCGGTGGGCGCCCACGCCGGGTTCGAGCGCTACGACGAAGTGCTCGCCGCGGACGGGCCCGGGGCGCTCGAAGGCGAGTGCGAAGGGCGCGAAATGCTCTATTCCTCGGGCACCACCGGCCGGCCGAAGGGCGTGCGGAAACCGTTGCCGCGCACGGCTTTCGGGGATCCGGCCGCGCCGCCGGTGCAGATCGCGCGCGGGCTGGTGATGCAGGACGCGGGCCCGGGCTCGGTGTACCTCTCGCCGGCGCCGCTCTACCACTCCGCCCCGCTGGTGTTCTCGATGTCGATGCACCGCCTCGGCGCGACCGTCGTCGTCATGGAGCGGTTCGACCCGCGCCGCTGCCTGGAGCTGATCGAACGGCATCGGGTCACGCACGCCCAGTTCGTGCCGACGATGTTCGTCCGCCTGCTCCGGCTGCCGGGGCACGAGCGGTTCGACGTCTCCAGCATGCGCTACGTCGTGCATGCCGCCGCGCCCTGCCCGGTCGAGGTGAAGCAGCGGATGCTCGACTGGTGGGGCCCGGTCATCCACGAGTACTACTCGGGCACCGAGGACATCGGCACCACCTCGATCGGGCCGCGCGAATGGCTGGAGCACCCCGGTTCGGTCGGCCGCCCGCTGAACGAATGCCACATCGTCGGCGAGGACGGCGAGGAGCTGCCGCCGGGGGAGACCGGGGTCGTGTACTTCGCGGGCGGCCGTCCGTTCGAGTACCACAACGACCCCGCCAAAACGGCGTCGGTCTCGGAGAAACACGGCTGGCGGACCCTCGGTGACATCGGCCACCTCGACGAGGACGGCTATCTCTACCTCACCGACCGGCAGTCGCACATGATCATCTCCGGCGGGGTGAACATCTACCCGCAGGAGGCGGAGAACGTGCTTCTCACCCATCCCGCGGTGGCCGACGCGGCGGTGATCGGCGTGCCGGACGCGGAGATGGGCGAGTCGGTGAAAGCGGTGGTGCAGCGGGCGGACGGGGCGTGGCCGGGGCTCGGCGAGGAGCTGCTGGACTACTGTCGCGCGCGGCTGGCGGCGTACAAATGCCCGCGCACGGTCGATTTCGTCGACCAGCTGCCCCGCGACCCGAACGGCAAGCTGTACAAACGCCACCTGCGTGAGCGGTACGGGGCCGCGAAATGACCGCGCGCACCCCGGCCGAGCTGTTCGACCTGTCGGGCAAGGTCGCGCTGGTCACGGGCGGGAGCCGGGGGCTGGGGCGCGCCATCGTGCTGGCCTACGCCGCGGCGGGCGCCGACGTCGTGATCGCGAGCCGTCGGCTGCCCGCGTGCGAGGAAGTGGCGCGGGAGGTGTCCGAACTCGGGCGGAAAGCGCTTCCCGTCGCTTGCCACGTGGGGCATTGGGACGAGCTGTCCGCGCTGGCCGAGCGTGCCTACGAACAGTTCGGCAAGGTGGATGTCCTGGTGAACAACGCCGGGATGTCCCCGGTCGCACCGTCCTCGGTGGACACCGGCGAGGAGCTGTTCGACAAGGTGCTGTCGGTGAACTTCAAGGGCCCGTTCCGGTTGTCCGCGCTGGTGGCGGAACGGATGGCGGCCGGGGAAGGCGGCTCGGTGATCAGCGTGTCCAGCACCGGCGCGCTGCGGCCCGCGCCCGGTTTCGCGCCGTACGCGGGCGCGAAGGCGGCGCTCAACGCGATGAGCGTGGCGTTCGCCCGGGAGTTCGCGCCGAAGGTGCGGTTCAACGTGATCTCGCCGGGCGGGTTCTACACGGACATCTCGAAAAGCTGGGCGATCCCGGGGAAAGAGGTGCCGGACGTCCTTTTAGGACGATTCGGCTATCCGGACGAGATCGTCACCGCGGCGCTGTATTTCGCGAGCGCGGCTTCGTCCTACACGACGGGGTCGTTGCTGCGCGTCGATGGGCTCGAACCCGTCTGAGCCCGGCCGCGTGCCATGACCTCGGAGCGCCGGGCGCCGACCTGACCGGTGCCCTGCTGCCACGTCTCCGCCAGCATTCCTTCGAGGAGATGGGCTTCGTCGAGGGTGGCGGCGTTCGCGATCCGCCGGTAGTGGGCGAGCAGGTGCCGCACGCCCGGCTGGTCGCCGGAAGCGATGTCCCCGGCCAGTTTCCGGGCGAAGGGCAGCAGTTCTTCGTGCGGCACGACGTGGTTGACCAAGCCGATGTGCAATGCTTCCTCCGCCGTAAGGAAGTTCCCGGTCAGCGACAGCTCGATCGCGCGCTGGAGGCCGATTCTCCGGGCCAGCAGGACACTCGCGCCCGCGCCCGGCATCACGCCCAGCCGCGCGTGCGTGTCGGCGAACCGGGCGCGTTCCGAGGCGATGAGGAAAGTGCACTGCAGGGCCACTTCCAGCCCACCGGTGACCGCGGGGCCGTTGACGGCGCCGAGCACGGGTTTTTCGATGACCGGCAGGAACCGGAAGAGGCCGTTGGTGTCCCGCTCGGGCCCTTGGCCAGGCCCGCGCGGGGCGGTCGTGGACGGGGTCTCCCCGGAGATCTCCTTGAGGTCGGCGCCCGCGCAGAAGGCCGGACCGGCGCCGGTCAGGATCACCACGTCCACGGCGGGATCCGCGCCCGCGGCGGTGATCGCGTCCCACAGTTCGTGGGTGAGGGCGCGGCTCAGCGCGTTGCGGGCCTCCGGCCGGTCGAGCGTCACGGTGGCGACGCGGTCGGCGATCTCGGTCCGGACGAGCACGGAACCTCCTTGGCGGGAGCGGTCCTGGACAGAATAATGTTCTCATGAACGAGAACGACAGTCTGAGCGATCTCGCGGCACGGATCGCGGGCCGCGCGCTGGCCAAACGCGAGGCGGGTTATGCCGGTGAGGTGCGGCGTCTGCTGGACGCCGCGCTGGTCGTGATCCGGGACCGTGGGACGGAGTCGCGGCCGAGGGTGGCCGACATCGTCGCCGCCGCCGGACTGTCGAATGACGCCTTCTACCGGCATTTTCCGTCGAAGGACGCGCTCGTCGCGGCGATACTGGAGGACGGGACCGACCGGTTGTACAGCTATGTGGCGCATCAGATGGCGAAGGCGCCGGGCGCGGACCGGCAGGTGCGGCGGTGGGTCGCCGGGGTGCTCTCGCAAGCCGCCGAGGACAGCGCCGCGACGACCCGGGCCGTGCTGTGGAACGCGGGCCGCCTCGGCGAACCGGTCGCGTCGGCGGAACCCTCGGCCAGCGCGCGGCTCTCGGGGTTGCTGCACGGCCCGTTCGCCGAACTCGGCAGCACCGCCCCGGCCGCCGACGCGACGCTCGCCGCGCACGCGACTTTCGGGATGCTGTCGGATTACCTGCAACGGCGGGTGGAGCCGGGGGAGCCTGAGGTCGAGCGGATCGCCGCGTACTGCGTGCGTGCTCTCACGCCGTAGCGCGGCGCGGGGGTTGTGGCTTGGGCGCCCGCGGGGCGCAGCGCGGGGGTTTTGGCTGGGGTGCCCGGATGGCGGGCGGCGATGGACCCGGCTGAGCATCCGGCTCGCGTGCTCATGCTGCGCCTCAGGCGTGAATGCCCGCCTGCTTGGTCGCGGTGAACCCGCCAGCCACGCGCCCCCCCACTCAAGCCGCGGCCCCGGCCTCGGCGCCGGCGTGGCGGGCCGCCAGGAACTCCGCCATTACGTGTGTCGACTGCGCGTGGAAGCTCGCCGCGTCGGGCCAGACTCGCAGGTCCAGCGCCACCCCGGAGCGCGCCGCGCGGGTGGTGAAGGCGAGCGAGTCGTCCAGCATGGGGTCGGTGCCCGCGACCAGCAAGGCCATCGGCGGCAGGCCGTGCAGGTTGGCGTAGAGCGGGCTGAGGTGCGAGTCCGTCAGCGGCGTGCCGCGCGCGTAGTCCGCGATCCGGCTGCGCAGCGCGCCGAGGTCGAACGTGGGGCTCGCGTTGAACTGCAGGCTTTTCGAGTCCAGCGTCAGGTCGAGCAACGCTGACACCAGCACCGCGCGGCGCGGCGAGGTCGCCTCGGAATCGCGCAGCTGCACCAGCATCGCGGTGGCGAGCGCGCCCCCGATCCCTTCACCGACCACCGCCACGGGACCCGCCGCCTGGCAGTAGCTGTAGCCGGAATGCGCGTCGATCAAGGCGGCCGGGAAAGCGCCCCGGTAACGTGGGCAGACGACGGTGGCCCCGGCCAGCAGCGCCAGCCGGCCCGCGGCTTCCAGCGCGGGCTCCGGCCCGTCCTGGTTCCCGTGCAGATACAGCACGACGAGCTCGGTGTCCTCCGGCGGCCGGACCACCGGCCCGACCGGACTCTCCTCGACGGTCACGTCCTTCACCACGGCGCCTCGCCTTTCCGGCACTCTCTTCCGGTGATATTGGCATTCTCCAGTGAGGAGAATAACATATCGCATATGCGCAAGATCCCCGCTGAACTCGCCGAACGCTACGAAGCCGAAGGCTGGTGGACCGCGGACACCCTGGGCGATCTCCTCGCGCGCGGGCTGGCCGCCGCGCCGGACGCGGCGTTCCGCGTGCACTCCGCCGTAAGGCCGTGGTCGGGCACTTTCCGCGATGTCGAACACCGTGCTCGCAGGCTCGCGGCCGGGTTGCGGGAGCGCGGTGTCGGGCCCGGCGACGTGGTCGCGTTCCAGCTGCCCAACTGGGTCGAGGCGGCCGGCACCTTCTGGGCCTCGTCCCTGCTCGGCGCGATCGTGGTGCCGATCGTGCACTTCTACGGCCCCAAAGAGGTCGGCTACATCCTCGGCGCGACGAGGCCGCGCGTGTTCGTGACCGCGGAACGGTTCGGGCGCCTGGAGTTCGACCCGGAGCTGTGCGCGGACGTCCCCATCGTCGGCGTCGTCGGCCGGGATTTCGACGACCTGCTCGCCGGCGAGCCGATGCCCGGGGTGGTGCCCGCCGACCCCGCCGGTCCCGCGCTGATCGCGTTCACCTCCGGCACCACCCGCGACCCGAAAGGCGTGGTGCACAGCCATCGCTCCCTCGGGTTCGAGACCCGTCAGCTCGCCGCCCGCTACCCGCCCGATCGCGGCAAGCAGCTCACCTCCGCCCCGGTCGGGCATTTCATCGGCATGGTCAACGCCTTCCTGATCCCGGTGCTCGACGGCACCCCGGTCAACCTCGCCGACGTCTGGGACCCGGAACTGGTGCTGCGCCTCATCGCGTCCGACGGGCTCAGCGTCGGCGGGGGAGTGCCGTACTACCTGACGAGCCTGCTGGACCATCCCGGGTTCACGCCGGCGCACCTGAGCGGGATGAAGTACGCGGGCCTGGGCGGGTCCGCCGTCCCGGACGCCGTCACCACGAGGCTGGCCGGGCTCGGGATCACCGTCTTCCGCGCCTACGGCAGCACCGAGCATCCGTCGATCACCGCCTCGGTGCACGACGCGCCCGAGCACAAACGCCTCTACACGGACGGAAACGCCTGCCCTGGCGTGGAAATCCGGCTCGCGCCGGACGGCGAGATCCTCTCGCGCGGCCCGGACCTGTGCGTCGGCTACACCGACGACGAGCTGACCGCGTCCGTCTTCGACGACGAAGGCTGGTACCACACCGGCGACGTCGGCGAGCTCGACGAAGACGGCTACCTCACCATCACCGATCGCAAGGCGGACTTCATCATCCGCGGCGGCGAGAACATCAGCGCCTGCGAGGTCGAGGAGATCCTGCTCGGCCTGCCCGGGGTCGCCGAAGCCGCCGTCGTCGCCGCCCCCGACGAACGGCTCGGCGAGCACGCGGCGGCCGTGCTGCGCCTCAAGCCCGGGCACACGCTGCCCGGTCTTGACGAGCTGCGCGCGCACCTCGGCCGCGCCGGGCTGGCGAGGCAGAAATGGCCCGAGGAACTGCACGAAGTCGAGGACTTCCCGCGCACCGCGAGCGGGAAGGTGCAGAAGTACCGCCTGCGCCAGGACATTGCGGCGAGCGCGGCGAGAGAATAGCATTCTCGCAAAACGGTAAGAATGATCTCGCATACCGTGGCGCGACGGAGAGGTACCTCATGGGCGGCGATCTGGGCCGGTGGATCCCGGCGACCATCCCGCAGCTGGTGCGGACCGCGGGGGAACGCTTCGGTGACGCCGAGGCGGTGGTCAACGGCCCGCTGCGGCTGAGCTTCGCGGAACTGGCCGAACGGGTGCGGGTGGCGGCGGGCGCGTTCGCGAAAGCCGGGATCGGCAAGGGTGACCGGGCCGCGATCTGGGCGCCCAACTCGGCCGAATGGGTCATCGCGGCGTTCGGGCTGGTGACCGCGGGCGGCGTGCTGGTTCCGGTGAACACCCGGTTCAAGCCCGACGAGGCCGCCGACGTGATCACCCGCAGCGGCGCGAAGCTCGTCCTTGCGCAGCAAGGGTTCCTGGGCCTGGAGTTCACCGCGCCCGTGCCGGTGGTCGACCTCCGGTCCGGCTTCCTCGACGACGGCGCGCCGTTCGAGCGGGAGGTCGACGGCACCGACATCGCCGACATCGTGTTCACCTCCGGCACCACCGGGAAGTCCAAGGGCGTCCTGATGAACCACCAGCAGACACTGCGGCTGTACGCGGAATGGTGCGATCTGGCGGATCTGCGCGAGGGCGACCGGTACCTGATCGTCAACCCGTTCTTCCACACCTTCGGCTACAAGGCGGGCTGTATCGCGTCGCTGATCCGCGGCGCGACCATCCTGCCCGTCCCGGTGTTCGACGTGGATCGCGTGCTGGACCTGGTGGAGCGCGAGCGGATCACGATGCTGCCCGGCCCGCCCACGCTGTATCACTCGCTGCTGGAAGCGCGCGGCACGCGCGATCTGTCCTCGCTGCGCGCGGCGGTCACCGGCGCGGCCGACATCCCGGTGGAGCTGATCCGCCGGATCCGCCGGGAGCTGCCGTTCCAGTCGATCATGACCGGCTACGGGCTGACGGAGGCGGGCACCGCGACCGCGTCCCGGCCGGGAGATTCCTTTGAGGACATCGCGACCACCGTCGGGACTCCTTGCGACGGCGTGGAAGTACGCGTGGCGGAGGACGGTGAGGTGCTGGTCCGCGGCTACAGCGTGATGCAGGGGTATCTCGACGACCCGGTCGCGACGGCGGAAGCGATCGACGCCGAAAACTGGCTCCACACCGGCGATCTCGGCACTCTCGACGGGCGCGGGCACCTGCGCATCGTGGGCCGCAAGAAGGACATGTTCATCGTCGGCGGGTTCAACGCCTATCCCGCGGAGATCGAGGGCTTCCTGCTCGAACACCCCGCGGTCGCGCAGGCGGCGGTGATCGGCGTGCCCGACGAACGGCTCGGCGAGGTCGGGAAGGCGTTCGTGGTGCGGCGGCGGCCGGTCACCGCCGGCGAGCTGATCGCGTGGAGCCGGGAGCGGATGGCCGGGTTCAAGGTGCCGCGGTTCGTGGAGTTCCTGCCCGAGCTGCCGATGAACGGCACCGGCAAGGTGATGAAGGACGAGCTGCGGTGACCGCGCCCGCGTTACAGGGGCGGCCGCACGGCTGGCGGCTCGCCGAGTACCGCGCGTTGCTGGGCTGGCAGGTCGAGCGGCGCGACGGGCGGATCGTGCTGGTCCTCGACAACGGGCTGGTGGCCCTGGTCGTGCCGCGCCGGATCGCGGGCACCGTGCACGAGCGGCTGCAGCGGCTCGGCGTGGACGGCCCGGTCCTCGCGGTCGAAAACGCCCGCCCGCACTGGGTTTTCCTCGCGGACGCCAACGAATGCATCACCGTCCGCGGCGAGCTGACGACCGGCGTGGAGGTGCTCGGCTATGGGCAGGCCGTGCCGCTGCCGTGCACCGGTGTCACCGCGCCGGAGCTGCGCTGGGTCGCCGAACCGGACCGCGGGCAACGCTGGCTGCCGACGCTGGCCGCGTTGCTGCTGGCCGTCCGGCGCCCGCCGCTGAGCCTGGCCTGACGGTCAATCGCCCGCGATGACGGCCTTCAGCTCGCGGAACGCTTCGCGGAGGTAACGCGTCAGCCCGGCCGAATCGGGGGCGCCGAGCCAGCGCGCGTGCGCGACCTCGAAGGCGGCCATGCCCGACTCGGCCGCGAGAGTGGCGGCCGGCTCGTCGACCCCGCGTCCGCGCAACCCTTCCGCCATCGCCGCGGCCAGCTTCGACCGCTTCACGAGGTAGCGCTCCCACAGCTCCGGATGCGCGGAAATGATGTCGTGGCGGCGCATCGTGCCCTTGCGGTTCTTCTGGAGCTGGACGCCCCATGAGTCGAGCGCGGCGGCGACGGCGTCGATCGGCTTCGCGGACTCCGGCGCCTCCTCGACGGCCTTCGCGAGCAACGCCGGCAACGTCGTGCCGTCGCCGAAGAGCACTTCGCGCTTGTCGGCGTAGTGGCGGTAGAAGGTGCGCTCGGTCAGCCCGGCCCGTTCCGCTATCTCGGCCACCGTCGTCCGGTCGAACCCGCGCTCGACGTAAAGCTCCAGTGCGGCCTGCTCCAGCCGGCCGTGTGCGTTGGGCTGCCATCGGCTCATCGGGAGATCGTACGTGATGACAGGGTCTGACATCGCTGCTACTCTGATGACAGAAACTGACATCACTCGCCGAAAGGCTGTTCCCATGCGTGTTTTCGTCACCGGCGCGTCCGGCTGGATCGGTTCGGCCGTCGTCCCGGAACTCGTCAAGGCAGGGCACGAGGTCACCGGCCTCGCCCGCTCGGAGGCCTCGGCCGAGGTCGTGGCCGCGGCCGGGGCGCGGGTCCTGCGCGGCACGATGGATGATCTCGACGTGCTGCGTGACGCGGCCGCGGCGTCGGACGGCGTGATCCACCTGGCCTTCAAGCACGACATCGCGTTCACCGGGAACTTCCGGGAAGCGGCCGGGTCCGAACGCCGCGCCGTCGAGGCTTTCGCCGGGGCGCTCGCGGGTTCCGGGCGGCCGCTGGTGGTCGCTTCCGGGCTGGGCGGGCTGACGCCGGGCCGTGTGGTGACCGAACAGGACGGGCACGAGGGCGGGCCGGCGCCCACCGACGTCGAGGGCCCGGCGGCTCGTCTCGCCACGGCTGAACTGGTGCTTTCCCTGGCGTCCCAAGGGATTCGCTCGTCGATCGTGCGGCTGTGCCCGACCGTGCACGGCGAGGGCGACAAGGGGTTCATGGCGCGGCTCGCGGGCATCGCCCGGGAGAAGGGCGTGGCGGGCTACCTCGGTGACGGGGCGAATCGGTGGCCCGCCGTGCATCGCCTCGACGCCGCGAACCTTTTCCGGCTGGCGCTGGAAAAAGCCCCGGCGGGCACGACTTTGCACGCCGTCGGCGACGAGGGGGTGCCGATCCGCTCGCTCGCGGAGGTGATGGGCGAGCAGCTCGGCGTGCCGGTGAAGGCCATCGAGGCGGACGACGCGGCCGGGCACTTCGGCTGGCTGGCCGGGCTGCTCGGGCTCGACATCCCGGCGTCGGCCGCGGCGACGCGTGAACTGCTGGGCTGGCAGCCGGTGCGGCCCGGGCTTTTGGCGGATCTCGGGGAGGGGCACTACTTCCGGCGCTGAGCCGGGTTCACTCCCAGACGACGACGTTGCGCCGCACCGGCGCCGCGGCCGAGTTGGAGGCGAACAGCTCCGGCTGCTCGGCGCGGATCCGCTCGATGTCGGCGAACACCTCGCGCAGGTGCGTCCTCATCGTCTCGGCGGCGGCCGGGAGATCGTGCCCGGCCACCGCTTCGAGGATCTCCGCGTGCTGGCGCACGAACAGCCTGGGGGAGTCCGCGCGGTGCAGGCCGAGGCGGCGGGCGCGATCGAGGTGACCCTTGGCCGACACGACCGTCGGCCAGGCGCGTTCGTGCCCGCTCAGGCGGAGCAGGCCGTGGTGGAACCGTTCGTCGAGATCGAAGAACTCCTCCAGGTCGATGTCCTTTTTCCGTTGCGCCGCAAGGTTTTCCCGCAGCTCGGCGAGGACGTCGGCCGGTGGCTCGGCCGGCAGGTCCGCGAGCGCGGCGAGCTCCACGGCTTCCCGAAGGAACTGCGCGTCGGCCACCCGCTGCGGATCGACTCGCGACACGAAGGAACCGACCTGCGGGAACACCTGCACGAGGCCCTCTTCGGCCAGCAGGATCAGGCTTTCCCGCACCGGCGTGCGGCTCACCCCCAAGGCGGCCGCGAGCTCGTTCTCGGACAGCGCGGCCCCCGGCGGCAGCTCGAGGTTGAGCACCCGCCGGCGAAGCGTCTCGTACACGACGCGCCGGTTACTGCGCGCTCTGCTGCCCTCGGTCACGATCACCACACTAGTAGACACCCCTGATGCACCGGCGCTCGATGCGCCGCCGCCCGGACGGAGTGTGTCGGCGGTTGTCGTTGGTGTGTTGGCTGGCTGGGGGTGTGTGGTGGCGGTTGTCGGTGGTGTGTTGGCTGCCTGGGGGTGTGTGGTGGCGGTTGTCGGTGGTGTGTTGGCTGCCTGGGGGTGTGTGTTTGCCGGTTCCGGTGGTGCGGTGGGCGTTCCGGTGGAGTGGTCGCCGCGACGGGCCGGATGTTCGCCGCTCTCGCCGGAGTGTCGGCCGGGCTGGTGGCTGCCGGTCGGTGTGGTGATCGCGCCCGGCTGAAGGCCGCCGTTTCCATCGGCGCCGTTCCCGGCTTTGTCAACCGGGCCCCGCCGACCGGGCCCTGCGAACGCGGGCTTCGTCGACGGGCTTCGTCGACGGGCTTCGTCAACGGGCTCTGTCAACCCGGGCTCTGCCAACGGGCTCTGCCACCCGCGCCCTGCCGACCGGGCCCTGCCGACCCGGTCCCGCAATCCGGGCCCTGCCAACCCGGGCTTCGCCAACCGCGCCCCCGCGAACCCGGGCCCTGCCAACCGAGCCCTGCCCAACCC
>NZ_VMNW02000050.1 GCF_007713735.2 Amycolatopsis acidicola | reverse complement strand
ATCCCCGCCCCGCCGGGAGCCGTGGCCGACGCGGCGACGGTGCCGTCCTGCGCCTGGCCACCGCCCTGCGCGGAGCCGTCGCCCTCCTGCCCGCCGGTCTCGCCGGACGAGCCGGGAACGACCTGCGGCGTGTCGGTGAACGTGGGCAGCTTGTCGTGCACGCCTTTGCTGACCGTCTCGTAGCGCTCCATCACGCGGACGGCTTCGTCCTTGGCCTTGGTGGCCTCCTGCTTGCTCGGCAGGTGGTCGTCGAGCAGCTGGTCGGCCATGATCGCGGCATCCGGCCCGCTGGCCTTCACGTCGTAGCCCTCGCGGAAATGGCGCTCGGCCGAGTAGTAGACCGGCTCCGGCATCGCGTTGCGCGCCTCGACTATCGCGCCCGTGTACGTGTCGAGCCCGTCGCCGACTTCGCGCATCGTCGAACTCGCGTCGGCCGCCCAGCTGGTGAGCTTCGAGGCCGACCCCGCGGCCTGCACCGCCGAGCCGCCCCGCCAGGACAGCAACAGCTTCTGCACCGTCTTGTGCACCTCGGCGGTGGCCGAATCCGCTTTCGAAGCCAGCTCGGCCCACCGGTGCGCGGCGCCGCCGAGCGCGCCGGGGTCGGCGTTGTAGACCATATCGTAGAGCTGCTTGTGGTCGTACGCCTGCCAGTTGATCTTGCCGAAGGAGGCGTCGCGCTTGTTGGCCGTGCGGATCTTGTCCCGGCGGCGGATCAGCCTGCGTTGCTTGGCCGTGGCCGGATGGTCCTGCGAGTAGTACCGGTGCTTGCGATGCGGGTTGTACTTCAGTTCCGCCATCCGCGGTTCACGCCTCCCCATCGTCGTGCAGGCCCGCGAGCGTGGCCTGGATGTCGGCCTCGTTCTCCGCGTGGCCCGCGCCCGCGTTCCGGATCGCCTGGCGCAGCGCGTCCAGCTCGTCGAGGTAGTCACGCAGCGTGGCCTGCACCCCGGTGTCGGCCGAACCGCGCATGCCGAACGCCTTGCGCAGGTGGGCGGCCACCGGGCTGTTCCCGTCGCGCAGCGGGCTCTCCAGCTCCTTGGCCTGGGTGAGCAGCTCGTTCAGCTCGTCGTAGCGGCGGCCCAGTTCGGCGTCCGCGGCCGTGATCTCGGCCGGGTCCAGCTCGATCCGGCCGTCGTCCTCGCCGACCAGCTCCGCGCTGCCGGCGCCGGTCGGCTTCGCGACGTCACCGGCTTCCCGCACCTGCGAGCTGTGCTGTTGGTGCTGTTTCTCCTGACGCAGCAGCTTCTGGGCGTCCGCCTTGTCCCTGAGCCGGTGCTCGTCCATCGAGTAGCCCCCTCGCCGCAGATCACCGGTGACCAGCACGTCCGGCCAGTATGGCAAAACGCGCCGCCCGGATGGTGCCGTTTCCCCGGAAAAGTCCCGCCCCGGTTTTTCGCCCACTCCGACGAGCGCGGGGTACCGGCGGTTCCCCGGAGACCGGGTTTCACCGGGACGGCGGTCGCGACCGGCCTTTGTGGACGGTCACGCGGGGCGCGGCGGGGTGGCGTCCCAGCCGAGCTGCTCCGACACCGCCCTGGCGGCCCGCGCCGTCGCGCGGCCCGCGTCGGTCAGCCGGTGCCGGATGCGGGCCGCGGGAGCGGAGATGTTGAGCGCCGCCACCACGCGTCCGCGGAAGTCGCGGACCGGGGCCGACACCCCCGCCAGGCCCGGCTCGAACTCCTCGTCCACTGCGGCGAATCCCGCGCGCCGCGCCTCCTGGATCTTCGCCCACAGCGCGGGCAGCTCGTCGGCGTCGGACGGAAACCGGACGTACAGCTCGTCGGGCGTGCTGTCCGAGAGCAGCACCCGGCCCGCCGACGTGCGCTGAGCGGACACGCCGCGCCCTTCCCAGCCGTGGACGCGGAACGAATGCCCGGACACCGAGAGGATCGTCAGCACTCCCTGCTCGCGCAGCACGCAGAGGTGGCTGGTCTCTTCGAGATCGGCGGACAGCTGGTGCATCACCGGCTCGGCTGCGCGCACCAGCCTGTCCTCCATCGTCCGCGCGGCCAGCGAAAACAGCCGCCAGCCGAGCCGGTAGCGGAGCGTGTCGGGGTCCCGTTCGACGAGGCCCTCCTCGGCGAGTGACCGCAGGGCACGGGAAACCTGGCTCTTCTCCCGCCCGGCGAGCCGCGCGATGCGAACCACGCCGAGGCCACCCGCCTGCTGGGCCTCCGGCGACGCGAGGGCATCCAGCAGGGCCAGATCGCGCCGCAGGCCGTGTGCCCCTGTCATCTCCGAAGCCTAACGCGGTTGCCCGGAGCGCAACTCCGGTTGCGATTCCTTGCCGCCGCACCCGCCGCCTTCTTACGGTCGGAGCACGATGAAGATCGACGAAATCACCCTCGACCACCTGCGCCTCGAGCTGGACCCGCCGCTGCGCGCGGCCTGGGATCCGCGCCCGCGCGGGCATTTCGACGCGACCGTGGTCCGCGTGCGCACCGACGAAGGGATCACCGGGACCGGCTCCGGCGACACCATGACCGGGTTCGCCGGGATCGAGGAGCTGTTCCTCGGCCAGGACCCGCTCGACATCGCCCGGCACGTCCGCGCGATCGAGACCGCGAACTTCCACGGCGGGCGGTTCTGGCCGCTGGAGGCCGCGCTGTGGGACATCTTCGGGCAGGTCGCGGGCCTGCCGGTGGCCGCCCTGTTCGGCAACGCCGCCCGCGCGGTGCCCGCCTACGCCTCGACGGCGGAACTGAAGCCGCCGGCCGAACGGGTCGAGACGGCCTGGCAGGCGCGGGAAGCCGGGTTCGGCGCGATGAAGATCCGCATCGACCGGGCCCGGATCGACGAGGGCGTCGGCACGGTCGCCGCGGTCCGGGAGGCGCTCGGGCCGGAGTTCACGATCATGGTGGACCTCAACCAGTCCTGGCGGATGGCGGGCGACACCGCGGACGCGACCGACCTGGCCGCCACTCGCCGTCTCGTGCGCAGGCTGGCCGAGCTGGACGTGTTCTGGGTCGAGGAGCCGTTGCCGTACGAGGACTCCGCGGGCTTCCAGACGCTGCGGGCGGACAACCCCGGGCTCAGGATCGCGGCGGGGGAGATGCAGCATTCGGTGCCGGAGTTGCTGCGCTGCCTGGAAAACGACGTGTTCGACGTGTACCAGATGGACGTGGTGCTCTCGGTCGGCATGCACCGCGCCCGCACGCTGGCGGAGCTGGCCCGGCTGCGGCATCGCGCGTTCACCCCGCACAGCTGGACGAACGGCATCGGCGTGCTGGCCAACCTGCACGTGGCGGCCGGGGTCGGCGCGGGCCCGTTCTTCGAGTACCCATACGACCCGCCGGGCTGGACGCCACAGCGCCGCGACTTCATGCTCGCGGAACCGGTCGTGGTCAACGCGGCCGGGGAGATCGAGGTGCCGCGGCGCCCGGGCCTCGGCATCGCCCTCGACGCGGAGGCGATGCGCCGCCTGCGGATCTGAGCGGGGGAGGTGGGATGCCGGACGTGGGGCGGTGGCCAGCCGTGCGGCTCGCGGCGGGCGTGGTGGCCAGCTGTGTGGCTCGCGGCGGGCGTGGTGGCCAGCTGTGTGGCTCGCGCGGGACCGGATGCCGGACGTGAGGAGACAACCATGCGGCTCACCGTGGAGCTGAGCGGGCGGACCGAGTTCGGCCCGGGGGTGGTGGCCGAGCTGCCCTCCTTCGTGGCTTCGCTGGGCCATTCCCGCGCCTTCGTCGTCACCGACCGCGGGTTGCGGGCGACCGGGATCGTCGGGCGCGCCGGGCGCATCCTCGCCGGGATCGAGCACGCCGTGTTCGACGACATCGGCCCCAACCCACCCACCACCGAACTCGACCGCGGCGCGGCCGCCTTGCGCGCCTTCGGTTCCTGCGCGGTGATCGCGCTCGGCGGCGGTTCGGCACTCGACGCCGCCAAGGGGATTTCCCTGCTCGCCGGAAACCCGGGCGCGCGAGCGGCGGACGCGGACTCACTGTGGGACGCGTCCGCCGGGCTCCCGATCATCGCCGTCCCGACCACGGCGGGCACCGGCGCCGAGACGAACGGGTTCGGGGTGGCCGAGGACGTCCGCGCGCGCCGGAAGGTCTACATAGGACACTCCTCGGTGCGGCCGCGGATCGCCGTGCTGGACCCGGAACTGACCCTGGGCCTGCCCGCCGGGACCACCGCGGCGAGCGGGCTGGACGCGCTGGTGCACGGCATCGAGTCCCTCTCGTCCCGTGGCGCCAACGCGATGTCCGCCGCCTACGCCACCCAGGCCGTCACGATGATCGGCGCCGCGCTGCCCGAGGTCCATCGCGACGGCGGGGACCTGGACGCGCGCGGCCGGATGCTGCTCGGCGCGCATCTTGCCGGGCACGCGCTGACGCTGTCGGGGCTCGGCCTCGTCCACGGGATCGGGCACGCGCTGACCGCGCACGCCGGGATCCCGCACGGCGTCGCGCTCGCCGCCGTGCTGGCCGAGGTGATGACGTTCAACGCCGGGGCTTCGGCCGCTGCCTACGAATCCGTGGCGAGGTCACTGCGCGTCGCGCCGCGCCCGGAGGCCGCGATCGACACCGTGCGGGGGATCACCGAATCGCTGGGCATCAAGGCGCGCCTGCGCGATTTGGGCGTCGAGGCCGCGCAGCTGCGGTCCATCGCGGCCGGTGCACTCGCCGACGCCGTCACCAGGAACACCCCGAGGCTGCCGAGCGAGGCGGAAACGCTGGAGCTGCTGGAATCCGTCTACTGAGGCAGGTCCAGGTGCTCCCGCAGCGTCGTGCCCTCGTAGGCGGTGCGGTACACGCCGCGGTCCTGGAGCTCGGGCACCAGCTTGTCCACGATGTCGTCCAAAGAGGACGGAACGAGGTGCGGGCTGATGTTGAACCCGTCCACGGCCCGGGTCCGCACGTAATGGGCCCATTCGTCCGCGATCTGCGCCGGGGTGCCGGTGAAGACCCGTTCGCGCGGCTGGACTTCCAGCACCAGCTCGTGGATCGACAGCTGCTTCTCCTCGGCCAGTTCCCGCCATTGCCGGATCCGGTCGAGCTTGCCCGTGCGGTGCTCGATGGAGATGGTGCCGCGCGAGGGATCGAGCTCCCCGTCCACCGGCTCGACGTCGGGCAGCGGCCCGTGCGGGTCGTAGGCCGACAGGTCCTGCCCCCAGTACTGTTCGAGGAAGGCCACCGCGCGCTGCGGCGTGATCTGCTCGCGCCGCACCCACTCGGCGCGCTCCTGTGCCTCGGTGGCCGTGTCGCCCAGGATCACGGACGCGCCCGGCAGGATTCGCACGTCGTCGGGCTTCCGGCCGTACGTGGCCAGCCGGGCGCGCAGATCCTGGGCGTAGGCAAGGGCTTTGCCGTACTCGGTGTTGGCGGAGAACACGACGTCGGCGTGCCGGGCGGCGAGGTCACGGCCGCCGGGGGAGTCACCGGCCTGGAACAGCACCGGCCTGCCCTGCGGGCTGCGGGGGAGGGTGGGCGTCACACTCAGGTCGACGAGATCCGTGTGGCGCTCGACTCCCCGGATCGACCCGGCGCGCGCCCAGGCGGGAGCGTCCTCGGCGGTGGCGATCGCGTTGTCGTCCCAGGAGTCCCAGATCGCCTTCGCGGCTTCGACGAACTGGGTGGCGCGCTCGTAGCGGCGGTCGTGCGGGAGCCAGCCGCCACGGCGGAAGTTCTCGCCGGTCCAGGCATTGTCGGTGGTCACGATGTTCCAGCCGGCCCGGCCGTTCGACAGGATGTCCAGAGTGGACAGACGCCGGGCGAGGTCGGCCGGGAAGTTGTAGGTGGCGTTCTGCGTGGCGACGAGCCCGATGTGCTCGGTCGCCCCGGCCAGCACGGCCAGCTGGGTGATCGCGTCCGGCCGCCCGGCGACGTCGAGCGAGTGGATCCGGCCGCGGTTTTCCCGCACCCGTAAGCCTTCGCCGAGGAAGAAGGCGTCGAACAGGCCGCGCTCGAGCGTGCGCGCGGCGGCCACGTAGGTCTCGATCTCGGTGTGCTCGGCGTTCGACGGATCGGCCCACAGGTAGTGCGGGCCGACGCCGGTGTAGAAGACGCCGAGGTGGATCCGGGCGTGCTCGTCAGACGGCTCGGGCATGGACGCCCCTTCTCGTGGTGGCGAACCGGTTGGCGGGACGGGGAAAGCCGAGTGTTTCGCGCAGCGTTTCGCGCGGGGCGGTGATCGGGATCGCGGGCAGCACCCAGTCGTTGAGCAGCGGCAGGTCGACCGAGAGCGCGGCCGGGTGCAGGCGGACGCCGTCGACCACTTCGCCGAGCCGGTTCAGCAGCTGGGCGAGTTCGTGGGCGGATCCGGTGTGGCGCAAGCGGTTCACCGGCCACGGGGCCGCCTGGTCGAGCCTCGCGAGACGTTCGGTGGCGGACTCGGCGGCGTCGAGCACCACGTCGAGTTCGGCGAACACCAGTGGCTCGCCCGTTTTCCTGGCGGCGAGCGCCCGTTTCGTGATGTCCGCCGGTGTTTCGCCTTCCACCAGCACGACGTCGGCGCCCACGTCGAGGGTGTCCGGAGCGAGGACGACGGGCTGTCCCTGCGGTGGGCGCGGGGTGATCAGCGGGCCCTTCACCGAGAACGTGCCGCCCTGGAAGTCCACGTGGTGCACCTTGTCCGGGTCGAGGTAGCGGCCGGTGGTCACGTCCTTGATGACGGCGTCGTCCTCCCACGAATCCCACAGCTGCCGCACCAGTTCGACCACTTCGGCGGCTTCGCCGTCCGGCGCCGTCGTGGCGCCGACTGTCGCGAGCGCGGCCCCGCGCTCGGCGCCGACCAGCCAGGCGGCCCGGCCGTGGCTGGCGTGGTCGAGGCTCGCGAGCTGGGCGGCGACGTGGAACGGCTCGGTCGTGGTGGTGTGGATCGTCGGCGCGAGGCCGATTTGCTCGGTGAGCGTGCTGACGTACGCCGCGCGGCCACCCGCCTCCAGCCTGCCCGCGATGTCGTTGCCCGCGCTGGGCGGAAGCGGTGAATCAGCGAAGGTGACGAACGTGAAGCCGCCGGCTTCGGCCGCGCGCACCACGTCGCGCAGGTGCGCCGGGTTGAGTACGACGGCCGGCGGCTTCCCGGAAAACCGCCAGGCGGCCGGATGCGCGCCGGCCCCGTCCACTTCGAGCGCGAGAAACATACCTGTCCGCCCCAATCCCCGTCCTGCCCGACTCCGTTCGACGGTAACGAGTTCCGCGCCTTCCTTCGGCGGTGTTCACACTGTGGGAGCGAGAGGGGGGCGGTGCCGTGTTTGCCCCTCCCGCGCGCGTGTTGGCCCTCCACGCCGGCGTGTTGGCCGTTCGCCCGGGTGTGTTGGCCGTTGGCGAAGGGCGGGCCGGGCCGGAGGCCGGGGCGCGCGGGCGGGAGTCGCCAACTCGCGTACGGGGGTGGCCAACATGTGCGCAGGGGCAGCCAATTCGTGCACGGGAAGGGCCGACTCGCGCGCTGTAGCGGCTAAACACGCGCGCGGGAGGGGCGACACACGCGCAGCGGCGGCCAACATGTGCGCGGGTGTGGCCAACTCGCGTACCGGGGCGGCGAACCCGTGTGTACAGGGGTGGCCAACATGTGCGCAGGGGCAGCCAATTCGTGCACGGGAAGGGCCAACTCGCGCCCAGCGGCGGCCAACTCGCGCGCGGGGGTGGCCAGCTCGCGCCCAGCGGCGGCCAACTCGCGCGCGGCGGCGGCCAACTCCTGCGCAGCGGCGGCCAACTCGCGTACGGGGGCGGCCAATTCGTGTACCGGGGCGGCCAACATAAGTGGGTGGGAACGGACTCTATCAACTGATAGAAACGGCTGATAGAGTCGGCGGCATGGCCCTCGGAACCTCGGCGAGACAGGACCTTTCCGCGCTGGCGGCCGTGCTCACCGGCGATTTCGCCGATACCGCACCGGTCACCGAGGTCTTCACCGGCGACACCCCCGCGTTTTTCCCCACAGCGAGCGAAAAACACGTCGAGCTCGCCTTCGAACGCGCCCGCGCGGCGCAGCGGGAATGGACCGCCTGGCCGGTCCGGCGGCGGCTCGCGGTGTTCAAGCGCTTCCACCGCCTCGTCCTGGAGAACCACGAGACGATCGCGGAGCTGATCCAGCTGGAGACCGGCAAAGCGCGGCGCACCGCCTTCGAGGAGATCTGCGACATCCCGATGGTGACGAGCCATTACCTCAAGCGGGCGCCCCGGCTCCTGCGGCCGGTCCGGCACCCCGGCGCCGTCCCGGGCGCGAGCACGTCCGTGGAGCTGCGGAAACCCCGTGGCGTCGTCGGGGTGATCGCGCCGTGGAACTTCCCCTTCGCGATCGGGTTCTGCGACGCGATCCCGGCGCTCATGGCGGGCAACGGCATCGTGCTCAAGCCGGACGACCGCACCCCGCTGAGCCCCGCCTACGGACTCCAGTTGCTGCGCCGGGCCGGATTGCCCGACGGGCTCGTGCAAATCGTGTGGGGAAACGGGAAAGTCACCGGACCGGCCGTCGTGGACCGCGCGGATTTCGTGATGTTCACCGGATCCGTGCCCACCGGCCGGGCCGTCGCCGCGCGGGCGGGGGAGCGGCTCGTCGAATGCTGTCTCGAACTGGGCGGCAAGAACCCGATGATCGTCCTGGACGACGCCGACCTCGGCAGCGCGCTCGACAACGCGGTCTCCGGCGTCTTCGCCAACACCGGTCAGCTCTGCCTGCACATCGAACGCATTTTCGTGCACCGCTCGAACTACGAGAAGTTCCGCGACGCCTTCGTCGGGCGAGTGTCCCGACTGGACGTCGGCCCCGGCTACGGTTACGACCGCGACGTCGGCGCGCTCGCGAACCCGGACCAGCTGGCCCGGGTGACCCGGCACGTCGAACAAGCGCGTGAAGCGGGCGCGCGAGTGCTCACCGGCGGGCGAGCCCTGCCGGAGCTCGGCCCCACCTTCTACGCCCCGACGGTCCTGGAAAACG
The DNA here is from genome assembly GCF_007713735.2 of Amycolatopsis acidicola. Classification (GTDB taxonomy): domain Bacteria; phylum Actinomycetota; class Actinomycetes; order Mycobacteriales; family Pseudonocardiaceae; genus Amycolatopsis_E; species Amycolatopsis_E acidicola. The sequence goes on along the minus strand of NZ_VMNW02000050.1, from coordinate 52,132 downwards.
TCGACCCCACACGGGAAACCGAGGAAACCTTCGGCCCGGTCGTCTCACTGACACCGTTCGACACCGTGGACGAGGCGGTCGCCGGCGCCAACGCGACCGACTACGGGCTGAGCGCGAGCGTCTGGGGCCAGAACCTGTCCCGCGCCCGCGCGGTGGCCGCCCGGCTGGAAGCGGGACACGTCAACGTGAACGACTGCGCCGTGCTCGCCTACGCCGGGAAGGACGCGCCCTCGGGCGGGCTGAAGGCGTCGGGAATGGGCGTGCGCAACGGAGACCAGGGCCTGCTGAAGTTCACCGAGGCGACCAACGTCGCCACGCTCAAACGCCAGGTGCTCAACGCGCCGGTGGGAAAGCCGTACGCCGGGCACGTCACGCGCACCGTCCGGATGCTGGCCATGATGCGCCGGTTCCGGCTCCGCTGAAGCCGAAGCCGAAGCCGAAGCCGAAGCCGAAGCAGGAGCCGGAACCGCGGCGCGTCAGCCGACCGCGCGGTCGCCGGTCCAGTACTGCTTCCGCAGCGCCTTCTTGTCCACCTTGCCGAGCCCGGTCAGCGGCAGCGCGTCCACCGCCAGCACCTGCTTCGGCGACTGCACGGAACCCTTGCGGTCCTTGACCATCCGCTGGATCTCCGCGATCACGTCGTCGGTCAGCTCGTGGCCCTCGCGCGGCACGACCACGGCCGTCACCGCCTCGCCCCACTTCGGGTCGGGGGTGCCGATCACGCCGACCTGCGCGACGGCGGGGTGCTCGGCGACGACGTCCTCGACCTCGCGAGGGAACACGTTGAACCCGCCGGTGACGATCATGTCCTTGGTGCGGTCGACGATGTACCAGAACCCGTCCTCGTCCGCGCGCGCCACGTCGCCGGTGCGCAGCCAGCCGTTGCGGAAGGTCTCCGCGGTCGGCTCCGGCAGGTTCCAGTAACCGCCGGCGAGCAGCGGGCCGCTGACGCAGATCTCGCCCGGCTCGCCCGTGGGCACCGGGCTGTCGTCATCGTCGAGCAGCGCCGCGCGGATGAACGCCGAGGGGCGCCCGCACGAGGTGAGCCGGGTGTCGCCGCCCTCGACGTGGTCCTTTTTGGACAGATAGGTGATCGCCATCGGGGCCTCGGACTGGCCGTAGTACTGGGCGAAGATCGGCCCGAACCGGTCGATCGCCTCGCGCAGCCGCACCGGGTTGATCGCCGACGCGCCGTAGTACACCGTCTCCAGGCTGGACAGGTCGCGGGTGCGCGAGTCAGGGTGGTCCATCAGCGCGTAGAGCATCGAGGGCACCAGCATGGTGGCGGTGATCCGCTGCTCCTCGATCGTGCGCAGCACCTCGGCCGGGTCGAACTTCGCGGTGACGTACAGGGTGCCGCCCTTGATGATCGTCGGCACGAAGAACGCCGCCCCGGCGTGCGAAAGCGGGGTGCACAACAGGAAGCGCGGATGCTCGGGCCACTCCCATTCGGCGAGCTGGATCTGCGCCATCGTGTTCATCTGGCCCGCGGTGCCGATCACGCCCTTGGGCTTGCCGGTGGTGCCGCCGGTGTAGGTGATCGACACGATGTGGTCCGGCGGGAGGATCTTCGCCGTGAGCTCCCGCGGCTCGAACGTCGCGGCGGTGGCGACGAGATCGTGCGCGGCCACCCGGCTGTTCGCGAGCTTTTCGGGCACCGGGCCGATCGTGAGCACCTTTTCCAGCCCGGGGCACAGGTCGATCAGCGCCAGCGCGCGGTCGACGAAACCGAGATCGGCCACCAGCGTGGTGATCCCGGCGTCGTTGATCACGTAGGCGTGGTCCTCGGCGCTGCCCAGCGGGTGCAGGCTCGTGCGCCGGTAGCCCTGCGTCTGCCCGGCGCCGAGGATGTACAGCACCTCGGGCCGGTTCAGCGCGAGCAGCGCCCCGGCAGAGCCGGTGCCGGCGCCGAGGTGCTCGAAGGCCTGGACGTACTGGCTGATCCTGGCGGTCATTTCACCGCCGGTCAGCGAGACGTCGCCGAGGTGGAGCACGGGCCGGTCGCGGTGCCGGTTCAGTCCGGTGACCATCAGATGGCCGTTGTGCACGCCGAGCCGCAGCGTCTCGGGGCCCGGCTTCACACCGTCGGTCGGGGGCAGGGAACGTTCGTCGGTCGCAGCCACGCCCGCCATAGTAGAACCTGTTCTACATCGGGGCAACGGCGCGGGCCGATCCGGCGCGCTCGTGTCCGCCCTCCCTTGACAACTGGTTGTGTACTGGCGATTCTATCGCGTGATAGAAATCGGAGGTGGGCACCCATGCCGTCATCCGGCGCCGCGGTAGGTGATACCGGTTCTACGAACCAGAGCCTGGCCGCGCCCTACAGCATCGAATTCCCGTTCCACCGCACCGCCGGCCCCAAGGTCGGCACCTTCCTCGGCGGGCTGCGCGAGGCGCGGCTGTTCGGGGTCCGCGCCGTGGACGGCTCGGTGCTGTGCCCGGTGCTGGAGTTCGACCCGGACACCGCGGCCGAAACGGGCGAACTCGTGCCGCTGGAACCGCGGGGCACGGTGCGCGCCTGGACCTTCGCGCGCGGCTCCGTTTGGGCGTTGATCAACATCGACGGCACGGGCAATGCGCTGTTCCACACCGTCGACGCCGAAGAAAGCGCGATGCACGCCGGGATGCGGGTGCGGGTGCGCTGGCGCGCCGAACGCGTCGGCGCGATCACCGACATCGAATGCTTCGAACCCGAGGAGGCGTGATGACGCTCCCGGAACCGGTCGAGACCATCGAGGCGCCGCTCAAGATGGAGTACACCTACGTCGCGGGCGTCGGGCGCTCGGTGTATCTGCACGGCATGGCGCGCAAGGCTTTCCTGGCGCGGCGCTGCCCGCGTTGCCGGATGGTGTACTTCCCCGCGCCCGAGCAGTGCGCGCGCTGCCTCGCGCCGCTGGACGAGCCGTTCGAGCTGCCCGGCACCGGTGAGATCGACACGTTCTGCGTCGTGAACTTCCCCTTCCCCGGCCAGCTCTACAAACCGCCCTACGTCGTCGCGCACATCAACCTGCACGGCACCGGCACGCGCCTGATGCACCGGATCATGGAGATCGACCCCGCCGACGTCGCGCTGGGCCAGGAGGTCGAGCCGGTCTGGGTGGCCGACGACGCGCTCGAACCGTCGCTCGCGAGCGTCCGTTACTTCCGCCCGCGCGATCCGGCGCTGCGGGTTCCCCTGCCCGAGGAGGACAGTGCCGATGCGTGAGATCGCGGTCGTTTCCTTCGCCCAGTCCCGGTGCCTGGCCGCGAACCGCCGTGACGACATGGCGGACATCCTCGCCCCGGTGATCGCCGAGGCGGTGGCGGGCGCGGGCCTGGAACGCGGGGACGTCGACTTCTTCTGTTCGGGCAGCCACGACTTCTACGAGGGCCGCACGTTCTCCTACATCGAATCGCTCGACACCGTCGGCGCGTGGCCGCCGATCTCGGAGTCGCACGTGGAGATGGACGCGGCGTGGGCGTTCCACGAGGCATGGACCTGGCTGCAGGTGGGCCACGGCGACGTGGCGCTGGTCTACGGCATCGGGCGCGGCTCGCTCGCCGCCGACCTCGACCAGGTCATGCCCGCGATGCTGGATCCCTACTACCTGACCCCGCTCAGCCCGCCGAGGCACGCGCTCGCCGGCCTGCAGGCGCGGGCGCTGCTCGACGAAGGACTCGTCAGCGAGGAGGCGATGGCCGCCACCGTCGCGCGCAGTTTGGCCGCGGCACAAGGAAACCAGTACGCCCAGCGTTCCGGCCGGCACGCGGCCGGTGACCTGCTCACGGCGCCTTACGTCGCGTCGCCCTTGCGGGAGCTGGACATCTCGCCGGTCGGCGACGCCGCGGCCGTGGTCGTGCTCGCCGCCGGCGACCGGGCCCGGGAACTGACCGACCGTCCGGTGTGGGTCCGGGCGGTGGACCACCGGATGGACACGCATTACCCGGGCTCGCGGGACCTGACCCGCGCCGGGGCCACGAAACTCGCGGCGGAGCGCGCCTCGGGGATGGCCGGGTTCGGGACCGCGGACGTCGACGTGGCCGAGCTGCACACCGAGTACAGCTACGTGGAACCCTTGCTGGCCAAGACTTTCGGCTTCGGGGCCTCGACGGCGCTGAACCCGTCGGGCGGGCCACTGGCGGGCAACCCCACGACCGCGACCGGGCTGATCCGGATCGGCGAGGCCGCGGCCCGTATCCGCGACGGCGGCCGCGCGCTCGCGCACGCGACCTCGGGCCCGGCGTTGCAGCAGAACCTGGTGTGTCTGATGGAGGCCGCATGAGCGAACGAGTGGCTGTGGTCGGTGTCGGCCAGGGCAAACAGGCGAAGCAGCGGAAGGTGACGATCGCCGGGCTGGTGCGGGAGGCGGTCGCCGAAGCGATGGCGGACGCGCAGCTCGGCTTCGACGGCATCGACGCGATCGTGCTGTCCAAGACGCCCGATCTCTTCGACGGCGTGATGCAGCCCGAGCTGTACCTCGCCGACGCCATCGGCGCCCGGAACCTGCCGGTGACGCGGGTGTTCACCGGCGGCAGCGTGGGCGGGCACGCCGCGATCTACGGCGCGCATCTGGTGGAAAGCGGCCTGGCGAAACGGGTTCTGGTCGTCGCGTACAGCAAGGAGTCGGAGGGGAACTTCACCTGGGCGCTGTCGCGGCCGCTGCCCTTCAACGTCTCGCTCGGCGCCGGGGCGGGCGGGCATTTCGCGCCGGTGATCCGCGACTACATCCGCCGTTCCGGCGCGCCCGAGCACATCGGCTGGCAGGTCGCGGTCAACCACCGGCTCAACGCGCTGCGCAACCCGTACGCGCATCTGCACATGCCGGACATCTCGGTGGAGAAGGTGCGCGCGTCGCCGATGCTATGGGATCCCGTGCGGTTCCTGGAATCCTGCCCGACCTCCGACGGCTCCGCGGCGATCGTGGTGACCGGAGAGGAAGAGGCGCGCCGGATTTCCGCCGCGACCGGCAGGCCCCCGGCGTGGATCCACGGCTCCGCCTGGCGCACCGAGACCGGGCATTTCGCGGGCCGCGACGAGGTGAACCCGCGGGCCGGCGCGGACTGCGCGGCCGAGGCGTATGCGCAGGCCGGGATCACGGACCCGGTGCGGGAGCTCGACGCGGCCGAGTTGTACGTGCCGTTCAGCTGGTACGAGCCGATCTGGCTGGAGAACATCGGGCTCGCCGAGACCGGCCATGGCTGGCGGATGACCGACGAGGGCCGCACGTCCGCGGACGGCGATTTCCCGGTCAACGCCTCCGGCGGGGTGCTGTCCGGGAACCCGACCGGCGCGACCGGTCTCGTGCGGTTTCTCGAAGCGGCGCAACAGGTTCGCGGGCTCGCCGGGGAGCATCAGGTGGACGGGGCGCGGCGGGTCGTCGGGCACGCGATGGGCGGCGCGTCGCAGTTCCACGCGATGTGGATCGTCGGGACGGAGCGGCCATGAGTGACCTGGAGTTCGAACGCGACGGGCACGTCGCGGTGCTGACGATGAACCGGCCGCAGCGGCGTAACGCGCTGTCGCTGGAGATGGTCGGGCAGTTCGCGCAGGCGTGGGACGAGATCGACGGCGACGACCGGATCCGCGTCGCCGTGCTGACCGGCGCGGGGGAGTACTACTGCTCGGGCGGGGACCTGTCCGAGGGCTGGATGATGCGCGACGGCTCGCGGGTCGACGTGGGCAAGGGGCTCCTGCTGGAGCACACGCTCGCGAAGCCGCTGATCGCCGCGGTCAACGGGCCGTGTCTCGGCGGTGGCTGCGAAATGCTGCAGCAGACCGACATCCGGATCGCCGAGCGGCGCGCGACGTTCGGGCTGCCCGAGGCGAAGGTCGGCCTCATCGCCGGCGCCGGTTCGACCGTGCGGCTCAAACGCCAGATCCCTTACACCAAGGCGATGGAGATGATCCTCACCGGCGATCCGCTGAGCGCGCGGGAGGCCTACGACTTCGGGCTCGTCGGGCACGTGGTCGAAAACGGGGAAAGTCTCGACAGGGCAAGGAAGATCGCCGAACGCGTCGCCGCGAACGGGCCGCTCGCGGTCCGCGCCGCGAAGGCCGCGGTGATCGCCAGCGGCTGGCTCGACGAGGAGACGGCCCGCCGGATCGAACGGCGGCTGGTCACCCCGGTGGTGGCCTCCGCCGACGCGAAAGAAGGCGTGGCCGCCTTCAAGGAAAAGCGCAAGCCTCGGTTCGAAGGGCGTTGACATGACCGGCAAAACCCCGTACGTGCTCGGTGTGGGCATGACGAAGTTCAGCCGCATCGAGAGTCTGGAGTGGACATACCCGGAGATGGCCGGGGAGGCGATCCGGGCCGCGCTGGGCGATGCCGGGATCTCCTACGCCGACGTCGAACGCGCCGCGGTCGGCTACGTGTTCCAGCCTTCGGCGGCCGGGCAGCGCGTGCTCTACGACGTCGGCCTGACCGGGATCCCGGTGGTGAACGTGAACAACAACTGCGCCACCGGGTCCACCGCGCTGAACCTCGCGCAGGAGTGGGTGGCGGCGGGGCTGGCCGAGGTGGTGCTGGCCGTCGGGTTCGAGCAGATGACCCGGCAGGCGATGGCGGGTTCGGGCGAGCCGCCGGTGATCACGACGATCGACCACCACCTGAAAGCCATGCCGGAGCGGGGAAAACAGGGGCAGGCGCCGCTCACGACACGGTTCTTCGGGCTGGCCGCCGAGGAGCACATGAGCCGCTACGGCACGACGGCCGAGCAGCTCGCCGGGGTCGGGGTGAAGAACCACGAGCACTCGACGCGGAACCCGTACGCCCAGTTCCAGAACCCTTACACGCTCGAACAGGTCCTCGGGGACAAACCGGTTTTCGGCCCGCTGACGAGGTCCCAGTGCTCGCCGATGTCGGACGGCGCCGCGGCCGCGGTGGTCGCGAGCCCGGACTTCGTGCGCGCCCACGGGCTCGAGGCGCGGGCGGTCAAGTTGCTGGGGCAGTCGATCGTCACCGATGGCGAGAGCGCTTTCTCCGGCGGCTCGATGATCGACGTCGTCGGCGGGCCGATGACCGAGGTCGCGGGGCAACGCGCGCTGCGGCAGGCGGGTGCGGGGATCGGCGACATCGACGTGATCGAGCTGCACGACTGCTTCTCGGTCAACGAACTCATCACCTGCGAAGCGCTCGGCCTGTGCGCGCCGGGGGAGAGCGGCGCGCTGATCGACGACGGTGCCACCACCTACGGCGGGAAGTGGGTGGTGAACCCGTCCGGCGGCCTGATCTCGAAAGGACACCCGCTCGGCGCGACGGGGCTGGCGCAGTGCGCGGAACTGACGTGGCAGCTGCGCGGCGAGGCGGGCGAGCGTCAGGTGGCGGGCGCGCAACTGGCACTGGCGCACAACCTGGGCCTGGGCGGCGCGTGCGTCGTCACGGTCTACGGCGCGCCGTGATTACATGGGAACCATGGCGACTCCGGATACCGACGGGCTGCTCGTAGTCACCGCCGGCGAGCTGGAGCTGCCCACCCGCCGGCGGTTGCTGCTGGCCGCGGAACGCCTGTTCGCCGAGCGGGGCATCGACGCCGTGTCGCTGCGCGCGATCATGGCCGGGGCGGGCACGAACATCGCTTCGGTGCACTACCACTTCGGCTCGAAGGAGTCGCTCGTCAAGGCCCTGATCGCCGAACGTGGCGACGAGGTGTTCGCGCGGCGCGCCGTGCTGCTGGACGAGCTGGAGCGGCCCGGCGCCCTGACCGCGGAGGGCCTGGCGCGGGCGTTCGTCCTGCCGGTGGCGGAGATGGCGCTGTCGAGCGGGGCGAGCTGGGTGCGGTTCATCAGCGGGATCATGGCCACCGGGCATCCCGCGCTGTCCACTGTGTTCGACGGGTTCGTGCAGCAGGCCCGGCGCTTCACCGAACTGACCGCGGAACTGCACCCGGACTGGAGTCCGGGGAAGGCGCGCTTCCGGCTGGCGCAGGCCATGCGCGTCACGTTCACCGTGCTCGGCGACCTCGAAGGCGTCGCGCACCTTCAGGAACTGAGCGCGGGGGCGCTGTCCCGCGAGGAGATCGTGGCGGAGCTGGAGGATTTGGTGACCACGGTGCTCAGCGACCCCGTGCCCCGTTAGGCGGTTGTCCCGCCCGGTCCCCGCTGGAACATTCTTCCGGATGGGGATGCGGAGGAGCCGATGAGCGAAACCGACCTGTCGCGGCGCCGGGGCGAGTACGGGTTCGACGGCGATTTCCGCCTGGTACCACCGTTTTGGCAGGCCGTCGCCGTCGCCGCGGTGTTCGCCGTGATGGCGGGGTTCACGGTTTTCGACGTCGTCACCGGCCGGGCCGTGCCCGCCGTCGTGGGCGGCGTGATCGTGCTGTGGCTCGCGCTGACGGCGGTGTCGTTCTCCTACACCACGCGCACGGGGAAGTTCCAGGTGTGGGCGCGCGTGCTCGCCGAGTCGGGACTGCGCGGGGACGAGGACCTGCTCGACCTCGGCTGCGGCCGTGGCGCGGTGCTGCTCGCGGCGGCCGAGCTGCTGACCGAGGGGCGTGCGGTCGGCATCGACCTGTGGCGGCCGGACCAGACGGGCAACGCGCCGGAGGCCACGCGCCGCAACGCCGAGCTGGAAGGCGTCGCAGCGCGGGTTTCCCTGCACAGCGGCGACATCACGCGCCTGCCCTTCGAGGACGCGAGTTACGACGTCGTCGTCAGCAGTTTCGTGCTGCACCACATCCCCGGCGCCGCCGGGCGCGCCCGCGCGATCGACGAGGCCGTGCGCGTACTGCGCCCCGGTGGCCGCATCCTTCTCGCCGATCTCGGGCACACCCGGGCGTACGCCGCGCGGCTGCGGGCCCTCGGCCTGACCGGGGTGACCCGCCGCAACCTCGGCTGGCGCGTGTGGTGGGGCGGGCCGTGGTTCCCGAGCCACCTGATCACGGCCACGAAGGCGGTTTAGGGCTGTCGTGTCACGGAAAGCGCCACCTCCCGATGCGCGTCGTGCTCGGCGAGGCGGGCTACGAGGGACGCGCGGACGTCGCGGTAGGTGTCCGTGCCCAGCGGGAGCCGCAGCGGGACCTCACCGGAATCCACGAGGTCGATCATCGCCCCGGCGATCTTCGCCGGGTCGTTGGCGAGCGGGAAATCGCCGGTCGCCAGGGCCCGCCGCACCTCGCCGGCCGGGGTGTCCTCGTATTCCGGCATCGCCGGCGCCGTGTCGAGCGAGCTGCCGAACCCGGTCGGCGTCGCCCCCGGCTCGACGATGGTCATGCCAAGGCCGAACGGCGCGATCTCACTGGCGACGGTCTCGCAATAGCCCTCGACGCCCCATTTCGAGGCGTGGTAGTAGCCGAAGTTCGGGTAGGTGGTCTGGCCCCCGGCGGTCGAAACCTGGAGGAACCGCCCGTGCCCCTGGGCGCGCAGCCACGGCAGCGCGGCGCGGACGACGTGGATCGAGCCGAGCAGGTTGGTGTCGATGACCCGCCGGATCTGCTCGTCGGCCGCTTCCTCGACCGAGGCGAACACGCCGTGGCCCGCGTTGTTCACGATCACGTCGATCGTGCCGAACGCCGCGAAAGCCTCGTCCACGACATGGCGCACCCGCGCGCCGTCGGTCACGTCGAGCTGCTCCACCCACAGGCTTTCGCCGTACTGGGCGCGGAGGTCCTTGAGCGCCCCGGGCCGCCGCAGGGTCGCGGCGACCCGGTCGCCGCGAGCGAGCAGGCGCTCGGTGAGCAGGCGCCCGAAACCGGAGGAGGTGCCGGTGATGAACCAGGTGGTGGTCACTGTCTTCCCTTCGTCGAAGCCGGTTCCGACGCTAGGAGTTCGAGTCGTCTCGAAGTCAACCTCGCTAGACTCGCGGAGGTGACAGCCGCCGGCGAAACCACCCTGAGCATCGGCGAGGTCAGCGCGGAGACCGGGCTGACCACGCACACCCTGCGGTTCTATGAGCAAGAGGGCCTGTTCCCGGTGCCCGTCCGCCGGAACGCGGCGGGCAGGCGCGTGTTCACGCGGGACGAGGTGCAGTGGCTGAAGGTGTGCCAGAAGCTCCGGTCCACGGGCATGCCGCTGCCGGAGATCCGCCGGTACGCGCAGCTGGTCCTGGCCGGTGCCGGGACGGTGCCCGAGCGGTTCGAGATCCTGCGCCGTCACGAGGACAAGGTGCGGGAGCGGATCGACGAGCTGCAGGACGCCCTGGAGGTCATCCACGGCAAGGTCGAGCTCTACGCCCGCCGCCTCGACGCGGGCACCGCCGACAACCTCTGGCGCGACGGCCCGGAGTGCGACAGCTGAATCACCACGGCACGACGGTGCCGTCCCAGGAGAAGAAGCCGCCGGTCGGGCCGTCGTCGGGCAGCAGGGCCAGGTGGACGGCGCCGCGTGCGGCTTCGGCCGGGTCTCCGGCCTGGGCCATCCGCGCGGCGGACTCCGGGTTCCACGCGGTCAGTTCCGTCGCGCGGGCGCCGGGCGCGAGGGCGTTCACCTTGACTCCCTTGTCCGCCAAGGTTTGCGCGTACAACACGGTCAGTGAGTTCACCGCCGCCTTCGAAGCCCGGTAGCCCGCCGCGCCGTCGGGGCTGACGACGAACCGGCCCTCCGGGTTCGCGCTCCACTCCAGCGACGCGGTCCCGCTGGAGACGTTGACGATGCGCGGATGCGGCGAACGCAGCAGCGCGGGCAGGAAGGCGTTCGTGACGGCGGCGAGCCCGAACACGTTGGTTTCGAACATCCGCCGGAGGTCCTCCGGCGCGGTTTCGGGGGCCGGCGCCAGCGAAATGTTGATGCCCGCGTTGTTGACCAGGACGTCCAGGCTTTCCACGGCCGACGCCGCCTCGGCGATCCCGGCCGGGTCGGTCACGTCGAGGACGAGCAGGCGGGCGTTGCCCCCGATCTCCTTCGCGGCGAGTTCCCCGCGTTCCCGGTCCCGCGATCCGACGAGGACGGTGAAGCCTTCCGCGGCGAGCTGGGCGGCGATGTGCCGGCCGATTCCCTTGTTGGCGCCGGTGACCAGCGCTGTGCGATCGTGCATGGGGGATACGGTCGTCCCGCGAAGGCCGCCGTTCCAGGGACAACCGATACCAGGCAGGGAGGAATCTTGGCACGTGAGGAACTGGCGCGTTTCCTCCGGGAGCGCCGCGCGGGGCTGCGGCCGCACGATCTCGGCCTGCCCGCCCGCGTCTCCCGGACACCGGGCCTGCGCCGCGAAGAGGTCGCGGACGTGGCGCACATGTCGGTCGACTACTACACCCGGCTCGAACAGGCCCGCGGGCCACGGCCGTCGCCCCGGGTGCTCGACGGCCTGGTGCGGGCCTTGCGCCTGAACCAGGCCGAGCGCAGCCACCTGTTCCGCCTCGCGGGCACGCCGGTGCCGCCCGGTGCGCAGGCCCGGCGGCGGGTGCGCCCGCACGTCGTGGACATGCTGCACCGGATGCCGGAAACCGCCGCGATCGTCACCGATGCCGCTTATGGCGTGGTGGCGTGGAATCCGCTGGCGGAACGCCTCCTCGGCGACGGCCTCGGCCCGGACGCGAACCTGGCCCGCCGCCGGTTCCTCGGCGGGCCGGGCGTGCCGGAGAGTTCCAGCGCGGAGGAGTTCGGGCACATCGCCGTGGCGCGGCTGCGCCGGGCCGCGGACCGCTACCCGCGTGACCCGGCGCTGGCCGCGTTGCTGAGGGAACTCAACGGGAGCGAGGAGTTCCGGCAGATCTGGGAAACCCGGCCCGTTCATGCGCCCGGGCACCGCACCAAGACCCTCGAGCACCCGGTGGGCAGGCTGCGGCTGAACTGCGACGTGCTGCTCGTCCCCGAGGACGACCAGGAGGTCGTGATGATCACCGCCGACCCCGGTTCGCCCTCCGCGCGGGCGCTCGCGGCGCTGGCGAAAACCTAGGCTATTTCCCGAAGTTGTTCAGGAAGCCGGTCATGGCCGGTCCCTTCGTCGTGATGTCCGGTCGCGAAGGGCGAACGGGAAGCTCAGGCGCCGATCCAGGCGAGCGCGGCGACCGTCATCGCGGTGACGCCGGTGTCCAGCGTCGGCTGGATGACGGGCGCGAAGGCGGGGTTGTGGTTGACCGGGATGTCTTGCGCCACAGTGCCTTTGCACTCGGCCTCGGCGTAGGCGGCCGGATCGGTGCCGCCGAATCCCCAGTAGGTGAACGGCACGCCGAACGCCTTCGGGATCTCGCTCATGTCCTCACTGGCCGTCTGCAGGTCGATGGTGTGCGCCTCACCGAACTGCTGCGCGAAGGCCGCCGAAACGCGGTGGGTGGGTTCCTCGTCGTTGATCGTGGGCGGGAAGGCGGCGATCTTCTCGATCACCGGCGGCTTCGGCGACCTCGACGCGGCGCACTCCGCCCGCACGATGCGCTCGATCGCGTCCAGGACGTGGGCGCGGGTGGCGTCGTCGTAGGTGCGCACGTTGAGCTGGATGACGGCGTTGTCCGGGATGATGTTCGGCCCCGTGCCCGCGCGGATGCTGCCGACGGTGAGCACGGCGGGCGTGGTGGCCGCCAGCTCGCGGGAGACGACGGTCTGCAGGCGCACCACGATCATCGCGGCCATCACCACCGGGTCGATCGCCGCCTCGGGTTTCGAACCGTGCGCGCCGCGGCCGTGGACCGTCACGCGCAGGCTGTCCGCGGCGGACAGGAACGATCCGGCGCGGGTGCCCACATATCCGGCGGGGTAGGGGAGGACGTGCTGCGCCAGCACGACATCCGGCTTGGGGGCCTTCACCGTCAGGCCGTCGGCGACCATCGCGTCCGCGCCGTCGCCGTTCTCCTCGGACGGCTGGAACAGGGCCACGAACGTACCCCGCCAGGAGTCCCGCGCCCGCGCGAGGAGCCGCGCGCACCCGACGAGTGCCGTCACGTGCATGTCGTGCCCGCAGGCGTGCATCACGGGCGTGTCCCCGTCGGTGACCGTGGACGCGTATGGCAGGCCGGTCTGCTCCTCGACCGGCAGGGCGTCCATATCCGCGCGGGCCATCACCACGGGGCCTTCGCCGTTGGCCAGAACGCCGACGACGCCCGTGCCGCCGATGCCTTCGGTGACCTCGTACCCGTACTCGCGCAGGGCCTGCGCGGCCTTGCCCGCCGTGCGGTGCTCGCGCAAGCCGAGTTCCGGGTGGCGGTGCAGATCCCGGTACAACGACTCCAGGTCTTCGCGGACGGCGCCGAGGCCGGCCAGCACGGTGTGGACGGACATGCCCCGACCCTAAGCCGACACCCCGGGCGCGGCCACTCCATCGCGGTCCACAATGGACTCGCTCCGCCGCCCCACGAGGTGGAATACGCGGGAAAGCCGCCGGTACGGATCGCGCTTGCTGGCTTCCAGTTCCACGGCCGCCACCTGCCGCGTGTCGGCCGGGTCGAGGTCGGCGCCACCGAATTCCAGCCAGTCCACGAAAAGCCACACCCCGTACCAGCGCACCGGTTCCACGCCCCGCGCACGGACCAGCTCGCCCAATTCCTCCACGGTCGTGGCGTACGTCGGCAGGCCCAGCACGCCGATCTCGCTCGTGGCGTCGAACGAGGCCAGCGCGTCCTCCCAGCGGCGCTCCATGGCCGGGCGCACGACCGAGGCCTCGGCGTTGCCCGCCATGATCGAGACCACGCCACCGGGTGCGACGCACCGGCACAGCTGGTCGAGCAAAGGCGTCGGATCTTCGTAATAGCCGAGTACGCCGTGGCACAGCACGGCCGCGAAACGCTTACCGCCCACCGTTTCTTCCGCGTTCGCGCCGTCGGCCTCCACCAGGGTCACACGCCGTTGCGCCTCCTCCGGCAGCTGCCGGAGGAGGCGCCGGGCTTTGTCCAGCATCGCGGGGGAGGGGTCGAGCAGCGTGACCTCGTACCCGGCGCGGGCGAGCGGGAACGACTGGTGCCCCGCGCCGCCCCCGACGTCGAGCACCGGGGCCGGAGGCGGCGGCAGGTGCTCCAGGAGCTGCTGGTGCAGCACGTACGTGCGCACCCGGCCCTTGACCGTGGCGTAAGCACCGTCGGCGAACTGGTCGGCCACATCGGCCCAGATGTCCTCGCCCATGGGCCCGAGCTTAGTGGTTGGTAACCAGTAACCTGAGCGCATGGCTGGGCGGATGAGCGGACCGGAACGCCGGTCCCAGGTGCTGGGGATCGCCGCGGCGGAGTTCGCGGACCACGGCCTGCACGGCGCGTCGGTCGAGGCGATCGCGCGCGAAGCGGGCATCACGCAGGCGTATGTGTTCCGCATGTTCGGCACCAAGAAGGCGTTGTTCCTGGAGCTGGTCGGCGCGGCGTTCGACACCTTCAGCGAGGGCATGGCGCGCGCCGCCGGGGAGGAGGACGGGATCGCCGCGCTGACGCGGATGGGCGCGCGATACTCCGAATCGCTGGCCGACCGCACCACGCTTTTGCTGCAACTGCAAGGCTTCGCGGCCTGCGGGGACCGCGAAGTCCGTGATCTGGTGCGCGAACGGTTCGCCCGCATGTGGGAAACGGTGGCCGCGAAATCCGGCCTCGACCCGGTGACGGTGAAGGCGTTCCTCGCCTTCGGGATGCTGCTGAACAACGGCGCCGCGCTCGGCGTCGAGGAGCTGGACGAGCCGTGGGCCGAGGGCGTGCGCACCAGGATCCGGCCCGGACTGTTCGACCACATCACCAGCGGCACCAATGAGGACCGTCCGCTATCCTGAAGTCGACGTCGACTACAGGTCTGTGGAGGCCGTGCGAGGAGCCGAAGATGACTGGGGCCAGCAGCGGGACCGGCGCGGACACCGAACCCCGGCCGTTGCCCGTGACAGCGCGCGGGCGCCGGAGCCGGCAGGCGCTGCTCGACGCGGCGAAGGTGGTCTTCGCGCGGGACGGGTTCGCCGAGGCCAGGATCACCGACATCGCGGACACCGCGAAGGTCGCGCATGGGTCGTTCTACACCTACTTCTCCTCCAAGGAGGAGATCTTCGTCGCGCTGCTGCATGAGCTGGAGGACGAACTGCGCAACCCGACCGAAGCCAGTGCGCGGGACGAGGAAACGGCCGGGCAGCCGCACGAACCCTACGAGTCGATCCGGCGCGCGAACCTCGCGTATCTCCGGGCGTACCGCGAAAACCACGCCGTCATGATCGTCTGGGAACAGGTCGCCACGCTCAACGGCGAGGTCGAGGACCTGCGGCGGGAGGCGAGCGACCGGTTCGCCCAACGCATCGAGGACGCCGTCCGGCACTGGCAGGAGACCGGCGTGGCGGATCCGGCCGTGGACCCGGTGTACGCGGCGAACGCGCTCACCGGGATGGTCAGCAACTTCGTCTACCGCTGGTCCGCGCGCGGCGCGGAGTTCGAGCTGGAGAAGGCCGCCGAGCAGTTGTCCCTGTTGTGGGCCAACGCGATCGGCGTGCGGGTCCCGGAACACCGCGGCTGAACCCGGCGAAAGCGGGGCCCCGCACGGGACCCCGCTTTCCCTTGTCCTGTCAGGGGCCGCTGCGGATGGGTTTCGCCGCGTGGTCCGGGTCTTCGGTGAACTTCAGCCAGAGCGTCGCCGGGCCGTGGAACAGGAAGCTCGGCCGGTAGGGCGGCGGGTACTCCTTGCCCGGGGCCAGTTCGATCGCCGAGAAGCGGTCGGTCAGCTCCTCCAGGGCCACCTTCATCTCCTGCCGCGCCAGCGGCGCGCCGATGCACAGGTGCGGGCCCCAGCCGAAGGTCATGTGCCGGGTGGTCTGGTCCTCGTCGAGGTCGACTTTGTCCGCGTTGAGGCCGTAGGCGGACTTGTCGTAGTTGGCTCCGGCGAAGGAAAGCCAGACGAAGTCGCCCGCCTTGATCTGCTCGCCGCCGACCTCGATGTCCGCCTTGGCGCGCCGGAAGATTCCGAGCGCCGGGCCGGCCACGCGCAGCATTCCTTCGATGTAGTTCGGGATCTTCTCCGGCTCCCGCCGCAGCCGCTGGTAGGTCTCCGGGTTCGTCGCGAGGTCTTCGAGCATTCGCGACATAGCCGCGTCGGAGGTGTCCGCGCCACCGACGACGAGCAGCTGGTACACCATCATGAGATCGTCCCGGCTCATCCGCTCCGGGCTCTTTTCGTTCTCGTGCACCACCATCGACGTGAGGTCGTCGGTGGGGTTGCGGACCCGGTCCTCGGCCGCGGCGTTGAAGTAGTCGTCGAAGTCGAAGCGCGTCTTCGACAGCTCACGGATGTTGTCGTCGGACATGTCCTCGGTGGCGATCATCGAGTTGAGGTCGGTGACCCAGCCGCGCAGCTTCTGCCGGTCCTCGTCCGGCAGCCCGAGCACCGCGGAGATCACCGCCATCGGGTAAGGCTCGGCGAAGGTGCCGACGAACTCGACCTCGCCCGCCTTCGCGGCCACGTCGTCGAGCAGGCCGCGGGCGATCCGCCGCATGTTGTCGGCACTGCGCCGCACAGCCGTCGGCGTCAGCGCGCGGTTGATGATCCGGCGGTGTCGCGTGTGGACAGGCGGATCCGAGAACAGCAGCACGCGCCGCGCGCCCGCGCCGTAACCCTCGATGCGGTGGCGCGTCTCGGGATTCTCGCGGGCCAGCTCGATCATGCGGGTCCACACCGCGTCGGCCTTCTCACCGATGCACTGCTCGGCGGAGAAATCGGTGTTGTTGTTCAGCACCTGGGTCGCCAGCTCGTAGCTGCTCACGACCCAGAAGTTCGCGTCGGCGTACCACGAGATGGGCGCCTCTTCGCGGGCCGCGTCGAAGTGCGCGAACGGGCAGCGCAGCGCCTCGCTGTCGAATTCGAAGACCGGCGCGTACTTCGGCCGCGCCGTCTCGGGGGTGGTCGTCACTGTGCCTCCTGCTTCGTCGAAGGATCGGTCTCAGGCGCGGACGAGCTGTCCGCCGTCGACGGGAACCGAGATGCCGGTGATGTAGCGGGCCTCGTCGGAAGCCAGCCACAGCACGGCGTTGCTGACGTCGACGGGCTCCAGCCAGGGGTTGGGCAGGATCGTCAGCCCCGCATAAGCCCCGGCGATGTCCTCGGTGGACGGATTCGGGTTGTCCGGGAGGAACTGCGAGATCAGCGCCTTGTTCATGGACATGTCGGTGTTGATCAGCCCCGGGTTGACCGTGTTGACCCGGATCGCGTGCGGGCCCAGCTCCTGGGCCAGCGTCTGCATCAGCCCGATGATCCCGGCCTTCGACGCGGAGTAGTGCCCCATCCCGCCGAAGCCCTTGATCCCGGCCACCGAGCTGACCAGCACGACCGAACCGCCGCCGCCCTGCGCGATCATCGCGGGCACGGTGGCCTTGACGGTGTTCCAGGTGCCGGTCAGGTTCGTGTCGAGCACTGCCTGCCACTGTTGCGGCGTCAGCTCCCAGGCCGCGCCGAGCGTAGAGATCCCGGCGTTCGCGACGACGATATCGAGGGAGCCGAGCGTCTCCTTCGCGTCGCCGACGGCCTTTTCGAGCGCGCCGAGATCGCGGATGTCGGCGCGCACGGTGACGACGCGCCGGCCCTGTTTCTCCACGAGCGCGGCCGTCTCCGCGAGGTCCTCCGGGGTGCCCATCGGGTACTGCACGCCTTCCTCCTGCGTGCAGTGGTCCAGGGCCACGATGTCGGCGCCCTCCTCCGCGAGCCGGACGCAATGCGACCGCCCCATCCCCTTGGCGGCCCCGGTGACCAGGGCGACCTTGTGCGCCACGCGTGCCATCGCACTCTCCTCTTCGAGTCGTGTCGGCTGGGTCACACCGTAGCCAAACACGAAGTTGACGGCAATTTCAAGTCGAACTTGAAGTCGACGTCGAGTCGTCGTAGGTTGGGGGAGCCACGGCGCAGGGGCCGTGGCGCGGACCGGAGGAGGTCGGGGTGCCGGGACAGGGCGTGTACGCACAGTTGCGCGTCGTGGATCTGACGCGCGGCGTGGCCGGCGGGATCACCACGATGCTGCTCGCCGACGCGGGCGCCGAAGTGATCCGGATCGACCTGCCCGGTGACCCGTTCGCGGGGCTGTCGGGTTACCGCGTCTGGCACCGCGGCAAGCGGCGCGCGACGCTCGACCCGGTGTCCGATGTGGACGAGATCCGCGCGCTGATCGCGACTGCGGACGTCCTCGTGGAAACTTTCGAGGAAGCCCCGTCCGGTTTGGACGCCGTTTCGCTGGCCGCGCTCAACCCGCGCCTGGTGCACTGCTCGATCACCGGCTACGGCGACGCCGCCGCGCACCGCGGCCGCCCGGCGGTGGACTCGCTCGTCGCCGCGCGCACCGGGCTGCACTGGGAGGCCAGGGGAGTGCCGGGCACCACGATCGGCGCGCTGTCCGGGCGCGTGGATCCTCTGGCGGATCTGGAGACCGGCCCGGTGACGGCGGTCGGCCCGGACCGGGCCGGCCCGATGTTCACCGGGATCCCGTGGGCGAGCAACGCGGCCGCGTACCTGGCGACGATCGCGGTGGCCGGTGCCCTGCGGGCGCGTGAAGTGTGCGGGCGCGGGCAGCACGTGGCGACTTCCCTGGTGCAGGGGGTGCTCTGCTCGACGGCGATCGCGTGGCAGCGGGCGGAGGATCCGGACAGCGAGAGCTACCTCGGCTGGACGACGGATCCCCGCGCCCCCAAGGGGTTCTACCGCGCCTCCGACGGCCGCTGGATCCAGCAATGGGTGCAGCTGCCTTCCTTCATGCTCGGCGTCAGCGAAGGGGACGAGCTGGCCGTGCCCCACCGGGGCGGTGTCTCGCCGAAGGACGCGGACCTGCGCATCGCCACCGACTACACGGACATGGTGCTGCTGCACCACTTCCACCCGCAGATGGAAGCCGCGGCGGCCCGGTTCCCGGCCGCGGACTGGGAGCGGGTCGCGGCCGAGGCCGGGGTGCCGTTCGAGATCGTCCGCCCGCCGGAGGAAGCCCTGCTCGACCCGGCCCTGCTCGACGACGGCTGTGTCGTGGAGCTGCCCGACCCGGACCACGGGGCGATCCGCGCGGTCGGCTCCGTGCTGCACCTCGCCGACTGCCCGGCCCCCATCGGCACGGGCACCGTCCCGCCCGGGACGGACACGGCGTGGGTGCGCGAACAGGCCTCGCGTGAGCCGGAACCCGCGCCCGCGGGCACCGAACCGGTGGCGCCGCTCGCCGGAGTCCGGGTGCTCGACCTGGGGCTCGCCATCGCGGGCCCGTACGGGGCGCAGCTGCTGGCCGATCTCGGCGCGGACGTGATCAAGGTCAACGCCCTGCACGACGACTTCTGGATGCGCACCCAGTACTCGCACATGTCCAACCGCGGAAAGCGCTCTCTCGCGATCGATCTCAAGGACCCGCGCGGGCTCGCCGTGTTCTACGACCTCGTGCGGGGCGCGGACGTCGTGCACCACAACATGCGCTACGGCGCCGCGAAGCGGCTCAAGATCGACTTCGAATCGCTGCGCGAGATCAACCCCCGTCTCGTCTACTGCCACACCCGCGGCTACGAACACGGGGCCCGCGACGCCAAACCCGCGAACGACCAGACGGCGGCGGCACTCGCGGGAACGGAGTGGGTGGACGGCGCGGCGGACAACGGCGGCACCCCGATCTGGCCATCGATTTCCTTGGGGGACACCGGAAACGGCCTGTTGTCCGCGATCGCGGTACTGCAGGCGCTCTACCACCGCGACCGCACCGGACGCGGCCAGTTCGTGGACACCTCGATCCTCTACGCGCACCTGCTCAACGCGTCGATGGCGTGGACGACCCCCGGCGGCGCGGCGCGCGGCGACCGGCCCGTGGTCGATGCCGACAGCTGGGGGATCTCGCCGCTGCACCGGATCTACCCCGCCCGCGAGGGCTGGCTCTGTCTCGCCGTGCTCACCGACGACGACCGGCAGCGCCTGGCGAAGGCCGTGCCCGCCGCGGCCGGCGCCACCGGCGAAGCCCTCGCCGAAACGCTCACCGCCGCGTTCGCCGCCGACACCGCCGAGGCATGGGGGAAGACCCTCGACGCGCACGGCGTCCCGGCCGAGGTGTGCGCGAATGCGCCCGGCACGGTGCTGTTCGACGACCCCGGTCTCAAGGACTCCGGCCTGATCTCGGCGTACCGGCATCCGGTCACCGGCGACATGGAGATGGCGGGGCGGCTGATGGATTTCGCGGGCAGCCGCGTGCCGGGCCGCCCGCCGCTGATCGGCGAGCACACCCGCGAGATCCTCACCGAACTCGGGCTCGGCGACGTCGATGTGGACGCGCTGCTCGAAGCAGGCGTCGTCCGGGACGGTGCCGCGTGATCGACTACACCCGGCACCGCGATCGGTGCGCCATCGCCGGGATCGGCGAAACCGAGTACACGAAGCGCTCCGGGGTGAGCGACCTCGCGCTCGCCGTCACCGCCTGCACGAGGGCGCTCGAAGACGCGGGGATCGACGCGACCGAGGTCGACGGCATCGTCCGCAACGACTTCGACCTCGTGACGCACAACGAACTCGCCGACGCGCTCGGCGTGCCGGACCTGACGTACTGGGGTATCAGCGGCGCGGGTGGTTCGGCGGCCCCGGCGCAGGTGGCGCAGGCCGTCGCGGCGATCGAAAGCGGTCAGGCGTCGACGGTTCTGGTGTTCCGCGCGCTCAACGGGCGCTCCGGCGCCGACCGGTACGGCCAGACCCGCCGCGCCACCGACGGCCCGCCGGAGGTCGGCGGCGGAAGCACCTACGACGAGTACTTCCTCCCCTACGGGCTCGTCGCGGCCGGTCAGGCCTACTCGATGGTCGCGCGGCGGCACATGATCGAGTACGGCACCACGTCCGAGCACCTGGCGCATATCTCGCTCACCTGCCGCGAGCGCGCCAACGCCAACCCGCGCGCGCAGATGCACGGCCGCGCCATGACGATGGCCGACTACGAGAACGCGCGGATGATCTCGGATCCCTTGCGGCTGTTCGACTACTGCCTCGAAACCGACGGTGCCTGCGCGCTCGTCGTGACGTCGGCGGAACGCGCCCGGGACGGCCGCAGGCCACCCGCGTTGATCCGCGCGGTGTCGATGGGCACCGGGCCCGAGCCCAAGGGCGGGGTGCTGTTTCCCGTGCTGCTGCGAGATTCCTACACCACCTTCCCCTCCGCGGCGGTCGCCCGCACGCTGTACGAGCGCGCCGGGTTCGGGCCGGACGAGGTCGGCGTCGCCCAGATCTACGATTGCTTCACCATCACCGCGCTGATCCAGCTCGAGGACTACGGCTTCTGTGAGAAGGGCGAAGGCGGCCCCTTCGCCGCCAGCGGCGCGCTCGGCCTCGACGGCCGGCTGCCGGTCAACACCGGCGGCGGGCACCTGTCCGAGGGCTACATCCACGGGCTCAACCACGTCGTCGAAGGCGTGCGGCAGATCCGCGGCGAATCCACTTCGCAGGCGCCCCACAGCGAAATCTGCCTCGTGACCGGCGGTTCGCCGCCCGCGTCCAGCGCGCTGATCCTGAGGAGGGACGCATGAACCTGCCCGTGCCCCGCACCACCGACCCGGACTCCGCCGAGTTCTGGGCCGGGGCCGCGCGCGGTGAACTGCTCGTCGCCATCGGGCAGGACGGCACGCCGGTGCACCCGCCGCGCAGCACCGGCGTGAACACGCCCGTGCGATGGGTCGCCGCCGCCGGCACGGCCCGCCTGCACACGTGGACCGTCAGCCGGCGCACCGTCGACCCGGCTTTCCCCGCGCCTTACACCGTCGTGCTCGTGGAGCTCGACGACCACCCCGGAGTCCGGTTCGCCGGGCAGCTCCCCGGAACGCCCGAACTGCACGCCGGCATGCCGATGCGCGTCGAGTTCGCGGACAGGGACGGAATCGCCGTCCCGCAGTGGATCCCCGCCTGAGAAAGGACAGTCGTGCCCGAGACCGAACAGGACAAGCTGGCCGTCGTCGACAAGCTCGTCGAAGCTTTCAACAAACCCGATTTCGCCGCGCTGGAGGAGATCCTCGCCGAGGACATCGTGTTCAGCCACAAGAACAAGGGCATGGAGGGCAGCGGGCGTGAGCAGCTGCTGTCGAACATCAAGATGATGAACGACGCTTTCCCCGGCCGCACCATAACCGCCACCAAACGCGGCGCGGTGACCGGGGACGTCGTGTTCCGCGAGGCCGAATGGGGCGGCACCGCCGCGGTGGACGTCCCGGGTTTCGCGAACGCGGGCGAGCAGGCACACCTCGACACGATGACGATCTTCGTGATCCGCGGCGGGCGGATCCACGAGTGGAGCGACTTCGGCTGAGGAGGGAAGAACCCGTGGGAGTACTGGACGGAAAAGTGGCGCTGGTGACCGGCGCCGCCCGCGGCCAAGGCCGCTCACACGCGGTGCGGCTCGCCGGTGCCGGGGCCGACGTGATCGCCTACGACCTCTGTGCGCCCGTGCCCGAGATGCCGTACCCGATGGCCACCGCCGACGACCTCGCCGAAACCGCGCGCCTGGTGGAAAAACAGGGACGGCGCGTGGCCACCGCGCGGCTCGACGTCCGGGACGGCGCCGAGATCGCCGACGGGGTCGCCCGGGACGCCGCCGCGCTGGGCGGGCTCGACATCGTGGTGGCCAACGCCGGGATCTCCACTATTCTGTCCACACCGGACACCCCGGCGCGGGCGACGTGGGACGCGGTCGTCGGCGTCAACATGACCGGTGTCTGGAACACCGTCGAAGCCGCGCTGCCGGCCCTGCGGAAGACCGGCCGCGGTGGCTCGGTCATCCTGATCAGCTCGACCGCCGGGCTCAAGGGCCTCGTCGGCGCGCCCGGCACGCCGGCGACGCTGGCCTACACCGCGAGCAAGCACGGCGTGGTCGGGCTGATGAAGGCGTACGCGGTGGGGCTGGCGAAGGAAAGCATCCGCGTCAACACGGTGCATCCGACCGGCGTGGACACCCCGATGATCGAGAACCCCTCGCTCGGGGACTACTTCGCCGAGCACCAGCAGGACCAGGCCATGATGGCGAACGCGCTGCCCGTCGAGCTGCTGCCGCCCGGCGACATCAGCGACGCGGTGCTGTGGCTGGCTTCCGACGCGGCGAGGTACGTAACCGGTGTCGCGCTGCCGGTGGACGCGGGGTTCCATGTCCTCTGAAGCACTCGAGTCCGAGCTGGCCGATTTCACCGACGCGGCAAGGAAGTGGCTCGCAGCGCGGCTGCCGCCACGGGGCGACGCGTCGCGCCGTTCCGTGGCGGTGTTCCACGACCTGCCGTTCGACGAGGAACGCGCGCTGATCGCCCGGATCCAGGACTGGCTGCGGGAGAAGTTCGACGCCGGCTACGGCGCGTTGTCGTGGCCCGTCGAACACGGCGGCGCGGGGCTGTCGGCGTTGCACGAGGAGGCTTTCGCCGAGGCGGAGCGCGAGTTCGAGACGCCGGGCCAGCACGAGCTGACGTCCGTGAGCACCGCCCTGATCGCGCCGACGGTGCAGCTTTTCGGGACCGTGGAACAGAAAGAGCGTCTCGTCGAGCCGTTGCTGCGCGGGGATGTGCTGGCGTGTCAGCTGTTCTCGGAGCCGGGCGCTGGATCGGACCTCGCGGGGCTCGCGACCAGAGCCGTCAAGGACGGCGACGAGTGGGTGGTCACGGGGCAGAAGGTGTGGAGCTCCGGCGCGCAGTTCGCGGGCTGGGGCGAGCTGATCGCCCGCACCGACCCGGATGTCCCGAAGCACCAAGGGCTTACGACGTTCCTGCTGCCGATGGACACCCCGGGTGTGGATGTGCGGCCGCTGCGGCAGATGTCGGGCGGTTCGTCGTTCTGCGAGGTGTTCCTCGACGAGGTGCGGATCCCGGATTCCCTGCGGCTGGGCGAAGTCGGGCAAGGCTGGTCGGTGACGCTGGCGACGCTGGGTTTCGAACGCGGCCACTCCGGCGCGAACGCCGACCTCGGCGGCGGTTTCACTCAGCTCGTGGACGACGCGCGGAAACTGGGCCGCACCGGCGATCCCGAGGTGCGGCGGCTGCTCGCCGACGTGTGGATCGCGGAACGGGTGGCGGCGGTTTCGGCGCAGCGCGACCGGGAAACGCGGCTGGCCGGGGGCGAGCCCGGGCCGCTGGGCTCGTTGCGGAAACTCGCCTGGGCGCAGCGGTTGCAGCTGGTTTCGGCGGCGGCGGCGGTGGTGCTGGGGCCACGGCTGGTCGCCGACGCCGAAGACGGCAGTTACCGCTGGAGGGAGCATTACCTCGGCGCGCCCGGGTATCGCATCGCGGGCGGTTCGGACGAGGTGCAGCGCACGATCATCGCGGAGCGCCTGCTGGGGCTGCCGCCGGAGCCGCGCGCGGACCGTGGCGTGGCATGGAAGGACATTCCGAAGTGACGACGATCGAGGAGGCGGTGGCGGCCGTCCGCGAGGGCGGTCAGCCCTTGCAGGGCCGCACAGCGCTGGTGACAGGCGGCTCGCGCGGGCTGGGGCGGGAGATCTCCATCGCGTTCGCCGCGGCCGGCGCGAACGTGGCTGTGGCGTCGCGGAAGAAGGACGCGTGCGAGAGCCTCGCGGAGGAGCTGGCCGCCGCGACGGGCAGGAGCGTCACCGCGCACGGGGCGCACGTGGGGGAGTGGGACGGGCTCGGCCCGTTGCTCGACGAGGTCGAGCAAGCGCTCGGACCGGTGGACATCCTGGTCAACAACGCCGGGATCGCGCCGACCTATCCCTCGCTCGCGGAGGTGAGCGAGACGTTGTTCGACAAGGTCATCGGCGTCAACCTGAAGGGCCCGTTCCGGCTGATGGCGGTGGCGGGCGAGCGGATGGCCGCGCGGGGCGGCGGGGCGATCCTCAACATCTCTTCGATGGCGTCGGGGCGCCCGACCGCGGGCGATCTCCCTTATGCCGCCGCGAAAGCCGCGCTGAACACGCTCACGGCGGGGTTCGCGCAGGAGTACGGGCCGGGCGTGCGGGTGAACACCATCCTGGCCGGCCCGTTCCGCACCGACATCAGCAAGCACTGGGACCCGGACACCGTGGCGGACATGGCGAAGGCTTGGCCGTCGAAGCGGGTCGGCAACCCGGAGGAGATCGTCGGCGCCGCGCTGTACCTGTGCGGGCCGAACGCGAGCTACACGACCGGCGCGCTGCTGGCGGTCGACGGAGGGAGGCTGGCGGCGCCGTGAAGACTGTCGATGATTCCTTGTTCACCCCGGATCGCACCGCCCTGCTGGGCAGCCGGTGCGCGGACTGCGGGGCGTACACCTTCCCGCGCCAGGGCGGCTGCCCGCGGTGCACGGGCGCCTCGATGGAGGACGTTCCGTTGTCCCGCAAGGGAACGCTGTGGTCCTGGACGATTCAGGGGTTCCGCCCCAAACCGCCCTACACCGGTGCCGACGACACCTACGGGGTCGGCTACGTGGAGCTGCCGGGGCAGCTGATCGTCGAGTCGCGGCTGACCGAGGCGGACCCGGCGAAGCTGCGGATCGGGATGCCGGTGGAGTTCACGCTCGTGCCGTTCCGGGACGACGTGCACACGTTCGCGTTCGCGGCGGTGCGGGATGAGTGAGGTCGCGATCGTCGGCGCCGGAATGCACCGGTTCGGCCGCACCAAGGGTGTTTCCGGCCGGGCGCAGGCCGTGCACGCGGCGCGGGAGGCGCTCAAAGACGCTGGTCTGTCCTTTTCGGACGTGCAGTTCGCCTTCGGTGGCTCGCATTCGGCCGGTGACGCCGACACGCTCGTGTCGGAGCTAGGCCTCACCGGGTTGCCGTTCATCAACGTGTACAACGGTTGCGCGACCGGCGGTTCCGCGCTGATCGCGGCCGAGGCGGCGATCCGGTCCGGGCAGCACGACGTCGGGATCGTGATCGGCTTCGACAAGCACCCGCGCGGCGCGTTCGACACCGACCCGGCCGAGCACGGTATCGGTTCGTGGTACGGCGAGACCGGGCTGATGGTGACGACCCAGTTCTTCGGCATGAAGATCCAGCGCTACCTGCACGAGCACGATCTCGGCGCCGGGGTGCTGGCGAA
This sequence comes from Amycolatopsis acidicola, assembly GCF_007713735.2. Classification (GTDB taxonomy): domain Bacteria; phylum Actinomycetota; class Actinomycetes; order Mycobacteriales; family Pseudonocardiaceae; genus Amycolatopsis_E; species Amycolatopsis_E acidicola. Next base: position 26,356 of record NZ_VMNW02000050.1, on the reverse strand, counting down.
GATCGCGGAGAAGGCGTTCCGCAACGGCGCCCGCAACCCGATGGCCTGGCGCCGCAAGGAGATCAGCGCGGAGGAGATCGCGGCCGCGCCGATGATCTCGCACCCGCTGACCCAGTACATGTACTGCTCGCCCGGCGAAGGCGCGGTCGCTCTGGTGCTGTCCAGCGCGGACCGTACCCGCGAGTACACGAGCAGTCCGGTCTTCCTGAAGGGTGCGGCGTTCCGCAGCCGCCGGTACGGTTCGTTCGAGGTCTTCGCGCCCTGGACGGCGATCGACAGGGCGGAGTCGCCGACGGTGGAGGCTTCGGCCGCGGCGTTCGAGGCTGCCGGTGTCGCACCGTCCGAAGTGGACGTCGCGCAGATCCAGGACACCGAGTCGGGCGCCGAGCTGATGCACCTGGCCGAAACGGGCCTGTGCGCGCACGGCGAACAGGAAAAGCTGATCGAAGACGGCGAAACCGCGATCGGCGGGCGGCTCCCGGTCAACACCGACGGCGGCTGCTTGGCCAACGGTGAGCCGATCGGCGCCTCCGGCCTGCGGCAGGTGTACGAGAACGTCCAGCAGCTCCGCGGAACCGCGGGCGAGCACCAGGTACCGGGCACCCCGAAAGTCGGGTTCACCCACGTCTACGGAGCGCCGGGCATCTCAGCCTGCACGGTGCTCACGGTCTAGGAGGGGACATGGTCTGGGGTTTCGAAACCGACCCCGAGATCCAGCGCGAGCTGGACTGGGTCGAGGAGTTCGTCGCCGGCGAGGTCGAGCCGGTGGACCAGGTGGTCGAGCACGCCTGGAACCCGCGCGACCCGGTGCGCAACGCGCTCATCAAACCGTTGCAGCGGCAGGTGCGCGAGCACGACCTGTGGGCGGCGCACCTCGGCCCCGAGCTCGGCGGCAAGGGGTACGGGCAGCTGCGTTTGGCGCTGCTGAACGAAAAGCTCGGCCGCACGCACTCCGGCCCGGTCGTTTTCGGCTGCCAGGCCCCGGATTCCGGCAACGCCGAGATCCTCGCCCACTACGGCAGCGAGCATCTCAAGAAGACCTACCTCGAGCCATTGATCGAGGGCGACATCGTGTCGTGCTTCTCGATGACCGAACCGCACGGCGGATCCGATCCCACCGGTTTCCGCACCACCGCCCGGCTCGACGGCGACACCTGGGTGCTCAACGGCGAGAAGTGGTTCTCCAGTCACGCGCTGTTCGCCGAGTTCCTCATCGTCATGGCCGTCACCGAGCCCGAAGCGCCGCCGCACAAGAGCATGTCCATGTTCGTCGTGCCCGCGGACACGCCGGGCATCGAGCGCGTGCGCGACGTGTCGGTGTGGGGGCATGAGGAACCCGTCGGCACGCACCAGTACCTGCGTTACACCGACGTGCGGATCCCGGCGGAGAACCTGCTGGGGGAGCGCGGCCAGGCGTTCGCCGTCGCGCAGACGCGGCTCGGCGGCGGGCGGATCCACCACGCGATGCGCACGGTCGGGCTCGTGCAGTCGGCGTTCGAGCTGATGAAGCGCCGGGCGGTTTCGCGGGTCACCAAGGGGCAGCGGCTGGCCGACAAGCAGCTGGTGCAGGAGATGATCGCCGACTCGTGGATCCAGCTGGAGCAGTTCCGGCTGCTCGTGCTGCGCACCGCCTGGCGGATCGACCGGTACCACGACTACCGGAAGGTGCGCGCGGACATTTCCGCGGTGAAGGCGGCGATGCCGAAGGTGCTCGCCGACATCGCCGGCCGCGCGATCCAGCTCCACGGTTCGCTCGGCATCTCGAAGGAGCTGCCGTTCGGCAAATGGGTCATGGAGTCGTTCCACATGGGACTCGCCGACGGCGCCACCGAGGTGCACAAGGTCAACCTCGCCCAGGCGCTGCTGCGCGGCACCGAGCCCGACGACGGGCTCTTCCCGCCCTACATCACGCCGACCCGGCGCGCCGAGGCCCGCGAACGGTTCGCCGACGTACTCGCGGCGGCCGAGGACGGGGAAGTCGCATGACGGAGCCGACGACACGCGAGGTCGATGCCGCGCCCGTGCGGCCCGGCGAGGACCTCGACTGGGTCGCCGTCGAACGGTACCTGCGCTCGCGGCTGCCGGAGCTGACCGGCGAGTTCTCCGTGCTGCAGTTTCCCAACGGGTCCGCGAACCTCACCTACCGGATCCGGTTCGGCGACACCGCGCTCGTGCTCCGGCGCCCGCCGTTCGGCGCGATCGCGCCGGGCGCGCACGACATGCGCCGCGAGTACAAGGCGCTTTCCCGGCTGTGGAAGGCGTATCCGCGCGCGCCGCGGGGAATGCTGTTCTGCGACGACCATTCGGTGGCTGGCGCGGACTTCCTCGTCGTCGAATACCGCTCCGGCGTGGTGGTGTGGGACTCGCTGCCGCGCTCGATGGCGGCGCTGCCCTCGGCCGGGCGCCGGGTCGGGCTCGCGGTGATCGACGCGCTCGCCGACCTGCACCGAGTCGACCCCGCAGAATGCGGGCTCGCCGATCTCGGCCGCCCGGAAGGGTTTCTGGAGCGGCAGGTGCGGGGCTGGCGCAAGCGCTGGGACCTCGTCGCGGAGGGCGGCGACCCGGCCGCCGCCGTACTCGGCGAACGGCTGGCGGAAACCCTGCCCGCTTCGGGTGCCCCGGCGATCGTGCACAACGACTTCAAGATCGACAACTGCCAGTTCGCGCCGGGGAACCCCGACGAGGTGGTCTCGGTGTTCGACTGGGATATGGCCACCCTCGGTGATCCGCTGGTCGATCTGGGCACCCTGCTCAACTACTGGCCGGACCCCGAGTTCGGCGACGCGGGCGCGCTGGCGTCGCTCGGGCTGTCGAAGCTCGGCCTGCCCTCGCGCGAAGAAGTGATCGGCCGCTATTCGGCCCGGTCGGGTATCGACGTCGGTGACGTCGACTGGTACGAGGCGTACGGCTGCTTCAAGACGGTCGTGATCCTGCAGCAGCTCTACGCGCGGTACCTCCGGGGCGAAACCACCGACGAGCGGATGGCCGCGCGCGGAGACCACATCCCGATCCTCGTCCAACGGGGATTGTCCCGTCTGATCAAGGAGAATTCATGAGCCTCAAGCCCGGGGCCCGCTACTGGGCCACGAACTCCCCGGCCGCGATCGTCGTGGTCCGCCCGCCGTCCGGTGACGTGAAGCTGACCTGCGGCGGCGAGCCGCTGGCGGACACCGAGCAGCCTGCCCAGGGCGGTTCGGGGGACGGCGTGCTGCTCGGCAAGCGGTACACCGATCCCGAAAGCGGGCTGGAGGTGCTGTGCACCCGAGCCGGCGCGGGCGTGCTTGCCGCCGACGGCAGGCCGTTGGAATTGGCGGGCGCGCGCAAGCTGCCCGCGTCGGACTGAGGGAGCCCGGTGAACCCTTCGCTGCTGCTGGAAATGGTCGCGGACGCGGCGGCCGGACGGCGTGCCGTGGGCGAGCTGACGTACGGCGAACTGGACGCGCGTGCCTCGGCCGTCGCGGGTGGGCTCGCCGCGCTGGGCATCGCGAACGTCGGCTATCTCGACGAGTACTCCGAGACGCTGCCGGTGCTGTTCTACGCCGCGCACCGCGCCGGTCTGCCTTTCGTGCCCCTGAACTACCGGTTGTCCGACGAAGCCCTGCGCGCGGCGCTGGCGCGGATCGCCCCCGCCGTCGTCGTGGCGGGTGCGCGTCAGCGGGAGCGGTGCGCCGGTGTCGAGGGCATCACCGTCCTTGGGCCCGGCGAACTGCCGACCGGTGACGCGGTGTCGGTGGAGGGCGAGGTGAGCGTCCTGCTGTTCACCTCCGGCACGAGTGGCGAGCCGAAGGCGGCCGTGCTGCGCCCGGAAAACCTGACGTCCTATGTGCTGTCCACCGTGGACTTCCTCGGCGCGGGCGAGGACGAGGCGCAACTGATTTCCGTGCCGCCGTACCACATCGCCGGGGTGTCGAGCGTGCTGACGAGCCTGTTCGCCGGGCGGCGGCTCGTGGTGCTGCCGTCGTTCAGCCCCGGGGGCTGGGTGGACGCGGTGGTCGCCGAGTCGGTGACGCACGCGATGGTGGTGCCGACCATGCTCGGCCGGATCCTCGACGTGGCCGAGGAACGCGGGACGACGCTGCCCGCGCTGCGGCATCTGTCCTACGGCGGCGGGCGGATGCCGGCCCCGGTCATCGAGCGGGCGCTGCACCAGCTGCCGCACGTGGACTTCGTGAACGCCTACGGGCTCACCGAAACCAGCTCGACCATCGCGGTGCTCGGCCCGGACGACCATCGCGCCGCGATAGCGTCGGCGGACCCGGCGGTGCGCGCCCGGCTGATGTCCGTGGGACGGCCGCTGCCGAGCGTCGAGGTGGAGATCCGCGGCGCGGACGGGCTGCCGACCGGGCCCGGGGAGCCGGGGGAGATCTTCGTGCGCGGGGATCAGGTGTCCGGTGAGTACGTGTCGCACACGGCCACCGACGCCGACGGCTGGTTCCCGACGCGCGACCGCGGTTACCTTGACGCGGAAGGGTTCCTGTTCCTCGACGGCCGCGCCGACGACGTGATCGTGCGCGGTGGGGAGAACCTCTCGCCGGGCGAGATCGAGGACGCGTTGTTGTCGCATCCCGCCGTGGACGACGTGATCGTACTCGGGATGCCGGACGGCGAATGGGGTGAGGTGCCGGTGGCCGCGGTCGTCCCCGCGACGGCCGCCGATCCGGCCGAGCTGGAGCGCGAACTGCGCGAGTACGTGCGCGAAAGGCTCCGCTCGGCGAAGACCCCGGCGCGTGTCCACGTGCGGGAGTCCTTGCCCCACACGGAAACCGGTAAGGCACTGCGGCGTGTGCTGCGGGCGGAACTGATGGGGAGGGACAGTGCGCTTCACGCCTGACGCGGACGCCGAAGAGCTTCGTGCCGTGGTCCGCGATTTCCTGGAGCACGACGCGCCCGGGTGGGAACGGTTCGCCGGTGAGCTCGGCGTCGGCGCGCTCGATGTGCCCGAGGAGTTCGGCGGCGCGGGCGCGAGTTTCCGCGAAGTCGCGGTCGTGGCCGAGGAGCTGGGGCGTTCGCTGGCGCCGCTGCCGTGGTTCGCGACTTCGGTGCTCGCGACCGGTGCCCTGCTGGCCGCGCGCGGCCCGGCGCGGGACGAGCTGCTGACTCGCCTCGCGGCGACGGCCACCACCGCGACCGTGGTGCACGATCCTGGCGCGATCGCTGCGGTCGAAAATGATGACGGCTGGCGGCTGACCGGTAAGGCGTCGTTCGTGGTCGACGGCGCGTCGGCGGAGGTAGTGCTGGTGCCCACACCGGTCGGCCTGTTCGCCGTTGAGGGCATCACGGGCGAGCCGATGCGCACGATGGATCCGAACCGGCCGCTCGCGACACTGAGGTTCGACGGTGCTCCCGCCATGCTGATCGACACGACTGACGTCCGGGAGAGCGTGCGCACGCGGGCGCTGGCGGCGCTGGCGTGCGAGCAGACCGGGGGAGCGGCGGTGGCAATGGAAATGTCCGTGGCCTACGCCGGGCAGCGTGTCCAATTCGGACGTCCGATCGCGACCTTCCAGGCCGTCAAGCACCGGTGCGCCGACATGGCCGTGCGCGTCGAAGCGGCGCGCTCGGCGTCGTTGTGGGCCGCGGCCGCCATCGCCGAGGGCGCCCCGGACGCGGCGGAAGCGGCCGCGACGGCCGCACTCGTGTGCGGCGAGGCGTATGCCTGGGTGGCGGCCGAAACCGTTCAGGTGCACGGCGGAATCGGCTTCACCTGGGAACATCCCGCTCATCTGCACGTCCGGCGCGCCGCGACCAGCCGCGTGCTGCTCGGCGAACCACACACCCACCGCGAACGGCTGCTGACGGCGCTGGGCATCTGAACCGAAGAGGAGCTCGCCATGCACGAAACCGCTCGCGACCCGTGGCGCCTCGACGGCCGGTGGATCGTGATCACCGGCGGCAGCAAGGGAATCGGCCTCGGCGTCGCGCACGAGTTGCTGCGCCGGGGCGCCCACGTCGGCATCATCGCGCGTGACCCCGAGGCGCTCGAGACGGCTCACCGAGAGCTGGAGTCCGCCGCTCCGGCGGGTGCGGAAGTCGCGTCGTTCCGCGCCGACACCGCCGACGAGCACGACATCGCCCGGCTGGACGGCGAACTGGCCGGGCGGATCCCGGTGCTGCACGGGTTCGTCGCGAACGCCGGCACCGGCGGGCTGACCTCGTTCCTGGACCTGGAGGTCGCGGAATGGGACCGGATCATGCGGGTCAACCTGCGCGGCACCTTCCTCGCCACGCAGCTGGCCGCGCGCCGGATGATCGCCGGGCGCGAAGCCGATCCGGACGGCGACCGGTCGATCCTCGTCATGTCCTCTGTGCGCGCCGCCCAGTTCCGGCCGGGCACGCTGCCGTACTCGTGCACGAAGGCGGCGCTCAACCAGTTCGTGCGTGCGGTCGCGATCGAGCTGGCGCCGCACCGGATCCGCGTGAACGCCGTCGCGCCCGGGATGACCGTGACCCCGCTGATGCTCGAACGCACGCCGGACGTTGAGGAGATCGCCGCGCGGCGCATCCCGTTCGGCCGCGCCGGACAACCCGCCGACGTCGCCCAGGCTTCGGCTTACTTGCTCAGCGAAGCCGCCGCGTTCGTCACGGGCGCGAACCTCGCCGTCGACGGCGGCGAGGCGCTGCTCTGAGCCTCAGCCGCGCAACCCGGCGACCAGGAGTCCCACTAGGTGTCGCGCGTCGTAGCGGGGGTTGTTGCCCGCGCCGGCGCAGAGGCCGCCGATTCCGCGCATCAGCTCGAACGCGTCCTGGCCCGGTTTGATCTCGCCCGCGGCCGCGGCGGCGTCGAGCAGCTCGGCGCACACGGGTTCGAGCCGTTCGAGGAAGTACGAGTGCAGCGGGTCGAAGCAGGGATCGTCGGACTGCAGCACCGCGGCGAGCCCGAGTTTCGTGACCAGGAAGTCGACGAACAGGTCGATCCACCGCGCCAGCGCGGCGTGCGGGCCAGCGCTTTCGGCGAGCAGCGCCGGGCCCGCTTCGGCGAGCGCTTCTACCTGGTGCCGGTACACGGCGATGATCAGATCCGCCCGCGTCGGGAAGTGGCGGTAGATGGTGGCCGTGCCGACCCCGGCCTCGGCCGCGATGTCGCGGATCGGCGCCTCCACCCCGGCGGCCACGAACACGGCGGCGGCCGCGTCGAGGAGCGCCTCCTTGTTGCGCCGGGCGTCGGCCCGCTGGGCCCGGGCTGCGTTCACGTGCTTCCCTCGCTTGCTAACCGGGACAGTGTCCCGTATGTTTAAACGGGACGACGTCCCGCTTCTCCATCATGACAGATCCGGTGCCGCGCTGCCCGGAAAACCCCGGAATTCCCGGAAAGGACCTTCGTATGTCCACGTATCTCCTGGTGCACGGCGCCTGGCACACCGGCGAGGCCTGGGACCGGGTGGTCCCGTTGCTGGAGCGCGCCGGGCACCGGGTGCTGGCCCCGACGCTGACCGGCTACGGCGCCACGAAACACCTCGCCGGTCCCGAAATCGGCCTGGACACGCACATCGACGACGTCGCCGGCCTGATCACGAGCGAGCACCTCACCGACGTGGTCCTCGTCGGGCACAGCTACGCGGGCATGGTCATCTCCGGCGTGGCGGACCGCGTCCCGGAACGGATCCGCGAGCTGGTCTTCCTCGACGCCATGGTCCCGGAGGACGGCGAAACCGCGGTCGACGTGATGCCCGTCAGCCAGGCGCTGGTGGACGCCGCGCTGGAATCCGAGAGCGGCTGGCGCGTCCCGCCGCTGCCCGAATTCCCCGGTAGCGGCCTGTTCGGCGTCACCGATCCCGAGGACATCGCCTGGGTGCGCACGATGCTCTCGGATCAGCCGGTGGACTGCCTCCGGCAGCCCGTCCGCCTCGGCGATCCCGCGGCGAAGGCGCTCCCGCGGACGCATATCCATTGCACCGTCGGAAAACCCGAGGGCTACGAGCGTCGCGCGGTGCCGCAGGGCGAGCCCGTGTGGGAGCTGGAAACCGGGCACGACTGCATGGTCACGAGGCCGGCCGAGCTGACCGAACTGCTGCTCAAGATCGGCTGACCTGGAACACGTGCGCCGTCATCCGCGCGGTCACCGGGCCTTCGCCGAGTTCGGCCGTCATGTGCTCCGCGACGGCCGCCACGGACTCCGCGGGCTCGGCCCTGGCCTCGATCTCCGCGCGGAGCGGCGTGCCGGTGCAGAAACCCGTCGCGATCGCCGCCGCCGAGTCCGCTCTTCCTTCCAGCGTCACGGTTTCCGCCGACACCGCGCCGAGTCCGCCCGCGCGCAGATCCGCCCGCACCGCGCCCGGATCGTGGTAGCCGTGGGGGATCGCGGTGACGAACTGGGGCGGGTTTTCCGGGAAGACGTCCGCCAGCGCGTTCGCCAGCGGGCGGGCGAAGCCGTGCTCGCCGACCTCGCCCCAGGTGTTGAACAGCAGGTGCCCGCCGGGCGCCAGCACGCGCCGCATTTCCGCGTAGGCGGCCGGTTTCCCGGGCAGGAACATCACGCCGAACTGGCAGGCGACGAGATCGAACTGCCCGTCCGCGAACGGCAGCCGCCGTGCGTCGGCCTGCCGCCACTGGGCGCCGGGCACCTGCCGTGCACCGTATTCGACCATGGCGTCGCTGAGGTCCGTGGCGACGACCGTCGCGTGCGGGGCGAGTTCGCGGGTGAGCACGCCCGTCCCCGCGGCGATCTCGAGGACCCGCCGGGGCCGCAGCCGCGTCGCGCGCTCGGCGAGGTCCACCGCGAACGGCCGGAACACTGCCGCCGCGAGGCGGTGGTCGTACGCCTCGGGCATGGATGCCCTCCACAACCGGTCTGCGTCGTGGTCCATGAGCGCCTCCTCGGGCACGGCCGTGCCCTCAAGGATGCGCGCCCACCAGGCGAAGAGCGAATTCGCTGTACTGCCACACCACGGTGTCCTCGGTGTGCTCGCCGTGTTCGCGGTACCACGCGGAAACGCCCATGCCGAGGTCGAGGATCGCGTACGACGCGAGCCGGACCGAGCCCACGGTGAACACTCCCGCGTCGACCCCGGCGCGTACCAGTTCCCGGAAACGGTTCTCGTACTTCGCGCGGAGCTTCAGTACCTCGGTGCGATGCGGCTCGACGAGGCTGCGGATCTCGCGGTTGCCGACGAACGCTTCGAGCCGGTGCCGCGCGTGGTACCGGACGTGGGCTTCGGTGGCCCGCCGCAGGCGCTCGACAGGGTCCGTGGTGCCGGCGACGGCGTTGTCGTGCCCCGCGAGAAGCTCCTTCATGGTCGCCACCATGATCCCGGCCAGCAGGTCCTGCTTGGAGTCCACGTGCTTGTACAGGCTGGGGCCGCGCATGCCGACCGCCGCGCCGATGTCGGCCATCGTCGTGGCCTCGAAGCCCTTGCCGGTGAACAGCTCGAGCGCGGCCTCGCGGATGTCGCCGGACCGGTCCACTACGCCTCCCTTCGGCTAATGAAGTGTAGCGGACGACGCACTCGCATTGCTTCTCCATCTGACCCTCAACTACGGTGACGGCTAATGACGATTAGCTGAACCGGAGGAGAGGCCGTGGCCGTCGATCTTGAGCCCAGCCCGGAGGTCGCCGCGCTCGCCGGGCGCACCGCGAAGTTCATCCGCGACGTGGTGATCCCGATCGAGGAGGAGCATCGCGGCGTGGTGACCTCGGACGAGGTGCGCGCGCGGCTGCAGAACGCGGCGAAGGAGGCGGGTGTGTTCGCGCCGCACGTCTCGCCGGAGTTCGGCGGGCACGGGCTCGGCATGCTCGGGCGGGCCGCGGTGTTCGAGGAGGCCGGGTACTCGTTGCTCGGGCCGCTGGCGCTGAACATCGCCGCGCCGGACGAAGGCAACATGCACATGCTCGAAGCCATCGCGACCGAGGACCAGCAGGAGCGCTACCTCCGGCCGCTGGCGTCGGGGGAGGTCCGGTCGTGCTTCGCGATGACCGAGCCCGCCCCGGGCGCGGGCTCCGACCCGGGCGCGCTCGCCACGACGGCGACGCGCGTCGAGGGCGGCTGGCGCATCGACGGCCGCAAGTGGTTCATCACCGGCGCCGACGGCGCGGGGTTCACGATCTGCATGGCCCGCACCTCGGGCGAGCCGGGCGAGGCCGGCGGCGCGACGATGTTCCTCGTCGACGCCGGGAACCCCGGGATGAAGCTCGTGCGGCACCTCGACACCCTCGACGAAAGCCTGTTCGGCGGGCACATCGAGCTGCTCTTCGACAACTGCGTGGTCCCCGAGGACGCGGTGCTCGGCGAGGTCGACCAGGGGTTCCGGTACGCCCAGGTCCGGCTCGGCCCGGCCAGGATGACGCACTGCATGCGCTGGCTCGGCATCGCGCGCCGGGCGCAGGACATCGCGGTGGCCAGGGCGGCGGACCGGCGGCTGTTCGGCTCGCGGCTGGGCGAGCTGGGCATGGTGCAGCAGATGATCGCCGACAACGAGATCGACATCGCGGCCTCGCGCGGGCTGATCCTGCAGGCCTGCTTCGAGCTGGACCAGCAGCGCTCCGCGTCGCAGTCCACCGCGATCGCGAAGACGTTCTGCGCCGAGGCGATCTGGCGGGTGGTCGACCGTTCGGTGCAGATCTGTGGCGCGCTGGGCATTTCCGGCGACGTGCTGCTGAGCCGGTTCCTGCGTGAGGTGCGGCCGTTCCGGATCTACGACGGGCCCTCGGAAACCCACCGCTGGGCCATCGCCCGGCGCGTGCTGCGCCGCCATGACAAGGAGGCGGGCCGGTGAACTCCACAGTGGACGGTCTGGAACTGCCGGCGCTGGAACGGTTCTTCGGGGAGCACGTGCCGGAGTTCGGCGGGAAACTGAGCGCCGAGCTGATCCAGGGCGGGCGCTCGAACCTGACGTATTTGCTCACCGACGGCAGGCAGCGCTGGGTGCTGCGCCGTCCGCCGCTGGGCGAGCTGACGCCGTCGGCGCACGACATGGACCGCGAATACCGGGTCGTCGCCGCGCTTTCCGGCAGCGAGGTTCCGGTGGCGCGGGCCGTGGCGCTGGCCGGGCCCGACGTGCTCGGCGTGCCGTTCTCGGTGGTGGAGTTCGTCGAGGGCCGCGTGATCCGCACGACCGAAGAGCTGGATTCCTTGTCCCAGCAGGACATCACGCGCTGCGCGTACGCGATGGTCGACGTGCTGGCGCGGCTGCACGAGGTCGAACCGGAAGCGGCGGGGCTGGCGGATTTCGGCCGCCCGGAGGGCTATCTCTCGCGGCAGGTGCGGCGCTGGGCCGGGCAATGGGACCGGGTGCGGACCCGGGAACTGGACGACATCGGCACCCTGCACGCGCGGCTCGCCGAAGCGTGCCCGGCCGAGAGCGGCGCGTCGATCGTGCACGGCGACTACCGCATCGACAACACCATCCTCGACAGCGGCGACCCCGCCGTGGTCCGCGCGGTGGTGGACTGGGAAATGGCCACACTCGGCGATCCGCTCGCCGACCTCGGACTGCACCTCGTGTACTCCGACCCCGCGTTCGCGCCGGTACTGGCGGGCGCGGCGGCCTCGACGAGCGACAGGCTCCCGCCCGCCGCGGACCTCGCGGAGCGATACGCGCGCGCGAGCGGCCGCGAGCCGGCGAACCTCGGGTTCTACCTGGGGCTCGGGTACTTCAAGATCGCCGTGATCGCCGAGGGCATCCACGCGCGGCATGTGAAGGGGATGACGCGGGGGAGCGGGTTCGAGCAGGTCGGCGAGGCTGTGGCGCCGTTGGTCGCCGCGGGGTTGAAGGCGCTTGGCGGCTGGAGATAGCAACGGACGCGCGTAGCGCGCGCTGTGTGCACCCCTCCGCCGCCCCGATCCGTAAGTGTTCGCGGTCATCGGGCCGCGTCAAGGCGGGAAAGAGTACCTTGACCCGGCCCGATGACCGCAAGAGCAGGCTGGGGATCGGGGCGGTGGAGGGGTGTGGGCGTCGGGACGGCTCGCTTTGCGTTGCCGTCCGGCGGTTGGGGGCGGGGCAGGTCGTCGGGTGTTCCCGGGTTTTGTTGCAGGGTGGCGGTTTTTAGGGTGGCGTCAGGTTCGTGCGGCTCGGCGTTGTTCTTGTACGCGGCGGTAGCTCCAGAACAGCAGACCCCACAGCACGAGGCCCGAGAGGATCAGGCTCGTGCCGCAACTCCAGCCGCTCAGGGGCAGCCACCGGACCGTGCCCCACACCACGCCCGCCGCGATGAGCAGCAGGCCGCAGGTCACCGAGCCGGCGATCCGGATCGGTGACGCCACGCTGTCTTCAGCCGCCTTCATGGCGCGGGTGCGGACCGGGCCCACGTACCGTTCCAGCGCCGGGAACTCCGACGCGAGCGTGACCAGCCCGGCCAGCACGAGCAGCAGCCCCGGCCCCGGCAGCACCAGCAGCGCCACCCCGACGACCAGCAGCACCGTGCCCACCACGGCGATGATCACGCGTTTCATCCGGTCCCCACCTCCCTGACGGAAACGTCCCGGCGCTGATTTTGGTGCCCGCGGGCCGCCGCCGCTCGTCGGGAGGTCAGGCGCCGACGTAGGCCGCGAGGTGTTCGCCGGTCAAGGTCGGGCGGGTGGCGACCAGATCGGCCGGGGTGCCCTCGAACACGATCCGGCCGCCGTCGTGACCCGCGCCGGGGCCAAGGTCGATGATCCAGTCGGCGTGCGCCATCACGGCCTGGTGGTGCTCGATCACCACGACGGACTTACCGCCGTCCACCAGCCTGTCGAGCAACCCCAGCAGCTGCTCGACGTCCGCCAGGTGCAACCCGGACGTCGGCTCGTCGAGCACGTAGATTCCGCCGTCGGCGGCCATGTTCGTGGCCAGTTTGATCCGCTGCCGCTCCCCGCCGGACAGCGTGGTGAGCGGCTGGCCGAGCGTCAGGTACCCGAGCCCGACCTCCGCGAGGTGGGTCAGGATCCTGTGCGCCGCCGGGACTTTCGCCTCGCCGCGGGCGAAGAACTCTCCGGCCTCGGCCACCGGCATCGAGAGCACTTCGCTGATGTCGCGCCCGCCGAACTTGTAGTCGAGCACCGCCGCCTGGAAGCGCTTCCCCTCGCACACCTCGCACGGCGCGGCCACCCCGGCCATCATCCCGAGGTCCGTGTACACGACGCCCGCGCCGTTGCAGTTGGGGCAGGCGCCCTCGGAGTTCGCGCTGAACAGCGCGGGCTTCACGCCGTTGGCCTTGGCGAACGCCTTGCGGATCGGCTCCAGCAGCCCGGTGTAGGTGGCGGGGTTGCTCCGGCGCGAACCGCGGATGGCCGTCTGGTCGACCGTCACCACGCCCTCGCGGCCCGAAACCGAACCGTGGATGAGGGAGCTCTTGCCCGAGCCCGCCACCCCGGTGACGACCGTCAGCACCCCGAGCGGGATGTCGACGTCGACGTTCTGCAGGTTGTGCTCGTTCGCGCCGCGGACCTCCAGTTTGCCCGTGTGCTCGCGCACCGAGGGCTTGAGCGAGGCGCGGTCGTCGAGGTGGCGCCCGGTGATCGTGCCGCTCGCGCGCAGTCCTTCGACGCTGCCTTCGTACGTCACCTGGCCGCCGCCGGTGCCAGCGGCGGGACCGAGGTCGACGACGTGGTCGGCGATCTCGATCAGCTCCGGCTTGTGCTCCACCACGAGCACCGTGTTGCCCTTGTCGCGCAGCTGGCGCAGCAGGTCGTTCATGCGCTGGATGTCGTGCGGGTGCAGCCCGATCGACGGCTCGTCGAACACGTACGTCACGTCGGTGAGCGAGGAGCCGAGGTGGCGGATCATCTTGGTGCGCTGGGCTTCCCCGCCCGAGAGCGTGCCCGCCGGGCGGTCGAGGCTCAGGTACCCCAGCCCGATCTCGGTGAACGAGTCGAGCGTGTGCCGGAGCGCGGTCAGCAGGGGCGCGACCGACGGCTCATTCAGCTTCGCCACCCACTGGGCGAGGTCGCTGATCTGCATCGCGCAGGCGTCGGCGATGCTGATCCCGGCGATCTTCGAGGACCGCGCCTCCGCCGAGAGGCGGGTGCCCTCGCAGTCGGGGCAGGTGTCGAAGGTGACCGCGCGCTCGACGAAGGCCCGGATGTGCGGCTGCAGCGAATCGACGTCCTTCGACAGCATCGACTTCTGGATCCGCGGGATGATGCCCTCGTACGTGAGGTTGATGCCCTCGACCTTGATCTTGGTCGGTTCCTTGTACAGCAGGTCGTTCAGCTGCTTCTTGGTGTACTTCTTGATCGGCTTCGCCGGGTCGAAGAACCCGCTGCCCTTGAAGATCCGCCCGTACCAGCCGTCCATGCTGTAGCCGGGGATGGTGAACGGGTTCTCGTCGAGGGACTTCTCCTCGTCGTACAGCGCCTTCAGGTCGATGTCGTTGATCGCGCCGCGGCCCTCGCAGCGCGGGCACATGCCGCCGGTGATGCTGAAGCTGCGGCGCTCCTTGATCTGCCGCCCGGCCTTCTCCACGGTGACCGCGCCCGCGCCGCTGATCGAGGCGACGTTGAAGGAGAACGCCTGCGGCGAGCCGATGTGCGGTTTCCCGAGCCTGCTGAACAGGATCCGCAGCATCGCGTTCGCGTCGGTGGCGGTGCCGACGGTCGACCGCGGGTCGGTGCCCATCCGTTCCTGGTCGACGAGGATCGCCGTGGTCAGCCCGTCCAGCACGTCGACGTCGGGGCGGGCCAGCGTCGGCATGAACCCCTGCACGAACGCGCTGTAGGTCTCGTTGATCAGCCGCTGCGACTCGGCGGCGATCGTGCCGAACACCAGCGAGCTCTTGCCCGAGCCGGAGACGCCGGTGAACACGGTGAGCCGCCGCTTCGGCAGCTCGACGCTGACGTCCTTGAGGTTGTTCACGCGCGCGCCGTGCACGCGGATCAGGTCGTGGCTGTCCGCGGCGTGCGGCTCGGTTCTGCTCATCGGGGTGTCTCCGTGATGCGGGACGGGGCCGCCGTGGCGGCCCCGTCTTGGGCGTGGAAAGGGGTTTTCAGCGGGTTTCCTGGATCCGGATCATGTTGCCCGCGGGGTCGCGGAAGGCGCAGTCGCGGACCCCGTAGGGCTGCTCGGTCGGCTCCTGGATCACCTCGGCGTCCCCGGCCTGGAGTCTTTCGAAGGTGCCGTCGAGGTCCTTGGTGGCGAGCAGGAGCGTGCCGTAGGTGCCCTTCGCCATCATCTCGGCGATGGTCTTCTGCTCGTCCTCGGTGACGCCGGGGGTCGCGCTCGGCGGGTACAGCACGATGTTCGTGCCGGGCTGGCTCGGCGGGCCCACGGTGATCCAGTGCAGGCCGTTGTAGCCGACGTCGTTGCGCACCTCGAAACCGAGGACGTCGCGGTAGAACGCGATGGCCGCCTCCGGGTCGTTCTGCGGGAGGAAGCTGGAGTGAATGCTGATGTCCATGCCGGTCACGCTACGGGCGGGCCGAGGCCGGCGCTTCTCGATTCCTGACCGGTCGCGTGACCTGTTTCGCGACGCACGCCGGCAGGCCCGCGGTGGCCGCCGCCTCCTTGCGGTACACGCTCGGCGGCACGCCGACGAGCTCGGTGAACCGGGTGCTGAACGTGCCGAGCGAGGAGCAGCCGACGAGGAAGCAGACCTCGGTGACGGACAGCTCCCCGCCCCGCAGCAACGCCATCGCCCGCTCGATGCGGCGCGTCATCAGGTACGAGTAGGGGGATTCGCCATACGCGCGGCGGAACTCGCGGCTCAGGTGCCCGGCGGACATGTGCACGCCGCGGGCGAGCGCCTCGACGTTCAGCGGCCGCGCGTACTCCCTGTCGATCCGGTCGCGGACGCGACGGAGCAGCGCCAGGTCGCGCAGCCGGTTCCCCTCGGCTGGAGTGGTGGTCACCTGCGCGATCCTGCCACAGGAAACCGGCAATTTGGGCGGAGTTACGTCCCCGGGGGTGGCACTGGCACGGGCCGTGGCCGGGCCGTCACGCCTTGATGGTGGCTTGCCCCGGATGGCCGGGGCCACCTCGGTGTTACTGGTTCCCGCGCGCTCGCTGCCGGGAAAGTCGCGATTCGAGGACGACCAACCCGCCGAGGACGAGCACGACCACGCCGATCACCCGCAGCGCGCTGTCGGCGCCCGAAACGAACGCCGCGATGACGTCGTGCGCGCGGTCCGGAGTGGTCGCGGCGAGGGCCTGCGCGACCGTGTGCGGATCGCCGCCGATGTCGGGCGGCAGTGCGGCGGCGAAGCGGGACGTGAGCACACTGCCGACGACGGCGACGCCGAGCGCGCTGCCGAACTCGCGCGTCGTGGCCTGCAGCCCGGTCGCGACCCCGGCTTGGGCCGGCGGAAGCGAGCCCGCGATGACCCCCGAAAGCGTCGGAAGTGCCAGCGTGACCCCGATTCCGGTCACCACGAGCCAGATTGCATACACGGCGTATGCAGTGTGTGTACCGTTCGTGGACAGCCCGAGCAGCCCGCCGCCGACGAAGGCGAACGCGAGCGCGATGGTGGCGTCGAGGCCGACGCGCCGGGAAAGGGCGCCCACGTGCCGTCCGCCGAGGATGATCGGGATCGTCAGCGGGATGACGCCCAGCCCGGTCTCCACCACGCCGAATCCCTTGCCGTACTGGAGGAACGACGCGTTGACGTAGAACAGCGCGAACATCCCGAAGAACACCGCGGTCATGCCGAGGCACGCGCTGCGCAAGCCCGCGATGCGGAACAGCCGCGGATCCAGCAAAGGGTGCGCGGACTTCACCTCGACGAGCGTCCAGGCGGCGAAAAGCGCTGCGGCGCAAGCGAATCCGGCCACGACGACCGGGCTTCCCCAGCCCTCCTCGGGGCCTTCGACGATGCCGAGCAGCAGCGCGACCGACGCGCCCACGAGCAGCGTCGCGCCGAGCGGGCCGACCGGCCGCTGGTGGCGCGACGAGACGGGCGCGATCCGGGCGACCAGCGCGGCGAGCACCAGCGAGAGGGGGACGGCGGCGGCGAACAGCCAGCGCCACGAGCCGCCGGTAAGGATCGCGCCGCCGCCGACATTGCCGATCACGCCGCCGATCCCGGTCATCGAGGCCCAGGTCGCGATCGTCGCGCCCTTGCGTTCGGCGGGCACCGCGTGCAGCAGCACGGCGAGAGTGTTGGGCAGCACGGCGGCGGCCCCGACGCCGGTGACGGCGCGGCCGACGAGCACGAGCGCGACGTTCGGCGAGACGGCCGACACCAGCGCGCCCGCCGCGAAGAGCGCGAGGCCGCTCAGCAGGATTCCTTTGCGCCCGAAGCGATCGCCCGCCGCGCCGCCCGGGATCACCAGGCAGGCGAAGAAGATCACGTAGGTGTCGACGATCCACACCAGCGCGGAGGCGGACGGGTGCAGCGCGCTGGACGCCAGCATCGGGACGGCGAGGTTGATCGCGGCGACCATCCCGACGACGAGCACCACGCAGCCGCACATGACGGTCAGCAGGCCGCGCCCCGGAACCGGCCGCGCGGCCGGGATGCGTTCGCGAGACAGGAGATTCAGTGGCATGGCACCGACGTTAGGGAGCACGGGCACGATCGTGCGACGCAACTTTGGTAATGAGTAGTTGCGTAGAGTGCAATCATGCCCGAACTCGACCTGAACCTGCTGCGCGTGTTCGACGCCGTGCTCCAGGGCGGCAGCGTCACGGCGGCGGCTGAGCGCCTCAACCTGTCCATCCCGGCCACGAGCCGGGCGCTGGCGCGGCTCCGGCGGGCGATGGACGACCCGATCCTGGTGCGTGCCGGGCGGGGGATGGCGCCCACGCCGTTCGCGCTCCGCGCGGCGCCCCGCGTGCGGTCGCTTCTGGACGAGGCCGCGGCCTTGATCAGCGCCGACCGCGAGATCGATGTCTCCGGCCTGAAGCGCGGTTTCACGGTCCGCATCAACGACGGCGTCGCCGCGACCCTGGCGCCCGCGGCGGTCGAGGCCATCGCGGCGGTCGCCCCGGGCGTGATGCTGCGATTCGTCGCCGAGGGCAGCGAAAGCGTGGAAGCGCTACGGGATGGCTCCGTGGATCTGGACGTCGGCGCGCGCGGCGCGACGGTCCCGGACATCCGGACGGCCGAGCTCTACCGCGAAGAGCTCGTCGGCATCGTGCACGCGGACAGCCCGCTGGGGCGGCATCGCAGGCCTACTTCGGCTCAGCTCTGCCGGCATCCGCACGTTTCGGCGTCGCGACGCGGGCGTGCCCGGGGTCCGCTGGACGACGCGCTCGAAGCCGAAGGGCTCCGCCGCACCGTCGCCGCCGTCGTGCCCACCTTCGCGCTCGCCGTGCTCCTCGTCGCGTCGAGCCGCTACGTCGGGCTCGTGCCGAAGCGGCTCGCGGAGCAGTACGGACCGGCGCTCGGGCTTCGCTGGTTCGCGATGCCGGTGGGCCTGCCGGAATCCGAGATCACCCTGTCCTGGCACGCGCGCCTGGACGCCGACCCCGCGCACGGCTGGCTGCGGGGCATGATCCGGGGCGCCGCGGGCATT
This sequence comes from Amycolatopsis acidicola, assembly GCF_007713735.2. GTDB lineage: Bacteria > Actinomycetota > Actinomycetes > Mycobacteriales > Pseudonocardiaceae > Amycolatopsis_E > Amycolatopsis_E acidicola. The sequence continues at coordinate 7,993 of NZ_VMNW02000050.1, read as the reverse complement.
CAGTGAACACGTGTGTCCTGGGTTCCGTCCCCGCCGAGAATGTGTTACCTTGGGTAACAGTAAATCCAGGTAACAGTATCTTCTCGTCAGGAGGGCGCGATGACCAGCGTTGACACGCACCGCCCGGCGGAGGCCGGCGGCCCGGGCAGGGAAGAGATGGCCCGGCGGCTGCTCGACTCGTCGGAGACCCTCTCGTACGACCCGGTGCACGAGGTGGACTGGGACACCCCGCTGGACGAGTCCTACCACGGCGCGAGCCCGGAGTGGAGCACGCTCTACGGCACGAAGTACTGGGACGAGATGACCCCGGAACAGCAGCGCGCCCTGACCCGCCAGGAGGCGGCGTCGGTCGCCAGCACCGGGATCTGGTTCGAGATGATCCTGCAGCAGATGGTCATCCGGGACTTCTACGCCAAGGACCCCACGGACCCGGCGTTCCAGTGGGCGCTCACCGAGATCGCCGACGAATGCCGCCACTCGATCATGTTCGCGCGCGGCGCCGCGAAGCTCGGCGCGCCCGCGTACCGGCCGCGCAAGCTCGCGGTCGAGCTGGGCCGGTTCTTCGCCGCCACGGCCAAAGGCGAGGCCGCGTACGCCGCGATCCTCGTGGCCGAAGAGGTCCTCGACGTCATGCAGCGCGACTGGATGCGCGACGAGCGGGTGGTCCCGTTCGTGCGCACGATCAACAACATCCACGTGGTCGAGGAGTCGCGGCACATGAAGTTCGCCCGCGAGGAGACCAAGGAGCGGCTCGCGGGCGCCGGCTGGCTGCGCCGCCAGTACAACGCCTTCGTCGTGTCCGTCGCGGCGTACTACATCGTCAGCAGCATGTGGAACCGCAAGGTGTACGCCAACGCGGGCCTCGACTCCGAGCGCGCCCTGCGCGAGGCGAAGCACAACGAGCATCACAAGGCGATGCTGCGCTCCAGCTGCGCGGGCCTGATGGAGTTCCTCGACTCCTGCGGCCTGCTGACCAAGGCGTCGATGCGCTACTACAAGCGCGCGAACCTGATCTGAGCCCATGGCGTTCGCGATCACCCAGACCTGCTGCAACGACGCCTCGTGCGTCGCCGTCTGCCCGGTCAACTGCATCCACCCCACGCCGGACGAGCCGGACTTCGGCAAGACCGACATGCTGTATGTGGACCCGCGCGCCTGCATCGACTGCGGCGCCTGCGCCGACGCCTGCCCGGTCGACGCGATCTTCCCGGTGGAGAGCCTGACCGAGCCGTTGAAGGCGTACGCGGGCATCAACGCGGAGTTCTACGCCGAACGAGAACCGGCCGCGAACGCCGACCCGGCCCCGAATTTCCACGCCTGGGGCCCGCCGTCGTTCACCCGCACGATCCCGAGCGACTTCCCGGCGCCGCGGGTGGCGGTGGTCGGCACCGGGCCCGCCGGGATGTACGCGGTGGAGGACCTGTTGCTGCACACCAGCGCGAAGGTCACGCTCATCGACCGGTTGCCGGTGACGGGCGGCCTCGTGCGCTACGGCGTGGCGCCCGATCACCCGTCGACGAAGAAGATCGGCGAGACCTTCGCCCGCCTGCACCGTCATCCCCGCCTTCGGCTTCAGCTCGGGGTCGAAGTGGGCAAGGACGTTTCGGTGGCCGAGCTGGAAGACCGGTACGACGCCGTGATCTACGCGGTCGGCGCGTCCTCGGCGCGCGGCCTCGGCATCCCCGGTGAGGACCTGCCCGGCAGCCTCGCCGCCACCACCGTCGTCGGCTGGTACAACGGCCATCCCGACGTGCGCCCGGACGCGGTCGACCTCTCGGCCGAGCGCGTGGTCCTCGTCGGCACCGGCAACGTGGCGCTCGACGTCGCCCGGATCCTGACGGCGGACCCGGAAACCCTGGCGGGCACGACGATTTCGCCGGAGGCGCTGGCGCGGCTGCGGTGCAGCAAGGTGCGCGAAGTCGTGCTGCTGGCCCGGCGCGGGCCCGAGAACGCCGCGTACACCGAGCCCGAATTGCTCGCGCTCAAGCAGGAGGGCGGGCCCCAGCTGGTGGTCGACACGCACGACCCGCGCATCGCGGAGACGATCGATTCCGCCACGACGGGCAAGGCGCGGTTGCTGCGCGATGTGCCCCGCGAGGCCGTCGACTGGTCCGCGCCGCCGCCGCACGGACAGCGCCGCATCGTGCTGCGTTTCCATTCCGCGCCCGCGGAAATCGTCGGCGACCGGCAGGTCCGTGGCACCCGCGTGACCGCGGCGGACGGGGAGACCGAGATCGTCGCGGGGCAGGTCATCCGCGCGGTCGGCTATCGCGGCACGGCGTTACCAGGGCTGCCTTTCGACGAGGAGACGGGCACCGTCCCGAACACGGCAGGGCGCGTCGACGGCGTGCCGGGCGCGTACGTGGTCGGCTGGATCAAGCGCGGCCCGTCGGGCGGAATCGGCGCGAACCGGTCCTGCTCCGCCGAAACCGTCGGCACGCTGCTGGACGACATCGTGTCCGGCAAGGTGTCCGTCGCGCCGCGCCGGTCGTTGCTGCGCCGCCGCTGACACGCGCGAAGCCGCCGCGACGGCCAGAATGGCCAGATGTCGCTGTTCACCCTCGCGGTGGTGCTCGTCGCCGGTCTCGCCGGGCCGCTGCTGGCGGCGCCCGGCAGGCTGCGCGTCCCCGTCGTGGTGGGGGAGATCCTGGTCGGGGTCGCGTTCGGGCGGACCGGCACCGGCTGGATCGACGCCGCTGAACCCGTCCTGTCGTTCCTCGCCTCGGCCGGGTTCGCGCTGGTGATGATGGTGGCGGGCAGCCACGTTCCCTTGCGGCAGCAGGGTTTGCGCTCCGCCACGCGTCGCGGGCTCGTCCTCGCGCTGCTCGTGGGCGTGCTCGCTGTGCCCGCCGGAATCGGCCTCGCCGCGCTCACCGGCACAGGGCACGGAGCGCTCTACGCTGTCCTTCTCGCGTCCAGCTCGGCCGCGCTCGTGATGCCGGTGGTCGACGACGAAGGGCTGAGCGGCCCGCGAGTGACGGCCATGATCGTGCAGGTCGCCGTCGCCGATGTGGCGTGCATCGTCGCGCTGCCGCTGGTGGAAGATCCGGCCGGGGCGGGAAAAGCGGCGCTCGGCGTGGCCGCGGTGCTCGCGGCGGGCGGGATCTGGTTCCTGGCGTTGCGCTGGCTGCACGGGCGCGGGCTGGTGGAGCGGCTGCACGACGTGAGCAAGCACCGGAACTTCGGGCTGGAACTGAGGGTCTCGCTGATCGTGCTGTTCGGGCTCGCCGGACTCGCCCAGCTGGTCGGGATCTCGGTGATGCTCGCCGGGTTCGTCGCGGGGCTCGCGCTGGCCGCGGTCGGCGAGCCACGCCGGCTGGCGCGGCAGCTTTTCGGGCTGACAGATGGGTTTCTGGGTCCCGTGTTCTACGTGTGGCTGGGCGCGTCGCTCGATCTGCGGGAGCTGGGCGCGCATCCGGTCATGCTCCTGCTCGCGGGTTTGCTTGCCGCCGTTGCCTTCCTGATCCACGCCGCCGTGCGCGTGCTCGGCCAGCCGCTGCCGCTGGCCGTGCTCGCCGGGGCGCAGCTGGGCGTGCCGGTCGCGGCCGTGACCATCGGCGGCCGGGAAGGGCTTCTCGCGCCCGGCGAAAGCGGGGCGATCGTCGCCGCGGCACTGGTGACGGTGGGCGTGACCGCCGTGGCCGGGTCGTTCGCCGCCCGTAAGCATGTGTGACGCATGCCACATCGGTTCGAGAACCGTTCCGGCCGGGCGGGCGTCTTGCCTCACGTGAAGCAGAAAGCACTGGAGCGAGCCGACGAGGAAACCCTCGTCCGGCGGACGGCCAGGGGCGACCGCGCGGCCTTCGAGGAGCTGTACCGCCGCACGTCGCCGTGGCTGGCCGTCCGCCTGCGCCGGCGCTGCGCGGACGACCAGATCGTCGCCGAGGTCATGCAGGAGACGTACCTCGCGATCTGGCGTGCCGCGGGGTCGTTCGCGGGCGCGGCGGCCGGGGGCAGCGCGGTCGGCTGGGTCTGGACCATCGCGGCCCGGCGCCTGGTCGACGCGTTCCGCCGCCGCGCGCACCACGCCGAGCCCCCGGCCGTGCTGGCCGACGCCAGCGCGCCGGCCGCCGAAGAAGAGGCGCTGGCGGGGACGGTCGGCGACGACGTCGGCGACGCGCTGCGCACCCTCGCCCCGGAACTCCGGCAGGTCCTGCAGGCGATGGTGCTCGACGGGCTGACCGTACGCGAGACCGCTGTCCTGCTCGGGCTGCCGGAAGGAACCGTCAAGACCCGCGCCCGCCGCGCGCGGGTCGCGATGCGGGAGGCACTGTCATGACCGGGAATCACGTGCCGGCGCGACTGCTGGCGAGCTACGTGCGCGGCGAGGACCTGGCGGCGGATCAGGCGTGGGCGGTCGAGGCGCATCTGGAGTCCTGCCCGGACTGCCGCGCGCGGCTCGCCGGGATCAGTGCGCCGGAGGTGACCTCGCTCGCCGGGTCCGTGTGGTCGGGGATCGAGCCTTCCCTGACGCCGCAAGCACATCCGTCGCGGGTGAAGCAGTGGCTGGTCACCTGGGTGACGCCGGTCGCGATGCCGTGGCTGGTGATGATCGTGCTGGTCACGCTGCTCGCGTGCTGGTTCGACGAGGTTTCGGGCAGTTCCGTTTCGCTGGTGCGGCTGTTCGCGCCGGTGCTGCCCGTCGCCGGGGTCGCGGCTTCGTGGGCGCGGGGGATCGATCCCGCGTACGAACTCGTCGCCGCGACCCCGCGCGCCGGGCTGTACCTGGTGCTCCGGCGGACCACGGCGATGCTCGCCGTGCTGCTGCCGTTGCTGCTGGGGGCGGGCTGGGCGACCGGCACGCACGGCGGCTGGTGGCTCCTGCCCAGCCTCGCGTTCACCACGGGCACGCTCGCGCTCGGCGCGGTGATCGGCATCGGCCGGGCCGCCGTCCTGCTGATCGCGGCGTGGGTCGCGGTGATCGTGCTGCCGACGGTTTCCCTGCAACGGCAGGCTTTCGTGCTCGCGCCGGGCACGTTACCGGTGTGGGCCGGGATCTTCGCCGCGACCGCTCTGGTCGTTTTCCTGCGGCGCACCGCATTCACGCGCTTGGGCGCGAACAACTGAAAGGAGAGATTCCATGCGGGCAGTCGGGGCCGCGGAAGTGGCGCCTGCGACGTACGCCTTCCAGATACAGGCGGAAGGGCTCAGGGTCCGCGTCGGCCGGAGCAGGATGGCCGTCGACGGGCTCGACCTGTCGCTGGGCACGGGGGTGCACGGTCTGCTCGGGCCGAACGGCGCGGGCAAGACCACGCTGATCCGGGCGCTGGCGACCGTGCTGCGCCCGGCAGGCGGGCGGCTCGCGTTGCTCGGTGCACCCGTCGGGGGGCGCACCGGGCAGCGTGGGCTGCGCCGCCGGATCGGGTACCTGCCCCAGCAGTTCGGGTACTACAAGCGGTTCACCGTGCGCGAGTTCGTCGAGTACATGGCGTGGCTGAAGGAAGTGTCCAAAGAGGACATCCCGGGGGCGGTGCAGCACGCGATCGAGCGGGTCGGCCTCGCCGACCGCGCCGGTGACCGGCTCAAGACGCTCTCGGGCGGCATGCTCCGCCGGGTGGGGATCGCGCAGGCGATCGTCAACGACCCGGAGATCCTGCTGCTGGACGAGCCGACCGCCGGGCTCGACCCGGCCCAGCGCGTCCGGTTCCGGGAGCTGATGGTCGAACTCGGCCGGGACTCGTGCGTGCTCGTCTCGACGCACCTGGTCGAGGACGTCGCCTCGGCGTGCCAGGACGTGCTGTTGTTCGCCGAAGGAAAGCTGGTGTTCCAGGGGACACCGGACCAGCTGGCCGACGCCGGTGGCCCCGGCGACACGGGCGCGAGCCCGATCGAACGCGGCTATTCCGCGCTGCTGGGCCACGAGCAGGGGAGGCGGGACTGGTGAGGGCGCTGCGGATCGAGGCGCGGCGGTCGGTCGCGCCGTGGGCGGGGCTGCTGTTCGCCTTACTGGCATTGGGTTTCCTGTTCCTGATGAGCGGGCCGTGGTGGAAGGCGCCTGCCGACTGGACCACGCAGCTGACCACGACGGCGTTGTGGGTGCGGTTCCTGCTGGTGTTCCTGTGGCCGGTCGTGGTCGGCGCCGGGGCGATCCAGGGCATGCGCGACACCCGCTCGGGCATGCACGAACTCCTCGCCACCACACCGCGGCCGCACTGGCACCGCGGGGCGGTTCTGGCCGCGGCGCTGGGCGCGCTGACCGTGCTCGGGTTCCTGCTGGTGTTCGTGGTGGGCGCGATCGAGGTGCTGGCGAACGGCGGGTTCGTCTCGGCCGGGTTCGTGCCGGTCGTGGCGGTCGGCGCGCTTGTGGTGATCGCGGGCGCCTGGCTCGGCCTCGCGGTGGGCAGGTTGCTGCCGCACCCGCTGACCGCGCCCGCGCTCGCCGTGGTGAGCCTGGTGCTGACGGTCCTGCTGTGGAGCGCGCTGGACCCGGAAACGTTCACCTCGTCGGTGCTCGGCTCGGTGCGTGCCGGGCTGCTGGGCCCGGCGATCCAGCAGCCGCACGGTTCGCTGGTCACCACCGCGACGTCGGTGGACGCCGGGCAGGCGGTGTGGTTCGCGGGGCTCGCGGTGACCTGTTTCTTCCTGCTGGCGGCGAAAACCGTGCGTGCCCGGCTGCTCGGCCTGCTTCCCGCGGCGGTGGCCGTCGCGATCGCGCTCGCCGTGTTTCCCGCGACGGCGGAAGAAACCATGGTGCCGGACAGTTCCGCCGCCGCGCAGGTCTGCGACGGGCCGGTGTGCGTGTCCAAAATGCACGAAGCTGTCCTGCCCACGCTGGCCACGGCGGGCCGGGAAGCGTTGGAACAGCTGGGAAACCTGCCCGGCGCGCCGACGCGCGTCGCCGAGCTGACGGACGCGGTCGCGAACAACCAGGTGCCGCCCCGGGATCCGGCCGTGGTGTACGTGGACTTTCAGTCGACGCCCGCTCTGCTGTACGTGAGCGCCGACCAGTTGCGGACCTTCCTGCTGGCGGGCGCCGGAACGCCGTCGTGCCTGCCGAGGAGCTGGGGAGACGCGGGTGACATCGCCGCGCGGACCGTGTCGGCGTCCTGGTTCGGCGGGGAGCTGAAGCCGCTGCCGGCCGGGACCGGGATGGGGCCGCAGGCGAACGGCCCGGTCGAGCAGGCGTGGGCCGCGTTCCGGACGTTGCCGCGAGCGGAGCAGGAGAGCAGGATCGTCGCGCTGCGGCAGTTTTACCTGACCTGCCCGGAAAACGGGAACGCGCTGGACGTGCTTGTGCCGGGGATGGCGCCATGAGGTGGACGCTGCTCTACGCGCGGTCCCGGCAGATCCCGGTGGCGGCGCTCGCGCTCGTGGTGTGCGCGTTCGCGGTGTGGGCGCCGGCGCGGGGTTCGTGGTCGGCGCTGTACGCGGCGCTGGCGCTCGCGGCCGGGATCGCGGTGTGCGCGACCGGGCTGAGCGGGCAGGACCCGGAACTCGACCGGACCGCGGCGATCCGCTGGCCGCTGCGGCGTCTCGCGCACGTGGTGCTGGTCGGCGTCGCCGCGGGCGCGGTGCTGCTGGCGGTGCAGGAGATCGGTGCCGCGCAGGTGGCGTTTTCCTTGGTGGCGCGGGACTCCGCGGGCCTGCTCGGCCTGGCCGCGCTCGCCGCGACGGCGTTCGGCGGCCAGTTCGGCTGGACGCTCCCGCTGGTGTGGTTCGCGATCGGCGCGTTCACTCCGCAGGACGGTTCGGTCAAAGCCAAACTGGTTTCGTGGATGCTGCAGCCCGCCGGGACGCCGGAAGCGACCTGGACGGCCGCGGTGCTCGGCGCAGCGGGACTACTGGCGTACTCGCTTCGCGGCGGGCGTCGGTAGCGACCCGCGTGCCCGGCGCGAGCGCGCTGGCCCAAGCTGTAGCTGGTGATGGCAACGCGAAGCGAGCCACCCCACCACCACACACCCAAACCGCCGCCCGGCACCGAAAGCCGGGCACACCCACCGCCCACACCCCAACCGCCGGACGGCAACGCGAAGCGAGCCGTCCCACCGACCAC
>NZ_VMNW02000004.1 GCF_007713735.2 Amycolatopsis acidicola | reverse complement strand
GCTAACCCGCGAGCCAAGCCAGCAAGCGGCCTTGTGACCAGCAGCGGCCGACGGCCTCCACATGTGCGGCGGCGCCGTGGAACACCGCTACGCCAAGGATGCTGTGGCCGGAGGCTCGGCGGTCGCCGAAGGTTGGGATGGCCGGCGCGACCCCGACGCCCTCCGCGGAGACCCACACCAGCGGCCGGTGGGCAGCCACGTCGTCGAGGCGGTGCAGGAAGCGCAGGCGGCCCTCGAGCGACAAGCGCGACAGCGCCCACGTCGTGGTGACAACGGGGAGCGCGTCGGCGGGCACGTGGGCGAAGGCGTCGGGCAGGGCTTCGAGGGCGTCACCGGCCAACAGCACCGGCGGGGCCTTGGCGGCCAACGCAATCTCCGCGTCGAGCTTCGCGAGCCGCTCCGGCTGGTCCGGTGGCAAGCAGGCGCGCAGCCACCGCGCCTCGTCGGCGTCGGTCACATCCACGGGATTCGCGTCGATGCCGACCCGCGCGACGACTGCGGGCATCGCCGCCACGGGAATGGGCCGCTCGCCCACGACCGACGCCGACAGTTGCACCGGAGACGACGCCTCGCCGAGCGTTTGTCCGTTGCCGTAAGCGATTCCCACGCGATCGACGTCGAGGTTGAAGCCCGCCGAACAGCCCACGTCGATCAGCCCGACCGCCTCCGCGCCGGCACGCTGCGCCGCCTCGGCGATGAGGGGACGGAGCACAGCGCCTCGCCCGGTTTCGTCGGCCCGCACCTGCCTGCGCACCACGATTTCCGCGACAGCTTCGGGCATCCGCGTCAACGTGTCGATCGCCGCGGCGGCTTCTCCTTCTGCGGCGGCATAAGCGGCGGCCAGCAAGGGAGCACGTCCGGCGAGGGCGAGGTCGTTCAGCGCCGCCAGGACCAGCGCCGGATTGCGCTTTCTCGCGGGCAGGGAATCGATGGCGCGCAACGCTTCTTCCGACTCGCTCAACGCGATCGCGAGGCGCTCGTACAGCGGCGAAGCGCCGGCAGACTCCGCGCCGAAGCGCCGGTACTTCTCCGCAGTGGCCACGAAACCGAGCTTAGGTGGCCCGGGTGGGCCGTGACTCCCCCTCGAAGGGCCCACCCGGGCACATGCCTTCGACACCGTTCGCCGCACGGTCCCCCGCAGACGCCGACGACGGGCATCAGGAATGAGCAGTGTGTCCAGCTCGAACGAATTCAGAGCGGCTACGGCTCGCCCGGCTCGTGGTCCCATCCCCGGACCGCCAGCCGAACCGCCACATTCCGTAGCGAATCCCTCATGGTTGAAGGCGACACAAGATTTACCCGGTCGCTCTCCGTAGCACCAGCCAAATCGACAAACCATCACTCAGATGGAGCAGCCATCGTGACTTCCTGTAGTTGTCCGGCCGACGGCCGTGCCCGTCGAGCGCGCAGTTCCCCGATGCCAAGAGCTAGTGCCACCAGGACAAAGCAGGCCGCGCAGAGCATCGCCACCGCCAACGCGATCGTGTAATCACCGTGTGCCGCCGTGACTACGGAGCGGAATATTCCGGCGAGGACGGCGGTGCCGATCGCGGTCCCGATCCGCTGCCCTGTTTGCAGAGCGCCACCAGCCACCCCGGCCATGCTCGTCGGCACGCATTCGAGGGTGAGCGTGGTGTTCGGCGAGATCACCATGCCGCCGCCGATCCCGCCGATCAGCAACGGGGCGATCAGGATCAGGCCGATGTGCCCGGTGTCCGGCAGCAGCCACGAAAGCAGCCCGACGGTGCCGAGGCCGAGCACCACCAGCGTCAGCCCGGCGACGGTGAGCCGGCGCCCGAGCCGCGACACGAGCCGGCCGGCCACGGCGGCGGCGATCGCCGAGCCGATCGCGAACGGAGTCACCGAAAGCCCCGACTCCAGCGGCGAATAACCCAGTCCCTGCTGGAAGAACATCGCAAAGACCAGCCAGATCCCGGCGAACCCGCAGAAGTACACGGTGGCCAGCGACGCACCCGAGGCGTAGCCGGGGGTCGAGGTGTAGAGCCGGATGTCGATCAGCGGCGAGCGCCGCACCCGCACCACCCGCCGTTCCCACCACACGAAAACCGCGCCGAGCACGACCGCGGCCGGGAACATCCACCACAGCCGCGCCAGCCCGTCCTCCTCGGCTTCCACCAGTGGCAGCAGGATTCCGAGCACCGTGAGCCCGAGCAGCACGATCCCCACGAAGTCGATTTCGCGGCGCAGGTTCAGCCGCCTGCCCGGTTTGGCCGGCACCAGTTTCATCGCGAGCGCGAACGCGACGACGCCGATCGGCACGTTCACGTAGAACACCCACCGCCAGCCGTTCTGCTCGCCGAACAGCGCCAGGATCACCCCGCCCAGCACCGGCCCGACCGCGGTGGAAATCCCGACCACCGCGCCGAAGACGCCGAACGCCCTGCCGCGCTCCGCGCCGCGGAACAGGTCCTGGATCAGCCCCGAGTTCTGTGGGGTGAGCATGCCCGCGGCGCCACCCTGCAGCAGCCTCGCGATCACGAGCCACAGCGGGCTCATCGCCGCGCCTGCGAGCGCGCTCGTCGCGACGAACAACGCCAGCGCGATGAGGAACATCCGGCGTCTGCCCAGCGCGTCCCCGAGCCGCCCGCCGGAAACCAGCACCAGCCCGAAGGTGAGCGCGTATCCGGAGACCACCCACTGCGCCGTGCCCGCGTCGGTGCCGATGCCCTTCTGGATGGACGGCAGCGCGACGTTCACGATGCTGACGTCGAGCAGCCCCATGAACCCGGCGGTGAGCGTGACCGCCAGCGCCTTCCAGCGGAGCGGATCGGGTTCGTAATCGGTGTCCGTCACGCCCCCATCCTCACTCGGTTAGCCACGGTAAGCATTTTTTGGGAGCGACACCACACCGGCACCGGCCCGGTTTGGGCCCGTGTCGGGCGGTTTCCGCGTGCCCTTCACCCCCGACGCGTTCACGCCCGCGGGCAGCCCGCCGCCGGGTGCCTCGGCCCAGGCGCCGTTGACGCGGACCTCGTACGTGGTGGAGGTGGCGCCGTTGAGCGACGTCGCGTCAGGTGCCCGCGGTGATCCCCGGAATGCCCTTCAGCTCACCCATCAGCATCGACGTGACCTTGACCGGATAGTCGTAGAGCGCGAAGACGGTTTCGTTCTTGCGGCCGATCAGCTTGAGCCGGACCGGGGTGTCTCCCTTGTGCGCCAGCAGGGTCTGCTTCAACTCGCCGACCACGCTCTTGTCCAGCTTTTCCGCCGTGCAGTTCAGCATCAGCGGGGGCTCGTCCCCGCCGTTGCCGACCTCGGACAGGTCCAGTGGCACGAGACCGCCGCCGAAGACGGACATCTTGTCCTCACGCCAGTTCACCCTGCCCTTGACCAGCACGGCGTTGTCCTCGACGAGGTCGGCGGCGAACATCGCGTACGACTTCGGGAAGAACAGCACCTCGAGCGAGGCGTCCATGTCCTCCACCGTGCAGATCGCCCAGGGCTCGCCCTTCTTGTTCACCCGTCGCTCCAGCGAGGTGATCAGGCCGGAGACGACGAGCTCACCCTCCTTCGGCGGGTTGTCGAGTATCGCGGCGATCGGGCGCTGGGCGTGCTTGCGGAGGATGCGCTCGGCCCCGTCGAGCGGGTGGGCCGAGACGTACAGGCCGAGCATCTCCCGCTCGTAGGACAGCAGCTGCTTGCGCGGCCACTCCTCGTCGGAGAACTTGAGATGCGCCAACGGCGAGGAAGCCGTGGACGGACCCGCGTCGTCGTCACCAGCGCCGAACAGGTCGAACTGGCCCATCGCCTCCTGGCGCTTGAGCGGGACCACGGCTTCGACCGCGTCCTCGTGGACCTGGATCATCGACAGCCGGGTGTTGCCGAGCGAGTCGAACCCGCCCGCCTTGATCAGCGATTCGATGACCCGCTTGTTGCAGGCCACCAGCTCCGACTTGTCCAGGAAATCGGTGAAGCTGGAGTACTTGCCCTTCTCGTTGCGGGTCTTGATGATCGACTCGACCACGTTCGCGCCGACGTTGCGGACGGCACCCATACCGAAGCGGATGTCGTCCCCGACGGCGGCGAAACGCTGGTTCGACTCGTTGACGTCCGGCGGGAGCACCTTGATGCCGAGGCGGCGGCATTCGGAGAGGTACACCGCCGACTTGTCCTTGTTGTCCCCCACCGAGGTCAGCAGCGCGGCCATGTACTCCGCGGTGTAGTTCGCCTTGAGGTACGCCGTCCAGTAGGAGACCAGGCCGTACGCGGCGGCGTGGCTCTTGTTGAACGCGTACCCGGCGAACGGGAGGATCGTGTCCCACAGTGCCTGGATGGCTTCGTCGGAGAAGTTGTGGTCCTTCATCCCGGCGTGGAAACCCTCGAACTCCTTTTCGAGGACTTCCTTCTTCTTCTTGCCCATCGCGCGGCGAAGAACGTCGGCCCGGCCCATCGAGTAGCCGGCGACCTTCTGCCCGATGTGCATGATCTGCTCCTGGTAGACGATCAGGCCGTAGGTGTCGGCCAGGATCTCCTTCAGGGGCTCTTCCAGCTCGGGGTGGATCGGCTTGACCTGCTGCCGGTTGTTCTTCCGGTCGGCGTAGTCGTTGTGCGCGTTCATGCCCATCGGGCCGGGGCGGTACAGCGCGCCGACCGCGACGATGTCGTCGAAGACCGTGGGCTGCATACGGCGCAGCAGGTCACGCATCGGCCCGCCGTCCAGCTGGAACACGCCGAGCGTGTCACCGCGCGCGAGGAGCTTGTACGTCTCCGGGTCGTCGATGCCGAGGGTGTCGAGGTCGATATCGACCCCGCGGTTGGCCTTGATGTTGTCGATCGCGTCGCCGATGACGGTCAGGTTCCGCAGGCCGAGGAAGTCCATCTTCAACAGGCCGATGGCCTCACAGGACGGGTAGTCCCAGCCCGTGATGATCGAGCCGTCGTCCCGCTGCCACAACGGGATCGCGTCCATCAGCGGCTCGCTGGACATGATGACCGCGCAGGCGTGCACGCCGGCGTTGCGGATCAGGCCTTCGAGCCCGCGGGCGGTGTTGAAGATCGTGGAGACCTCTTCGTCGGTCTCCACGAGGGTGCGCACCTCGGCGGCCTCGCCGTAGCGCTCGTGCTGCGGGTCGACGATGCCGGACAGCGGGATGTCCTTCGCCATGATCGGCGGCGGCAGCGCCTTGGAGATCTTGTCCGCGATCGCGTAGCCCGGCTGCCCGAAGTGCACGCGGGCGGCGTCCTTGATCGCGGCCTTGGTCTTAATCGTGCCGAAGGTGATGACCTGCGCGACCTTGTCGGCACCGTACTTTTCCGTCGCGTAGCGGATCATCTCGCCGCGGCGGCGGTCGTCGAAGTCGATGTCGATATCCGGCATCGAGACGCGCTCGGGGTTGAGGAACCGCTCGAACAGCAGCTTCTGCGGGATCGGGTCCAGGTTGGTGATACCGAGGACGTACGCGACCAGCGACCCGGCGGCCGAACCACGGCCGGGGCCGACGCGGATGCCGACCTGGCGGGCGTGGTTGATGAGGTCGGCGACGATCAGGAAGTACGCCGGGAAGCCCTTCCCGATGATGACCTCGAGCTCCATGTCGAGGCGCTCGCGGTACCCCTCGGGCGCGCCGTCGGGGAACCGCCACTTGAGGCCGCGGTCGACCTCGGCACGCAGCCAGCTCGGCTGGTCGTGGCCTTCGGGCACCTCGAAGAACGGCAGCCTGTCCTTGTGGGTGTAGACGTCCTCGTAGCTCTCGACGCGCTCGGCGATCCACAGCGTGCTGTCGGCCGCGCCGGGGACCTCCTTGTCCCAGTACTCGCGCATCTCGGCCGCGGACTTGAGGAAGTAGCCGTCCCCGTCGAACTTGAACCGGTTCGGGTCGTTCAGCGTCTTGCCGGCCTGCACGCACAGCAGCGCGGAGTGGCTGTCGGCCTGGTCCTTGGTGACGTAGTGCGAGTCGTTGGTGGCCAGCGGTTTCAGGTCGAGCAGCTTGCCGATCTCCAGCAGGCCCTCGCGCACCGAGCGCTCGATCGGCAGCCCGTGGTCCATCAGCTCGAGGAAGAAGTTGTCCGGGCCGAAGATGTCCTTGTAGTCCGAGGCCGCCTGGATGGCCTCCTGCTTCTGGCCCAGGCGCAGCCTCGTCTGCACCTCGCCCGAGGGGCAGCCGGTGGTGGCGATGATCCCCGCGTGGTGCTCGGCGATCAGCTCGCGGTCCATCCGGGGCTTGCGGTAGTAGCCCTGCATGGACGCCAGCGACGAGAGCTTGAACAGGTTGCGCAGGCCGGTGGAGTTCTCCGCCAGCATGGTCATGTGCGTGTACGCGCCGCCACCGGAGACGTCACCGCCTTCACCGAACTCGTCGGCGCCGCGCTGGTTGGACTGCCCCCAGAAGACCGGCTTCTTGTGGAAGCGCGACTCCGGCGCGACGTAGGCCTCGATGCCGATGATCGGCTGCAGGCCCGCCTTCTTGGCCTCCTGGTAGAACTGGTCGGCCCCGTACATGTTGCCGTGGTCGGTCATCCCGACCGCGGGCATCTCCAGCCGCTTCGCCTCCGCCATCAGCGGGGCGATCTTCGCCGCACCGTCGAGCATCGAGTACTCGGTGTGCACATGCAGGTGAACGAAGGAATCGTTCGACACCGGCGAAAACCTCCCCTTGAAGCAGACCAACAACCCTGAGCCGCCAGCGTAGCCCGACGGTCGGACAGTTTTTTGGAGGCGTGCCGGGGCCCGATTTTTTGACCTCTGGTTCCAGTATGGGCTACCGTGTGCGCATGGCGCGCAGCAAGGGGTTCGACCCGGACAAGGCCGTGGACAAGGCCATGGATGTGTTCTGGGCCAACGGTTATTCGGGCACGACACCGCAGCGGCTGGTCGAGGCGCTCGGCATCGGGCGCGGCAGCCTGTACAACGCTTTCGACAGCAAACACGCGCTGTACGAGCGCGCGCTGCGGCGGTACTACGAGCGCGAGACGGTGCGCCTGATCGAGGTGCTCGACGGCACCGGCCCGGCGCGGGAGCGGCTGCGCAAGGCGCTCGACCTCGTCGTGCGCGCGGCGCTCGAGGACAGCCGCGGCTGCCTGATGACCAACGCCGCGGTGGAGCTCGGCGAGCACGACGAGATCGTGAAACACCTGGTGCGGCGCACTTTCGAGCGCCAGGAGGCGGCGTTCCGCAGCACCGTCGAGGAGGGGCGGCGCTCGGGCGAGATCGCCGCCGATGCGGACGCGGGCGCGCTGGCCGCGTTCTTCCTCACGACGATCAACGGCATCCGCGTGCTGGCGAAGGCGGACCCGTCACCCGAACGACTGGGCGCGCTCGCCGAGACCGCCCTTCGTGCGCTCTGATTCTGTAATTTTGGGTAAAGAAAGGCAGCTCGTGGACCTGGAACTGCGGGACAGGACGGCCGTCGTGACCGGCGGCAGCAAGGGCATCGGGGCGGCCGTCGTGCGCGCTCTCGTGGACGAAGGGGCGCGGGTGTTTTCGGTCGCGCGGACGCCTTCCGGCGTGCCGGGCGCCGAGTCCGTGCTCGCCGATCTGACCACCCCACAAGGAGTTTCCGAGCTGGCCGACCGTGTCGGCGACGTCGACGTCCTGGTCAACAACCTGGGCGCGGTGGTCGATGCGGGGGCCGGCTTCCTCGACCTCGACGACGGCACCTGGCAGCGGACGTTCGAGCTGAACCTGTTCAGCACGGTGCGGGTGACGCGGGCCCTGCTGCCCGGCCTGCTGCGCACCCGGGGCGTCGTGATCAACGTCTCGTCGATCGGAGCACGGGCCGCGTTCAAGCCGGTCGACTACGGCACCGCGAAGGCCGCGCTGACGAACCTGACCAAGGCGCTGGCCGAGGAGTTCGGCGACCGCGGGCTGCGCGCGCTGACCGTCAGCCCCGGCCCGACGCGCACGGGGAACTGGGCCGACCCCGGCGGCTACGCGGGTGAGCTCGCGCGCGCCGCCGGGATCGGACTGGACGAGTTCCTCGCCGGGGTGCCTGCCGGCATGGGCATCACCACCGGCAGGCTGACCGAGCCCGAGGAGACCGCCGCACTGATCGCTTTCCTGGCCTCTTCGCGCTCGGGCAACCTGACCGGCGCCGACTACCTTGCCGACGGCGGAGTGCTCAAAGCGGTGTGAGCCCCCGCAGACCGGCATGTTGGCCACTCCCGTGCCCGAGTTGGCCGTTCCCGTACACGTGTTGGCCGTCCCCGCGCGCGTGTTGGCCACTCCCGTCGACGTGGCCCCGCCCGCGCGCGTGTTGGCCCCGCCCGCGCATGTGCTGGCCGACGGCGGCGGCCAACACACGGCCACTCGAGCCACCACGAACCGATCCGGCCAACACACGCACCCCGCCGGCCAACACACGCACTCCGCCGGCCAACACGCGCGCCCCGGCGGCCAACACGCCGGTGTGATCAACCGGTGTAGGAGACCGAGAACCCGTTGCCCGCGGAGTTCGGGTCGGACGGGGTCGAGTAGTCGACGTTGTTCTGCCGCAGGATGATCTTCTCCGAGCTGACCAGGCCCGGGTTCGCCCCGTTCACGGTCAGGCCGCTGAAGGAGAACGTCGAGAAGTGCGCGACGGCGGCCTGCGAGCCGCCCACCGTTGGCGCCTCCTGCACGTACTCGGCGGACTGGCCGGCGCCGCTGTAGGTCTTGGTGGCCGACCAGGACTTGCCGGTGGTGTCGTCCGTCAGCGAGATGACCCATTTGGTCCCGCTGGACTTCGCCACCGACGCGGTGATCGAGTCGCCCGGCGAAATGGTCATCCCGGAAATGGTCACCGAGTACGCGGGCAGGATTTCCCACCACGCGGAATACTCCGCATGGCCGTTGACGTAATCGGATTCGGTGCCGGTCTGGATCAGGTTCGAGTTGCCGTCGCCGTCGATGCCGACCCAGGCCGAGGAGTAGGTGGAGGTGCTCGTGGCCGAGACGGACGGCACCGTCCAGGTGGCCTTCGCCGAGGTGAACCCGCTGCCCGTTTCGGCGTAACCGGACCAGTTCGACGAGTACGAAGCGTTGTGGGCGTGGGAAATGAGGTGGTCCGCCGCGTTGGTGTCCGTCGCGAGGGCGGGGACCGAAGCCGTGGCGAAGGCGAGCGCGGCACCGGAAACGAGAACGAGCAGCCGGGGGTTCCGACTCATTTTTATTCTCCTTTACGGAATGGAGCGGGGAGTCACTCCTTCCGCAATTTGTTAACCGCAGCCGGGCCCGCGGGGCAAGAATCCGCCGCGGAATCCCTACTTTGGTCGGGAACAATCCGGACGTTCACGATGTCGGCGGACACGCGCCGACTTTCGACAGCTGCGACGCTCCGGACAACTGTGTCACATCAGGCAATCCGACCACGGCGGCCTGATCATCTTGCTAGTGTGGCGAGACTGGGCACCGTGCGACAGGTGGGGATTGTGCGCGACACCGACGATGAATTCTCGGAACGACTTGCCGGGCAGCGACGGCTGCTGGCCTCGATTCGCGCCGGAAACGACGAGGACGAAGAAGACGAAGACACCCCGGCCGCAAACGTCCAGACCACTGGCTGGTCGGCAGGCAGGCTGGTGAAGGCGGTCGTCCGCGACCACCGGCTCGCGGAGCTGTCACTCGACGACTCGGTGCCCGGCCGCCCGGCGGACGAGGTCGGCGAACTGATCGCCGCGGCGGCGAATTCCGCGCTCGCGGACTTCCGGGACCAGGTGCCCTCGGCCACCGATCCGCTGCCGGATCTCGCCACGATGAGCACCGAGTTCCGCGCGGCGGCCGAACAGGGCGGACAGCTGATGAAGCTGATCGGCTCGGCGCTCGGGGACACGATGGCCAAAGTCGGCGAGCGCACGGGAATGCGGGGCGATCCGTCGCCGCACGGGATGGAGTCCCTCTTCGGCGACGCGCTGAACCTGCTGCGGTCGGCACAGGAATCGCTGGCCGGGTTCCAGGGCGCGCAGGTGACCGGCGAAGGCAGTGACGCGGACGAAGAGGTTTTCGCGACGGTCGGGCCGGACGGCCTGGTGTCGATCGACGAACTGTCGGACGTCGCCCGGTCCCTGTCCGGGGAAGACCTCTGCGAACTGGTGCTGCAAGCCGTCAACGAAGCGCTCGCGGACTGGGAGGACCAGCGCGAGGACGGCCTGCCGTCGGCCGACGACGCCGACGCGGACGCCCTGCGGGAACTGTCCGACCGGGCGATGGAACTGAGCGAGCACAGCATGCGGCAGCTGAGCGGATACACCGACAACCTGAGCGCGATCATGCGCAGTATTGGCGAGCCCTAGACAGGAGAAGCGTTGCCTGGAGACATCGAGCTCGACACCGGCGCGGTGAACGAGTCCGGCAAGAGCGTGTCCGACGCCGCCGACGAGCTGCGGACCAAGATCACCGAATTCCAGTCGAAGCTGGAAGGCTACGAAAGCGCGTTCGGCGGCGACGACCTCGGTTCCGCGATGCAGTCGGTCTACGACGCGATCCGCGAAGCCGCGATGGAGTCCTATGAGGACAACACCGCGACGGTCACCGAAACCGGCGACAGGATCGTCGACATGGCCAAGTCCTACGAAGCGATCGAAACCGCGCACAGTGAGCAGCTGACGGCGTTCCTCAAGGAAATGGGCGAGTGAATGACCACGAGAATGGTGTTACCGCCCGCGCTGAGCCAGGTGCTCAACACGCTGGGCTTCAGCTGGCCCGAGGGTGATGAGGGGAAGATCTTCGACCTGGCCGGTGAATGGAACTCCTTCGCCGATCAGCTGCACCCCTCGATCGACCAGGCCCACCAGCACGTCGAAGAGGTGTGGAGCAAGAACCACGCCAAGGGGATCGACCAGCTGAAAACCTTCTGGACCGACTCGGAAGCGCCGAAGAAGAACCTCGACGACGGCGCCACCGCGGCGACCATGATCGGCGCCGGGCTGAACGTCTGCGCCGGGATCATGGTGGCGCTGAAGGTCGCCGTGATCGCCGAGCTGGTCGCGCTGACCATCCAGATAGCCCAGGCCATCGCCACCGCGGTGGTGACCTTCGGCGCCTCGCTCGCGGAGATCCCGGTGTTCCGCATGATCACCAAGACCCTGCTCGACCAGGCACTCGACCTGGCCATCGGCAAGGTGCTCAATGGCTAAGCGCGGCGGTGGTGGCGGCAACGCGGGGCTTTTCGGCAAGATCGCGGGCTGGTTCCGCAAGCCGGTCAAGACCAAACTGCAGAAACCGCCGCCGCCGAACAAGAAACCGGTGGCGCCGCCGCCGCACAAGGACCCGAATCCGGTTCCCCCGCCGAAAACCGGGGACAACTACCCGAACGAACGGCCGTTGCTCGACAAGTACAAGGACGAAACGGATCCGAACAAGGAGCCCTTTCCCGGCCAGTCGGTGCAACGCCTCGACGACCAGCGTCGGGAGGAGCACCGCATGTACGTCGACCAGGATGGGAACATGCGGTACGCCAAGGACGGCACGCTGTTCGACACCAGCACCGCGACGGACATCCACTCCGACGGCGGCAGGGCGATCTTCACCATGGACCGCCACGGAAACATCTACGCCTCGAACTACCAGGGCGCCGGCGACTTCCACCACTCGACCCTCGCCAACGGCCAGCCCATCTCGGCCGCGGGCGAAATGACGGTGAAGAACGGGAAGATCACGCACGTCAACAACAACAGCGGCCACTACATGCCGCAGATCCAGCAGTCGGCCAACATCATCGACGAGCTGAACAGCCACGGCATCAACCCGCCCGTCTACATGCACCCCGGGCATCTGCTCAACGGCCCGGACAACCTGATAGCAAACCTGAGGTGATCCGGTGACCATCGACCACCGCGGCGAGTTGGACGCGCTCGTCTACCCGTTGTTCAGCGCACCGAGCATCGACAGGGCCGAGGCCGCGTCGCTGGTGCGGGCCATGAAGCGCGGAGAGTACTTCCCGCACAGCATGGCGGCGTATTCGAAGGCCATCGAGCAGGCGCTCGGGCAGCCGGACCCGGTGACAGCGGCGCTGGAGCCGCCCTACACCGAGGGCCAGGTGCGCGAGTTCCTGGCGCTCCTGCACGAGGAGCTCGAGAAGGCCAAGCCGTGGCCCGGCGGCGACTGACCGCAGTTCCCTCCTCGTAACAAGGATCAACGCGCTGGCGTCTGCGCGGCGATCCTCTCTACTGTCGGGATCATGCGTGCCGAACAAGTGCAACGGGCCAGGGAAGAGACGCCCGGCTGTGCCGACGTCGTCCACCTCAACAACGCCGGTTCGGCCCTGCCGCCGGCGGTCGTGACCGACACGGTGGTCGACTACCTGCGCCACGAGGCCCTCACCGGCGGGTACGAAGCCGCCGCCGAAGCGCAGGAGCGGGTCGACGGCGTGTACGCGTCGGTGGCGCGCCTGCTGAACGCGGACAGCGCCGACATCGCGTTGACCGACAACGCCACCCGCTCCTGGCAGGCGATCTTCTACGCGCTCGACTTCCGGCCGGGCGACAAGATCCTCACCTGCCGCGCCGAGTACGCCAGCAACGCCATCGCGTACCTGCAGTCCGGCGCCGAGATCGTGGTGGTGGACGACGACGAGTCCGGCCAGCTCGACGTGGCGGACCTGAAGCGCCGTATCGACGGCAGCGTCAAGCTGATCTCGATCAGCCACGTCCCGACACAGGGCGGCCTGGTGAACCCGGCCGAGGAGGTCGGCGAAGTGGCGCGGCAGGCGGGAATCCCTTATCTGCTCGACGCTTGCCAGTCCGCCGGACAGCTCGACCTCGACGTGACGAAGCTGAAGTGCGACGCGCTCAGCGGCACCGGACGCAAGTACCTGCGCGGCCCGCGCGGCACCGGCTTCCTCTACGTGCACCCGCGGCTGCGCGAAAGCCTCGAGCCCGCGACGCTCGACCTGCACTCGGCCGCGTGGACGGCGCCGGACAGCTACGAAGTGGTCAAGTCGGCGAAGCGCTTCGAGGTGTGGGAACGCAGTTTCGGCCTCGTCCTCGGCCTTGGCGCGGCCGTCGACTACGCGCTGGAGCTGGGCCTGCCTGCGATCGAGGCGCGCGTCACCGACCTCGCGGCGCGCCTGCGGTCGGAGCTTTCCGAGCTGCCGAAGGTCACCGTGCACGACGTCGGCCGCCGCAAATGCGGGATCGTCACGTTCTCCGTCGCCGGAGTTCCGGCCGCCGAGGTGAAGCAGCGGCTGGCCGCCGCGAAGATCAACACTTCGGTGTCCTCACGCGGTTCGGCGCAGTACGACTTCACCGGGCGCGACCTGCCCGACCTGGTGCGCGCCTCGGTGCACTACTACAACACCGAGGCCGAGATTCAGTCGCTGGTAACGGAAATCTCCACCGGGGTGCTCAGCACCCGGTCGTGACCCAGCCGCCGCACCGGCCCGGTCAGCTCGAACGAACCCGAGCACGGCAGGTCCGCCGACGAGGGGCCGACCGACACCTCCACGGTGCCGGGTTCGACGATCCGGTCGAGATCGAGGCCGGTGAAGCCGGTGCGGTCGGCGTGCACGGTGAAGGTGACGCGGGCGGCCTCGCCCGGCGCCAGCGCGACGCGGGTGAACCCGGCCAGCTCCAGCACCGGCCGGGCCACCTGCGCGGCCACGTCGTGCAGGTACAGCTGGACGGTCTCCTCCCCGGCCCGCTCCCCCGTGTTGCGCACGGTGACCGCGGCGGTCACCGTGCCGTCCGTGGGGATTTCCTTGCTGCTCAAGGAAAACTCGCCGTACTCGTACGAGGTGTAGGAAAGCCCGTGGCCGAAGGGGAACAGCGGCGACGGGTCCAGATTGCTGATGCCGGCGCTGTTCCCGCCGAGCGGCGCGTGCAGGTAGGTGCCGGGCGAGCCGCCCGCCGAGCGCGGTATCTGCACCGGCAGCCTGCCCGACGGATTGACGCGCCCCGACAGCACCCCGGCCAACGCGCCGCCGCCCTCCTCACCCGGCATGAACGCCTGGATCAGCGCGGCGGCCGGGTGCTCGCCCAGGGCGTAGGGACGGCCGGAGACCACCACGATCACCAGCGGCGTGCCCGTCGCCCGCAGTGCCGCGAGTAGTTCGTCCTGCACTCCGGGCAGGCTCAGGTCCTCCGCGTCGCATCCTTCGCCGGACGTGCCCTCGCCGAACATGCCTGCCCGGTCGCCGACCACCGCCACGCACACCTCGGCTTCTTCCGCCGCCGCAACGGCTTCCCGGAAACCGGACCGGTCTTCCGCGCGGATCGGGCAGCCCTCCCTGACCACCAGCGACGCCTCCGGCAGCTCGGCGCGCAAGGCGTCCACAAAGGAGGGTGCGTCGAACCCGATGCCGAGGTCCGGGAAGCGCGGCAGCACGTGGTTCGGGTACGAGTAGCAGCCCATGAACGCGAGCGGGTCGTCCGCGCACGGCCCGACCACGGCGATTTTCTCGGCCCGCAAGGGAAGTACCCCGTCGTTGGCGAGCAGGGTCACCGACTTCTCCGCGAGCTCGCGGGCGATGGCCCTGTTACGGGGTGAGTCGAGGTCGATCGCTTCGCCGCTGGGCGCCCAGTCCGCGTCGAGCAACCCCAGCTCCGCCTTCTGCCGCAACAGCCGGAGCACCGCCCTGTCGAGCAGCTCTTCGGGAACCTGTTCGAGCAAACCCTTGCCGTAGCACTGGGTGTCGGGCAGTTCGACATCCACGCCCGCCGCCAGCGCCAGCGCGCCCGCGTTGCCCTCGAGCCGGTGCATCGTCCGCAGGAACGGGATCGCCCAGTAGTCCGACACGACCACCCCGTCGAATCCCCACTCCTCGCGGAGGATCCCGGTGAGCAGCCGGCGGTTCGCGCTGGCCGGCACCCCATCGAGGTCGACGTACGCGCTCATCACCGAACGCGCCCCACCGTCGCGAATGGACATTTCGAATGGCGGCAGCACCACGTCACGCAGCTCGCGCTCGCCGATCGACACCGGCGCGTGGTTGCGCGCCGCGCGCGAAGCCGAGTACCCGGCGAAATGCTTCAGCGTGGCGATGATCCCGTTGCGCTCCAAGCCCCGCACGTAGGCCGAACCGAGCATGCCCACCAGGTACGGATCCTCGCCGAGTGTCTCCTCCACGCGTCCCCAGCGGTAGTCGCGCACGACGTCCAGGACGGGCGAAAGCCCTTGGTGCACACCGACCGCGCGCATATCCGACGCGATCGCCGCCGCCATCCGCTCCACCAACGCGGGGTCGAAGGTCGCCGCCCACGCCAGCGCCGTCGGGTACACCGTGGCGCCGTAGGTGGTGAAGCCCGTCAGGCATTCCTCGTGCACGATCGCGGGCACCCCGAGCCGGTTGCCCTCGACCACTTCCCGTTGCAGCTGCGCGACCCGCGCGACGCCTTCGGCCGCGGTCACCGGCGCTGTCCCGAAAATCCGGGTCAGGTGCCCGGAACCCGGCGTGGTGCCACCGCGCGCGAACTCGTCCTGCATCGGCGCGACGTTGCCGCTGAGCTCCTCGTTCCCCGGCCACGAACTGCCGAGCTGCGCGACCTTCTCCTCCAGCGTCATGGCTTCCAGCAACGCGGCGGCTCGTTCGGCCGGGGAG
This sequence comes from Amycolatopsis acidicola, assembly GCF_007713735.2. GTDB lineage: Bacteria > Actinomycetota > Actinomycetes > Mycobacteriales > Pseudonocardiaceae > Amycolatopsis_E > Amycolatopsis_E acidicola. The sequence continues at coordinate 197,312 of NZ_VMNW02000004.1, read as the reverse complement.
AGCGCAGGGTCCTGCCAGCGGGTCATCGTGCTCCTTGTTCAGGCGATGGGCGCGGTGGATCCGCGCTCGACGAGGTTCGTGGCGAGTTCGACGTGGTGGGAATCCAGGGTTTCCCCGGCGGCGAGCCGCAGCAGGGTGCGCAGCGCGACGCGGCCCATGTCCTGCAACGGCTGGCGCACGGTGGTCAGCCCCGGGGTCGTCAACGCGGCGAGCATCGTGTCGTCGAAACCGACCACGCTGAGGTCCTCGGGCACGCGCAAACCCTTACGCCGCGCGGCTTCCATCACGCCGAGTGCCGTGGCGTCACTGGCGGCGAAGACCGCGGTGGGCGGATTTTCCAGCTCCAGCAGGCGGGTTCCCATCTCCAGTCCGTCCGGGTACTCGAACGCGCCGTGCAGGACCAGCTCCGGATCCGGCGTCAGGCCGGCGTTCTCCAGCGCCGCGCGGTACCCGTGCAGCCGCGCCTGCCCGCACGAAGCCCCGACCGGGCCGCCGGCGAACGCGATCCGCCGGTGCCCGAGGCCCAGCAGATGCTCGGTGGCGGACACCCCGCCGTTCCAGTTCGTCGCGCCGACGCTGGTCACCTCCACCCGCGGCAGGTTCAGCGGGTCGATCACCACGAGCGCCAGCCCGGCCCTGGCGAAGCCCTCGACCTGGGCCAGGCTCAGCTCGGAGGTGACCACGATGAGCCCCTCGCGGCCACTGCTCTTGAGCCGCTGCGCCCAGCTGTCCTCCGGGGTCAGCGGTCCGTCGTCGGCCACCGGCACCCGGCCGACCACCACGTCGACCCCGCTTTCCGCGCCCGCATCGGTGATCCCGCGCAACAGCTCGAGCGAGTACGGGCTGACCAGATCGTCGAAAACCAGGTCCACCACGCGGGCGGGGGCGATCGTGCGGCGGCCGTTCTGCGGGACGTAGCCGTACTTCCGCAGCACCCCCTCCACTCGCGTCCGGGTCGCTTCGGCCACGTCACCGCGGCCGTTGAGCACCTTCGACGCGGTGGGCAGCGACACCCCGGCGGCGTCCGCCACCATCTGCAGCGTCGCCCGCTTGCCCGAACCTGCCGGCACGTCCGAACCTCCTATCGAAAAATTTCGGCTCACTTTAACCGAGGTTTCGTAGGAACAACAGCCCCTTGACGCTGGTAGCACCGGGGCTTATCTTGCCATCCACACCATAGTGTTTCCGAAAGTTTTCGGACCTTCGATGCGGAAGGCAGATCATGACACTGGGCAAACGCCGGAAGGCGTGGACGGCGGCACTGGCCGCCACGCTCCTGGCTTTCGTCGCCGCCTGCGGCTCCAGCGGGCCCGGCGCGAGCGGCTCGGTTTCCGCCTGGGCGCTGACCGGCGGCGACGAGCAGACGTTCCGGACCTCGTTCTCCAGCGGCGGGATCGACGGCCAGTTCTTCGGCAATGACGCGTACAAGCAGAAGATCCGCTCCGCGGTCGGGGCAGGGCAGGCGCCGACCCTGGTGTTCAGCTGGGGCAACGGCGGGATGCTCAAGTCGTGGGTGGACGCGGGCAAGATCGCCGACCTCACCCCCGAAGTGCAGAAGGACCCGACGCTCACCAGCCGGTACCTGCCGTCGGTGGCCAAGACCGGGGTGATCGGCGACAAGACCTACGCGGTGCCCAACAACGGCATGCAGCCGGTGTTCGTGTTCTACAACAAGGAGCTCTTCGACAAGATCGGCGCGCAACCCCCGGCGACGTGGGACGAGCTGATGGCACTGATCCCGAGGTTCAACGCCGCCGGGATCGCCCCGTTCTCGATGGGCGGGCAGAGCAAATGGCCGCAGCTGATGTGGGAGGAGTACCTCGTCGACCGGATCGGCGGGCCGGACGTGTTCAACGCGATCGCGTCGAACAAGCCCGGCGCGTGGTCGGATCCCGCCGTGCTGCAGGCGAACCGGATGATCCAGCAGCTCGTCGACGCGGGCGGGTTCGTGAAGGGCTTCAACTCCATCGCCACCGACAGCAACGCCGACACCGCACTGCTCTACACCGGCAAAGCGGCGATGTACCTGATGGGCTCGTGGGCGTTCCCCACCATCAAACAGGCCGACCCCGGGTTCATCTCCGGCGGCAAGCTCGGCTACGTCGCGTTCCCCACCGTGGCCGGCGGCAAGGGCGACCCCGCGGACATCGTGGGCAACCCCGCCAACTACTGGTCCGTCTCCGCCACCGCGACCGACGATCAGAAGCAGGCGGCCGTGAAGTACCTGCGGGAGAACGTGATGAACGACTCCTATGTGGACAGTCTGCTGGCGAACGGCTCGGTGCCGCCGGTGAACGGGATCGAGGCCAAACTGGCCAAGGCACAGGACCCGCAGTATCTGTCCTATGTGTACAACGTCGCGCGGAACGCGCCGAGCTTCCAGCTCTCCTGGGACCAGGCGTTGTCCCCCGGCCAGGCCGACGCGCTGCTGAACAACCTCGATCAGCTGTTCCTCAAGCAGATCACGCCCGAGCAGTTCTCGGCGAACATGAACGGCACCATCGGCCAATGACCGAGCACGTGATCGACGTCGACCCGGGCGTGGCCGTGGAGTCCGCGCCCGGGCCGCGGCGGTACCGCACCGGCCCGCATCCGCTGATGGCGATACCGGCGCTGGCCTTCTTCGCGATCTTCGCGCTGCTGCCGCTGGGCGGGGTCGTGGTGCTGAGCCTGATGCGGTGGGACGGGATCGGCGACCCGGCGTGGACCGGGTTCGGGAACTGGGCAGCGGCCCTGGGCGACCCGGCGACCTGGCACGCGGTGTGGCTGAGCGTGCAGGTGATGGTGTTCAGCTGGCTGTTCCAGACCCCGATCTCGTTGCTGCTGGGCGTTTTCGTGGCTTCGCGGGGGAAGTACCGCGCGGCGCTGGGCGTGCTGTACTTCCTGCCGATGCTGCTGTCCTCGGCGGCGATCGCGATCGCGTTCAAGGCGCTGCTCGACCCGAACTTCGGGATGAGCAGGGCGTTCGGGTGGAGCGCGCTGGCGCAGGACTGGCTCGGCGACCCGCGGCTGGCGCTGTACGTGGTGATCTTCGTGATCGCGTGGCAGTTCGTGCCGTTCCACACGCTCCTGTACCAGGCGGGCGTGCGGCAGATCCCGCGGCAGCTGTACGAAGCCGCGGAGATCGACGGCGCCGGGCGGGTGCGGCAGTTCTTCCACATCACGCTGCCGCAGCTGCGCTACACGATCCTGACCTCGTCCACGCTGATGCTGGTGGGTTCGCTGACCTACTTCGACCTGGTGTTCGTGCTCACCGGCGGCGGGCCGGGCAACGCGACCCGCTTCCTGCCGCTGGACATGTACCTCAACGGTTTCTCGAACAACGACATGGGCCGGGCGAGCACGCTCGCCGTACTGCTGGTGGTCGCCGGGCTCGCGTTGTCGCTCGGGCTGGCGCGGTTCGCGTCGTTCCAGCGCGGCAGTCAGCTGGAGGGTGCCTGATGTCGCGTGCGCGCGCCAATCTGCCGGGCGGGGTCGCCGGGTTCGTGTGGCTGGCCGTCGTGATCGTGCCGGTGTACTACATCGTGGTGACGAGCCTGCGCGGCCAGCAGGGGTTCTACGACTCGAACCCGCTCGCCCCGCCGGCGGACCCCACGCTGGACAACTACCGGCTCGTGCTGCAGAACGACTTCCTGCGCTATTTCCTGAACAGCATGGTGGTGACGCTGGGGACCGTGGCCATCACGGTGGCGGTGTCGCTGATGGCCGCCTACTACGTGGTCCGCTCGCGCACGCGGTTCTCCGGGTTCACGTACAAGGCTTTCCTGCTGGGGCTCGCGATCCCCTTGCAGGCCACCATCATCCCGATCTACTACCTGATCACGCGGGCCTATCTGTACGACACGCTGCTCGCGGTGATCCTGCCGTCGGTGGCGTTCGCGATCCCGCTCTCGGTGGTGATACTCGCGAACTTCCTGCGCGACGTGCCGAACGAGCTGTTCGAGTCGATGCGGGTGGACGGCGCCGGGCACTGGCGGATGCTGTTCAGCCTGGTGCTGCCGATGGTGCGGCCCGCGGTGATCACCGTGGCGGTGTACGACGGGCTGAACGTGTGGAACGGGTTCCTGTTCCCGCTGATTCTCACGCAGAGCTCGGACCAGCGGGTGCTGCCGATGGCGTTGTGGGCGTTCCAGGGGCAGTTCCGGGTGAACATCCCGGCGGTGCTGGCGGCAGTCGTGTTGTCCACGATCCCGGTGCTGGCGCTCTACATCCTGGGGCGGCGGCAGCTGGTGGCCGGGCTGACCGCGGGGTTCGGCAAGTAAGTCAGCGCCGCGCGGCGAGGAAGGCGTCGACCTCCGCCGCCGCGGGCGCGGCGCCGCGGTGGGTGAGCGTGAGTGCGGCGACCGCGTTCGCCCTCGCCACCGCACGCTCCGGCGGCTCGCCCGCGGCCAGCGCGGCGGCGAACGCGCCCACGTGCACGTCGCCGCTGCGGCCCGTCGACTTGACCGGATAGCCCGGGATCCACCGCACTTCGCCGTCCTTCGCGAGCACGCAGCCGTCCGCGCCCATCCGCACGACCACCCCGCCGGTGCGGCCCGCGAGTGCCGGCGCGGGCTCGGCCTCGCCGGTGAGCAGGATGCCCTCGTACTCGTTGCAGGTCCACCAGTCGGCGCGCGCCAGCACCGGGGCGAGCACGTCCTCGGGGATCTCCGCGACGAGCGGCCCGGGGTCCACGATCACCGGCACGTCCACAGTGGACAGCCACTCGGCGATCGCCGGCCCGTTACGCGGCTGGACGAGGCAGAAGCCGGAGATGTACACGACGTCGTCGGGCCTGAGCCGCAACCGGGCCAGCTCGGCGCTGCCCAGCTCCCCCTCCGCGCCGACGGAGGTGGCGAAGGTGCGCTCACCGTCGCTCTCGACCATCACGACGGTGAATCCCGTGTCCTGCTTCGGAAGGCGGGGCTGCAAGAGTTCGGCGCCCGCCTGCGCCAGCGCCTCGCGGGCGAGGTCCGCCATCGGGCCGGTGCCGTGCATGCCCGCGTAGGCCGCCGGAAGCCCTTGGCGCACCGCGGTGCTGAGCACCGTGAGCCCGCCCCCGACGGCTATCCGGCTTTCGGTGGCCAGCACGTCGCAGCCCGGGCCAGGCAACTCCGGGAGGCGCAACAGGACGTCGACCACGACCTGCCCGACATGCACCAACCGGCTCATACCACCCATGCAAGCAGACTTCCGCCCGGTTGCGCCAACGGAGCATCGCTCGTTCAGCCCAGCCGCCACAGTGCGGAGAGGGTGGAAACGAGGTTTTCCTGGCGTTCGCGAAGGAGTTCGAGGGTCCACGCCTGCTCTTGCGCCGTGAAGTCAGCCGTCCAGGCGCTGTCCTGCCCGGGATTCTGGATGTGCTTGAGGAAGAAGCTGGTCCACCGTCCGCTTGATCGGGTCGCGCTGCTGGAAGATCCGGGATTCCAGCGAAGCGGCGAACGCCTCCGGCACCCGCTCACGCGGAACGTCCCCCAGTGGGTGCGTCACCCCAGAAACACCCCAAACACGACAAATGCCCATAATTTCGACGCCAAAATCGTGACGAGGATTTTCGCCAAAATTGTTAACGATCGTGTTAGCCTCGCTTCACCAAGATTCAGGACCACCCGGTCCATCGCCGGTGCGTTCCCCTGCCGCACCCGTCGCCTGGAGCCGCATGCACATCGTCGACACGCACACCCACGTCATCTCCCCCGACAGCGCCCGCTACCCGGCCGACCCGATCGGCGGGCGGCAGTCCGACTGGTCGCGGGAACGTCCCGTAGACGCGGACGGCCTGCTCCGCGCGCTGGACGACGCCGGCATCGCCAAGGCCGTCGTCGTTCAAGCGTCCACTGTGTACGGCCACGACAACCGCTACGTCGCGGACACCGTGGCCGCCCACCCGGACAGGTTCGTCGGCGTCTATTCGATCGACGCGCTGGCCGACAACGCGGTCGAGAAGATCCAGCGCTGGCAGTGCCACGGCCTCGCCGGTTTCCGGCTGTTCACCACCGGCACCACGATGCCCGGCCAGGCGGACTGCCTCGGCCACGAAAAGTCCTACCCGGCCTGGGCCTACGCGGAACAGCAGGGCATCCCGGTGTGCCTGCAGATGACCATGCAGGGCCTCCCCGCCCTGCGCCGGCTGCTGGAGAACTTCCCCGGCGCGCGCGTCCTGCTCGACCACTGCGCGCGACCGGATCTCACGGACGGCAAGCCCTTCCGCGCCGCGCAGGCGTTGTTCGACATGGCCGAATTCCCCGGCGTCCACCTGAAACTGACGAACCGGACGCTCGCCGCGGCGGCCACCGGCGAGTCCACGCCCGCCGACTTCCTAGAGCACCTGCTCAGCGTCTACGGCGCGGGCCGCGTCGCGTGGGGCTCGAACTTCCCCGCCGCGGAAGGAACTCTCACCGAGCTGCTGAAAACGGCGCAGGACGTGCTGGCCACCCTCCCGGAAGCGGACCAGCAGCTCGTCTTCGGTGGCACGGCGGAGAAGTTCTACCCCGCGGTCGGTGACCACCGTGGCTGACCAGCGCGTACTCCGCACCGTTCTCGGCGACTATCCGCACACGAAACCGTTGCAACAGGGGGAATTCACCAGCGACTCCGTGCGACTGGACTTCGCCGACGTGGCCCCGGTGCACAAGGCATTCGCCCCGATGGTGCGCGAGGAGGCGTACGACCTCTCCGAGCTCGCCATCGTCACCGCGTTGCAGGCGATCGCTTACGACCGCCCGGTGGTGCTCCTGCCCGTCGTGGTCGCGGCCCGTTTCCAGCGCGGCTGCCTGGTCGCCCCGTCGGCGAAACCGTTGCCACAGCCGCAAGAACTCGCGCGTAAACGGATCGGCGTGCGGGCTTTCACCCAGACCACCGGCATGTGGGTGCGCGCCCACCTCGCCGAGGACTTCGGCCTTGGCGCGGACCAGTTGCGCTGGATCACGCGGGACGGCGCGCACGTGGCCGAGTACGAGGACCCGCCGTACGTGGACCGCTCGATCGGCGACGCGAGCCTGACCGATCTACTGCGCGAAGGCAGCATCGACGCCGCGATCTTCGGCAACGACCTGCCCGAGGGCGGCGAGTTCGTGCCGGTGGTCCCCGATGCCGCCGAGCGCGACCGGAAATGGTGGCAGCACAACGGGTTCGTGCCGATCAACCACATGGTCGCGGCCGGCCGCTCGGCTTGCCGGCGCGACCCGGGCGCGATCCGCGAGGCGTACGCCTTGCTGCGACGCGCGGACGAATCGGTGCCACGCAAGGACGGCGTGCCGCATCCCACGCTGTTCGGCTTCGAAAACCTGCGCCACCCCTTGGAACTCATCATCGCCACCTGCCTCGAGCAGGGCCTCCTCCCGCGCGAACTCAGCGTGGACGAGGTGTTCGCGCCGGCAAGGGAACTGCTCGGCCACTGAGTTACGCCGTTTCGACGAAGAAACCGGAGACCATGAGCGAGACCACTGTCACCGGCGCGCCCGAAAGCGCGCCGAAGAAGAAAAAAGCCTTCTACAAGGACCTCACTTTCCAGGTTTTCGCCGGCATGGTCGTCGGTGTCCTGGTCGGCACCTTCGCCCCCGCGGTCGGCCACCACGTCGACTTCCTCGGCGACATCTTCATCCATCTCATCCAGATGGTCGTCGGCCTGATCATCTTCTGCACGGTCACGCACGGCATCACCAGCGTGCGCGACCTCGGCAAGGTGGGCCGCATCGCGGTACGGGCGCTGGTGTACTTCGAGGTGATCACCACCCTCGCGCTGGTCATCGGCCTGGTCGTGGTGAACGTGCTCAAACCGGGCGCCGGGATGCACGTGGACCCGTCGACCCTGCACGCGAGCGCTTCGCAGACCGCGCCCGCCAAGTCGGAGGGTTTCGACGACTTCCTGGTGAGCCTGGTGCCGACGTCGGCCGTGCAGGCTTTCGCCGAGGGCGAGATCCTGCAGGTGCTGTTGTTCTCGGTGCTGTTCGCCTGCGGGCTCGCGTCCTTGGGCGAGAAAGCGCAACCCGTACTGAACCTCGTCGAGAACACGCAGCAGGCGCTGTTCTGGATCATCCGCAAGGTGATGCGCGTGGCGCCGTTCGCCGCGTTCGGCTCGATTTCCTACACCGTCGCGAAGTACGGGCTCGGCACGCTCGTGCCGCTCGGCAAGCTGATCGGCGTTTTCTACCTGATCGTCGTGTTGTTCTTCGTGCTCGTGCTGTGGCCGGTGTCGAAATACGCCGGGTTCAGCCTGCTCAAGCTGATGCGGTATTTCCGCGCCGAACTGGTGCTGGTGCTGGGCACGAGCTCGTCGGAAAGCGTTTTCCCACAGCTGACGGAGAAACTCAAGCGGCTGGGCGTGGACGAGCCGGTCGTGGGTCTCGTCCTGCCCACGGCGTACAGCTTCAACCACGACGGCACCTGCCTTTACTTCGCTGCCGTAAGTGTTTTCCTCGCGCAGGCGACCGGCACCGACCTCGGCTGGCAGGCGCAGCTGGGCCTGCTGCTGGTGCTGTTGCTGACCTCGAAGGGCGGGGCCGGCGTCTCGGGTTCCGCGATCGCCGTGCTGGCGCTGACCCTGACCGCGACGCACACCATCCCGGTCAGCAGCATCGCGCTCGTGCTCGGTATCCACTTCGCCCTGTCCGCGGCTTTCGTGTTCACCAACATCGCCGGCAACTGCGTGGCCACCCTGGTGGTCGGAAAGTGGGAAAAGGCCATCGACCGGGTGAAACTCCAGACCGAATTGGATGCGGGCTACCAAATGGCGTAACGCGGCGCCGCTCTCGTACGACATGCCCCAAGTTCGGCATCGACGAGAGAGGCAGACGACATGTGCGCGTGCGCGAACACCGGACAGCCGAAGTGCGTGTGGTGCAAGGGTTCCGAGGGTATGGGCAAACCGCCAGCGGAGCCGGGCCGCCGCCCCTGAGCCGGCACCTCGCTCAGCGGGCGAGCGGTCCACTCCCGCAGGCATCCTGACGGTTTTCCTGCCGGCACCAGTGATTCCGGGCTGATGCCGCGGCAAAACCGTGCCGGTGCACGACAAAGAGCTCAGTCGAAAAACCCGGCAGGATCGACGGTGGCTGCCACCTCCGGGGGCAGCGCCTCCAGCCACCGCCGGGCGATTTCGTCCTGCGCGTCTTCGGGGACGGTGCCGTAGATCCGCAGCCGGGACAGGCCGCCGTCCGGGTGGATGTCGAGCCGGACCGACGTGGTCGCGGTCTCGGCGTGGACGCGGAAGTGGTGTTCGGTGTCCGGCAGCAACCTGGTGCGGGGCAACAAACTCTGTCCATCCACAGTGGATAGAGTCACCGCACCTGGCGCGTTGCCGATGAACCGGCCCGTGTCGATCACCGCGTGGTGCGGGATTCCCGGCACACCAAGGCGGACGACGAGCCAGTCGTTACCGTCGTCGCGCCGCCTTGCCGTCTCCCAGCCGTCGCTCATCACTTCCGCGCGGCCGGGCAGCAGCACGTTCGCGGGCGCGGCATAGAACATGTTGCTGCAGTCCGTGATGACGCCGCCGTGCAGCACCGAACTCAGGTCCACTCGGCCACCGAGCCGCCGCGGATCGGGGACCACCTCGCCGAACACCCGGAACCGGGCGACGCCGCCATCCGGGTGGATGGTCAGCCGCACGTGCGTGACAAGCCCACCGGGGACGGCCGCCGCGATGTTGGCCGTGTCGCCAGCGAGTTCCGTCTTGGCCACGAGCGGGCGCCACTCCGACGCCAGCACCTCGTCGACAGCCGGATAGCCGAGCAGGCAGGCGCCCTCGACCGAGGCGTGCGGCGGGTAGTTGCCGCGGAAGTGGGCGGTGTCGATGTTCACCGTACGGACGATCGCGGGCGCGGCCAGACGCACGACGACGAAATCGGTGCCGTCGCCGCGCCGCCGTCGGGTTTCCCAGCCGTCGTAGAGCTTGCCGCGCGGGCCGAACGCGGCCGGGTCATGGGCGGCGGGCCGGGGGTTGATCAGGTTTTCGGCCGCGGCGAAGAACTCGTCGTTGGCGTACACCACTGACGCGCCGAGTGCTCGGCCCGCCAGGTCCGGCAGCCGGTGATCGTGCTCAACCACGGAGGCTCACCAACCGCCCCGCGCGAACGCCGTCCTCGACAGGCTCCCCGGCCAGCCACGTCCGCCGCACGACACCGCGCAGCTTTCGACCCTGGTACGGGGTGACCGGGTTGCGGTGCCGCAACCGCAGCTGATCGACGACGAACCACTCGTCGGGCGCGAACGCGCACAGATCCGCCCTGAGCCCGGGCGCGAGCGCGCCGCGATCGGTGAACCCGGCGAGCGCGGCCGGCGCGGTGCTCATCCACCGCGCCAGCTCACTCAGGCCGAAGCCCCGGTCCGCGGCGGCGGTCCAGGTGACCGGCAGGCTGAGCTGCACCGACGCGATCCCGCCCCACGCCGCACCGAAATCGCCCGAGTCGAGGCGTTTTTCCTCGACAGGACAAGGAGAATGGTCGGAGACGACGCAATCCAGCGTGCCGTCGCGCAACCCTTCCCACAGCGCGTCGCGATTGGTTTCGTCCCGGATGGGGGGACAGCACTTGAACTCCGTCGCCCCGTCCGGCACATCTTCGGCGCACAACGTGAGGTAGTGCGGGCAGGTCTCGGCGGTCACCGGCAGCCCGTCGGCCTTCGCGGCGGCGAGCAACGGCAGTACGGCGGCGCCGGCCACGTGAACGATGTGGGTCCGGCATCCGGTACGGCGTGCCGCCTCCACCAGCGTGGCGACGGCACGCACCTCGGCGGCCTGTGGCCGGGACAACGCGAAATCCGCATACGCGCGGCCATGCGGCGCGGGGGCGATCGTCGCGGGATCCTCGGCGTGGACGATGAGCACGCCGCCGAATACCGCGATCTCGGTCATGGCCTCCTCCAGCTGCACGGCGTCCAGGGGCGGAAATTCCTCGACACCGGAGGGCAACAGGAAGCATTTGAACCCGGCCACCCCGGCCTCATGCAGGGCCCGCAACGCCGCGCGGTTACCAGGGACGGCGCCGCCCCAGAACGCCACATCCACGGCGAGCTGACCCCGCGCGGCAGCTTGTTTCGCTTGCAGCGCAGGCACATCGACGGTCGGCGGGATGCTGTTCAGCGGCATGTCGACGATCGTGGTCACCCCTCCGGCGGCGGCCGCGGCCGTCGCCGTGGCGAACCCCTCCCAATGCGTGCGCCCGGGCTCGTTGACGTGCACATGCGAGTCGACCAGACCGGGCAGCAGCACCTCGTCCCCCGCGACCTCCACGTCGGCCGGACCACCGTGGTACGGGGCGATTTCGGCGATCAGGCCGTCCCGCACCACGACCACGCCTGGTCGTTCGCCTTCGGGCGTGAGCACTCGTCTTGCCCGGATTCGCATGCCGTTCTCCTGTCCATTGTGGAATATGCCGGGTCAGGCCGGCGTGTTCTCGTTGATCTGTTCGAGCGTCCGCTGCCTGGTCTCCGGCGCGAACCGGGACGCGAGGACGAGCAGCGCGTACATCACCGCGACCATGCCGAACACCCCGGCGAACCCGAACGCGCCGAACAACGCGACGGCGGCGAACGGCATCACCGCGCCCGCGATGTTCCCGATGCCGTTGACGATCGAGGTGCCGGTGCCCCGGATCGACGTCGGGTACAGCTCGGGCGACCACACGGCGAGAGTGGTGTTGGTGATCATGGTGAAGAACTGGAACAGGGCACCGAGCAGGAGGATGAGCACGGTGCTGTTCCCGAACCCGGCGAACGCGGCCGCGGTGACGCAGCCCAGCACGCCCGCGCCACCCACCGACGCGCGGCGGCCGACACGGCCCGCCAGCCCGGCCGCGGCACACGCCCCGAGCAGCGAACCGATGTTCATGATCATCGTGAACAGCAGACTGTCCGAAATGGAGTAGCCGCGCTCGACGAGCAGGGTCGGCATCAGGAAGTTGAGTGTGACCTGCGCGCCGAAAGCCATCCAGGACGCGGCGCCGAGCGCGAGGGTGCGGGGCAGCACAGCGCGGGCGAACACCGCGGCGGGCGAGGACTTCAGCTGCCGGGGCGGGATGTCGGCGGCGGTGAGCGGCCCCTCCGGCGCGGGCCCGGCCGGGCGCCGCAGCGAGTCCGAGGTGAGGATCGCGAGCGATCGGTTGGCTTCGGTGACGCGCCCCTTGGAGAGCAGGAACCGAGGCGTCTCCGGAAGACGGCGGCGATAGAGGACGACGAGCAGCGCGGGCGCGGCCAGGAACAGGAAAGTCCAGCGCCAGACCAGGTGATCGCCGCCGAGCCCGGACGCGAACGGCCCCAGCAGCAGGAAGAACAGCCCGTAGGACAGGAAGTTCCCGACCCCGCCGGAGCCGATGTTGAGGACGGCGACCAGCGTGCCGCGGCGCCGGGTCGCGACCATCTCCGACAGCATCGCGATGCCGATGGTGAACTCGCCGCCGAGGCCGATGCCGACCAGGAAACGGCTCGCGAGCAGCATTTCGTAGTTCACCGCGGCCGCGCTGATCAGGCCGCCGAGCGTGTACAGGAGCAGGTTGAACGACAACGAGGCCCGGCGCCCGTAGCGGTCGGCGAGCCAGCCGCCGGCGAGCCTGCCGACGAGGCCGCCGATCACGGTGGCCGTGTTGATCACGGTCAGGTCGGTGTCGGTGATGCCCAGCGTCAGTTTGATGGTGGCGCCCATCGAGCCGACGGAGTTCTGTTCCAGGGTGTCGAAGAACATCCCGGCGAGGATCAGCATGAGCACCCAGAACTGGGCGCGGCTGAACCCGGCCCGGTCGAGGGTACTGGCGACGGCGCCGGAAGCCGGGCGCTCGGGGGCGTGATGAGAGGTCATGGGACTGCGCTCCACGTCGGCGAAACCCTCGCGGCGACTCCGGGAGGGACGGTGCGGACAGGCGACGAACAGTCATTTTGTATACAAGAATTGTTGCCCCGGCGTGTCACGTCGTTTCTCTCACGTGAACTACGGCGCGAATGCGATCTTTTGTATACGAGCTAGGTCTCGTGGCCCTGTCCGGTTCACGTTGCCGTGTTTGCCCGCGCGGTCGGCGAGTTTGCCCGCTGCGTCACTGATTTTGCTGGTCCGGTCGCTGAGTTTGCCCACGGCGGCAGCGGTTGGCCAACTCGGCGACACCGTTGGCCAACTCGGCGACACCGTTGGCCAACTCGGCGACACCGTTGGCCAACTCGGCGACGCCCCGGGCCAACTCGGCGACGCCAGGGGCCAACTCGGCGCCCTGGCGGGCAAACAACATCAAGCCTTCGTGCACACCGACATCACGGAGCCCTACGTGCCGGAGGGGGCGGCGTGGCGACGGTAGATCCGCTCGTCCTTGCGGATGTGCTCGTCCATCAGATACCCGGCCTGTACCGGTGAGCCGCCGAGGATGGCCGTCGCGATCGCCGCGTGATCGGCCCAGGACGTGTCGATGCGGTCCTCGAGCTCGAGTTCGAAACCCCAGGCGATCCGGCGGAGCAGGCCGTCGAGCATGCGGATCAGTTCGGTGTTGCCCGACGCCCGCGCGACGACCTGGTGGAACTCCAGGATCAGCGGGGGCAGCTCCTCGACGGCCCCGGCATCGCCCGCCCGGCGGCCCTGCTCGACGATCGCCCGGAGGTCGTCGGCCCGCTCGCCGCCGCGCGCCTCGGCGGCGAGGGTCGCGGCGAGCACCTCGAGGCCCCGCCGCACCTGCATCAGCTCGACGACCTCCCGCTGGGAGCGCGTCGAAACGGTGGCGCCCTTGTACTTCTCGGTCTGGATGAAGCCTTCGCTTTCCAGCTGCAGCAACGCTTCCCGGATCGGGACGCGCGAGACGCCGAACCGCGCCGCGATCGCCTCTTCCTTCAGCCGGGTACCCGCGGGAATCGTGCCCTCGATGATTTCGGCACGCAGCGCTGTCAGCACCGAGAGCGATTTGGCGACCACACCCCCCAGCATATGGCCGCCGGTGCCGGATCAGCCGGTACGCACCGGTTGCCGCGCGGAGAGGTCGACCGGTGTGCCCAGCCCGTGGGCCCGCGTGGTGTCGAGGACGAGGCGCGCGGTGGCCATGTCCTGGATCGGCAGGCCGACGGAGTTGAAGAGCGTGATCCCGGTGGCGGTGGCGCGGCCGGTTTTGGCGCCCCGCACCACATCCCCGAGTTCGGTGGTCAGGTCCTCGGCGCGGAGAGCACCGGCGGCGAGCGGGATCATGATGGCGCCGGACTCGTGCGTCGCGGTGTGCAGGCTGTCCAGCACCAGGCGCGACCGCGTCACGGCGTCGGTGTCGATCTCCCGATGATCGGGCCGTGGTGGCGCGCCGACCGCGTTGACGTGCAGTCCGTCGGGAAACCAGGCGCCACACACGATCGGAGTGCGCGACGGGGTCAGCGTGCAGACGATGTCCGCCGGACGGACCGCGTCCTGGGGTGTTTCGGCGACGTCGATGCGCAGTCCGGGCTCGGCCATTTCCTCGGCGAAGCGGGCAGCCGTGGCCTGCCGGCGGCTCCAGACGACGACCTGGTCGATCGGACGCACCCGGCGGATCGCGTCGAGATGGGCGCGCGCCTGGGCCCCCGCGCCGACGAGCCCGAGGACACGGCTGTCGGCCCTGGCGAGGTAGCGGGTCGCGACGGCGGAGGTGGCGGCCGTCCGCCGCCGGGTGATGGCTGCGCCGTCGAGGAACGCCTCGCACGTGCCGGTGGCCGGGTCGACGAGGACGATGCTCGACTGCTGCACGGGCCGGCCGGCCGAGGCGTTCGCGGGGACGTCCGCGAGCAGTTTCACCCCGGCGGTGTGCGCGAGAGCGGCGGTCATCGGGACCAGCACCGCGGTGGAACCGGGCACGGCGGCAGGGACCCTGGCTGGCTGGGCCGCGAGGCCCGCGGCGAGATCGGCGTGCGCCGCCTCGACGGCGTCGATCACCGCGTCCGGCGAGATCGTCGACAGCGCGGCGGTGATGTCGGCGTTGGTCAGGATCAGGACCACGTCGTGCTCCCGGCCAGCGCGGCGACGGCGGCCTCGGCCGGGCGGGGGTCGACGAGGACGTCGAACGGGACGGGGGCGTCGATGAGGTGTTCCTCGGCGAGCATGTCCTGCCATTCGTCGTAGGAGCCGCGGTCGATCCGGATGTCGGCCCACAACCCGGTGCCACGCAGGTCGTCCACGACGTCGACGAGCAGCCCGGTGTCGAGCCCGGGCCATTCCCGCCGCAGCAAGGCTTTCAGCTCCCGCGCGGGATTCGCGGCCAGCCACTGGGAAGCCCGCGCGAGGGCGCGGGAGAACGCCCACGGCAGCCGGTCCTCGTGGTCGAGGTGACCGGGCCCGGTGTAGTACACGCTGTTCGGCATCAACCCGAGCGAGTCGACGCGCAAGGCGATATGCCCGTGACCCGCGTGCTGCAGCACGGTGGCGTTCACGACATCGGTGATGAGCACGTCGCCAAGGCCGCCGAGGAAGAGTTCGGTGAGCGTGCCGCCGGAGAGGTCCCGGATGAACCGGACGTCCGCGGGATCGGCGCCGGCGCGACGCACCAGGCCGGCGGTGTGGATGTAGTACGCCGCGCTGCCGGCGCCTGGCGCGAGGACAGTCTTCCCGGCGAGGTCGGCCACGCCGAAGTCCGCAACCGGCTCCCGGGTCACGAAAGCCTTGGGGTTACGGGCATTCAGCGCCGCGAACGCCCGGTACTCGCGGCCACGCCCGTGGTACATCGCCGGCACCCAGATCCCGCCGAGCGCGATCTGCGCGCGGCCCGCGTCGAGGTCGTCGAGCACGACGGTCCAGGGTTCGGGCGCCCAGCGCCGGAAATCCAGTCCCTCGTCGGCGAAATAACCGTGTTCGGCCGCGACGTACTCGGGCAGGTAGTTGGGCCAGTGCGAGGTGGCGGTCACGGCGAGCTGCCGCAGCGGGCCGGTCATACGAGGTCCTCCGGTGTGGGTTCGGCGCCGGCGGGCAGAACCCCGGCCAGCGAGGCCAATGAGGGGCGGCGCCCACGTTCGACGTGGGTGAAAGCCAGTGAGGCGGCGAGGTCGGTGTCGCCGTCGCAGATCGCGTCGTACAGCTCGTGGTGCTCGCTGCACAGCACGTCGGGATCCCGGTCCGCGGTCAGCCGGAACAACCACCGCACCCTGGCGCTGATCGGCGCCATCATCGACTGGAGCAGCCTGCTCGCCGACAACCGCACGATCATTTCGTGGAAGGCCGAGTTCGCGGCGGCGATCTCGCTGCCCGACCCGCTGGTGGTCGCGAGCTCGGCGCGGGCGAGCGCCGGCCCCAGCGCGGCGACGGCCCGTTCTCGCGGCTGCCGGCTCGCCAGGCGCGCGGCCAGCACGTCCAGACTCGTCCGCACGTCGAACAGCTCGCCGATGTCGCGCAGGGTCAGCTGGGTGACCACGGCCCCGCGCCGGGGCAGCGTGGTGATCAGGCCCTCGGCTTCGAGCTGGGGCAACGCCTCCCGGATCGGGATGCGCGAAACCCCCAGCCGCTCGGACAGTTCCCGCTCCAGCAACCGGCTCCCCGGCGGGAGCTCCCCTTCGATGATCCCGTCGCGCAGGTACTCGTACACCTTGCGCGCCCGCGGCCGATCGTCGCTCTCGGGCACCCCAGAAGCTGTCATGGCATACAAGATACCCCAGAGCGGATCGATACCCCAGCGCGGCCGAGATCTCGGGCATCCGCACCCGACCCCGCGGAACCGCCATATACCTGGGAATTTACCTCACCGGAACGCAGTGCCCGACTCGCTTACGTCGTGTTAACGACTAACGCTGGCGATCAAAACAGGCCGATTGGTATACCAAATGCCTCGCCGTTTCCCGGAGGTCAGGCATGGACCACACCCAGCCAGCGAATGAGACAGTCACCGGCGCACCACCGTCCGAAGTGGACACCAGCGGCAGCGGGCTCGCCGCCGCGCTCGACCGCATCGGCTTCACCAAGGCCCACGCGGGCGTGGTGGCGCTGGTGCTCGCGGGCATGTTCTTCGACGCGCTCGAACAGGACGCCACCGGCGCCATCGGGGAAGGACTCAAGGCCAGTTTCGGGATGGACACCGGCGCGCTGGCCCTGCTCAACACCGTGACCACGATCGGCGGCCTCGTCGGGCGCCTGACCACCGGCTACCTCGCCGACCGCAGGGGCCGCCGCTTCGCGCTGAGCCTGAACCTGCTGCTCTACACCCTCGGCGGGATCCTGAGCGCGGTGGCGCCCAACCCGGAAATCCTGCACCTGAGCCGGTTCATCGTCGGAGTCGGGCTGGGCGGGGAGTTCACCGTGGGGCTCGCCCTGCTCTCGGAAATGGTCGCCACCCGTTTCCGCGGCAGGGTGGCCGCTTCGCTCAACATCGGATCCGGTGGCGTCGGGAACTTCGTCGCCTTCGGCCTGTTCCTTCTGGTGCTCGGGCCGCTCGGTGACGTGCTCGGCGGACCTTCGCTGAGCTGGCGCTGGCTGTTCGTCCTGCTGGCACTGCCCGCGCTGCTCGTCGTGGTCTTCCGCCGCTATCTCCCGGAATCGCCGCGGTTCCTGCTCGCGCAAGGCCGCGTCGACGAAGCGAACGCCGCCCTCA
Organism: Amycolatopsis acidicola; assembly: GCF_007713735.2. GTDB lineage: Bacteria > Actinomycetota > Actinomycetes > Mycobacteriales > Pseudonocardiaceae > Amycolatopsis_E > Amycolatopsis_E acidicola. Next base: position 179,838 of record NZ_VMNW02000004.1, on the reverse strand, counting down.
CTGTCCTGGCGTCTGGCAGCCTTCGCCGCCGCCCGGCCGGGTCCACGCCTTATCTGTCCACAAAGGACATTCCGGCTACCGCGGGGGAACGTGTCCCTCTGCGCGAACTGGCCACCCCGGCCTCGCTGCGCCGCACCACGGCCATCGGCCTCGCGTCCTGGATGTCCTTCGGCGCACAGGTCACCCTGCTCGTGCTGATGCCGTCGATCCTCGTCGCGCAGGGCTACAGCGTCACCAGCAGCCTGGCGTACACGATGGTCATGAACGTCGGCAGCCTGCTCGGCGCCTGCGCTTCCGCGTTCCTCGCCGGACGGGCCCCACGCAAGACCGTCGTTCTCCCGGCCGCCGTCCTCGGCTGCGCCGCCGCCGTCGCGTTCGCGCTGTTTGCCCACGGCGTCGCGCTGATCCTGATTCTCGGCGCCGTGTTCCAGTTCTTCGCGCTCCTGCTCAACACCACCCTTGCCGCGTGGTCTCCGGAGCTCTACCCGACTCGCGTGCGCGCACTCGGCACGTCGGTCGTCAACGGCATCGGGAACGTCTCCGGTGCTGTCATGCCACTGCTGGCCGTCGCCCTCTTCGCCGCGGGCGGCATCGCCGGTGTCTTCGTGATGCTCGCGGCGATGTACGTCGTGCTGGGCGTGTCGGCGGTCTGCGCTCCCGAGACCCACAACCGCTCGCTCGAAGACCTCAACCCGGAGCGTGTTCCGGCGCTCGCCGCGTGAGAAGGGGCTGGAGAATGCGCTTTCTCGTCGTCAACTGCAATACCTCGCGCGAGATCACCAGGGTGATCGAAGCGAATGCGATGGCCGCCGCGCGCGAGGGAACCGAGATCGTGGCGATCGAACCCGCGTGGGGCCCCGAATCCGCCGAGGGCTTCTACGAAAGCTTCGTCACCGCCGCCGCCGTGCTCGACACGGTGCTCACCTATGACGGCCCGTTCGACGCGGTGGTCATGGCCGGGTACGGGGAACACGGGCGGGAAGGTATGCGGCAGGTGCTCGAAGTGCCGGTGGTCGACATCACCGAGGCGTCGGCGCAGTTCGCGTGCCTGGTGTCGCACCGGTTCGGTGTCGCGACCACCGCGCCGGCCGCGACGGCCGGTATCGAAGACAGCCTGCGCGGCGCCGGCCTGTGGTCGCGCTGCGCCGGCGTCCTCGCCACGCGGGTACCGGTCCTCGGGATCCACCAGGACAACGAACTCACCCTCGACGCACTCGTCGAAACGGGCCGCGCGTTACTCGACCTCGGGGCGGATTCGGTCGTACTCGGCTGCGCCGGCTTCGCGGGTCTGGACCGGCGCTTGGAGGACGTGCTCGGGGTGCCGGTGCTCGACGGCGTCGCCTGCGCCGTCGCGGCCGCGGAAGGCTTGGTAGGCCTCGGAAAGACCACCAGCAAACATGGCCCCTTCCGGCCGCCCGACCCGGCCAAGACGTGGACCCACTGGCCACGCGCCCTGGCCGGGAAGAACGTTGGCGCCCGAACAATGGCGACGGATCGAAGTTCTCCGTGACCCTGTGGTCCCGGTCCGCGTGGGTCACGTCGCGTTGCGCCGCCGAGCATGACGGTGATCGATGATGCCGCCATCGCGCGTGATCATGTTCCGGAGTTTCGACAGCGCGCGGTGTTGCGTGACCCTGACGTTGCCGGCGGAGATGTTCAGCGCTTCGGCCGTCTCGTTCGCGCTCAGGCCGACGAGCAGCCGCAGTGTCAGGATTTCTTGGTGCAGGGGCGGCAGTCGCGCGAGCAGCTCGGACAGTCGGTTACCGAGGTCCCCGTCGAGAAAGTGGCGCTCGGGTTCGTGGTGGTCGGAACCCGGTGCCCGGTCGGGTAGTTCGGCGACGGGCTCGGCGCGGTCTCGCGCGACAAGCCGGTAGGCGTCGGCGACCTTGTTCGACGCGATGGCGTGCACGAGGTACAGAAAGGATCCACCGCGGTCTTGGTAGTTCGGCAGCGCGTGGAGCACGGCGAGGCAGACCTCCTGGGCGACATCGTCGGCAGCCAGGTACGACAGATCCCGGCCGCCGAGCCGCGCACGGCAGTACCGCACCGCCACGGGCGTGATCATGGAGATCAGCCGGGCGACGGCGGCCGGGTCCCCGGTCGCCGCGTCCGCTACAAGTGGATCGAGTTCCTCTTTGGTGAGCCGGAAGACGGGCCAACGCGGAAACGTTTGCGGCGCGGTGGATTCCGGCGCCGTATGACGAGCGGCGGGTATCGCGGGCGCGACGGCGTCGACCCGTTCCACCAATGCGGCGGCCGATTCGCGGGGTGTGCGCCGGCGCAGTTCGCTGGCTCCGCGAGTGCCGAACGTGGAGGCGTTGACCATCCTGTTCATGTGCTCGGTCCCGGCGGTCGCCTTGCCGTGTTCAGCCATGGCCCCTCCCATCGGATTCCTTGCGTGAACGTCCGCGTTTGCGTTGCCTCGTGAGCACGCCGCGGACCGAGTCCGGTGTCGTGCCAAGGATTTCGGCGATCTCGTTGTGGCTGTACCCCTGGGCTTGCAGCTGTACCGCGGACCGGGTCACGGGATCGAGTGGCCGCAGTGCCTCGGCAACCTCGAAGTCGCTCAGGACCCGGGCTTCGGGGGTCACGGGGCTGTGCCCGCCTCGCTGGGCCAGTTCCACGATTTTGTCCCCGTCCGTCAGGGGGAAGCGGCCTTGGTGGGTAAGCCATGGCCGGTAAGCGTTGGCGAAGCAGTAGATGCAGCGGCCGATGAAGAAGGTCTTCAGGCTCGCGTTGCGGGTCGGGTCCCATTTCCCGGCGATCAGGGCGTGGTCGCGGAACTTGATGATGGCGTCGAGGACAGTGGTGTTGGTCAGGTCTTCCCAGTCCTGCTCGGTCCAATGCAGGGGGCGTTCGAGCCTGATCCCGCGCTGCGCGCAGTTGGCCCGGATGTACCCGCTGCGCATCCACCCGTAGAGCACCGCCAGTCCGTAGGCCGCGAGCTCCTCTGCGAAGGTTTTCCAGGCCGGCCCGGCGAATCCTTCGGCCTCCAGGGTGTCCCGCAACTGGATGTCATGGTCACGCCGGTCCAGCCCCATCTCGGTCCACAGCACGTCCGCGTCGACGTTGGGCACTCTGTCGTGGTCGTCGTCCGCTTCGTCGATATCGTCCCGCCGCCCGGTTTTAGCGGCGTTACCAGGCGATTCGGTCCACGTGAGTGCCCCTCGCCGGCTTTCGCCGACTGCGGATGCTCCGTGACGGATCATCGGCCCGATACCTTCCGCTGAGTTGGGGACCTGCTGTGCCATGAGCGCAGCGATAATCCCTGCTAGTGCGCCCGGGTCGCGAAGCGCACGCGCCAACCCCAAGTTTCCCAGTGATTTTTTCGGACGCGGTGGCCCGTGCGGTTCCGCCGACAACTCGCGTACCAGACATCGTCACCATCACCGCGCCCCACCCGGGGCGCCTGGGGAGAAAGCAAAGTGCCGATGATCGAGACAGTGGTCGTCACCGTCACGGGCGCCTGGGGGTTCCGTTTCCGCGTCACCTGGATCACCCTGCGGTTCCTGACGAAGGTGTACGACAGCGGCGGCCCCGGCCACGTCCAGAAGGTCAGCGCGGCACTCGCCGCGTCAGGGCTCGTCGCCGCCCGTAAGCACGACTGCCGCCGGCCGACTCGACCAGGACGCGGCTCGACCGGATAACACGGCTACCGGCCTGTTCGCACAGGCCAAAGAAATAAGTGGGCGCAGCAGGGTTCGAACCTGCGACCCCTTGCTTGTAAGGCAAGTGCTCTTCCGCTGAGCTATGCGCCCCGGGCCGGTGGTGCCGCGGACGGCACCACCGGCGGGAAGAAAATCAGGCGGGCAGCTCCGACACGGCCTTCTTCCACGAGGACTGGTCACGAGCCTCACCGGGCTGGTTGACCTCGGCGTAGCGGACCACGCCGTCCTTGTCGATCAGGAAGGTGCCACGAACCGCGAGCCCGGCGTCTTCGTTGAACACGCCGTACTTCTTCGCGACCTCACCGTGCGGCCAGAAGTCCGACAGCAGCGGGAACTGGTACCCCTGCTGCTCGGCCCACGCCTTGAGGGAGAACGGCGTGTCCACCGAAACCCCGAGGACCTGCACTCCCTGTCCGTCGTACTCCGCGAACTCATCGCGCAGCTGGCAGAGCTCGCCGGTGCAGATCCCGCTGAATGCGAACGGGTAGAACACCAGCAGCACCGGCTTGTCGCCCCGGAAGGACGACAGCGTGACCTGCTGCTTGTTGAAGTCGTTGAGCGTGAAGTCAGGGGCCTGGGAACCGACCTCGACCGCCATAGCTTGGCACCTCTCCCACGTCGCGCGTTACGTCTGCAAGCCAACCTTAGCGTGCGGCCGTTCAGCGCTTGGATTTCGTCGACTTGGGGGAGACCAGCTTGGTACCCGCCCAGTTCGCCCCGACGCTCGCGTTCGACGTCTGTGCGAGTCCGACGGTGGGCACGGCCTCGGCGATCTCGCTCGGCTCGACGTGCCCTGGCTGCCCGGTCTTCGGGGTCAGCACCCAGATCACGCCGCTCTCGTCGAGCGGGGCGCGCGCGTCCATGATCGCGTCGACCAGGTCACCATCGCCCTCCCGCCACCACAGCAGCACGACGTCGATGACCTCGTCGGCGTCCTCGTCGAGGAGATCGCCGCCGATATGTTCCTCGATCGCCGCGCGGAGGTCGTCGTCGACGTCCTCGTCCCAGCCGATCTCCTGAACCACCATGTCCGGCTTGATCCCAAGCCTCTCGGCGACGCTGCCCTTGTCAGCGTCTCCAGCGGCGACCACTGCTTTCACTCCTCCAACTAAAACGGGTGACCGGCGGGTCCGGTCACTCGGATACACGGATGGGGCTAGCGAACACGCCCGCGGGCCGCGGCGCAACCGTCCACACCGGATCTCTGCCAAGTCGTTTCGCAAGGGTAGGAGGCTACGTGCCCCTTCCGCGACCCGGTTCGCCACGGTCACGGCGACGCTGCCTTAAGGTGGATGATGCCTCGCGCGCGCGTGCGCGTCTGCAGGAGGCGGATTCCCCCTGTGAGGTGGGCAGACGTTACCGCCGAGTAGCGATGACGCGGGCCCGGAAAGAGACGACGATGTCAGGCAGAGCACGTGCCGTGGAGCGCGTGCCCGGCTAGGCGAAAACAACCGGCGAGGAGATCCCTTGGCCCCCCAGAACGACCAGGCCGCGAGCGGTGCCGGCAGCCCGCAGGCGCCGGCGCGGGTGCGCGTGATCCGTGACGGATTGGCGGCGCACCTGCCCGACATCGACCCGGAGGAGACCGCCGAATGGCTGGACTCCTTCGACGAGGCGCTGGCCCGCGGCGGAAAGCAGCGCGCCCGCTACCTGATGTTGCGGATCCTGGAACGTGCCCGTGAGCGCAACATCGGCGTACCGCCGCTGACCGCCACGGACTTCGTGAACACCATCCCCACCGAGAACGAGCCGTGGTTCCCCGGCGACGAGGAACTGGAGCGCCGCTACCGCGCCTACATCCGCTGGAACGCGGCGATCATGGTGCACCGCGCGCAGCGGCCGGGCGTTGGCGTCGGCGGCCACATCTCCACCTACGCCTCCTCGGCGGCGCTGTACGAAGTCGGCTTCAACCACTTCTTCCGCGGCAAGGACCACTCCGGCGGCGGTGACCAGGTCTTCTTCCAGGGCCACGCCTCCCCCGGTATGTACGCGCGCGCGTTCCTCGAGGGCAGGCTGAGCGAGCAGCAGCTCGACGGCTTCCGCCAGGAATACAGCCACGCGGGCGCCGGCGGCGGCCTGCCGTCGTATCCGCACCCGCGGCTGATGCCGGAGTTCTGGGAGAACCCCACGGTCTCGATGGGGCTCGGCCCGATGAACGCCATCTACCAGGCGCGGTTCAACCGCTACCTGCGTGACCGCGGCATCAAGGACACCAACGACCAGCACGTCTGGGCGTTCCTCGGCGACGGCGAGATGGACGAGGCCGAGTCCCGCGGGCTGATCCACGTGGCGGCCGGTGAGGGTCTCGACAACCTGACCTTCGTCATCAACTGCAACCTGCAGCGCCTCGACGGGCCGGTCCGCGGCAACGGCAAGATCATCCAGGAGCTCGAGGCGTACTTCCGCGGCGCGGGCTGGAACGTGATCAAGGTCATCTGGGGCCGCGAGTGGGACGCGCTGCTGCACGCCGACCGCGACGGCGCGCTCGTCAACCTGATGAACGTCACCCCGGACGGCGACTACCAGACCTACAAGGCCAACGACGGCGCCTTCGTCCGCGAGCACTTCTTCGGCCGTGACCCGCGCACGAAGGAGCTGGTCAAGGACCTCACCGACGCCGACATCTGGAACCTCAAGCGCGGTGGCCACGACTACCGCAAGGTGTACGCGGCGTACAAGGCGGCGATGGAACACCACGGCCAGCCGACCGTGATCCTCGCCCACACCATCAAGGGCTACGGCCTCGGCCCGGCGTTCGAGGGCCGCAACGCCACGCACCAGATGAAGAAGCTCACGCTCGACGACCTGAAGCTCTTCCGCGATTCGCAGCGCATCCCGATCAGCGACGCGCAGCTGGAGGAGAACCCGAAGCTGCCGCCGTACTACCACCCAGGGCAGAGCTCGCCCGAGATCGAGTACATGGTCGGCCGGCGGCGCGCGCTGGGCGGGTTCCTGCCGGAACGCCGCGCGGGCCGGGCCAAGCCGCTGGTGCTGCCGGGCGACAAGGTTTACGAGGCGGTCCGGAAGGGCTCGGGCAAGCAGGAGGTCGCCACCACGATGGCCTTCGTCCGGCTGATCCGGGAGCTCGCCAAGGACAAGGAGATCGGCGCGCGGATCGTGCCGATCATCCCGGACGAGGCGCGCACCTTCGGCCTCGACTCGATGTTCCCGACGGCCAAGATCTACAACCCGCACGGGCAGAGCTACACCTCGGTCGACGCCAACCTGATGCTGGCGTACAAGGAGTCCGAACAGGGCCAGCTGCTGCACGAGGGCATCAACGAGGCCGGTTCCACGGCGTCGTTCACGGCTGTGGGCACGTCGTACGCCACGCACGGCGAGCCGATGATCCCGATCTACATCTTCTATTCGATGTTCGGTTTCCAGCGCACCGGCGACGGCCTGTATGCGGCGGCGGACCAGATGGCGCGCGGGTTCGTGCTGGGCGCCACCGCGGGCCGCACCACGCTGACCGGTGAGGGCCTGCAGCACGCGGACGGGCATTCGCTGCTGCTGGCGGCGACGAACCCGGCCGTGGTGGCGTACGACCCGGCGTGGTCGTTCGAGATCGCGCACATCGTCAAGGAAGGGCTGCGCCGCATGTACGGCGAAGGCGGCCCGGACGGCAACGGCGAGAACATCTTCTACTACGTCACGATCTACAACGAGCCGTACCAGCAGCCCGCCGAGCCGGACAACGTCGACGTGGCCGGGCTGCTCAAGGGCCTGTACCGGTACGCCGAGGCACCGGGCGGCGGTGGCCCGGAGGCGCAGATCCTCGTCTCGGGCGTCACGATGCCGGACGCGCTGAAGGCGCAGAAGCTCTTGGCCGAGGAGTGGGGCGTACGCGCCGCTGTCTGGTCGGCCACGTCGTGGGGCGAGCTGCGCCGCGAGGCCGTCGAGGTCGACCGGGAGAACCTGCTCAACCCCGAGGCCGACCCGCGCGTCCCGTACGTCACGCAGGCGCTGCAGGGCCAGGCCGGCCCGGTCGTGGCGGTGTCGGACTGGATGCGCGCGGTGCCGGACATGATCCGCCCGTGGGTGCCCGCCGACATGGTCACCCTCGGCACGGACGGGTTCGGTTTCTCCGACACGCGCCCGGCCGCGCGGCGGCACTTCCTGGTGGACGCCGAGTCGATCACGGTGGCGACGCTGACGGCGCTGGCCCGCCGCGGCGAGGTCGAGCAGTCGAAGGTCGTGGAGGCGACGAAGAAGTACCGCATCCACGACGTGTCGGCCGCGGGCCCGCAGCTGTCGGACTCCGGCAACGCCTGACCTGCCGACGGGTGCCCCGGCGGCGTGATTGCCGCCGGGGCGTCCCGTCAGGCAGGGTGAAGCGATGACGAAGCGGCGGGTCCCGAAACCGAGTGAGCTGAAGCAGATCCTGCGGCCGAAGCCGGTGCGGTTGAACCCGACCGAACGCAGACTCGGCAACGCGCACACGATTCCGGACCTGCGCGCCGCGGCCCGCCGGCGCACGCCGAAGGCCGTATTCGACTACACCGATGGCGCGGCGGAGCTGGAGGACAGCCTGCGCCGGGCTCGGCAGGCGTTCCGCAGCGTCGAATTCCACCCCAACGTCCTGCGCGGGGTGGCCGACGTCGACACGAGCGTGACGGTGCTCGGCAAGCGCGCGGAGCTGCCGTTCGCTTTCGCGCCAACGGGTTTCACGCGGATGATGCACCACGAGGGTGAGCTCGCCGTGGCCCGCGTGGCGCAGCGGGAGAACATCCCGTACGCCCTTTCGACCATGGGCACCACGTCGATCGAGGCGGTGGCCAAGGCCGCGCCCGACGCCCGGAAATGGTTCCAGCTCTACGTGTGGCGCGATCACGCCGCGGGCCAGGAATTGATGCGACGGGCGTGGGAATCGGGCTACGACACGTTGCTGCTGACCGTGGACACCCCGGTCGGCGGCGCGCGGATGCGGGACGTGCGCAACGGGCTGACCATCCCGCCGACGCTGACCCTGCGCACTTTCCTCGACGGGGCAACGCATCCGTCGTGGTGGCTGAACCTGCTCACCACCGAGCCGCTGAGCTTCGCCTCACTCGATTCGTGGGGCGGCACGGTCCAGGAGCTGATCAACAAGCTGTTCGACCCGACGCTGAGCTACGGGGATCTCGACTGGGTGCGCGAGAGCTGGCCGGGAAAGCTTGTGGTGAAAGGGATCCAGAACGCCGAGGATGCCCGCGACGTCGTGAAGCACGGTGCCGACGCGGTCATCCTGTCCAATCACGGCGGCCGCCAGCTCGATCGCGCGCCGACGCCGCTGGAGCTGCTCCGGCCCACGCTCGACGCCGTCGACGGCTCCGCCGAGGTCTGGCTCGACACCGGCATTCTCTCGGGAGGCGACATCGTCGCGGCGCTCGCGCAGGGTGCCACCACCTGCCTCATCGGCCGCGCTTACCTGTACGGCCTGATGGCGGGCGGTGAGCGCGGCGTGCAGCGGTGCGTGGACATCCTCCGCACGGAGATCATCCGCACCATGCAACTGCTCGGCGTGCGCACGATTTCCGCGTTGCGGCCGAGTCACGCGACACTGCGCTGAACGGGTTCTCCGCGCCGACGTATCAACCATCGGAACGCCGTCCTTGACGGAGCCCCGGCGGATGTTGATGATCTCTCCAACCGCCCGGAAAACGACTTCCGCATGGTGGAAACGAGGTCGGCATGTTCGTACAGGAACTCGCCCCGCTGGCCGGCTCGCTCGGCCTCTCCGCCCTGGTCGCGGTGCTCCCGCTCGCCGTCGTGCTGGTGCTGCTCGGCGTCGTCCGGATGCGGGCACACCACGCCGCGCTGATCGGGCTGCTGGTGGCGCTCGTCATCGCGGTCGCGGTCTACGGGATGCCCGTGGGGCAGGCGATCTCCAGCGGCCTGCAGGGCGCGGCGTTCGGGCTCTTCCCGATCATGTGGATCGTCGTCAACGCGCTGTGGATCTACCGGATCACGGTGCGCACCGGGCATTTCGACGTGCTGCGCCGCTCGTTCGGCCGGGTCTCGGACGATCCGCGCATCCAGGGCCTGCTGATCGCGTTCTGTTTCGGCGCGCTGATGGAGGCGCTGGCGGGCTTCGGCGCGCCGGTCGCGATCAGCTCGGTGATGCTGGTGGCGCTCGGGTTCACGCCCGTACGCGCCGCGGTGCTGGCGCTGGTCGCGAACACCGCGCCGGTCGCGTTCGGCGCGATGGGCACGCCGGTGGTCACGCTCGCGCAGGTCACCGGCATCCCGCTGGACACGGTCTCGTCCATCGTCGGCCGCCAGACCCCGCTGCTCGCGCTGTTCGTGCCACTGCTGCTGGTGATCATCATCGACGGCAAACGCGGGCTGCGGGAGACCTGGGTGCCCGCGCTGGTGTGCGGGATCGCCTTCGGTGCCGTGCAGTTCGCCGCCTCGAACTTCGTCTCCGCCCAGCTCGCCGACATCGGTGCCGCGCTGGCCGGCGCTGCCGCGCTCGTCGTGCTGCCCGCCGCCAGGAAACCGGCGCGCGAAGAGGTGCGGGCCGCCGTGCTCACCGGCACGGCGACGGAAACGCTCGACCGGCCGGAGGACCGCGGCGAGGTCTTCCGCGCGTACCTGCCGTACCTGCTGATCATCGTCATCTTTTCGATCGGCCAGATCGGCCCGGTCAAGAAGCTGCTCGACTCGGTCACCTGGAAGTTCCACTGGGCCGGGCTGCACGTGGCCGCGCCGAGCGGAAAACCGGTGTCCGGCAACACCTTCTCGCTGCCGTTCCTCAACACCGGCGGCACACTCGTGCTCATCGCCGGGATCCTCACGGTGCTCGCGCTGCGGGTGACCGCGCGCGACTCCGTCGCCGAATACGGCGCGACGATCAAGGAACTGCGGTTCGCGATCCTCACGGTGACCGGCGTGCTCGCGCTCGCCTACGTGATGAACCTCTCCGGGCAGACCACGACGATCGGCTATTTCATCGCGGGCGCTGGCGCCGGACTCGCCTTCCTCTCCCCGGTGCTCGGCTGGTTCGGTGTCGCGGTCTCGGGCTCGGACACGTCGGCCAACGCATTGTTCGGCGCGCTGCAAGTGACCGCGGCACACCAGGCCGGACTGTCCGCGGAGCTGCTCGCTTCGGCGAACAGCTCCGGCGGCGTGCTCGGCAAGATGATCTCCCCGCAGAACCTGTCCATCGCGTGCGCTGCCGCGATGCTGCCCGGTGAGGAGGGCACGCTGTTGCGCCGGGTGCTCCCGTGGAGCGTGGGGCTGCTGCTGGTGATGTGCCTGATCGTCGTCGGCCAGAGCACGGTGCTCAGCTGGATGCTGCCGTGACCTTCCCCCGCACCTGCCGGGCCGAACGGTTCCAGCTCCACCAGCCCTGGATCACCAGCGCGGCGAACACCACGTAGATCGCGGCCGAGAAGTACAAGCCGGAAGCGATCTGCAACGGCACCCCCACCGCGTCCACCACCAGCCACACCAACCAGAACTCCACCAGCCCGAGCCCCTGCGCGGCGAACGCGACCAGCGTCCCGACGAAGATCGCCGCATCCGGCCAAGGCGCCCACGACGCGCCCAGCGCGTCGAGCACCAGCGCCATCACGACGGTGCCCACGACGAAAGCGCCACCCATCAGCAGCCGCTCCGAAACCCGGCCACGGCGCACCACCACGCCGTACACCGGATCCTTCCGCCTCGTCCACGCCCACCAGCCATAGACCGAGATCAGCAGAATCGCGACCTGCCGCGACGCCAACCCGCCCAAATGAGCGGACGCGTAAACACTGAACAACAACACCGTGGCCCCGACCTGAACCGGCCAAGTCCACAAAGTGCGCCGCTGGGCAAGGAAAACCACGGCGAGCGCGCACACCTGACCCACCAGTTCCGCGATCGAGATCCACTGTCCGAAAACGGTCACCCCGTGCTGCAGCAAGAAGTCCACACCGCCGACAACCCACGAAAACCGCCCCGGATTCCCCACCGTCGGTAATCCCACTACACGATCGGGCGAGACAACTGGCGTCCGCCCACCACCGCGGTCCATAGTGGACCTACCGGTGGGGACCGGGGAGATGAGGCCGCCCGGCACTGCGTGAACCGCAGAGCCGGGCGGCCTCGCATATGCCCTGTTCGCGCTTCGCGCTCCCTCGGGCGAGGCCGTTGTCTTGTTGGGGGGCCGAGCCCCCCAAACCCCCCGCGGTGCGTGCTCCGCACCTCCCAGCGCCAGTCCGGTAGGGGCCGACCAGCCCTGCGCTGGCTCCGCACCTCCCAGCACTGTCCGGTAGGGGCCGACCAGCCCTGCGCTGGCTCCGCGCCTTCCAGCTTGGTCCGGTAGGGGCTAACCAGCGCCGGGAAAGCCGAGTTGGCCGGTGCCGGGCGCGAGTTGGCCGGTGCCGGGCGCGAGATGGCCGGTGCCGGGCGCGAGATGTGTGGGGCCGTTCGCGAGTTGGCCGCTCCCGCGGGCGCGAGTTGGTGCGGTGTGTGGGAGCGGTGAGGTTAGGCGGCTTCGGCGGGGCGGCGGGTTAGGACCTCGGGGGCGTCGGGGGTGATGGCGATCGTGTGTTCGGAGTGGGCGGTGCGCGAGCCATCGGCGGAGCGGATGGTCCAGCCGTCAGGGTCGTAGACGATCTTGTCGGTCGTGCGCGCCAGCCAGGGCTCCAGCGCGAGGGTCAAGCCCGGGCGCAGCTTCATACCCCGGCCCGCCTGGCCCTTGTTGGAAACATGCGGATCCTCGTGCATCGTGCGACCGAGGCCATGCCCGCCGAACTCCGTGTTGACCGGATAACCGTAATCACTGGCCACCGCACCGATCGCCGCCGAGATGTCCCCCAGCCGGTTCCCCGGGCGAGCCGCCGCGATCCCCGCCTCCAACGCCTCCTCCGTGGCACGAATGATCCGCAAATCCTCCTCCGCCGCGTTGCCGACGATCACCGTGCGCGCCGAGTCCGCCACCCAGCCATCGATGCTCACCGCGATATCCGCGGTCAGCACATCCCCGTCGCGCAGCACGTAGTCGTGCGGCAGCCCGTGCAGGACGGCATCGTTGACGGACAAGCAGATCACGTTGCGGAACGGACCTTCGCCGAATGACGGCGCGTAGTCCCAGTAGCACGACTCGGCGCCGCGCCGTTTGATCATGCCGCGCACGTGGTGCTCCAGGTCCAGGAGGTTGACGCCCACGTCCGCGATCCTGCCGACCTCGGTCAGCACCTCGGCGACGAACCGCCCGGTGACGTGCATGCGTTCGATCTCCGCGGGCGTCTTCAGTTCGATCACGATTATCCTCGCGTCCTCCGTACCGGTATTTCTATACCAGCACGGTAGCAGGTGACCGCCGCTCGGCTGGACGTACGATCTGCGACATCATGGGTCAGACATCAGCACCGAAGCACCACGGCTTGTCGGCGAAGACGTTGCGCAGGCTGGAGCGGGCTTCGGGCAGGCTCGCGTCCGCCAGCGTCGCCGCGATGGAGCAGCGGCTGCCCTGGTTCAGCAGGCTCCCCGCCGACCAGCGCGCCAGCATCCTGATGATCACCCAGACCGGCGCGGCCGGCTTCGTCGACTGGCTCCGCGACTCGCAGGAAGCGCTCCGCCTCACCACCGAAGCCTTCCGCAGCGCGCCACAGGAACTGTCCCGCTGGATCGGGCTTCGCCAGGCGGTCGGACTGGTCCGGATGGCCATCGAGGTCTTCGAGGAACAACTCCCCGAGCTCGCCGCCAACGACGCCGAACAGGCCGCGCTCATCGAGGGAATCCTCCGCTACGGCAGGGAAATCGCCTTCGCCACGGCCAACTCCTACGCGGCCGCCGCCGAGGCGCGCGGCGCCTGGGACGCCCGGCTGGAGGCGCTCGTCGTCGATGGGATCGTCCGCGGTGACGCCGAGGAGGCCGTGCTCTCCCGCGCCGCGGCGCTCGGCTGGGAACCCGGCGCCACGGCCACCGTCGTCGTCGGCCGCCCCTCCTCCGACGACCCGCCGACGGTCGTGTTCGAGGTGCGCCGACTAGCCGCGCGCTTGGCCAAACCGGTACTGCTGAGCGTGCAGGGCTCGCGCCTGATCATCGTGGCGGGCGGGGCCACCGACGGGCCGGTGCTGGACAAGCTCGCCGTCGCGTTCGGGGACGGCCCCGTCGTCGCCGGGCCGACGGTGGCGAGCCTCGGCGAAGCACACCGCAGCGCCGCGGAAGCGCTCTCCGGCCTGCGCGCCGTCGTCGGCTGGCCGGCGGCGCCGCGGCCGGTGCGCTCGGTCGACCTGCTGCCCGAGCGCGCGCTTTCCGGTGACGCGGAAGCGGAACGGCTGCTGATCGACGAAATCGCCCAGCCGCTCGAAGCCGCCGGGCCGACGGTGCTGCAGACCGTCGAGACGTACCTCGAATCCGGCGGCGTACTGGAAACCTGCGCGAAGGCGCTTTTCGTGCACCCCAACACAGTTCGCTACCGGCTGCGCCGCGCCACCGAACTCACCGGCCGCAATCCCACCGACTCACGGGACGCGCTCGTGCTCCGGGTGGCGCTGACGGTGGGCAGGCTGGCGAAGGCACGCGGCATCTGGTGACCAGTCTCACGTTCCCGACTGCCCGATCCTTACAACACCTTCCCGTTGTGCAGAGTGATCAGGGCGCCTTCTTTGGAGGGTCCCCACAAATTCACCGCGTGGACTTCGTGAGCGGCGGCATCCCGACCATGCGCGCGGACCGTGTTCCCTTGAGGGCGTGACAGCAGTGCTCGCCCCCGGACAGGGCTCTCAGGCTCCCGGCATGTTCACTCCCTGGCTCGAGCTCGACGGCACCCGCGAGAAGCTCGCGCGCTGGTCCGAGCGCACCGGCCTCGACCTCGTGCACCTCGGTACCGAGGCCGACGCGGAGACGATCCAGGACACCGCGATCACGCAGCCGCTCATCGTGGCGCTGTCGCTGCTCGCCTTCGAGGAGCTGGAGAACGTGCCCGCCGACGCGCCCGTCGCCGGGCATTCGGTCGGCGAACTGGCCGCGGCCGCGATCGCGGGCGTGCTGTCCGCGGAGGACGCGGTGGCGCTGGCCGCCGTCCGCGGCGCCGAAATGGCCAAGGCCTGCGCCGCGCAGCCGACGAGCATGGCCGCCGTGATGCTGGGCGAGCCCGAGCAGGTCGTCGCGTGGCTCGAGGAGCAGGGGCTGGCCGCCGCGAACCGCAACGGGGCCGGGCAGATCGTCGCCTCCGGCGCCACCGACGCGATCGAGCGGATCGTCGCCGAACCGCTGGCGGGCACGAAGGTCCGCGCGCTCAAGGTCGCGGGCGCCTTCCACACGCACTACATGGCCCCGGCCGAAGAAGCGCTGCGCGAGCATGCCGCGAAGATCACCCCGGCCGACCCGAACCGCCCGCTGCTGTCCAACGCCGACGGCGCGGTCGTCTCCAGCGGCGCCGAGTACCTCGAGCGCCTGGTCAAGCAGGTGACGCGGCCGGTGCGCTGGGACCTGACGATGACCGGACTGGTTTCGCTCGGCGTCACCAGGACGGTCGAGCTGCCCCCGGCGGGGACGCTGACCGGGCTGGTCAAGCGCCAGCTCAAGGGCACGGTCACCGAGACGATCGCGTTGAAGACGCCGGCCGAGCTGGCCGCCGTCGGGAAGGAGGCGTAGTGGCGCCGGTACTGCGGCTCAAGCAGGGCCCTGCGGCCACCCGGGTACTGGGGGTCGGCAGCCATCAGCCGGAACGGCGGGTCACCAACGACGACCTGTCGCAGCTCATGGACACCAACGACCAGTGGATCCGCGACCGCGTCGGCATCGTCGAGCGCCGGTTCGCCGAGAAGGACGAGCTGCTGGTCGACATGGCGGTCGCGGCGGGCACCAACGCGCTCGCCGACGCCGGGGTCGAACCGTCCGAAATAGACACTGTCATCCTGCCGAACTGCACGATGCCCTCGCCGATACCGAACGCGGCCGCGCAGGTGGCCGACCGGCTCGGGATCAAGGCGGCTGGCGCGTTCGACCTCAACGCCGCCTGCGCCGGGTTCTGCTACGGCCTCGGCGTGGCCTCCGACCTGATCCGCTCCGGTTCCGCGGGCAAGGTGCTGGTGATCGGCGCCGAGAAGCTCACCGACTGGGTGGAGCCGACGGACCGCGCGAACGCGATCATCTTCGCCGACGGCGCGGGCGCGGCCGTGGTCGGGCCGTCCGACGAGCCGGGCATCGGGCCGGTCGCCTGGGGCAGCGCGGGCGACCTCGTCGAGACCATCTACATGCGTGAGCACCGTTTCCTCTACCAGGAGGGGCAGTCGGTGTTCCGCTGGGCGACCACGCAGATCGCCCCGATCGCGTTGCGCGCGCTGGAGCTGGCGGGGCTCGAACCGTCCGATGTGGACGTTCTGATCCCGCACCAGGCCAACCTGCGGATCGTGGAGTCGATCGCGAAGAAGCTGCGGGCCAAAGGCGCGCGCGAGGACATGGTGGTGGCGGACGACATCCGCTACTCCGGCAACACGTCCTCGGCGTCCATCCCGATGGCACTGGACCACATGCGCAAGGCGGGCAGCGTGCGGTCCGGGGACGTCATCCTGATGGTCGGCTTCGGCGCCGGACTGTCGTATGCCGGTCAGGCCGTCCTCTGCCCGTGATACCACTTACGCCGGCGGGCAGCCCGCCCGCCGGCGTCAGGCAAGCCCGGAAACCAGGAAAGGGAAAACAACAGTGGCGGACAAAGAAGAGATCCTCGCCGGCCTCGCGGAAATCGTCGAAGAGGTCGCCGGTGTCGCGCAGGACGACGTGAGCGCCGAGAAGTCGTTCGTCGACGACCTGGACATCGACTCGCTGTCGATGGTCGAGATCGCGGTGCAGGCCGAGGACAAGTTCGGGGTCAAGATCCCGGACGACGAGCTCGCCAACCTCAAGACCGTGGGCGACGCGGTGAACTACGTCTCCGCGAACGCCAAGTGACAAAGGCACGAATTCTCTGAACTGACCTCGGGGAGAATCCACATGAGCAACATCGACGTCGTGATCACCGGGCTGGGGGCCACCACGCCGCTCGGCGGGGACGTCGCGTCCACCTGGGACGGCCTGCTCGCCGGCCGCAGCGGCATCCGTCGCATCGAGGCCGACTGGGTCGAGCAGTACGACCTGCCGGTGAAGATCGGTGCGACTCTCGCCGAGGAACCGACGGAGAAACTCCCGCGCGTCCAGGCCCGCAGGCTCGACCGGTGTGAGCAGATCGCGCTCATCGCCGCGCGGCAGGCGTGGGCGGACGCCGGTTTCGCCGAGCCGACCGAGGAGCACAGCGACGTCGATCCCGATCGGCTCGGTGTGTCCATCGGTACCGGCATCGGTGGCCCGGTCACCCTGCTGACGCAGAACGATCTGCTGCGGGAGCACGGCATCCGCAAGGTGTCGCCGCTGACCGTGCCGATGCTGATGCCCAACGGTCCCGCCGCGCACGTCGGCATCGACCTGAAGGCCCGCGCCGGAGTGCACTCGCCCGCGTCGGCTTGTGCCTCCGGCGCGGAGGGCATCGCCTCGGCGTACCAGATGATCCAGAACGGCCGGGCCGACGTGGTGGTCGCCGGGGGTGCGGAGGCCTGCATCCACCCGATCACCATCGCCGGGTTCGCCCAGGCGCGCACGGTGTCCACCAACAACGACGACCCGGCGCATGCGTCGCGGCCGTTCGACACCGCGCGCGACGGGTTCGTGCTCGGTGAAGGTGCCGGCGTGGTCGTGCTGGAGCGTGCCGACCGGGCGAAGGCCCGCGGCGCGAAGATCTACGGCAGGCTCGCCGGTTACGGGATCACCTCGGACGCCCACCACATCACGGGCAACCACCCCGAGGGGATCGGCCAGATCGCGGCGATGAGCAACGCCATCCAGATGGCCGGGCTCACCGCGGCGGACGTCGCCCACGTCAACGCGCACGCCACCGCCACGGTGGTCGGCGACGTGGGCGAGGCGAACGCGATCCGCCGGGCCATCGGCGAGCACGCCGTCGTCACGGCGCCTAAGGGCGCGCTGGGCCACCTCGTCGGTGGCGCGGGCGCGGTCGAAGGCATCGCCACGCTGCTGGCGATCTACCACGGGCTGGTGCCGGCGACGCTGAACCTGGAGAACCTCGACCCGAAGGTCGAGCTCGACGTGGTGGCCGGCGAGCCCCGCAAGGGCGAGTACGCCGCGGCGATCAGCAACTCGTTCGGCTTCGGCGGGCACAACACGGCGCTGTTGTTCACGGCCGCCTGATCTCCGGACAGCGAACGGCCCGGCGAGATCTTCTCGCCGGGCCGTTTCGCCGAGTGCTGTCTGCAGCGGTGTTTTCGCGCGGTCGTCAGCAGGCGGTGGCTTCCGGGGTCACATAGGTCGGGACCATGTCGACCTTCCAGTGTCCCGACTCCTGGGTCACCGGGAGCGCCAGCTTCCACTGCACGCACTGCGCGTTCGGCAGGTCGGTCGGCGCGTCCTCCGGGGCCTGCGTACTCGTGAAACCCACCAGCACCAGCAGGTTCTGGCTCGAAACCGCGTCGATCCGGTAGACCAGGATGCTGCCGTCCTTGGTGGAGTCGTAGTCCTTGAGCCAGTCGGCCTTCGGCTTGGACTGGATCCGGTCCTTGGTGACCGTCGCCTTCCACAGGTCGTAGTCGCGCGCGTTGATGGAGTCGAAGTAGTTCTGCAGCAGCTGCCGGACGACTTCGTGCTGCGGGTGCATGGCCGCGTCCGGCGTCTCCTCGACCGTGGCCGGGCCGGGCTGCTGCGCGAGCGGGCGGGCCGAGGTGCTCGGCAGGGCGAGCGTGGACAGCGGCGGGGAGTCCGGTTCGCGGTAGACCTCACGCGCCAGCAGTCCGCCGCCGACCATCAGGCAGAGCACCACCACGAGGACAGGAATCAGCCATCGCTGCGGATGGGGGGTCGCAGGCACAGCTGACACATCGGCAGGGTAGTAGCCCCCGTTAGCCACCCGCCCAGCACCACCTTCGACTCACCCCACACGGTGCAGCCAGGTTACCGGCGCGCCGTCCCCGGCGTGCCGGAACGGCTCCAGCGCCTCGTCCCAGTTCGTGGCCAGCAGCTCGTCCACGCGGTGCGCGAACGCCTCACCGGCCCGCGCCTTGGCGACGAGCGAGCGCAACTGGTCCTCGCCCACGACGATGTCACCGTTGGCGCTGGTCCGCCCGTGCCACAGGCCGAGGCCGGGCGCGTAGCAGTACCGTTCGCCGTCGACACCGGGGCTCGGGTCCTCGGTGACCTCGAAGCGCAGCATCGGCCACGCCTTGAGGGCACTCGCGAGCTTGCCGCTGGTGCCGGTGGGCGCGCTCCAGCTGCATTCGGCGCGCAACTGCCCTGGAGCGGCCGGCTGTGCCGTCCACTTCAGATCCGCTCGGGTCCCGAGGGTGCCCGAAATAGCCCACTCGACGTGCGGGCAAACCGCAGACGGCGACGAGTGGACGTACACCACGCCACGGGTGCTGCCACGGGTGCTCACTGCTGACCTCCGCTGTTCGACGAGGGGCGTCTTCCCCTACGACCTCGCGAACTCGGCGGTTGTTGCTGCACTCGTGACGTGGCTTAGCACATTGTGCACCCCGATCACCCATTTGGCCACATGAACCTCAGGCGCATCAGCGGGAACAGTGAAGAAGGGCACCTCCACGGGCCTGAACCCGCGAAGGTGCCCTTCGCCCCAGGTCAGCCCGCTGCGCCGAGGGACCGCGCCGCCGCGACGGTGTCGACCAGGCCGGTCCCCTTGTCGTAGCTCGAACTGTAGCCGCCGACCGGCTGGTACGGGGCACCGTTCGCGTACTTGTACGCGGTCGACTTGATCGCGTTCTCGATGTCACCCGGGGTGGCCCGCGGATCGGCCTGGAACAGCTGGGCGACGATCCCGGTGATCTGCGGCGTGGCCATCGAGGTCCCGCTGATCACGTTGTACGTCCCGAGGTCCAGCGGCCCCGGCCCGTTCTCCGGCTGCAGCCCCTGCGAGCAGATCACCAGGTACGGGCGGCAGGCGGAGAGGATGTTCTCGCCCGGCGCGGAGACGTCCGGCCAGGTCGCCGAGTCGCTCGCCTTGCCGCGCGAGGAGAAGTCGGACACGGCGCCGTCACGGGTGCCGGTGCCCTGGTCGTTGTACGAAGCCACCGAGATCACGCCCGGGGTCGGGTCCTGGCCCGGCGGGTTGGACAGGTCCTGCGATCCGTCGCCGCCGTCGTTCCCGTTGGCCCACACGGTGACCACGCCCTCGGCGGCCAGTTTGCGTTGCAGCTGCACGGTGGCGGAGTTCGGGTCGAAGGCGCCACCGCCCTGCGGGCCGTAGGAGTTGTTGATCACCTTGATCGGCGGGCAGGTGCTGGCGGGCACGCCGGCGCCGCAGGGCGCGTTGTGGTTCTCCAGCACCCAGTTCAGCGCGGCGTCCGTGCCGAGGACGAGCAGGGCCAGCCCGGTCGAGATCGGGACGATCTTCGAACCCGGCGCGGAGCCGCCGACCTTCGTGCCGTCGGGCAGGGTCAGCGGGTTGCCCGCCGCGATGCCGGTGACGTGCGTGCCGTGCCCGCCGAGCGACGTGGTGTCGGTGTCGACGGACGTCGGCACGTCGGTGATGCACGAGGTGTCCGTGCCGTCGAGGCAGAGGCTCTTCAGGTTGCGGACCACGCGGGTGCCGCCGCCGGACTGGAACGCCGGGTGGGTCGGGTCGACGCCGGTGTCGATGATCGCGACCGAGACGCCGCTGCCGTCGAGTTTCGTGCCGTTGGCGCCGGTGAGCGACTGCTGTGCCTCGGCGCTGCGGGTCGCCGTGGTGCCGGTGCTGCCGTAGGTGATCAGCTGGTCGTTGTTCTCCACGTAGGTGACGCCCGGGTTCTTGCGGAGGGCGTTCACCTGCGCGGCCGAGCCCTTCGCGCCGACCACGCCGATCTTGGCGAACTCGGTGACTTGCGTCAGGCCCGCCTCCTTGACCGCTTTCTCCGCGGTGGTCACGTCGGCCGAGTGCACCAGCGTCGTCAGCTGGGTGGCCGACGTGACGGTGGACAACAGGCCGGCCAGCGTGCCGGACACGGGCGCGAGCGGACTCTGCGCCGTGGCCGCCGGGGCGGTGGCGAGCGGTGCGACGAGCAGTGCCGCCGCGACCGCGAGGGTGGTGCGCCTTTGCATCGGATCTCCTCGGGCTCGGGGAACGCGCGATGGGACCAACGACGAGCACCCGATCGGGTGATGGGAGTCACGCAAGAAACCCCCAGATGCCGGGGGTTCAGCTCGTGAATTTCACACCATCGGGCGCATCACCGGTCACCGGGCGCTAGCGTGTGCACCCAACGGCAGGCGTGAGTTCGGGGAGGTTCGGAGTTGCGGGTCGTGCGCCTGGCTCGGCAGCCGTCGCTGGTTGCCGAAGACATCCGCGCCGCGCTGGCGTCCCTCGGCAAGGGGACGGCGGTCGCGGGCGGGATCGCGCTCGCCGGGGTGCGGCCGCTGCCGACGGGGCGCGTCGCGGACGCGGTCGTGGTGCTGCCGCGCGGCGTGCTGATCGTGCTCGGCGTGGACCTGCCCGACCCGGCGATGAAACTCGAGGCCCCGTTGACCGGCGCGTGGAAGGCCGACGGCTGGCCGCTGGTCGCGCAGGACAAGACGGTGAACCCGGCGGCGGCCAAGCTCGCCTTCGCCGACTCGATCACCCAGCGGCTGCGGGCGAAGATGCCGGAGACCATGCCGGTCGGCACCGTGCTCGCGGTGGGCCCGTTCGTCGACGAGGTGGATCAGCCGCCCGCGGACATGGCGGGTCACGTGCGCGTGGTGTTCCCAACCGCGAAGAGCATGCTCGCGGCGAGCGTCTCGCTGGCTTCGGCCCGCAAGCCCTGCACCGTGGAGCACGCGCGTGCACTGATCAAGAGCCTCGCGCCGGAAGCGCCTGAGCTGTCGGAGGAAACGCTTACCGGCGAAGGGTTCGGCGTCGCTCCGCCGGAGGAGGACCCGCTCTCGGCGGTGACCATCAAGATGCCGCCGGTCCGTCCCGCCCCGCCGGCGCCGCCGAAACTGCCGCCGATCGAAGTGACCACGCCGATGCCGCGGGTCACCGACGCCGCGCCGGTGCCCCCGCCCTCGCGCAAGCCCGCTCGCACCGTGCGCTGGCTTCCGATGGCGGCGATCGGTCTACTCGGCATCCTGCTGGTGACGGCGATCGTGCTCGCGACGACCGGCGGCGACGAACCGGAGGCGAGCCCGCCCACGCCCCAGTACGTGAACGGGATCCAGTTGCTGGAACGCGATTCGGGCAGCGGGACCGACTGCGCCGCGCACGCCATCGGCGACGTGCAGGCGAGCCTGCAGAAGACGCCGTGCGTGACGATGCGGCGGGGCAGCTTCGAGGCCACCGTCGACGGCAAACCCGCCGCGGTTTCGGTGTCGGTGCTGAGTTTCCCCGATTCCGCCTCCGCCGCCGCGGTCAAGAAGGTGGCGGACGAACCGGGCGGCGGCCGCATGTCCGACCTCGCGACCGAAACCGGGAAATGGCAGCGCACCCCGAGCTTCGACGGGGCCGCGTACTTCAGCACCGCCGGCGGCACGACCGTCGTGCTCGTGCTCGCGTCCTGGTTCGACGACGCTTCGGTGAGCGTCGACCCCGGCCTCGTGCGCGCCGCGCAGGCCGGGGCCACTGCCCGTATTCCTTAGAGGCCGTAGGTTTCCAGCAACCTCAGCCAGACTTCGGAGATCGTCGGGAACGCGGGCACCGCGTGCCACAGCCTGCTGAGCGGCACCTCCCCCGCGACGGCGATCGTCGCCGAGTGCAGGAGTTCGGCGACGTCCTGTCCGACGAACGTGACCCCGACGAGCACCTCGCGTTCGGTGTCCACGACCATCCGCGCCTTGCCCGCGTACCCGTCGGCGTGCAGCGACGAACCCGCGACGGCGATGTCGAGGTCGACCACCCGGTGCGGTTTCCCCTCCACCGGCCCGGCGAGGCCGACCGAAGCCACCTCCGGATCGGTGAACACCACCTGCGGCACGGCGTGGTGGTCGGCCGTACTGGAGTGCTTGCTCCACGGGCTCGTGTCGACCGGTTCGCCCTGCGACCTGGCCACCAGCACGTCCGCGACCACGCGCGCCGCGTACTTGCCCTGGTGCGTCAGCGGCGCCCGCCCCGTCACGTCACCCGCGGCGTACAGCCAGTCACCGTCCACTTCGGACACCCGGCCGGAGTCGTCGACGGTGAGCGCGGCCCCGGGCTTCAGCCCGATCGACTCCAGGCCGAGATCGTCCGTGCCAGGACGGCGGCCGGTGGCGACGAGCAGCACGTCGGTGTCGAGCGTCCGGCCGTCCACCAGCTCCAGCCGCGCCGCTCCGTCCACTTCGGAAGCTCGCGCGAGGCCGGATCCGGGATGAACGCGGACACCGTCCGCGCGGAGCCCCTCGAGCACCGCGTCCCCGACGAAGTCCGCGTTCCTCGGCAGCGGACGCGGGCCGGAGATGATCAGCTCCACCCGCGAGCCGAGCCGGGCCCACGCCTGCGCCATCTCCACACCGACCACGCCGCCGCCGAGCACCGCCAGCCGGGACGGCACTTCACTCGCCGACGTGGCTTCGCGCGAACCCCACGTGGTGATCTCGCCGAGGCCGGGAATGTCCGGCGTGCGCGGCACACTTCCGGTGCAGACCACCACCGCCTGCGTGGCGTGCAACACTCGCTCGCCGTCCACAGTGACCTCTCGTGGCCCCGTGATCCGCGCGTGCCCGCGCACGGTTTCGATGCCGGCGCCGCGCGCCCACTCGACCTGACCGCTGTCGTCGCCCTTGCCGGTGAAGGAGTCGCGCCGCTCGAACACCGCCGCCGGGTCGAGCCGCTCACCCACCGGAACACCGGGCAGCCGTCTCGCCGCGGCGAGCGCGTTTCCGGGTCGTAGTAATGCTTTGCTCGGAATGCACGCCCAGTAGGAGCACTCGCCGCCGAAGCGCTCGTGGTCCACCAGCACGGATTTGAGGCCCCCGGCGACCGCGCGGCCCGCGGCGTTTTCGCCGACCGGGCCGCCGCCGATCACCACTACGTCGTAAGTCTCTTCGGTCATGAGGATCAGCGCACACCAGGCAGACGCGCAGCGCAAGCGGGGCGAGGTATTCTCACCGCAGTATTCGAGTACGGGAGGTTTCGGTGGCGAAGAACACCGCGGTGCAATTACTGGACGACCTGAACGGCGAGCCGGCCCAGGAGCAGGTCCGGTTCGGCCTTGACGGTGTCGACTACGACATCGACCTGTCCGACGACAACGCGGAAAACCTTCGCGAGATCCTGACCCGCTACGTGGAGAACGGCCGCCGCATCGGTGGCCGCAAGCGCAGGCCGAAGCGCCTCGCGCCGCCGGCCCGCCGCACGAATTCCCGTACCGCCGCGGCGAAAACGGCGAAGGCGCCCGCCACGAAACGCGCCACCGCGAAAACGGCGGGAGCCGCCGCGCCGAAAAGGGGCGTGAAAGCCGCGGCCGCCACGAAGGCCGCGCCCGCGAAAACCACCGCGAAGAAGGCCGCCGCCAAGCCCGCCGCCACGAAGACGGCGGCAAAGGCCACCACGCGGAAAACCGCCGCCGCGAAAGCCGCCCCGGCAAAGGCCGCGAAATCGACGCGGGCCACCACGGCAAAGGCCGCCCCGGCGAAAACCACGGCTGCGAAATCGGCCGCGGCGAAGTCGACCGCAGTGAAGTCGACGGCTGCGAAATCGACGGCTGCGAAATCGGCTGCCGCGAAGTCGACGAAGGCCGCGCCGAAGAAGCCCGCCGCCACCAAGGCCGCCGCCAAGCCGGCCGCCACCAGGGCCGCGGCGAAGACCACCGCGAAGGCCCCGGCGAAGCCGAAGGCCGCTGCCGCCAAGAAGCCCGCGGCTGCCGCGAAAAAGCCCGCCGCGGCGGCGAAGCAGCCGGTAAAGAAGGCCGCCGCCGAAAAGGCTCCCCGTCGCCGGACCGCGCCGCCGGTCGTTTTCTCCTCCGCCGAATGACACTCCTCAGTGCGCCGGGCCGGAGCCCGGCGCACTGAGGAGGTCACAGCGCTTTCAGTTCCTCCACGATTTCCCCGACCGAGGATTTCGCGTCCCCGAAGAGCATCGTGGTTTTCGGGTCGTAGAACAGGTCGTTGTCGATGCCGGCGAAACCGGAGTTCATCGATCGCTTGAGCACGATCACCGAACGGCTCGCGTTCACGTCGAGGATCGGCATTCCGTAGATGGGCGAGCCGGGGTCGGTGCGCGCCGCCGGGTTCGTCACGTCGTTGGCGCCGATCACCAGTGCCACGTCGGTCTGCGCGAACTCCGAGTTGATCTCGTCCATCTCCCGCAGCTGTTCGTACGGCACGTCGGCTTCCGCCAGCAGCACGTTCATGTGCCCCGGCATCCGCCCGGCGACCGGGTGGATCGCGTACGCCACCGAAATTCCCTTGCCCTCCAGCAGCTGCGCCATCTCCCGCACCGCGTGCTGGGCCTGCGCCACGGCCATGCCGTAACCGGGCACCACCACGACCTTGCCGGCGTACGCCATCTGGATCGCGGTGTCGGCCGCGCTCGTGCTGCGCACCGGACGGGCTTCCGCGCTGCCCGCGGCCAAAGCCGTGGTGCCGCCGAACCCGCCGGCCACGATCGCCGGGATCGACCGGTTCATCGCCTTCGCCATCAGGTTCGTCAGGATCGAACCCGAAGCGCCGACGATCATCCCGGCCACGATCAGCGCGGTGTTCTGCAACGCCAGCCCCATCGCCGCGGCCGACAACCCGGTGCAGGCGTTGAGCAGGGAGATGACCACCGGCATGTCCGCGCCGCCGATCGGCAGCACCACCATGACACCGAGCGCGGCGGCCGCCACCAACAGCAGGATCATCAGGATTTCCAGCGTGGACCCGGTGATCACGAGTACCCCGGCCGCGATCGCGATCAGCAGCAGAACGACGTTCAACGGTTGTTGCCACCGCCGCAGCGCGATCGGCTGCCCGGAGATCTTCTCCTGCAGCTTGCCGAACGCGATCAGCGAGCCCCAGAAGGAAACCGAACCGATGAGCGCGGCGAACAACGACGTGATCGCGACGTACCGCGGTTCGCCGTCGTAGCCGTCCGAGGTCCGGAACTCGACCCACGCGATCAGCGCCACCGCGCCACCGCCGACGCCGTTGAACAGCGCGACCATCTGCGGCATGGCGGTCATCTTCACGCGGCGCGCGGCCGGCACGCCGACGACCGCGCCGAGCAGGATGCCGATCGCGATCAGCACCCAGTTGCTCATGCCAGGGGTGAGCAGCGTCGCGACGACCGCGATCACCATGCCCGTGGCGGCGATCCAGTTGCCGCGCACCGCGGTGCGCGGGCCGGTCAGCCCCATCAGGCCGTAGATGAACAGCGCGAACGCGACGATGTAGAGGACGCCGACGAAACTGGTCATTCGCCAGCCTCCTTCTTTTCCTTCTTGCCCTTGAACATCCCCAGCATCCGGTCGGTGACGAGGAAGCCGCCGACGATGTTGATGGTGCCGAAGGCGATCGCGATCACCAGCAGGATCTTGTCGAACACCCCGGTCGCGCCGAGTCCGAGCACGATCAGCCCGCCGAGCAGCACGATGCCGTGGATGGCGTTGGTGCCCGACATCAGCGGCGTGTGCAAGGTGTTGGGCACCTTGGAGATCACGACGAAACCCACGAATCCGGCGAGTACCAGAATCGCCAGGCTCTCGATCAGCATCAGGAGTCCTTCCTTGCCCGGCCCGCGACACACGCGCCGGAAACGATCGGATCGGTGAAGTCCAGCGAAAGCCGCCCTGCACCGTCCACGAGCAACTCGATCAGTTCGGTCACGTTGCGCGCGTAGAGTTCGCTGGCGTGGCCGGGCATTTCGCCAGCCAGGTTCAGCGGCGAGCAGATCGTCACCTCGTGCGCCACGATTTCCGCGCCGGGTTCGGTCAGTTCGCAGTTGCCGCCGGACTCACCGGCCAGGTCCACGATCACGCCACCGGCCGGCATCCCGCGCACCGCTTCGGCGGTGACGAGCGTCGGCGCCCGGCGGCCTGGCACCAGCGCGGTGGTGATCACGACGTCGAACTTCGTGATCGCCGCGGTCAGTCTGCGTTGCTGCTCCGCCCTTTCCTCTTCGGTGAGCTCGCGGGCGTACCCGCCTTCACCGACCGCTTCGATGCCGAGATCGAGCCAGTGCGCGCCGACCGACCGGACCTGTTCGGCCACTTCCGGCCGGACGTCGTAACCGGTCGTCCGCGCGCCGAGGCGTTTCGCGGTGGCCAGCGCCTGCAGCTCCGCCACACCGGCGCCGAGCACCAGCACCTTCGCGGGCGGGACAGTACCGGCCGCCGTGGTGAGCATCGGGAAGAACCGCGTCAGGCGTTCGGCGGCCAGCAGCACCGCGCGATAACCGGCGACGCTGCTCTGCGAGGACAGCGCGTCCATCGCCTGCGCGCGCGTGATCCGCGGGATCGCCTCCATCGCGAAGGCCGTCACCCTCGACCGCTCGAGCGCGGCGATCCCGTCCACATCGGACAGCGGTTTCAGTAAACCGATCAGGACGGTGTCGAAATGCAGTTTCGTGATTTCGAACTTGTCCGGCGGCGAGACCTTGAGCACGATGTCGGCGCCCCAGGCGTTGCCGAGCTCCGCGCCCGCTTCCTCGAAGGCCTCGTCCGCCAGTAGCGCCCCCGCGCCGGCACCGGGTTCCACCACCACCCGCAGACCGCGTTTGACCAGTCTTTCCACGAGTTTGGGTACCAGCGCCACGCGGCGCTCCCCAGGCGCCGACTCGCGCACGACGCCGATGGACAGGGGTTGGGGCTCGGCCAACACGACCTCCGCTCACAGGGACGGGTTCCCAGTGAGGATAGGAAAGAGGTCACCGGCAGTGGCGTCAAGCCCCGCTTCGCCAGCCGGGGACCCCCACCGTGATCAAGCGGAGACGTTTTTCCGCGGCCCGCACAATGCGCTCGTCCGTTTCCGCGTCGCGCGGCCGGGCTTCGAGCAATTCCACGACCGTCGCGAGCATCGCGGTCACGATCAGGCCGGCCATCATGTGCAGATCCTCGGTGGACCATTCGCGGAGGAATTCGAATCGGGCCAGGTCAACGGCCAGCTCACTGGAAAAAAGTTTGAGCTCGACCGCGATCGACTGCTGAACCGCGCCGGTGCCGCCGTACCGCTCACGCGTGACGAAACGGAAATGGTTCTCGTTCGCGCGGACGTGTTCGTACAGCGTGGCGACCGACGCGCGGATGACGTCGGTGGCGCTGCGCGGATCGCTGCGGGCCGCGCGGAGCATCGAGCGCAGCGTGCGCATGGACTCCTCGACGAGAGCGACGCCGAGCTCGTCCATGGACGCGAAGTGGCGGTAGAACGCCGTGGGCACGATTCCGGCGCGTTTGGTGACCTCCCGCAGGCTCAGGCTGGCGTACCCGCGGTCGGCGAGCAGCTCGAGCGCCGCGTCGAGCAGCGCCCGCCTGGTCCTTTCCTTGCGCTCGTGGCGCGTCACCGGTTCGGCCGTCACGTGACCCAGCCTACTTTCGCGCACCCGGCCTTGCGGCGAAGTGTCCGCACCCTCACACTTGAGTGCACAGGTGTTCACTGTTGGAGGTGCGATGGGCAAGCTGGCCTCGATCGCGGAAGCACTGCTCACCCCGCACGGCGTGGACCGCTACCTCGAACTGGTCGACCCGATGCTGGTGCGGCGCGAGCTACGCGGCGAAGTCGTCGGAGTGCGCAGGCAGACCGCGGACTCGGTCACGCTGTCGCTGCGGCCGAGCCGCGCCTGGCGTGGCTTCACCGCGGGGCAGTACGTGCGGATTTCCGTCGACATCAACGGAATCCGGCGAACGCGCTGTTACTCACCCGCCGGCTCGCAGTACGGCGGCGGGCTGGAACTGACGATCAAGGCGGATCCGCGGGGCCTGGTTTCACGGCACCTGTGCGGCGAAGCCACCCGCGGCATGGTGCTCGGACTGTCCCCAGCGGACGGCGCCTTCACCCTGCCGGACCCGCGGCCGGAGCGGATCCTGTTGATCAGCGGCGGCAGCGGGATCACACCCGTGCTCTCGATGGCGCGCACGCTCGCCGAGGAGGACTACCGCGGCGAGCTGGTGTTCCTGCACTACGCGAACACGGCGGACGACGTGCTCTACCGCGAGGAACTGGAAGCGCTTGCACGCGGGAATTTCCGCGTCGTTTTCGGGTACACCCACGAAGAAGGCGCGGAGCTTTCCGGGTTCTTCTCCGCCGAGCACCTGAAGGCGGCCGCGCCTTGGTACGACTCCGCCCAGACGTACTTGTGCGGCCCGAAACCGCTGATGGACTCGGTGCGCGAGGTGTACGCGGCCGAAGGCTTGAGTGAACAGCTGCACACCGAGGAGTTCACCCCGCCGGAGTTGACGTTCGACACCGGGAGCGCCACCGGCCGGGTGCGGTTCGCGCACAGCGGCAAGGAGATCGAGAACTCCGGCCGCCCGCTGCTGGAGCAGGCGGAGGCCGCGGGGCTTTCGCCGGAGCACGGCTGCCGGATGGGCATCTGTTTCTCGTGCACGAAGGTCAAAACGCGCGGCACCGTGCGCGACGCGAAATCCGGTGAACTGCACGGCGAGGACGACGAAGAGATCCAACTCTGCATCTCCGTCCCGGTCGGGGACGTCGAGATCAACTGTTAGGGGAACTGTCATGACGGGACTGCAGGACCGGCTGACTCCGGCGCAGGTCGAGGAATTCGGCCGGGAAATGGACGCGATCCGGCAGCGGGTCGTCGCCGGACTCGGCAAGGAGGACGTCGACTACATCCAGAACGTCATCAAGACCCAGCGCGGCCTGGAAGTACTCGGCCGCGGGCTGATGTACGTGCCGCCGGCCTGGCCGCTCGCCGTGGCGGCGCTGTCGGTGTCGAAAATCCTGGACAACATGGAAATCGGGCACAACGTGATGCACGGGCAGTACGACTGGACCCGTGACCCGGCGCTGAGCTCGCAGCGGTTCGAATGGGACAACGTGGCGCCGGGCGAGAACTGGCGGCATTCCCACAACTACATCCACCACACCTACACCAACATCGTCGACAAGGATCGCGATGTGGGCTACGGGATCCTGCGGATCGACCCGGCGCAGAAATGGCATCCCTACTACCTCGGGAACCCGGTCTACGCCTTCTTCCTCGCGTTCATGTTCGAGTGGGGCGTGATGCTGCACGATCTCGAGTTCGACCGGATCGTGCGCGGCGAGCGGAAGTGGTCGGAGTTCAAGGAGGTCCGCGCGCGGATGGTGCGCAAGGCGGCGCGCCAGGTCGGCAAGGACTACGTGTTGTTCCCGCTGCTCACCGGCCCGTTCGCGCCGATGACGTTCGCCGGGAACCTCACCGCGAACGTGGTGCGCAACGTGTGGGCGTTCTCCGTCATCTTCTGCGGGCACTTCCCGGCCGACGTGGAGAGCTTCAGCGAGGAGGAGACCGAGGACGAGTCGCGCGGGCAGTGGTATCTGCGGCAGATCCTCGGCTCCGCGAACATCACCGGCGGCAGGCTGTTCCACATCATGTCCGGGAACCTGTCGCACCAGATCGAGCACCACCTGTTCCCCGACATCCCCGCGCGGCGGTACCCGCAGATCGCCGGCGAGGTGCGTGCCATCTGCGAGAAGTACGGGCTCCCGTACAACACGGGTCCCCTGCACAAGCAGCTGTTCTCGGTGGCGAAGAAGCTGGTCAAGTTCGCGCTGCCGGACAGCACGCGACCGCGGCGCACCGAACCCACTACCCTGGAGCCGGAACTCGACGCGGCTTAGGCTCTGTTCATAGGCGGCGGAGCCGCTTGCGGTGCGGGACTCAGCTCGCACCGCCGGGGGTTCTGAGGTGGTCCCTGGCGAGGACAGCGCCGACGCTGTGAATTGGCATTCATGAGGAGGCGATCCCACAGCCAGGGGGCGCTTTGAGGGGACCCTGTCGCGCGCAGCGCGTCCGTTGAGGGCGGCGGTGGGCGACGGGCGGGGCCCCTACCCCCACCGCCACGCAGGCCATTTAAACACTTCTTAGGGGACGACATGGTGGGTCAGTTCGAGAGCAAGAAGGACACGGTGCAAGTCCTGACCGAGTCCGCGGCCACGCACATCGGCGCCATCGCGACCATCATCACCGGCGCGGTACGTGACGTGGCCCGCGAGACCGGCGACTGGCTCACCGACGTGATCGAGATGCGCGAGGCTTCCCGCCGCGCGCAGGCCGATCACCAGCCGGAGCAGGACGAAGTCTAGGTCTCACGGTGGAACCCGGGGCGCGGCATCGGCCACGTCCCGGGTTTTCCGTCTTCACGGGCGCGCGATCCCCAGGTGGTCGCGGAGCGTGTCCCCCGTGTAGTCGCTCCGGAAGACGCCCCGTTCCTGCAGCAGCGGAACCACTTTGTCGGCAAAGGGATCCAGCCCGCCCGGCGTCACGTGCGGCACCAGGATGAACCCGTCGCTGGCATCCGACTGGACGTAGTCGTCGATCGTGTCGGCGACCGTTTCCGGCGAGCCGATGAAGTTCTGCCGGGCGGTCACCTCGATCATCAGCTCGCGGATGGACAGCTTCTTCGCCTCCGCCAGTTCACGCCACTGCTTCGCCGTCGCGAGCGGATCCCGGTGCTGGCGGACGCTCGCCCTCCCCCGCGCGATCGTGTTCTCACCGACCAGCGGGTCCACCTCGGGCAGCGGGCCGTCCGGGTCGTAGGCCGACAGGTCGCGGTTCCACAGCTGTTCCAGGAACTTGATCGCGGTCTGCCCGCTGACCTGCTGATGCCGCACGACGTCGGCGAGCTCCTGTGCCTCCGCGTCGGTGTCGCCGAGGACGAAGGTCGCGGCGGGCAGCACGACGAGGTCCGAGTTCTTCCTGCCGTACTTCGCGAGACGGCCCTTCACGTCCGAATAGAAAGCCTGCCCGGCCTCCTTCGTGCCGTGGCGGGTGAAGATCGCGTCGGCCGTCGCGGCGGCGAACTCCCTGCCCTCGTCGGAATCGCCGGCCTGCAGGATCACCGGACGGCCCTGCGGGCTGCGCGGCACGGTGAACCGGCCGCGGATGTCGAACTGCTCGTCGTGCCGTTCGAACGCGCCCGCCGTGGCGTCGCGCAGGAACTCACCGGATTCCTTGTCCGCCAACACATCCCCGTCCCGCCACGAGTCGAACAGCTCGGCGGCGGTCTCGAGAAAGCGCTTCGCCCGCACGTACCGCTGGTCCTCCGGCAGGTAGCCGCCGCGCCGGAAGTTCTCGCCGGTGAAAGCGTCCCACGACGTGACGACGTTCCAGCCCGCGCGGCCCGCGGACAGGTGGTCGAGGCTCGCGAACTGACGCGCCACCTCGACCGGCTCGTTGAAGGTGGAGTTGATCGTGCCGGTCAGGCCGAGCCGCTCGGTGACCGCGGCCAACGCGGCGAGCACGGTGAAGGTGTCGGGCCTGCCGACCACGTCCAGGTCGTAGATCTTGCCGCCCTGCTCGCGCAGTCGCAGCCCTTCGGCGAGGAAGAAGAAGTCGAACTTCGCGCGCTCGGCGGTCTGCGCCAGGTGCACGAAGGAACTGAAGTCGATGTGGCTGCCCGCCTCCGGGTCGCTCCACACCGTCGTGTTGTTCACGCCGGGAAAGTGCGCGGCGA
Organism: Amycolatopsis acidicola; assembly: GCF_007713735.2. Taxonomy (GTDB): domain Bacteria; phylum Actinomycetota; class Actinomycetes; order Mycobacteriales; family Pseudonocardiaceae; genus Amycolatopsis_E; species Amycolatopsis_E acidicola. The sequence goes on along the minus strand of NZ_VMNW02000004.1, from coordinate 147,665 downwards.
GGTGGATCTGCTTGGGCATCTCGCGTCTCCTTCTCAAGCGGCGTAACGGTTCGCGGGGCGTTCGAGGCCGAGCAGGCCGCGCAGCGTGGTGGCCTCGTACGCACGCCGGAACGCGCCGCGCTGCTGCAGTTCGGGTACCAGCGCGCGGGTGATCGCGTTCAGGTCGTGCGGGATCGCGCCGGGCCGCAGCCGGAAGCCGGTGACGCCGGTTTCGTGCCAGGCCAGCAGCTTGTCCGCCAGCTCCGCCGGGGTGCCGGTGAAGATCAGGGCGTCGGAGGTGAACTCGGCGCCGTCCGCCTCGTCCAGCCTCGTCTTGCGGGCGGCCGCCGCGCCCGCCGTTTCGTCCAGGAACACCACCACGTCCACGAAGATCTGCGGGCCCTGCACCGGAATTTCGTCGCCGACCTCGCGCGGGGTCGCGAACACGAGATCCGAGCTGCGTTCGGCGAGCCGGAACGCGACGGGCACGTGCGCCAGCACGGACACCGGCGGCTGTCCCTGCGGCGGGCGCGGCGTGATCGAAGGCCCCTTGACGTCGAACCACTTCCCGCGGAATTCGATGTAGTGCAGCTTTTCCCGGTCGACGAACCGGCCCGTGGCGACGTCACGGATCTCGGCGTCGTCCTCCCAGCTGTCCCACAGCCGGCGCAGCACCTCGACGTAGTCGGCGGCTTCGTCGAACAGGTCCTCGCGCGAAGGAACCTCGCGGCGGCCGAACAGGTCGGCGTCCTGCTGGCTGCCCGAGACGCGCACCCGCACCCCGGCACGGCCGGTGCTGACGTAGTCGAGCGTCGCGATCGCCTTGGAGATGTGGAACGGCTCCGTGTGCGTGGCCACGATCGTCGGCACGAAGCCGAGATTGCGCGTGCGAGGGGCGACCCTGGCCGCGGTGAGCACCGCGTCGAGCCTGCCCTGCACCTGGTCGGTGCGGCTGGTCTGGGGCGCGAACGAGTCCTCGATGGTCACGAAGTCGAGCAGCCCGCGCTCGGCCTCGGCCGCGAGATCGGTCCAGTAACCGGCTTCGAAGAGTTCACCGGGGCGTGCGTCGGGTTCCCGCCAAGCGGCAGGATGCCAGCCTGCCCCGTCGAGCGCGGCGGCGAGATGAAGGGGTGACATGCACGTGTTCCTTTCGCCAGGCGGCCTTTACCTGTGCAGCGACCGGCCGTCCCCGGGTATTTCCCGTACCACTGGGTGAGAAAAACCGGGGGAGAAACCTGGGGAAAACCCCATGCCGGCCTCCGGCCACGCCGGGCAAGCTGACCGGGTGACCGTGATCAGGTTGTTCGCGCCGCTCGGCCGGCGCCAGTTCCTCGGTGAGCTGGCGTGGGCGGCGCTGGGTGTGCCGCTGAGCGTGGTGTGCCTGGTGGGCCTCGTGGTGGGCGTGGTGCTGGGCGTGGGGTTGTCGCCGCTGTTCGTCGGGGTGCTGGTGCTTTCCGGGGTGTTGCTGGGCGCGCGGCGGGTGGGGGCGCTACACCGCCGTCTGGTCTCGAAACTGCTGGACACACAGGTGGCCACGCCGCGGCCGCGCCAGCTGGAGCCCGGCCTGTGGAACTGGCTGAAGGCCCGCGTCGGAGATCCGGGCGCGTGGCGCGTGCTGGCATATCTGGCGGTTCGCTGCCCGCTTTCGCTGGTGAGCCTGTCGGTCGCGGGCGCGCTGCTGATGTACGGGCTGGGCGCGCTGTGCTACCCGGTCTACTGGCTGGTGACCGGCGGCCACATGCTCCCGATATTCGACATCTCCACGGCCACGTGGATCATGACCGTGCCGCTGGCGGCGCTCGGGGCGCTGCTCCTGATCGCGCTGCCCCGGCTGCTGCACCTGGTCACGACGATGGACCGGGTCCTCGCCCACAGCCTGCTCGGGCCGCGGACGCTGAGCGAGCGGGTGCGGGATCTGGAGGAGAGCCGGGCGAACGCGATCGAGGACGCCACCGCGCGGCTGCGCCGTATCGAGCGCGATCTGCACGACGGGGCGCAGGCGCAGCTCGTCGCGGTCGCCATGAAGCTCGGCATCGCCCGCGACGAACTCGAAGGTGGCAATGTCGAAAATCTGAAGACGCTGCTGACGGCGGCGCACGGCAATGCCAAGCAGGCGTTGACAGAGCTGCGTGACCTGGCCCGCGGCATCCGGCCACCGGCACTCGACGCGGGCCTCGAAGTGGCGTTGTCCACGCTCGCCGCCCGCAGTGCCGCCACCGTGGACGTGCGGGTCGACCTGCCGGACAGGCCATCGCCGGCGGTGGAAACGTTGCTGTACTTCAGCGCGGCCGAGCTGCTGACCAACGCGGTCAAGCACAGCGGCGTCCCGGACGTGCGGCTCGAGCTCGCCGCGCGCGAAGGCGGGTTGTGGCTGACGGTGTCGGACGAGGGCGCGGGTGGCGCGGAGCTGAGCCGGGGCGGCGGACTGGCCGGGGTGGCCGAGCGGCTCGGTACCGTGGACGGGCGGCTCGACGTGGCGAGCCCGCCGGGTGGTCCGACGGTGATCACCGCACACATTCCGGGGGCGTGACATGCGGATCGTGGTGGCCGAGGATTCGGCGATCCTGCGCGCGGGGCTGGTCGAGCTGCTCACCCTGCGCGGGCACGAAGTGGCGGAGGCGGTCAAGGACGGCGAGGCGCTCCGCCGAGCCGTAGCCGAGCACCGGCCCGATGTGTCCATTGTGGACATCCGGATGCCGCCGACGTTCACCGACGAGGGCCTGCGTGCGGTGCTGGAGCTGCGCAAGCAGGACCCGAAACTGCCGATCCTGCTGTTCTCCCAATACGTCGAGACCTCCTACGCCGCCGAGCTGCTGGCGGATCAGGCTGGCGGGGTCGGCTACCTGCTGAAGGACAGGGTGGCGGAGGTTTCGGATTTCCTGGACGCGCTGAAACGGGTCGCGGCCGGGGAAACAGTGCTCGACCCGGAGGTGGTGAGCCAGCTCTTCGGGGCGGCGCGGAAAACCGGCGCACTGGAGGGGCTTACGCCGCGCGAACGTGAGGTGCTCGGGTTGATGGCCGAGGGCCGGTCGAACACGGCGATCGCGGCGCAGCTGTTCCTGTCGGCGGGTTCGGTGGAGAAGTACGTGACCCGCCTGTTCGACAAGCTCGGCCTGCCACCGTCCGAAGAGGACAACCGGCGCGTGCTCGCTGTGTTGCGCTACCTGGACTCGTAGCCGTTACCGTGGAAACCATGTACTCCACGGAGATCGACGTCCGCACCGGGAACCAGGCCGTGGTGGCCGACCTGACCGGGCGGATCGAGAAGTTCCTCGGTGAGGCGAGCGCCGACGACGGGCTGCTGCACGTCTGGGTGCCGCACGCGACGGCCGGCCTGGCGATCCTGGAGACCGGCGCCGGCAGCGACGACGACCTGCTCGCCGCGCTCGACGACCTGCTCCCCCGGGACAACCGCTGGCGGCACCAGCACGGGAGCAAGGGCCACGGCCGTGACCACGTGCTGCCCGCGCTGCTGCCGCCGTACGCGAGCGTGCCGGTGCTGGGCGGCTCGCTCGCGCTGGGCACCTGGCAGTCGGTCTGCCTAGTGGACACCAACCTCGACAACCCGGTCCGCCACGTCCGGCTCAGTTTCCTGGCGGGCTGAGCGGCCGGGCCAGAACAGCACCACCAGTCCGATGGCCAGCATCACGCCGAGCACCCACAGCGCGGTCGTCACATCGGGCGCGCCGGGCGTGCCCTGCAGGATGCTGCGCATGCCCTCGGTGGAGAAGCGGAACGGAGTCCAGGACCAGAGCGCGTTCTTGTACGCCGGGTTCAGCAGTTCCGGCACCTGCCCGGCGACCGCGGGCGCGAGCAGGTAGAGCGGGCCGAGCACGGCCATCGCGGCGAGGCCGAAGATCCGCAGCAGCGCGCCCTGGATGCTGCCGAACGCCATCGCCACCAGGAAGACGAAGCCGAGCACCTGCCAGTTCAGCGGCAGGGTCGAATCCCACAGCCGGAGGAAACCGGCGATCACGGCCGTCATCAGCACCCCGCTGGTCAGCACCCGCGTCAGCCGCGCGCCGAGGCCGATCGGGCGGCCGGCCCGTTTCGCCGCGGCGAGGAAGAACGCCCCGGCGGCAAGGGAACCCAGCCAGCACAGGATGCTCACGGCCAGCGGCGCGGTGCGTCCGGCGAGGCTCGCCGGGTGCACTGTCTGGGTCTGCAGCGTGGTGCCGGTCGCGGTGGCCAGCGCCTGCCCGGCCGTCGTCAACGCTTGCTGCACCACCTGTGTCCCGGCGGGATTGACGGCACCGGAGACCACGACTTGCACCGGTGAGCCGAGCTGGAGGATGCCGTAGACCTCCTTGTCGTCCAACAACTTCCGGGCGTCTTCAGGGGTGGTGACCCGCCAGCTGAGCGCCCCGCCGCCCTGCGTCGCCACGTGCTCGGCGGCGGCGTGGGCGGGCGCGGGCGCGGCCTCCGGCACGGCGACCGCGACGGGCAGGCCGTGCGGGCTCACCGTCGCCTGGACGCCGACCGTGACCAGGCCGAGCACGATCGCCACCACCGCACCGGCGAGTGCGGTCAGTGCGGCAAGAGGCCACATGGGGCGTGGCTTCATGACGTCCTCCCATAATTCTTCTGACGTTGAATTCGATGGGCACCACGGTAAACCGGCGGACTGGCGGAAGTCAACGGACGTTGAATATTGGGGCCGGTACCGTCGGTCCGGTGAAACTCGTGCTGTGGGACATCGACCAGACCCTCATCGACCTGCGTGGCGCCGGGCGCGACTGGTACACGCAGGTGCTGGCCGAAGTGCTCGGCGTGACGATGACCGGGATGCCGCCCCTGTTCGGCCGCACCGAGCGAGCGATCACTTCGGAACTGCTGCAGGCGCACGGAATCGAGCCGTCTGAGGAGCTGGTCCAGAAGGTGTGGGCGGGGCTTGTCGACGTGTCGGCCGCGGCTGTGCCCACGCTGACCACGCGCGGGATCGCGTTGCCCGGGGCGGCGTCAGCGCTGGCCGGGCTGCACGGGCAGGCCGTGCAGTCGCTGGTGACCGGGAACCTGCGGGAAGTGGCCTGGCACAAGCTTTCCGCGTTCGAGCTGCACGAGCAGCTGGACTTCGAGATCGGCGGCTACGGTTCGCTTTCCGCGCACCGGCCGGATCTGGTGGCCTACGCCGTCGAGCAGGCGAGCGCGCGGCACAGCCCGTTCGCGGCCGAGGCGGTGGTGGTCATCGGCGACACCCCGCACGACATCGACGCCGCCCTCGTCCACGGCGCCCGCGCGATCGCCGTGGCGACAGGCAAGTTCGACGAAGCCGCCCTCCGGGACGCAGGCGCACACGAGGTGTTCCAGGACCTCTCGGACACGCGGAAGGTCCTGGAGGCGGTTCTCGCCTAAGGGCCGCGTGACGCGTGACGCCCGACGCCCACTCGGCCATGTTGGCCCCTCCCGTTGGCGTGTTGGCTGCCCCCGTTCGCGTGTTGGCCACCCCCACTGGCGTGTTGGCCGCCCCCCGGGGGGGCTTGAGTTGGCCACTCCCGTTCGCGAGTTGGCCGTTCCCGTTCGCGAGTTGGCCGCCCCCGCGGGCGAGTTGGCCCCCTCCGCGGGCATCCAGCCCACGGCCCCGAGCGACCCCATCCGAGCGCGCCGCCGCGCCGATGCGTTGGCCGCGCGCGGCGCCAACACACCAACGCCGCGAGCCAACACATCCACCGGAGCGGCAAACACGCCCGCGGGAAGGGCAAACACGCGGCGTTGGCCGCGCGCGGCACCAGCTACGACTGGACGAGCTTCACCAGGTGCGGCACGACCTCGCCGACGGCGACGTCCTGGCGTTCGCCGGTGGCGCGGTCCTTCACCTCGACCACGCCCTTCGCCAGGCCGCGGCCGACCACGAGGATCGTGGGCACGCCGATCAGTTCCGCGTCGGCGAACTTGACGCCCGGGGTCGCCTTGCGGTCGTCCAGCAGGACGCGCACGCCGGCCGCGTCGAGCTCCGCCGCGAGCTGCTCCGCGCCCGCGGCCACCGACTCGTCCTTGCCCGCGATCACCACGTGCACGTCCGCGGGCGCCACCACGCGCGGCCACACCAGGCCCAGCTCGTCGTTGTACTGCTCGGCGATCACCCCGACGAGCCGCGACACGCCGATCCCGTACGAGCCCATCGTGATCCGGATCGGCTTCGAGTCCGCGCCCAGCGCGTCCAGCTCGAACGCGTCGGCGTACTTCCGGCCCAGCTGGAAGATGTGCCCGATCTCGATCCCGCGCGCGGCGACGAGGGTGCCCTTGCCGTCGGGCGACGCGTCGCCCTCGCGGACCTCGGCGGCCTCGATGGTGCCGTCCGGGGTGAAGTCGCGGCCCGCGACGAGGTCCACCACGTGGTGGTCGACCTTGTCGGCACCGGTGACCCAGGCCGTGCCGGTGACCACACGCGGGTCGACGAGGTAGCGAATCCCGTTGTCCTGCAACGCCTTCGGCCCGATGTACCCCTTCACGAGGAACGGGCTCTTCGCGAAGTCGGACTCGTCCAGCAGCGCGACCTCGGCCGGTTCGAGCGAGGCCTCCAGGCGCTTCTGGTCCACCTCGCGGTCACCGGGCACGCCGATGCCGAGGAACTCCCATTCCTCGGCGCCGGGCTGCCTCGTTTTCACCAGCACGTTCTTCAGCGTGTCCGCGGCCGTGAAGGTGCGGCCGAGATCGGCCTTCTCGTTCAGGAAGTCGACCAGCGTGGCGATGGTCGGCGTGCCGGGCGTGTGGTGCACCTGCGCCTCGGGCAGCCCCTCCAGCGGCCGCGGGGCCGGCGCGGGCGTGACCACGGCCTCGACGTTGGCCGCGAACTCCGACTCGGTGCTGCGGACGTACGTGTCCTCACCCGTGGGCGCCACCGCGAGGAACTCCTCCGACGCCGAACCGCCCATCGCGCCCGAGGTGGCGGCCACGATGACGTAGTCGAGGCCCAGCCGCTCGAAGATCCTGATGTACGCGCCGCGGTGCAGCTGGTACGACCGCTCCAGGCCCTCGTCGTCGAGGTCGAAGGAGTAGGAGTCCTTCATCACGAACTCGCGCCCGCGCAGGATGCCCGCGCGGGGGCGCGCCTCGTCGCGGTACTTCGTCTGGACTTGGTACAGCACGACCGGATAGTCCTTGTACGAGCTGTATTCGCCCTTCACGGTGAGCGCGAACAGCTCCTCGTGCGTCGGGCCGAGCAGGTAGTCGGCGCCCTTGCGGTCCTTGAGGCGGAACAGGTTGTCCCCGTACTCGGTCCAGCGGCCCGTCTTCTCGTACGGCTCGCGGGGCAGCAGCGCGGGGAACTGCAGCTCCTGCCCGCCGATCGCGTCCATCTCCTCGCGCACGACGCGCTCGATGTTCCGCAGCACGCGCAGGCCCAGCGGCAGCCAGGTGTACCCACCCGGGGACACGCGGCGGACGTAGCCGCCGCGCACCAGCAGCTTGTGGCTGGGCACTTCGGCGTCCGCCGGATCCTCACGCAGGGTGCGAAGGAACAGCGACGACATCCTGGTGATCACTCGGGTACTCCTCGGGTCGCGCACGGGCGCATAGACGTTCACCTCAGGGTAGTCAACCCCCCGCCGCCCTCCTCAACCGGTTATCCGGCCAGGTTGAATGGGGTCATGGCTCGTGTACTGCTGCCCTGGTCCGATCTGGCCGTCCCCGCCGGCGTCACCGCCGTGCACTACGACGGCAAGACAGCTCCCCCGCGGGAACTGGACGACATCGAGTTCTACGTGCTCCCGTACGACAGCGGGTCCGCGCCGCGTGAGCTCATCCCCCACCTGCCCGCGCTCAAGGCCGTGCAGACGCTGAACGCAGGCTACGACGACATCCTGCCGCTGCTGCCCGAAGGCGTGACGCTCGCCAACGGCCGCGGCCTGCACGACCTCAGCGTCGCCGAGCACACGCTGGCGCTGATCCTCGCCGCACAACGGGACATGCCGCGCTGGTTCCGCCAGCAGCCCAGCGGCTCGTGGTCGCGCGAACACACGCGCTCGCTCGCGGACTGCCGCGTGCTGCTCGTGGGCTACGGCTCGATCGCGAAGGCCATCGAGCGCTACCTGCACGCGGGCGAAGCCGTGACAGTGCCGGTGGCCAGCAAGGCCCGCGACGGCGTGCACGGCATCGACGAGCTGCCCTCGCTCCTGCCGGACGCCGACATCGTGGTGCTCGTGCTGCCGGACACCCCGCGGACGCGCGGCATCATCGGCGAACAGGAGCTGGCCGCGCTGCCCGATGGCGCGCTGGTGGTGAACGTGGGCCGTGGCTCCGCGATCGACGTGGACGCGCTCACCGCCGAGGTCTCGAAGGGCCGGATCCGGGCGGCGCTGGACGTGCTGAACCCCGAGCCGTTCCCGGCCGACCATCCTTTGTGGACACAGGACGGCGTGATCATCACCCGGCACGTCGCCGGTGGCTCCGACTCCTTCTACCCGCGCGCGAAGCGGCTGGTCGAGCAGCAGCTGGCCAGGTTCGCGCAAGGCGAACCGCTGGCCAACCTCGTTCGCTAGATTGGCCGGTGTGTGGTTCGGCCTGCTGGGAGAGCTGGAGGTCCGGACCGCCGACGGTGAACCTGTCGCCGTCGGCGGCCCGCGTCCCCGCGCGCTTCTCGCGCTGTTGTTGCTCGACGCGGGCCGCGTGGTCAGCACGGACAGGCTGATCGACGGGCTCTACGGCGAGGAGCCGCCGAGGGAAGCGGCGAACGCCTTGCAGGCGCAGGTTTCCCGGCTCCGCCGCAAGCTCGGCGGCGACCTCATCGAGCTGACGCCCGCCGGGTACCGCCTCGTTGTCGAGCCCGACAGCGTCGACGTACACCGCTTCGAGCGTCTGATCCGCGAAGGTGACGTCGCCGAGGCGCTCTCGCTCTGGCGCGGGCCCGCGCTCGCCGACATCGAAGCGCCCTTCGCCGAGCCACAGGCCGCGCGGCTGGGGGAGCTTCGCCTCAACGCTGTCGAGGATCACGCCGAGGCCGTCCTCTCCCGCGGCGACGCGAAGGCCGTCATCGCCGAGCTGCAAGAGCTGACGAAGGCGCATCCCTTGCGAGAGCGCGCGCACAGCCTGCTGCTGCGGGCGCTAAGCGGCGCGGGGCGCCAGGCCGAAGCCCTCACCGCGTTCGAGGAAATCCGGCGGAACCTCGCCGACGAACTGGGCGCCGATCCATCACCGGAGCTGGCCGAGGCACACCTCGCCGTGTTGCGGGCGGAGCCCGTGCGCGGCACCGGGATACCCGCGCAGCTGACCAGTTTCGTCGGTCGCGAAGACGAGCTGAGCCGCGTCGGCGAGCTGTTGCGCACGGCCCGGCTGGTCACCCTCACCGGGCCCGGTGGCACGGGGAAGACCCGGCTGGCGATCGAAGCCGCCAGCCGCGCGGACGGCGAAGTGTGCTTCGTCGATCTGGCCCCCGTACAGCACGGATCCGAGCTGCCGCAAGCAGTTCTGGGCGCGCTCGGGCTACGGGAGACAGGCCTGTTCGGCGCGCCCGGTCAGTCGGAACCGGTGCGGCGCATGGTTTCCGCGTTGACCGACCGCCGCATCCTGCTGGTGTTCGACAACTGCGAGCAGGTGATCGCGGACGCGGCGGCGCTGGTGCACAGGCTGCTGTCCGAATGCGCCGGCGCGCGCGTGCTGGCCACCAGCCGCGAGCCGCTCGCGATCACGGGCGAAGCGCTGTGCCCGCTCCCGCCGTTGCAGGCCGACCCGGCGGTGCGCCTGTTCACCGAGCGCGCCACAGCGGCCGCGCCGGGCATCGAGCTCGACGAGGAAACGGTCCGACGGATCTGCCTCGCGCTGGACGGGCTGCCGCTCGCGATCGAACTGGCCGCCGCGCGTCTGCGCACGATTCCGTTGGCACAGCTGGAAACCCGGCTCGACGACCGGTTCCGGCTGCTGTCTCGTGGCAGCCGCGCCGCCGCGCCCCGGCACCAGACGCTCCGCGCGGTCGTCGAGTGGAGCTGGGGCCTGCTCAGCGACGAGGAGCAACGGTTCGCGCGGCGCCTCGCGGTCTTCACCGGTGGGGTCACCGTCGAGTCCGCCGCCGCGGTCACCGGACTGTCCGAAGAGGACACTGAGGACGTGCTGACGGAGCTGGCCGACAAATCGTTACTGGAGGCCACGGGCGGCCGGTTCCGGATGCTGGAGACCATCCGCGTGTACAGCGCCGAGCGGCTGGACGAAGCCGGGGAACGCGAACGGTTCGCCCGCGCGCACGCCGAACACTTCCTCGAACTCGGGCGCACCGCCGACGGTTACCTGCGCGGGTTCGACCAGCTCGACTGGCTGGCGCGGCTGACGGCCGAGCACACCAACCTGCACGCCGCGTTGCGCTGGTCGGTCGCCGCGGCGCCAGAGCTGGCGCTCCAGCTGATCTGCGCGCTCACCACGTACTGGCGGCTGCGCGGAGTCGTCGGCGAGATCGTCCCGCTGGCACAAGAACTGCTGGAGGTCCTCGGTGACGACGTCCCCGAAGGACTCGACGAGGAGTACGCCCTGACCGTCCTGAGCGCCGGTCCGTCCAAAGTGGACGCTCATCTGCGCAGGCTGGACGACATCATGGCGAAGCTCGATCTTCCGCTCCGCCAGCCGTACCTGCTGGTCGCGTGGGCGCTCTACGCCGGGCCTCCCGGCCAGGAAGCCGAACGGTCCCGGGTCGACGAATTCTTCCAGGCGAACGACGATCCCTGGCTCCAGGCGCTTTCGCATTTTTCGCTGAGCTACTTCGCCCTCTTCAACGGAGACGTCGACGCGGCGGGGCCTGAGTTCGACGCCTCATTGGAGCGCTTCCGCGCGGTCGGCGACCGCTGGGGCATGGCCCAGGTTTTCGACGGTATGGCCACGCTCGCCGACTACCGGAACGACCAGGCGCGGGCGGTCGCGCTCACCGACGAGGCCATCGAACTGGTCGGGCAGCTCGGGGCCGTCGAGGAGCTGGCCGAACTGTGGTGCCGCCGCGCGAATCGCTTGCGCCACAACGATCCACGAAGTGCGGCCGCCGACTTCGAGCGTTCGGCCGAGCTGGCCCGGCGCGCGGGTGTTCCGGCCACCCTGGCGCTGGCGCATCTCGGTTTCGGTGAACTGGCCAGGGATCGCGGCGAAATCGCGGAAGCGAAGCGCTGGTGCGAGCAGGCGCTCGACGAATGCGGCACGGACTGGCAGAGCGCGAGCGCCCGCACGCACGTGCTCACGGCTCTGGCGCGGGTTGCCGAGGCCGAGGGCGACCTCGCCCGGGCACGGGAGCTGCACCTGGAGTCCATCGAGCTGGCGACGGGCCTGCGGTTCCACACCTTCCTGGTGGACGCGGTGCAGGGCTACGCCGGGCTGGTGTTGTCGGAGGGCAACGCCGATCGCGCCGCGTGGCTGCTCGGGCTCGCCGACGCGCTCCGCGGATACCCGCCCGCGGACAGCCCCGACGTCACCCGTGTCCGGGATCAGCTCGGGACTGCCCACCAGCAGGCGTACGAAGCAGGGCGGGCGCTGACGTTCGCCGACGCCGTCACGTTCTTCAGTAATCCTTGAGCGACAACTTGTTCGCGGCCTTGACCGCCATCCGCAGGAACAGCCCGAGCAGGGGTTGCCGGAACAGCATCCGGTAGGAGCGGTTGCGGCGCCTGATCTTGGCCGTGGTGGCCGGGGCCAGGAACGTTCCCGCGCCGGCCGCCTGCTTGAGCCCCGCCTCCGCGGCGGGCCGCACTTCCCTTTCGTAGCGCGGAAAAGCGACCGTGTGGTCCCCTCCGGCCACGGCCAGCTCGCCCGCCAGCACGTACGCCGACATCATCGCGAGACCGGTGCCGCCCCCGCCGGGCCCGGCGCCCCAGCCGGCGTCGCCGACCAGCGCGATGCGGCCCTTCGTGTAGTGCTCCAGATGCATCTGGCAGAGCGTGTCGAAATACAGGTCGTCCGCGGTGTCGAGGGCTTCGAGCAGTTTCGGTGCTTCCCAGCCGATGCCCCGGTAGCGGTCGCGGATGATCTTCCGCTGCTGTCCGAGGTCGTTGCGGTCGTAGCTCAGGTCGTCGTCGGCGAACCACAGCCCGACGTTGGTCGCCTTGTTACCGTTCTTGCTGCCGACCATGATCGCGCGCCCCGGGACCGTGTAGATCAGCCCGCTGTGGTCGAGGCCCAGGTGGTTGGGCGCGGTGAACCCGGCGAAGTGGTAGCCGGTGTCGTGGCGGAACCGGGTTTCCGGCCCGAAGGCGAGCTTTCGGACGCCGGAGTGCAGCCCGTCGGCGCCGATGACCAGGTCGAACTTGCGCGGCGCGCCATGGGCGAAGGTCACCTCGACGCCGTCGGCCACCTCCTCGAGCGAGGTGATCCAGTCACCGAAGACGTACTCGGTCCCGTCCTTGGTGGCGTCGTAGAGGATGCGGTTCAGGTCGCCGCGCAGGATCTCGACCTCGCCGCTGATGAACTCGGACGGCATCGCGGCGACCTGTTTGCCGCTCTCGTCGAGGACGAGCTGCGGGCCCATCCCGGTCTGGTGGCGGCGGACCTCGTCGAGCAGGTCCATCCGGCGCAGGATGTCGAGCTGGTTGCCGCGGAAGTCGACGGCCTGGCCGCCTTCACGCAGCCCCGGCGCACGTTCGACGACGGTCGTGGCGAAACCACGGCGGTTGAGCCAAAAAGCCGCGGTGGGCCCGGCGATGCTGGCGCCGGAGATGAGGACTCGGGTGTTTCGCATGATCTGCTCCTTCGTCGTTCTCGGTGTGAAACCGAGCCTCGGCGAAGGGGCTGACCGGAGACTGACCGCGCGCTGACGGGCGGTCAGGATGCGTGCGCGTACTCCTCGACGACCAGGTCGGCGGTGCAGTGGCAGCCACCGGGGATCTCGTCGCAGGTGAGGGTCAGGGTGTGCCGGATCCGGTCGTAGTCGCGGCAGCCGGGTTCGGTGCACTCCACGACGTCGTCGGTGTGCAGGACCAGGGTGCCGTGGCAGTGGTCCAACCCGGCCGAGCAGCTGATGCACTCCATGCCCACCTTGGTATCACCCGATCGGCAGTGGATCTCGGAGGCCGGGCCCGGCGTGTCGTCACGCGCTCTTGGACGAACGCCTGGTACTGGTGGACTTCTTCGCCGGGGTCTTCTTGCCCGCGGCCGGTTTCCGGGATTTCCTCGCCTCCGAAACACTCGCCTCCAGCGCCGCCATGAGGTCCACCACGTCGGACTTCCCGGCCTTCTCGGGCAGCTTCGTGGTCTCCTTGCCCGCCGCCTTGGCCTCGATCACCGACTCGAGCGCCTCGCGGTAGCTGTCGGTGTACTTGCCCGGGTCGAACACCGGCTCGGACAGCGAGTCGATCAGCGAGCCCGCCATCGTCAGCTCCTGGTCGCGCACCTGCGGCGGGTCCTCGTCGAGGAACCCGAAGTCCGGCTTGCGCACCTCGTCCGGCCACAACATCGTGGTCATCACCAGCACGTCGTTGTGCACGCGCAGCAGCGCGAGCGACTCACGCTGCCGCAGCGCCACCTTCGCGATCGCCACGTTGCCGGATTTGTGCAGGGCATCGCGCAGCAGCACATACGGCTTGAGCGCGGCCTTCTGCGGTTCGAGGTAGTAGTGCTTGTCGAAGTGCAGCGGGTCGATCGCCTCCAGCGGCACGAACTCCAGCACGTCGATCACGTTGGAGCTGGACAGCGGCAGGCTCTGCAGGTCATCGTCGGTGATCACGACCATCTCGCCGTCGCCGAGTTCGTAGCCCTTCGCGATGTCGCTGTAGGGCACCTCGACGTTCTCGATCGAGCAGTACCGCTTGTACTGGATCCGGCCACCGTCGGTCACGTGCACCTGGCGCAGGGAAACGCTCTTGTTCTCGGTGGCGGCGTAGAGGTGGATCGGGATGGTGACCAACCCGAACGAAACCGAACCCTTCCACATCGATCGCATCGCGGTCGCCCTCCAGGTGTCGCGACATAAGCCCTGGTCACCGACGGTACGCCGGGAACGCCGGAGGGACTAGTCAGCGTCACACGGACTGCCGCGTCCGAACGGGCGAGTGCCACTCAGCCGAGTAGCGCCACCGCCGCGGCCTTCGCCTGCCGCGCGGGCCCGGTGTCACCGGAAATCCCGGCCGTCACCATGGCCCCCTCGGCGAGCAGGAACAGCGGGCCCGCCAGCTCGGGGCGGTCCGCGGCGTCGGCCAATCCGGCGACGTACTCGCGGAAAGCGTCCTTGTGGCGGCGGGTCTGCCGGACCACGGCTTTCGACACGGCGCCCAGCTCGCCGTAGGCGTTGATCCACGCGCAGCCACGGAAACCGGGTTCGGCGAACCACGATTCGAGCCAGTCGAACACGGCGAGCACCCGGCGGCGCGGGCCTTCGTACTGCTCGACGTACTCGGCGAGGCGGGCGCGCCAGCGGGCGTCCCGGCGTTCGAGGTAGGCGTCGACCAGCTGGTCCTTGGCCGGGAAGACCTGGTACAGCCGTTTGAGGGAAACGCCCGAGGCGGCCCGGATGTCGTCCATCCCGACGGTCTGGATGCCGCGGGCGTAGAACAGCTCCTCGGCGGCATCGAGCAGCCGGACCTGCGCGGTCTCGCGGTCCATCCTCGGAGAACTCACGTTCTCGAGGTTAGCTTCCGGCGCGCTCGATAGCGTCGATGGCCGCGCGCAGCTCCGGCACGAGAGTGCTCACCCGCTGCCGCGAATACCGCGCGCTCGGCATCGCCACCGACAAGGCTGCGACGTACTCGCCGTCGCCGCCCCGGAAAGCCATGCCCACCGCGTGCAGCCCGGTCTCGGTGCCCTCCGGGTTCGTCGCGTATCCCCGGCGGCGGATCAGCTTCAGCTCGGCCATGAGCTTCGCCCACTCGTCGTCCGCGAGGGCCGGATCCGCCGAACCGATGCCGTACAACATCGCGACCTCGTCCGGTTTCATCTGCGCCAGCAACGCTTTGCCACCCGAAGCTCGCGCCGCCGGGAGGATCGTGCCGCGCCGGTCGCCGACGTGCAGGATCTGGTTCGACTCCACGCACGCCACGAACCGGCTCTGCGTGCCGACGCGGACCATCAGGTTGACCGTCTCCTCGACGCGCTCGCACAGCCGTTCCATCGCCGGGGTGGCCGTGGCCCGCAGGCGCGCCAGGTCCGCGCGCAGGGGAGTGCCGGAGACGAGCGCCGGGCCCGGGAGGTAGCCGCGGTTTTCGTCCTGCTCCGCGAAGCCGCGGTAGACGAGCATCGCCAGCAGCCTGTGCGCGGTGGACCGGCCGATCCCCAGCTCCGCCGCGGCCTCGGTGACGCGGACCCGGCCCTGGTCACGCAGCAGGTGGATGAGCTGGAGCGCGTTGTCGACCGAGTCGAGCGCATACGGCGGCTTGTTCCTCACCCCAGAATTGTAGTGCCGCAGTGGAGAACGGTCCCGCAGGATGCATGCACACGCCGGATTCGTCTACACGCCGGATTCGTGCCCGGCAACGACCTCGCCGAACGGATCGCGTGGCTGTTCGACCGCCCCGGCGGTCTCGGCGAGCGCACCGCCGAAGTCAGTGTCCGGCTCAACGACTTCCTCCGCGACGCCGTGAAAACGGTCCGCGAGTATTTCCGGGGGAAGCTCACCTACGCGTGGCCTTCAGCACATCGCGGGTGAGCTCCAGCTGCCCGTGGTGCTGCGCCAACTCCTCGTACGCGTGCTGCAGCGCCGCGCCTTGCGTACGGCCGACAGGGGTGTGCGCATACTTCGCCGGAGCCTCCTCCCGCAGCGGGGCGCGCGGGTCGGCCGCAGCGACGTCGTCGCGGAGCTGACGCTGCGCCGCCCGGAGCCGCCCGAGAAGCTCCGCCACGGTGCCGGTCGCGGAGAACTCCGCCTCGCGGTCACGCTCCACCGGGCGCCCGGCGACCAGCCGCCCCACCCAGAACCCGAGCACCCCGACGCAGTGGTGCACGATCACGTAAGGGCTGTTCGCCCCCGGCAAGGCCGGCCGCCGGTTGACGAGATCGTCGCCCAGCTCCTCCAGGATCGCGGCCATCCCGTCGAGGGCGCGGTCGGCGAAGAACAGGTACTCCTCGGCGGTGTACAGCACTCGGTTTCCTTCCGGACGGCAGTGTCGTTTTCCCGCCAGCCGCGCCGCGGCCAAAGGGCCATGCTGGATCCATGTTTACCGTTGTGGACAGGCCCGTCGGCCCACTGACGCTGGTCGGCGAAGACGGCGAGCTGACCGGGCTCTACCTGCGAGAGCACCGGCACATGCCGCCGCGAGAAACGTTCGGCGGGTACGTCGAGGGCGGGCTGGGCGAGGTGGTCGAGCAGCTCGGGGAGTACTTCGCCCGGCAGCGCACCGAGTTCGAGCTTCCGCTGCGCCTGCACGGTACGCCGTTCCAGCGCACGGTGTGGGCGGCGCTGCAGGAAATCCCTTATGGCGAAACGGTTTCCTACGGCGAGCTGGCCGAGACGATCGGCCGCCCGACGGCTTCGCGCGCGGTGGGGCTGGCGAACGGGAAGAACCCGGTCAGCATCATCGTGCCCTGCCATCGCGTGGTCGGCTCCACCGGCGATCTGACCGGCTACGGCGGCGGCATCGAGGTCAAGCGCGGCCTGCTCGGCTTCGAGCGGGAGCATTCCGAATCGGCCCTGTTCCCGCTCAGCCCGGCAGCAGGTCGGTGACGAGCTGCGTCAGCTGCCGCAGGTTCCGGCATTCGTGCATCGGCACCACGCGCCCGTACTCCAGCGCCGCGGAATCGCCCGTGCCCCAGGACGAACGGGGTTCCGGGTTCAGCCAGTGCACGTGCTTGGCGTGGTCGGCGATCTGCCGCACCGCGCCGAGGTTCGGGTCGCCGCCGTTCGTCCGCCCGTCCCCCAGGATGAGCACCGACGTGCGCGGGCCGACGGCGTCGAGCCAGCCGTCGACGAAGGTCTCCAGCGAGTCCCCGTAGTCGCTGCTCATCCCCCACCTCGTCAGGCGCGCCTCGGTGAGGATGCGCCGCGCGAGGCCCTCGGGGTCTTCCGCGCCGGCGGTGACCAGTTCGGTGATTTCGTCGGTCAGCTCGACGAAGGCGAACGTGCGCACCTTGCTGAACTGGTCCGCAAGCGCTTGCACCAGCAGCAACGTGAACTGCGCGAAACCCGCCACCGAGCCCGACATGTCGCACAGCAGCACCAGTTCCGGCCGCCCGGGACGCCGGACCTTCATCGCCGGGCGCATCGGCACGCCGCCGGTCGCGAGCGAGCGCCGGAGCGTGCGGCGCAGATCGATCTGGCCACGCCGGGCCCGTCGGCGCCGGGCGGCCAGGCGGGTCGCGAGCTTGCGGGACAACGGCTGGATGGTGCGGCGAAGCTCGGCGAGCTGCTCGCGGTTGGCGTTGGTGAAGCTGACCAGATCCGTCTGCGGCGCCACCGCGTGCCGCGCTATCCGTTCCCGGCCACGGAATTCCGCCGTCCGGCGGCGCGCCTCCGCCTGCACGTACTGCCGGAAGCGGGCGATCCCGGCCCTGGCCTCCTGCTGCGCGATGCCTTCGCCCATCCCGTCCCGCGGCTCGCCCCGGATCGCCGCCAGCACCCGGTTCAGCAGCGCGTCCGGGCGGACCCGCTCGAGCGTCTGGTACGCCGACCAGCCGCTCATCCCGCCGCCACCGGAACCGCCCTGGCCGAAACTGCCGTACTGGCCGAAGACCTCGACCCCGGCGGCGGCCAGCGCGCGCAACCGTTCGTCGTCGCCCTCGGCCAGCGCGGCGACGAGACTTTCCCGCAGCGAAGGGAGATCGTCCTCCTCCGCGCCGGTTTCCGCCGTGCCCACCGCGACCGGAAAGTACAGGTCGAACAACGAATCGAAGGTGGCCCGCTGCCCGGACCGGCGCAACACCGTGGCGGCCAGCGCGGCGCGGAGCTGCTCGCGGTCTTCGAGGCCGAGCACGTCGACCGCGGCCGCCGCGTCCACCGTTTCGCCGGGGCCGACCGCGATCCCGTGCTCCCGCAGGGATCCGACGAACTCGACCAGCCGGTGCGGCAGCCCGGACATCAGGAAGCCGGGTCCAGCAACTGGTCCAGCCGCAGCTCGGCGGCGGCCTTGCGGTGATCGGCCTGGTACTTGAGGATCACGCCGAGGCTCGACTGGACGGTCTCCTCGTCGAGGGTGTCCGCGCCGAGCGCGAGCAGGGTGCGCGCCCAGTCCACGCTTTCCGCGATCGAGGGCGCCTTGCGCAGGTCCATCGAGCGCAGCGCGCCGACCACGCGCACCAGCGAGTCGGTGAGCCGCCTGTCCAGCCCCGGCACCTTCAGCGTGACGATGTCGCGCTCCAGCTCCGGCGTCGGGAAGTCCAGGTGCAGGAACAGACAACGCCGCTTCAGCGCCTCCGACAGCTCACGCGTCGCGTTCGAGGTGAGCAGCACGAAGGGGCGGCGGCTGGCCGTGATGGTGCCGAGTTCGGGCACGGTGACCTGGAAGTCGCCGAGCACCTCGAGCAGCAGGCCCTCCATCTCGACGTCGGACTTGTCGGTCTCGTCGATCAGCAGCACCGTCGGGTCCGGGTTGCGGATGGCCTTCAGCAGCGGGCGCGGGAGCAGGAACTCCTCGCTGAACACCTCGTCGCGGGTGTCTTCCCAGTGCTCGTCGCGACCGGCCGTGATGCGCAGGAGTTGTTTCGCGTGGTTCCACTCATACAGCGCGCGGGCTTCGTCGATGCCCTCGTAGCACTGCAGGCGGATCAGCTCGCTGCTGGTCGCTTCAGCCAGAGCCCTGGCCAGCTCGGTCTTGCCGACGCCTGCCGGCCCCTCGACCAGCAGCGGTTTGCCCAGCCTGTCAGCGAGAAAGACCGTGGTGGCGATGGGCGTGGAGGCCAGGTACCCGGCCCCGGCGAGGCGTTCGACCACCTCGTCGACCGAGCCGAACAACGGTTCCTGCATCACGCCTCCCTGCGTCGACAGCGCCCCCGATTATCCGGCCTAAGCGAGCGCTTAGCCCAGTGCCGTGCGCAAACTCACTCCCGGTACCGCTCGTCGAGCGCGCCGGCGGCGGGCGGCCAGCCGATCGCGCCCGGCCCCCAGGCCTGCGAAGACGGCACCCAGAAGAAGAAAGTCACCCGGCGCTCGGCGAACAGCCACCGGTCCTCGTGCCGTTCCAGCCGGTCGCGGTACCGGCCTGCCGCGATGTGCGCCTCGCCGTCGACGACGCACGGCTGGTAGAGCCAGGTTTCGCCGCTCGCGGTGTCGCCGTCCACGTCGATCGTCTCGTTCGCGCTGAAATGCCACCACGCGGTCAGCGGACCGCGCTGCAGCCCGGGAAAGAACTCGCGCAGCGCGGCGCGTCCACGCGCCGTGGACAGGCCGACGAACGCGCCGTCCTCGGTGAACAACTCGGCCAGCTCAGCCCACCGCCCGTCGTCGAGGAACTGGCAGTACCGTGCCCTGAGCTGGCCTATCTCGTGCACGTCCTCCAGCCGCCGCAACCGCGCTTCGACCCCGTCCACCGCACCCTCCTTGGCACGAACGATCGTTCGCTCTACGGTAGGCAGAGATTCCCGGCCACGTAAAGAGAGGCGACACGATGCCCGAAGTCGTTGTCTGCGAACCGATTCGCACCCCCGTCGGCCGCTACGGCGGCGTGTTCCGGGATCTCCCGGCGGCTTCGCTGGCGGCGACGGTGATCGGCGAGCTGGTCAAGCGGACCGGGGTCGCGCCCGAGAAGATCGAGGACGTGATCTTCGGCCAGTGCTACCCGAACGGCGAGGCCCCCGCGATCGGCCGGGTCGCCGCGCTCGACGCCGGGCTGCCCGTGGACGTGCCCGGGGTGCAGGTGGACCGGCGATGCGGGTCCGGCCTGCAGGCGGTGCTCGACGCGGCGATGCGCGTGCAGACCGGCGTGGCCGACCTCGTGGTGGCCGGTGGCGCGGAAAGCATGAGCGGCGTGGAGTTCTACACCGACTCGATCCGCTGGGGCGTGCGTGGCGGCGGCGTCGAGCTGAAGGACCGGCTCGCGCGCGGCCGGGTCACGGCGGGCGGCGAGAACCACCCGGTGCCCGGGGGAATGCTGGAGACCGCGGAGAACCTCCGCCGCGAGTACGCAATTCCTCGCGAGGAACAGGATCGGCTCGCGTTGCGCTCGCATCAACGCGCGGTGGCGGCGATCGAAGACGGCCGGTTCGCCGAGGAGATCGTGCCGGTGACACTGCCGGGGAAGCGCGGCAAGCCGGACACGGTGGTCGACCGCGACGAGCACCCGCGCGCGGACAGCTCGCTGGAGACGCTCAGTGGGCTCCGCCCCGTCATGGCGAAGCAGGACCCGGAATCGACCGTGACGGCGGGCAACTCGAGCGGGCAGAACGACGGCGCCGCCGCGTGCCTCGTGACCACTGTGGACAAAGCGGAACAGCTTGGCCTGCAACCGTTCGCGCGGCTGGTGTCGTGGGCCGCCGCCGGCGTCCCGCCGCGCACGATGGGCATCGGCCCGGTCCCGGCGACGGCGAAGGCGCTCGCCCGCGCGGGCCTGGAGCTCAAGGACATCGACCTGATCGAACTGAACGAAGCCTTCGCCGCGCAGGTGCTCGCCTGCACGCGCGAATGGGGTTTCGGCGAAGCGGACTTCGAGCGGACGAACGTCAACGGCTCGGGGATCTCGCTCGGCCATCCGGTCGGCGCCACCGGCGTGCGGATCCTGACCACGATGCTGCGCGAGATGCGCCGCCGCGGTTCCCGCTACGGGCTGGAAACCATGTGCATCGGCGGCGGACAGGGCCTCGCCGCGATCTTCGAGCGTGTCGCATGACCGCGCTCGACGGGCTCCGGGTCATCGAATGCGCGAGCTTCGTCGCCGCGCCTTCCGCCTGCCTGATGCTGGGCCAGCTGGGCGCCGACGTGATCCGCGTCGACCCGATCGGCGGCGCCGCCGACTACCGGCGCTGGCCGGTCGCACCAGGCGGAACCAGCCTGTACTGGACGGCGCTCAACCGCGGAAAGCGTTCCGTGGCGGTGAACATGCGCGCCGACGAAGGGCGTGAACTGGTCACGGCCCTGATCGCGGACGCGGGTGTGTTCGTCGACAACGTCGTCGGAAGACCTTGGCTCTCCTACGAAAACCTCGCCGCGCGCCGCGCCGACCTGATCCACCTGCACCTGCAGGGCCGGGCCGACGGCAGCCCCGCGGTGGACTACACGGTGAACGCGGAGGTCGGCGTGCCGACCATCACCGGCGGCGAATCCGAGGCGGCGCCGGTGAACCACGTGCTCCCGGCGTGGGACCTGGTGACCGGGATGACGGTGACGACGGGTGTGCTGGCCGCGCTGTACGAACGCGAGCGTACGGGCGAAGGCGCGTATCTCGAACTCGCGCTGGCCGACGTGGCGCTCGCGGGCGTGGCGAACCTCGGCTGGCTCGGCGAAGCGCAGTTCCGCGGCACCGAGCGGCCGAAGCACGGCAACCACGTGTACGGCAGTTTCGGGATCGACTTCGAGACCAGCGACGGGCAGCGGGTCATGGTCGTCGCGCTGACCGAGCACCAGTGGGCCGCGCTGCGCAAGGTCACCGGGACGCAGGAAGTGTTCAGCGCCTTGGAAACCGCGTTGAACGTCGACCTGAACCTGGAGGCGGACCGTTACCGGATCCGGGAGACGATCGCCGCGATCCTGCGGCCGTGGTTCGCCGACCGCAGCCTGGCCGAGGTGAGCCGGGACCTGGACTCCGCCAGGGTGCTGTGGGGCCGCTACCGCGGGATGCCCGAGGTGGCCGCGGATCCGGCGCCGGTCCTGTCCACTGTGGACCAACCCGGCATCGGCGAGGTGCCCAGCGCACGCTCGCCGTTGCGCTGGAACGGGAAATACGGCGAGACGACCACGGCGGCTTCGCTGGGCGACCACACCGACGAGGTGTTCTCGGAGGTGCTCGGCCTGTCCGGCGGCGAGCTGGGCAGGCTGCACGATTCGGGGATTTTGGGATAAGTCAAGGGATCCCCGCGCTGAGGCGACAGCGCGGGGATCCGTCGGCTCAGCAGACTCCGTCGGACGGGATGGGGTTCGTCAGCCCGAACACCGGGCGGATCTTGAGCCCGATCCACGTGCCGAACAGCGCGAAGGCGCCCCACAGCCAGCCCTGCAGGCTGCCGGTGGAAATCCCGGCCAGGTAAGCGCCGATGTTGCAGCCACCGGCCAGCCGAGCGCCGATCCCCATCAGGATCCCGCCCAGCACCGCGGCGACCGCCGTGCGCCACGGGATCTCCGCGCGGAACCGCCAGGTGCCCGCCAGCGCGGCGGCGACCGCGGCGCCGATCATGATCCCGATGTCGGTGAGGCTGGTCTTGTCCGTCCAAATAGGACCGGCGAGCGTCTTGGCGTTGGCGGAGGAGCGCCAGAACTCCCAGGTCTCCGGGTGCAGCCCGAGCACCTGGAGCACCTTCGCGCCCCACAGCGCGAACGCGGAGGTCACGCCCCAGGTGCCACCCGAGACCAGCACCACCGCGGCGGCGAGCACCCCCAGTACGAGCGCGCCGACGAGCAGGGGCCAGGAACCCCGCCAGATCCGGGCGATCCCGCGCGCGGTGGGCACGGCGCCCAGCGGCGGCGGGTTGCGGCGCGCCTGCACGACGCGCGTGACGACCACGACCAGCAGCAGCGCCGCGATGGTGATCGCCCAGGAGCCGAGCCAGCCGACGTGGTCCGAGAGCAGGAACCCCGAGACCTGCGGCCAGCCGGTGAAGATCGGGTACGCCCACGTGTAGATCACCGAACCGGCGATGAACCCGAACAGCGTCAATACGATCGACGACTGCCCGGCCCCGACCGCGAACAGCGTGCCGGACGCGCACGCGCCGCCCAGCTGCATCCCGATCGCGAACAACGTCGCGCCGACGAACAGCGCGAGCCCGATCGGGCTCGCGGTGATCTTCGGCGTCGACCCGAACAGGCCGGCACCGGTGCTCGCGATGAGCGCGATCAACGTCGCGGCGGTGCCGAGCAACAGCGTGTGCGCGCGCAGGCCTTCACCGTTGCCGACCGCGATCAGCTGGCGCCAGGCGGAAGTGAACCCGAAGCGGGAGTGGAAGAGCGCGAACCCCAGTAGCAGGCCGACCACCAGCAGCGCGCCGAACTTCGCGCCGTAGGAGGCCCACACGTACCAGCTCGCGGCGATCGCGAGGACGGCGGCGATGACGAGGGGGACGACACGGACCGGTTCCTCCGGCGCGGGCGTGGGCGCCGCGCAGGACGTGGGCGACGAGAGCAGGAACCGCCCGCCGGACGATTGCTCGGTGGTCGCGGACATCAGGGCTCCAAAAGGGGTTTCGGGGGACGAACCACGGAACACGTTAAAACTTCGTGAATGCCTCGCGCACCCCGTCCCACTCCTTGATCGGAGACGGTGGCCGGTGACACCTTGTGATCATCGAACAGGTGTTCTACTGTCGGGAGACCGGGCAGGCCGGGGGAAGCGGCGTGCCCGGCGCAGTCGTCGGGGTAGGGAGTGTGCGGTGGAACGGCCGGCGGACGCGCGTGTGATGCAACCCCCGCTGCGGGTCTGGATCAAGGTCGGCAAGCTGCTGAAACACGGTTTCGACGACTTCCGGGAGCGGGCGGGCCGCGGGGTGCGGGTGGAGCCGGAGGCGCCCGGGATGCTGCTGGAGTGGATGCCCCGCTCCGACGGCGGCTGGCTCGGCCTGGTCACCTACGAACTCATCACCACCGACGAAAAGTGGTCACGCTCGGTAACCCACTACGTGCCGGCCCACCTCATCCGCCGCCGCGGCATGACCCGCCGCGAACAGCTCCGTGACGAACGCCGCACCCACGGCTGACACGGCGCCGGACGGGTGCCGCCCGCGGAAGTGCTTGGCAGGAAAGCAGATCCTCGCCACCAGGATGATCGGGGAGTGCGACGCCGGGCCGACAGGAGAGCCCGCGCCGTCGCCTCGGCGCGGGATCTGCCACCGGTCAGGAACCGAAGCTCGGCAGGATCTTGCCGGGCGCGGCGTTGATCGACCGGACCAGCCCCAGCACCGGCACGCCGAGCGGGGCGAAGGTGTAGATGTTGTTGAGCTGACTGGTGTCCGGCTCGTCCACGACGGCCACGCCACCGTTGTCGTCGGCCGCCAGCGCGGGCACGGCCCCGGCGGTCAGCGCGGCACCGGCCAGCGCCGCCGCGGCGACTCCGCGCACGAGGGTCTTCTTCATCGCATCATCCTTTCGTTCAGCCGGCAAAGAAGGTCAGCAGGCTGTCGACCGGCGCGAGCAGCGCGGTCGGCAGGTTGACCGTCGGATCGAGCAGGGAACCGCCGTCGACACCCGGCACCACCCAGATCGGCACCTCGGCGGCGCCGGCCACCCCGCTGCCCAGTGCCAGCACGGCGGCACCCACGGCACCGGCGACCAGCACCCGTGAAACGACTCTCCGCACCATTTCTCCTTTCTCCTGCCCCGCCCGTCATTCGAGCGGGGAACTCACCGGGACCACCGTCGCCTGCGGGATCCAGTGGCCGGGCCCTTCGCCGTACATCGGCATACCGGGGGCTTCCGGCTCCCCCGGGTACATCGGCATCGCGCTCACCTGCGCGGACGAGAACAGCTGCACGCTCTGCTGCGGCGCCGCCGTGCCCAGCCACTGGTGGAATCCGTCCACCGTCGGGCTTTCACCGCCGAAGGCGTCGCCGAGCGCGACCGTGTAGGTCACCGCCGTCTGCTCCCGCGGGTCGAACCGCAGCGGAACCGTCGACGCGGAAACGGTGTTGGCGAGCGGGCCGGTCAGCAACCACGGCGCGAGGTAGAGCCCGTAGGTGTAGGTCGGCGCCGAACGCTGTGCCTCGGCGGCCTGGGTCAGCGTCGAGGACGCCGTCGTCCAGCCGGAAACCACGACCAGCGCGGCGTTCGGCTCCGGCGTGTCCGTCAGCCGGATTCCTTGCTGCTGCGCCGAAGTACGCACCACGTCGGCCGACGCCACACCCCGGCGCGACGTGTCGCCGACGAGCCGGATCGCGTTGGCGTGCCGCGAGGCGAGGAAACCGACCAGCTTGCGCAGCGCGTCGGCGTCGTCGTCGGACAGGTAGTCCGCCGGGCATCGCGCGAGCGGCGCCTTGCGCCCGGCGACCAGTCCGCCCAGCGCGGCCGACGCGCATTCCGGCGAGTCCTGGTTGGTCACCACCGGCGCTCCGGAACCGGCGTCCACTTCGAACGACGCCGAACCCGAACCGTTCCCGAGGTCCAGATCGCTCCGCCCGGACGGCAGATCGACCTCCGCCCAGTAGCCCTGCGCACCGGCGCGCTGCGTGAGCGGCACACCGGCGATGCTCAGCCCGGCACCGGCCGACGCGGGCACGTGCACCAGGTTGCGGCCCGGTCGTTGTGGACTGACCAGCACCGGGATGTCTTGTCCACCAACGGAAGCCGTCGTCAGCAGCGGCACGCCGGGCACCGGCAGCACGGCCGGGGCGGGCAGTGCCACGAAAGTCGTCCACGCGAGGAACGCGACCACGATCCCGGCCGGCGCCCAGCGGCGGCCGCGCAGGAACACCACGACCAGCGGCACCACGACCACGACCACCAGCGACCAGCCGAACAACGTCTCGTACAGCCGCCGGTCGAACGCGACCCCGGACAGCAGCAGCTGACCCGCGCCGGCGACGACCAGCAACAGCCCCAGCGACAACGTCAGCGCGCCGTACCGCGGCGGCTTTTCCTTCAGCTGAGCCAAACCGAACCACGCCGTCGCACCCGCGACGTAGACCGTGTCGGCCGCGAACTCGATACCCGACCGGCCCATCGAGGTCTCCACCACGACCAGCACCAGCAACGCCAGCGCCACCCACCGCGCCACCGGCAGCTTGCGCGCGAGCAGCAGTGGCACGGCCAGCACGAGCACCGCGTGGATGACCGCGGCGACCACGTTGACGTCGAAGAAGATCGCCGAAACCGCGGCCAGCGCGGCGGAAACCCCGGCCAGCGTGAAACGCGGTTTCGCCTCGAACAGCCCGCCACCCGCGACGATGGCCGTCGCCAGCAACAGCGCCAGCCGCACCAGCAACGCGGTGACGTCCAGACTCACCGACCCGGTGGCGCCGTGCGTCCCGTGATCCATGACAAGCCCTTCTCGGGGAGGGCGGACAGCCGGCTTTTCGCCGCCTTGGCCGTGGCGAAACGCCGGCTGTCCGCGTTCAGGGGGTTACTTCAGGTCGGAATTCGAGACGACGAAGAGTTCGGAGTGCGGTTTCGCATTCCCGAAATCACCGTGCGGCCACGATTTCCGGTTGAAGTTGATGCCGACCTGTCCGGTGAACTCGTCGCGGAAATCCTGATCCACGGCCAGTTTCCCGTCCGGGCTCAGATCGACCATGTTCACCTTGTGGTCACCGTCCAAACCGGACCGTGCGACGAAGTAGTTCGACACCGCGAACCGGGAAACGTCGTTGGTGTCGTGGTAGTACCCGTCCGACCCGAGTGTGAAGTGGTCGTAGGTACCCCAGTGCGGCCCGGCGCCCGGGGTTCCCGGGTTGATGGCCGCGGCACCGGCCAGCGTCGGGAGGACCCCGCCACCGCCGTTCTGTGCCTGCTCCTTCGTCTGGATGCCGGGTCCGGCCCAGTTCGGGCCCTGCGCCAGCAGATTCTGGATGTTCAGCGTGTAGACGCCACCCACGGTGCCGGGGTCATCCGGCCCGAGCGTGCCCTTCTGCCGTCCGACGATCGCGTGGTAGAGGAACTTGTCGTCCGGGCTGGTCTGGATCCATCCCGCGTTCGAACTCGCTCCGACCTTGTCGTTGTTCGGCGAGAAGGCCTTGTTCGCGGCCCCGTCGTCGTACACCTCGTACCAGTGCGGCTCGGCCGCGGTGATGTCCGGCGTGTAGAACACCGCACCGCCCTGCATGGACTGGGCGAACGCGCCCTTGTGTCCCGGCAGGTTGGTGACCGTGGTTTCCATGACGGCGCTGTCCTCGCGGTACAACGGGTCGTAGTCGTTCGCCCGTGGACCGGTCGGCAGGTAGGAAACCGCTTTCAGCTTCGGGTTGTTCCGGTCGCTGATGTCCCACGTCCGGACGGTGGGTCGTCGAAGGTAGGGCGACGGTTGTTTGACCGGGTCGAGGATGATGTTTCTCGGCTCGGCGTAGTCGCTGGTGACGAGTGTGTTCAGATCCTCTCTGGCCTGGATGCCGTGCGGGTTGGCGCACGTGGCCTGGCCCAGTTGCGGCAGGTTGTCGCAGACCTTGGCGTTGTCTCCCTGCGGGGTCGCGGCCGAGGTCTGGGAGAGCACCTCGCCGTTCTGTCCGAAGTGGACGACTTCACCGGGACTGCCGGCGAACCCGTTGCTCAGCACCGTTTGCCCGTTGGCGTACGTGTACGGACCCGGCGCGACCGGGCCGCCCATGTACGTGCCGTAGGACGTGCCGTCCTTGAGCGTCCAGTAGGCGTCCGGCACCGAGCCGCCGAGCGTCTGCGTCGGCAGGCTGACGCCCTTGAGCTTCAGCTCCGGCAACGCGCTGACGTCGAACGCGTACGTGGCCGCCGCGAACAACGCTCCCGCGTAGACGGTGTCGCCCTGGTGCCACACGTACTGCATGTGGTGCGGTTCGTTCTCCACCAGGGGGCCGACGGTGGCCGTGTTGACCACCTTGCCGTAGGTGGACGAACCCTTGGTCGCGTCGATGACCGCCAGGAAGTCCGGGCCCGGCAAGGCGTTCTTCACCTTGTTCAGACCACCGGCGATGGTGCCCGGCAGGTTTTTGACGTCCTTGACCGCGGTGTCGGCGACGTTCTCGTCACCGGCCCACACCAGCAGCCATTCCTTGCGCTGCCCGCCCTCGGACTTGATCTGGTCGAGGTCGCCGCCGACCAGGTGGTTCTGCACCCAGTACTGCTTGCCGTCGGACGCCGTCTTCGAGTCGGTCTTGACTTGGACATCGGCGTACGCAGTGGTCGCGGACCCGGTGTAGGTAACGGCTCCCACCGCCAGCGCCACCGCGGCGCCGCCGGTCAGGAGCTTTCGCCATCTCGGCGATTTCAGGCGCATCGATACTCCGGTTCTCGGTTGCGGTTCCGTGCCCCCAGCGAGCACGGCTCTCCCCGGACCTCGCCGGGGAAAGTCGATTACGCGGTCAGTGCGCGCCCACTGATCAACATGAGGCGAGATGCTCTCGGGATTGCTCAATGGGTGTCAAACTCGTGTCAAAGATTGAGAATCACCCACAAGTGTGACTAGCCCAACCGGACAGAGCTGTGTAGACAGTCCCCGATGGACCCGAACGGCGTTTGCTTTGAGCGTCCAAAGTGGACAGATGCGCGTGCGAAGGACACCGCCGGGGAAGGCGTTCTCAGCGGAGTTCGTCGGTGGTGGGCCAGCGGCCACCGGTGAAGGAAGTGGCCCGGCAGCAAGCCGCTTCCCGCCTCACGACCTTGGGGGTTCCGTCAGCCACCCTTCGAGGCTGCGATGCCGCCCAAGCCCAACGGTTTCGAAGGCGTCCAACCCGTCCTCAGGCACGACGCCAAGACGTGCGAGCGCCTGCGGGACCGGAGCCTCCCGCCCAGGCAGGCCCACTATCCGCTCCATGAGGAGACCGAGTGCGAGCCTGCCGCGGTCCCAAACCGCTGTTGCCTGCAGAACGACGCCACCGAAGGAATCGACATCGAGGTAGGCGACGGGCCCTCGGCGGGACCACTCCGCCAGCACGCCGTCGAATCCACCGGGCAGCCGCAACCCGAGCGGGTTCCGCCCCGGTCGCCCGCCAGTGACGGCGTCGACAACTCGTCCGCCATGGGCATCAAGGTGTTTGGCCGCGGGCGGTCCAGAGGCGGTCGTCGCGCCGTCGCGGCGCGGGTTTTCCCGCCGCCGTTAGGTTGACAAGGTGCCCCGTCACCCCGGCCACTACGCTCCTACGTCGCTACGCGCCCCACTCCACGACCGGTCGCTACGCTCCCTAATCGCTCCGTGGGATGGACCGGTCGCCACACTCCCACCCGCCCCGCACGATGGGGGTCCGGGGACCTCCCCGGGCGGGGTTTGGGGGTCGCACCCCCAAAACAAAAAACAATGAACCGCCGAGGCCCGCGCTTTCGGCGGGCAGGGTCCACCCAAGGTTCGCGTGCCCCCGGCAGGATTCGAACCTGCGACCCGGAGATTAGAAGGCTCCTGCTCTGTCCTGCTGAGCTACGAGGGCGCTCGGCGCCGGTGACCACCGAGGGTCACCATGGGCCCTCAGTTTAACCAGCGCATTCTTCCTATCGTCGGACACGTGCTCAACG
Organism: Amycolatopsis acidicola; assembly: GCF_007713735.2. Classification (GTDB taxonomy): domain Bacteria; phylum Actinomycetota; class Actinomycetes; order Mycobacteriales; family Pseudonocardiaceae; genus Amycolatopsis_E; species Amycolatopsis_E acidicola. Next base: position 118,603 of record NZ_VMNW02000004.1, on the reverse strand, counting down.
TTTCACCCTGGTTGACCTGCTTGTTCGTGATATGTGCAGGATTCGTGGGCCGTCGCGAACGGCGCAACGGTCTCGTCAACAGAGAGCAGTCAAGCTAGCCCGAAAGGGTGATGTCGGCGGTCAGCCGCAAGGTCTCAGCACGCCGCCGATCACCCTGGAACGGGTGTCGCGGGAGGGCATGGGCGTGCTGTGCATGGCACCGATTCTACCTGTGCGCCGTGCCGGCCGGGGCGGAACACCGGGACGGCCGGTTCCGGCGGCGGCCGCGAATGGCCTTGAACGCTCTTATCCGGTTTGGTGAACTCGTTTTCCGGGTATTCACCGTCACGAAAGTCCCCATCGGCCGGGTGCTCGCCGCGGTTCTTCTTCGACGCGCGGTGCCGGTTACCCGAAGGAGCTGAACGAAATGATCGTGCTGGGCGTCATCCTGCTCATTGTCGGTTTTCTGACCGGGATTTCCATCGTGTGGTCGATCGGTATCGCGCTTGTGGTGATCGGGGCGATATTGGCGCTGGTCGGACGCACCGGGACCAAGGTCGCTGGCCGCAGCCACTGGTACTGAGCGCGGCTTTTCCGCCAGCTCGTCCCGGGGCGGGAAAACCGTCCCTGGGCGTCATCCCCTGCCGATGAACGGCATTTTCGTGGCGGCGATGGTCATGAATTGCACATTCGCCGACAACGGCAATTCCGCCATGTAGAGCACGGCGGTCGCGACGTGCGCCGGATCGAAGGTGGGTTCGGGCCGGGAACTGCCGTCGGCCTGCCGTGCGCCGCGGCTGATTCCCGCGGTCATTTCGGTGGCGGCGTTGCCGATGTCGAGCTGCCCGCAGGCGATGTCGTACGGCCTGCCGTCCAGCGAGATCGACTTGGTCAGCCCGGCGATCGCGTGTTTGGTCGCGGTGTACGCCGCGCTGCCGGGCCGCGGGCTGTGCGCGGACACGGAGCCGTTGTTGATGATGCGGCCACCCTGCGGCTGTTGGGTTTTCATCAGCCGGACGGCTTGCCGCGCGCACAGGAAGGCGCCGGTGAGGTTGGTGTCGACGGTGCGGCGCCAGTCCGTCACGCTCAGCTCGTCCAGCTCACCCGGTGGGCCGAAAGTTCCGGCATTGTTCACCAGCAGGTCGAGCCGGCCCCAACGCCGGGAGACCGCCTCGAACAGCGCCGACACCTGGTCTTCGTCGGCGACATCCGTGGGCACGACCAGCGCCTCGCCGTCGGCGTCCGCGGCCGTCTCCTCCAGCGCGTCGCGCCGCCGTCCGGCCAGCGCCACCTGGTAGCCCTTGCCGAGCAACGCCCTCGTGATCACCCTGCCCAGACCGGATCCCGCCCCGGTCACCACCGCCACCGGCATTCTCGAACCTCCCGTGAAAAGGAAAGCCCCCGCGGCCTGCGAGAACCGCGGGGGCAGCACGAACCCCAGGATCACATGTTGATCATGTGCCCGGCGAGCCCGTGGATCGCTTCCTTGACGGCCTCACCCAGCGTCGGGTGCGCGTGCACGTTGCGCGCGACCTCGTGCACGGTCAGGTCCCACTGCTGCGCCAGGGTCAGCTCCGGCAGCAGCTCGGTGACGTCCGGCCCGATCAGATGCGCGCCGAGCAGCTCGCCGTACTTGGCGTCGGAGAGGATCTTCACGAACCCGCCGGGGTCCGCCAGCCCCTGCGCCTTGCCGTTGGCGGTGAACGGGAACTTCGCCACCTGGACGTCGTAGCCCTGCTCACGCGCCTGCTCCTCGGTCAGCCCGAAGCTCGCGATCTGCGGCTGGCAGAAGGTGGCACGCGGGATCATCGGGAAGTCCAGTTCCATGGTCTCCGCGCCGCCGATGGTCTCGGCCGCCACGATGCCCATGGACTCCGCCGCGTGCGCCAGCATCAGCTTCGCGGTCACGTCGCCGATCGCGTAGATGTGCGGCACGTTCGTCCGGCCGCGCCCGTCCACTGCGATGGCCTTGCGCGCGGTCAGCTCGACACCGGTGTTCTCCAGCCCGTAGCCCTCGACCCGCGGCTGGAAGCCGATGGCCTGCAGGACCTTGTCGGCCTCGAGGGTCTTCTGCTCGCCGTTCGCGGTGACCGTGACCTTCACCTTGGCGCCGCTGTCGTCGATGCTGTCGACGCGGGTGCCGGTGTGCACGGTGATGCCCAGTTTCTTGTACCGCTTCGCCAGCTCCTTGGACACCTCGGCGTCCTCCAGCGGCACCATCCGGTCCAGGAACTCGACGATGGTCACGTCGACGCCGTAGTTGTGCAGCACGTAGGCGAACTCGACGCCGATTGCGCCAGCGCCGGCGATGATGATGCTGCCCGGCAGGTCACGGGTGAGGATCTGCTCCTCGTAGGTCACCACGCGCTCGCTCAGCGACGTGCCCGGCAGCAGCTTCGTGGTCGCGCCCGCGGCGATGATGCAGTTGTCGAAGGTGACGGTCTCGGTGCCGTTCTCCGTCCGCACCTGGATCGTGTTGGCGTCGGTGAAGGTGCCGCGCCCGGTGTACTCGGTGATCTTGTTCTTCTTCATCAGGAAGTGCACGCCCTTGACCCGGCCGTCCGCGACCGACCGGCTGCGGTCGAACGCCGCGCCGTAGTCGAAGCGGATCTCCGAATCGGACGTGATGCCGAAGGTGCGGGCTTCCTTCGTCACCAGGTGCGCCAGCTCCGCGTTGCGCAGCAGCGCCTTCGACGGGATGCAGCCGACGTTCAGGCAGACGCCTCCCCAGTACTTCTCCTCGATCACGGCCGTCCGCAACCCCAGCTGCGCGGCCCGGACCGCCGCGACATACCCGCCGGGGCCCGCGCCCAGCACCACCACGTCGAAATGTCCACTCATAGCGCCCAGCCTAGGCCGGGGTTCACCCGGCAGACGTGACGGCCACTGCCGTTCGCGGCCACCGTCACGCCGGGGCCGGCGGCGCTACGGCGACCGAGTTCACCCTCGCTCGGATCTCAACCCGATCGAGTGCATCTGACCAGGCAAAACACGCGGAAGTCGATCTAGAATCTCGGGACGGCACCAAGGCGTGGGAGGAAGCATGGACACCAGGTCGCACGTGACGCTCGAAGAGGTCGCACAGGTGGCCAGTGTCTCGCTGGCCACCGCGTCCCGTGTGCTCAACGGCACCACCAACGTCCGCGAGGACCTGCGTGAACGCGTGCTCTCCGCGGCCACCAACCTGGACTACACGCCGAACGTCCACGCGCAGGCGCTGGCGGGTTCGTCCCGGCGCACGGTCGGCGTGGTCTGCCACGACATCACCGACCCGTACTGCGCCGCGGTGGCGCGCGGCGTGCTGCGCGAGGCCGATCGCAACGGCCTGCTCGTCATGCTGGCGAACACGTTCCGCGACCGGGAGCGCGAGCTGGAGTACGTCTCGATGCTGCGGGCGCAGCGCGCTTCGGCGATCCTCCTCGTCGGCTCCGGTTACGAGGACAAGGAGTGGGCGCGCGCGATGACGACCGAGCTGGAGCCGTACCGGCGCGGCGGCGGGCAGGTCGCCGTCGTGGGCAGGCATCGCAACCTCAAGGCCGACTCCGCGCAGCCGGAGAACAGGGCGGGCGCGAAAGCGCTTGCGGCGGCGCTGGTCGAACAGGGGCATCGGCGGTTCGCCGTGCTGGCGGGCCCCCTGAACCTGACCACGGTGCTGGACAGGCTGGGCGGGTTCGAGGAGGGCCTCGCCGAAGCCGGGATAGCGCTGTCCGAACGCGATGTGTTCGAGTCCTCCTTCGACCGCGACGGCGGGTACGCGGCGGCGAACGAGCTGCTCGCGGCGAAGCACAAGGCAACCTGTGTGTTCGCTGTGACCGATCTGATGGCGCTCGGCGCGATGACGGCGTTGCGCGAGGCGGGTCGCGCGGTGCCGGAAAACATTTCCGTCGCGGGCTTCGACGACATCCCCCTCGCGAGCGATTTGGCGCCGGCACTCACCACTGTCGCGCTGCCGCTGGAAGAATTGGGCGCGCAGGCGATGGAACTCGCGCTCACGGGTACACGGGGCGGGCGCAGTCGCGTGCGCCGGCTCTCGGGCGAGGTCGTACTTCGGGAAAGCACGGCGAAACCGCGCCGCCGACGCTGACCGGTTTGCACCCGGATTGGCCCAGACCTTTCGCCTCGAGCGGGTTCCTCCGCTTCGCTGAACGAAATTCGGCCATCCGGCGGAAAAAGGTTCTCGCGGAACGAGCAGATGCACGTGCGCGGGAAACCGGATGCGTCCGATCGACTGACAGTGTGCACAGGGTGTCGTAAAACGAAGCAGGGAACTGCTCTTCCGTGCCAACATGTCCGGCATGACTACGGCCTCCGAACCCCGCTGGCGAAGACTCGAGCCCGACGAGCGCAGGGAGCAGATCTTCGTCCGCGCCGCGCGCCTGTTCGGCGAACGCCCCTACGCTGATGTGTCCACTTCGGACATTGCCGCGAAGGCCGGGGTGGCACGTGGTCTGATCAACCACTACTTCGGCACCAAACGGGAGCTCTACCTCGCGGTCATCCGCCGGGCGGTCACGCTGCCCGCGCTCGAACTGCCCAGCCCGCAGGGCTCGGTGTCCGACCGGGCCGACGTCGCCGTCGGCTGGTTCCTCGACATGGTGCTCAGCCAGGGCAAGATGTGGCTGGTCGCCACCTCCGAGGGCATCGGCCACGACGCCGAGGTCGAGCAGATCCTGTTCGAGGCGGAGCGGAAGTCCGCCGACCGCCTCCTCGACGCCTTCGACGTCCCGCGCGACGAACCCGGATGGGACGAACTCAACGCCTTCGTCCGCTCCTTCGCCGGCATGGTGAAGACGGCCGGACGCGAATGGCTGCACCGCGGTGAGCTCAACCGCGACCAGGTGCACACTCTGCTCCACAAATCTCTGGTGACCCTCATCACCGATGTGTTCCCGACGGTCGAAAAGGCCGCGAGCACTCCCGGCTGAGCCGGAATCCCACGCCGGATGTGAGAGGGTTTCTGCCGTCCCGGTACCCCAGCGACGGCGAAACGCGATCATGGAGCAGGAGAAGCAGAGTTTCTCGGGCACGCTCGACCTCGGCCCGCCCCAGGGCCGCCTGCGTCGTCGGCTGCTGCCCGCGCTGCTCGTGGCCGCCTGGCTGGTCCTCGGTTTCCTCACGTTGCCGTTCCTGGGAAAGCTGAGCGAGGTCACGAGCAACGACTCCGCGTCGTTCCTGCCCGGCGGCGCCGAATCCACCGCGGTGCAGCAGCTGCAGGAGAAGTTCGCGCAGAACAAGTTGCTGCCCACGGTGATCGTGTTCGCCCGTGACGGCGGGCTCACGCAGGCCGATTCCGCGGCCATCGCGGCGAAGGCGGCGGAGCTCGCGCACGCGCCGGGCCTGGACGGGCAGGCCACGCCACCGATCCCGGCCGGGGACGGCCAGGCGGCGCAGGTGATCCTGCCGATTTCGGGTCAGGACCCGTTCCGTGCGGGCGAAGACGTCAAGCAGATCCGGCAGACGCTCCACACCGGGCTGCCCGACGGCCTGCGGGCGTACGCGACGGGGCCAGGCGGGTACAACGCGGACTTCGCCGAGGTGTTCGGCGGGATCGACGGGATGCTGCTGCTCGTCACGGCCGGGGTCGTCGCGCTGATCCTGGTGCTGGTGTACCGGAGTCCCCTGCTGCCGTTGGTGGTGCTGATTTCGGCCGGGCTGGCGCTGGGTTCGGCGGCCGCGCTGATCTACTGGCTCACCCGCCAGGGTGTGCTGACGCTGAACGGGCAGACCCAGGGCATCCTGCTGATCCTGGTGTTCGGCGCGGCCACCGACTACGCGCTGCTGCTCGTCGCCCGATACCGGGAAGAACTGCTGCGCACCAAGAGTTCCTGGGACGCCATGAAGATCGCGTGGCGGGCCTCGCTGGAGCCGGTCGGCGCGTCCGGTGGCACCGTGATCCTGGGGATGCTGTGCCTGTTGTTCAGCGAGCTCACGTCGAACCGCAGCCTGGGGCCGGTCGCGTCGATCGGTATCGCCGGCGCGCTGCTGGCCTCGCTGACCTTCCTGCCCGCGGCGCTGGTGCTGCTGGGCCGCGCGGCTTTCTGGCCGTCGAAACCGGTGCCGGTGAAACACCGCCGCGCCTCGCACGGGATCTTCGACGGCATCGCCTCGCTGGTCCGCGGAAAGCCCCGATGGACGTGGATCGTGACGACGCTCGTGCTGGCCGCCGGATTCGCGAACATCGGCGGGCTGTCGGCGAGCGGGACCTCACAGGAAGCCTTGTTCCTCAACGAGGTCGAGGCGGTCACCGGGCAGCACGTGCTCGCCGCGCACTTCCCCGGCGGCACCGGCAGCCCGGCCGTGATCACCGCGAACGCCACTTCGCTGCCGCAGGTCCTCGCGGCCACCACGGGCACCAGCGGGGTCGTGGTCGCCGCGCCCACAATGGACGGCGACCGGGTCAAGACCGTCGACGGAAAGGTGGAAATCTCAGCCACTTTGCGGGATCCGGCGGACTCGGCCGAGGCGTTGTCGGTGGTCGGGAAGCTGCGGGACACCCTGCACGCGATCCCGGGCGCGGACGCCAAAGTGGGCGGGCAGACGGCGCAGCAGGAGGATCTGCTCGCCGCGGCGACCCGTGACCGCGACACGATCATTCCCATCGTGCTGGTCGCGATCTTCGTGATCCTCGCGCTGCTGCTGCGTTCGCTGGTGGCGCCGGTGCTGCTGATGGCCACCGTGGTGCTCTCGTTCGGCGCCACGCTCGGCGTGGGCGCGATCATGTTCGACCACGTCTTCCACTTCCCCGGCGCCGATCCCGCGATTCCCTTGTACGCCTTCGTGTTCCTGGTCGCGCTGGGGATCGACTACAACATCTTCCTGATGACCAGGGCCAGGGAAGAGGCCGAGCGGGCCGGCACCGCCACCGGCACGCTGACCGCGCTGAAGGTGACCGGCGGGGTCATCACGTCGGCCGGCGTCGTACTGGCCGCGACGTTCGCCGCGCTGTCGGTGATCCCGGTGTTGTTCCTGGCGCAGATCGCTTTCCTGGTCGCGTTCGGGGTGCTGCTGGACACCTTCATCGTGCGCTCGCTGCTGGTGCCCGCGCTGGCCGTGGACACCGGCCGGTTCATCTGGTGGCCGGGGAAGCTGGCTCGGCGGCCGGAACCTCCGGAGCCGCCGAGGCAGCGGGCCGCCGCAGGAACAATGCCGCGCCGGCGCCCAGCAGGCTCACACACGCCGCGACGAGCAGCGCGGCCCCCATCCCGTCGAGGAAGGTGAGTTTGCTCAGCACGGAAACGGCGTGCGCCACGGCCGAGCCGACGCTGCCCTCGTCGAATCCGGGCGGAACCAGGCCCTGCGCAAGGAAATCCCGGCCCGACTCCACGTGCTGACCGAACGTCTCCGGCAGCCGGGCTTGTTCGATGCGCGCGGGCAGCGACGAGGAAATCTGCCACGACATGACAATTCCGACGCCCGCGACGCCGAGCACCCCGCCGAGCTGGGAAGCGATCTGCTGCAGGGCCGACGCGGTGCCCGCGGCTTCGTCCGGCACCGCGCCGATGATCGCTTCGGTGGCCGCGATCGTGCACAGTCCCGTGCCGGCGCCGACAAGGGCGCCCGGGTAGAGCAGATCGGTGAAAGTGGAATCGACGTCGAGCAGTGTGAGGCTGGTGAGCCCCGCCGCGACCAGTGCCAGGCCGCCGGAAACCGGCCAGCGCGGCCCGAACCGCTGCGCCAGCAGGCCGCCGACCGGCGCGGCGAGCACCACGACGCAGGTGGGCGCGAGCATCCACGCGCCCGCGGTGACCGGCGGCATGCCGTGCACGTTCTGCAGGTACAGCGTCAGCAGGAACAGCAGGCCGAACACACCGAAGGAACTGACGGCCACCATCGTCGCGCCCAGCCAGACCGGCCTTTTCGCCAGCAGCCCCCGGACGACGCCCTTCGTCCGCTTCGCGGGCCCACGGGATTCGGCGACCGCGAAGTACGTCAGCGCGATGGTGATCACCGCTACCGGAACGTTCAGCGCGAACACCGCGGGCCAGTCCAGGCTCTGCACGATGACGCCGCCGATCACCGGGCCGAGCCCGATGGCGAGCGCGTTCGCCCCGCCCCAGACGCCCAGCGGCAGCCCCAGTTTCTCGACCGGGAAAGCGTTGCGCAGCACGGCGAGCGCGGACGGCTGCAGCAGCGCGCCCGCGATTCCCTGCACGGTACGGAAAATCACGAGCGCCCACACGCTGTGCGACAGGGCGAGCGCCAGCGACGCGGCACCGAACAGGCCGACGCCGAGCACGAACGTGCGGCGGCGCCCGAAGCGGTCGGCCAGTCTCCCCGCCGGCAGGAGAACGATCGCCAGCGCGACGAGATACGCGTTCGCGATCAATTCCAGCTGACCGAGCGAAGCGCCGACGGATTTCGCGATGTAGGGCGCCGCGATGGTGGTGACGGTGCCGTCGAGGCCGACCATCGCGCCGCCGAGCACCGCGGCGAGCAGTGTCGGCCACGGCCGCCCGGTCGTTCCTGGTGCGGATTTCATCCGGCCAAGCATGACAAGGCTTTATACAAGACTCACGGCGGGCTGGGCTAGGCTGCCCCCGCGCACCTTCCACCCCAGTCGAATATTTGTCACTTTCCTGACCGTTCAGCGCTCGCTCGCACGAGGTATGTGGCCAGATCTCCACGGTTGCGAGACAGAGCGTGAGAACACCTTGCGCGCTGTTGCCAGCCTGGCTACCGTAAGGCCCGCTCGTCAGCCGATCGCGTGAGCGCACTAGCCTCACGGACGCTGTCGCCGGGGTTACGCCGATGGTTTCCCCGGTGCAACAAGGCTTCTACGGCAACGGCGCCCGACGCTCCCACGAGCAGTTCCGTGTCGTGAGCACCGCAGGCTCCAACTACTCATTGTGTGGGTGAAAAGCAGATGTCGCTGGTAGAGCGCCGTCCGGGTCAGACGGCGGTTCCGGCCGGGCTCCGGCCGTTGACCACCTATCTGTTCGAGCGCGCGGAGTCCACTCGCCCCGCCTTCACCTTTCTCGACTATGCAACGGATCGTGACGGCACCGAGCACACGCTGACCTGGGCGGAACTCGCCGCGCGGGTGAATTCGGTCGCCGCCGAGCTGAGCCGCGTGACGGCGCGTGGCGCGCGTGTTGCCGTTCTGGCACCGCAGGATCTCACCTATGTGACAGCCTTCCTCGGCGCGTTACACGCGGGATGTGTTGCGGTGCCGCTGTTTGCGCCCGAGGTGAGCCAGCACGGCGGGCGGCTGGTGAATGTACTCGCGGACTGCGCGGCCGAGGTGTGGCTTACGTCACGCGGCGCGCTGGAGGACGTGCGCGCGCTCGCGGAGCAGAACCCGGTGCCGATGCCGAAGCAGATCATCGCGGTGGACGAACTCCCTCAGGCGGAGGATTTCCAGGCGCCGCAAGTGGATCTCGACGATCCGGCGTACCTGCAGTACACCTCGGGCTCCACCAGGGACCCGGCCGGGGCGGTGATCACGCACCGCGGGATCACCGCGAACGCCTGGCAGGCCAAGGCCGGGTTCGGGCTCGACGAGAGCTGGACGTTCGCCGGCTGGATCCCGTTCTTCCACGACATGGGACTGGTCCAGCTGCTGGCCGAGCCGCTCTTCTCCGGCGGGCGCTCGGTGTTCATGACGCCGTTCAGCTTCATCATGCGGCCCGTCCGCTGGCTGCGGCAGATGTCGAATGTCCAAAATGTCCTCTCGGCCGCGCCCAATTTCGCCTTCGACTACGTGGTCAAGAAGGTGAAGGAAGAGGAGCGCGCGGGACTGGACCTCTCCGGCGTGCGCGTCGTCATCAACGGCAGCGAGCCGGTGCGCGACACCACGATCGCCGAGTTCGCCGAGGCTTTCGGGCCGTACGGGTTCGCGCCGGAGGCGCACCGCCCGTCGTTCGGGCTCGCCGAAGCCACCGTGTTCGTCACGAACACCGGTGAAGAAGGCCCCACCGTCACGAGCTTCGACCGCGCCGCGCTGGCCGAGGACAGGGGCGTGACGGTGGAGCCGGGGACGCCGGGCGAGCTGAGGCTTGTCGCGGCGGGCCGTCCGGTCGGTCAGACCGTCCACATAGTTCACCCGATCGAGTGCACTCCGCGCGGCGAGGGTGAGGTCGGCGAAATCTGGGTGAGCGGGCCGAACGTGGCGACCGGCTACTGGCGCCAGCCGGAGCGCACCGAAGAGACCTTCGGCGGCACCCTCGCGGGTGAGGCGGGTACCTTCCTGCGCACCGGTGATCTCGGCCTGGTGCACGACGGCCTGCTCTACATCACCGGCCGGATCAAGGACCTGATCATCATCGACGGCAAGAACCACTACCCGCAGGACATCGAGGCCACGGTGCAGGAAGCGCATCCGGCGATCCGCCGCGACCACGTCGCCGCGTTCGCGATCCGCGACGAGTCCGGTGTGGAGGGTGCCGCGGTGGTGGCGGAGTACTCCCGCAAGGCCGGCGAGGGCGAACTGGACGAAAAGGAGATCTCGCGCGCGGTGCGGCGCGCGGTCTCGGCCACGCACGACGTGAAACTGCGCGGGTTCAAGCTCGTGCCGCCAGGCGGCGTGCTGCGCACATCGAGCGGCAAGGTGGCGAGAGCCGCCACGAAGCAGAAGCATTGGGACGAACCGTGACCGGCGCCGACGAGCTGCGGGACTGGCTCGTCGGGCAGGTGGCCGAAGCCTGCTTCCTCGACGAGGACGAGATCGACCCGGCGCGCCCCCTCGACGAGTACGGACTGTCCTCACGCGACGCCGTGGAGATTTCCGGGGCGCTGGAAGAGTTCCTCGACACCACCCTGCCGACCACGCTGCTGTGGGACCACCCCACCATCGAACGGCTCGTCACCGCGCTGACCGAAGAGTCCCCTGTGGACGAAAAGCCGGAATCGCCCGCCGACGAGTCCGATCCGATCGCCGTGGTCGGCCTCGGCTGCCGGCTGCCCGGCGGCGTGCGCGGCCCGGAGCAGCTCTGGCAGCTGCTCACCGAAGGCAGGCACGCCATCAGCGAGGTGCCGGCGGAACGCTGGGCGGAGTACGGCGACGTGCCCGATGGCACCACCCGCTGGGGCGGCTTCCTCGACGACGTCGCCGGTTTCGACGCGGAGTTCTTCGGGATCGCGCCCCGTGAAGCGGCGCGGATGGACCCGCAGCAGCGGATGCTGCTCGAGGTCGCGTGGGAGGCGCTGGAACACGCCGGAATCCCGCCGGAGTCGCTGCGCGGCAGCGAGACAGGCGTCTTCGTCGGCGTCAGCGGCACCGAGTACGGTGCCCGTTCCATCGCCGATCTGTCCGCTGTGGACCCTTGGGTCGGCACGGGCGCCGCGCTCTCGATAACTGCGAACAGGCTGTCCTACGTGCTGGACCTGCGCGGGCCGAGCATGGCGATCGACACCGCGTGCTCGTCCTCGCTCACGGCCGTGCACCTCGCCGCGCAGAGCCTGCGCTCGGGCGAGAGCGAAGTGGCGCTCGTGGGCGGCGCGAACCTGCTGCTCGGCCCCGGCGTCACGGCCAGCTTCGACGAGATGGGCATCAGCTCGGCCGACGGGCGCTGCAAACCGTTCTCCGCCGACGCGGACGGCATCGCGCGCGCGGAGGGCGCGGGCGTCGTCGTGCTCAAGCGGCTGTCCGACGCGCAGGCGGCGGGCGACCGCGTGCTGGCGCTGATCCGCGGCTCCGCCGGGAACTCCGACGGCCGCTCGAACGGGCTCACCGCGCCGAACTCGGAGGCGCAGCAGGCGCTGCTGCGCACGGCGTACCGCCAGGCCGGAGTCGCTCCGTCCGATGTGGACTACGTCGAGGCGCACGGCACCGGCACCCTGCTCGGCGACCCGATCGAAGCCAGGGCGCTCGGCGCGGTGCTCGGCGCCGGCCGGGAGCGCCCGCTGCTGATCGGTTCGGTCAAGTCCAACCTCGGTCACCTGGAGGCCGCGGCCGGCATCGTCGGGCTGATCAAGACCGTGCTCGCCCTGTGCCACGGCGAGATCCCCGCTTCGATCAACTACACCGCGCCGAACCCGCACATCCCGTTCGAAGACCTGGGGCTGGCGGTCGCGGCCCGGCCGACGCCGTGGCCGGAGAAGGCGCGCCCCTCCATCGCGGGCGTCTCCGGCTTCGGCTTCGGCGGCACCAACGCCCACGTCGTGCTTTCCCAGGCTGCTTCCGAGTCCACTGTGGATTCCCCGGATGGCATCCACCGGTTCCTCCTCGGTGCCGAAAGCGACGAGCGCCTGCACGAGTACGCGGAGCAGCTGGCGAGCTGGGCCGGGACCGGCGCCGGACGACTGGCCGACATCGACGCGACGCTCCGGCGGAGGCTCGGCGGGCGCCGCCGGACGGCCGTGGTGGCGCGCAGCCACGAGGAGCTGGCCCAGGGGCTTCGCGACCTCAAGCCCACGGGCGTGTCCGAAAGTGGCACCGGGACGGTGTTCGTGTTCTCCGGCCACGGTTCGCAGTGGGCGGGAATGGGCCGAAGGCTGCTGGGCGAGGAGCCGGTCTTCGCCGCCGCGATCGACCGCCTCGACCCGCTGATCAAGGCCGAAGCCGGGTTCTCCTTGCGCGCCGATCTCGAAGCCGGGGTCGAGGCGTCCACAATGGACCACGTCCAGCCGCTCGTGTTCGGCATCCAGCTGGCGCTGGCCGATTTGTGGGCGCAGCACGGCGTCCGGCCGGACGCGGTCATCGGGCATTCGTTCGGCGAGGTGGCCGCGGCCGTCGTCGCCGGCGCGCTCACCGAGGCCGACGGCGCCCGCGTGGTCGCGTTGCGCTCGCGGCTGCTGGCTTCGCTGGCGGGCGACGGCGCGATGGCGTTGCTCGAAGTCGGCGCCGAGGAGGCCGCCGCACTGGTCGCGAATCTGTCCGAAGTGGACGTCGCGGTGCTCACCTCCCCCGGCCAGACGGTGATCGCGGGTAACGCCGAGCAGGTCCGCCGAGTCGTGTCCGTTGTGGACTCTCGCGGCAAGCTGGCGAAGCTGATCAAACTCGACGTGGCCGCGCACTCGCCGATCGTCGACGGGGTCACCGGTACGCTCGCCGAGGGACTGGCCGGGCTGAGCGCGAAGCCGCCTTCGATCACGTTCTACAGCACGGTGCTTGACGGCGTTCCCTCCTTCGATCCGGAGTACTGGGCCAAGAACCTGCGGAACCCGGTGCGTTTCTCCGCTGCCGTGGACGCCGCGAAGCACGACGGCTACCGGACTTTCGTCGAGCTGTCGCCGCATCCCGTGCTGCGGCACGCGTTGCACGACAACGTCGCCGGTGCGCTGGTCCTGTCCAGCCTGCGCAACTGCCCGGACGAGACGGCGCATTTCCACGGCCAGCTCGCGGCGTTCGAACTCGCGGGCCAGGCGGACGCGCCACGCACGGGCAAAATCATCGACCTGCCGACAACGCCCTGGCGTCACGTCCGGCATTGGCTCCAGGCGCCGGCCCCCGTCGCCGCCGGGGAACACCCGCTGCTGGGCACGCACGCCGAGCTGCCGGACGACGGAAAGCACCTGTGGCGGGCGGAACTCGGCACGGCCGCGCATCCGTGGCTCGCCGACCATCGCCTCGACGGACGCCCGGTGCTGCCCAGCTCCGCGTACCTGGAAATGGCGTCGGCGGCAGCGCACAGGGTGTTCGAGACAGAGCAGGTCACGCTGCGCGGCGTCACGCTGCACCGGCCGCTGACCCTGCGCGAGCAGACCTCGGTCACCACCACTTTCACCCCGGGCGAGCCCGGCCGTGGCAGCATCCGCGTGCACACCAAGGCGCCCGACGGCACGTGGCAGTTGCACGCCACGGCCGAGGCGGAGGCCGCGCACCCGGTCGGGGCCGAGGACTGTGTGTCCGAAGTGGACGAGGACGAGTTCGCCCCGGTGTCGACCACGGACGTGCACAGCCAGCTCGCCTCGCTCGGCCTGAGCTACGGCCCGGCCTTCTCCGGCATGCGCAACGCGCGCGCCAGCACGCGCGCGGGCGACCACCGGCTGCGCGCGGTCGCCGAGGTGTCTCTGCCGGAGGCGGCGCCGAAGCTTTCGCGGCTGCGGCTGCACCCGGCGTTCGTCGAGTCCTGCCTGCAGGTGTTCGCCGCGGCGCTGTTCGACCCCGATGCCACCGAGGTGCGCATCCCCGTCGAGTACGGCACGGTCCGCTGCGGCGGTGATCCCGCGCGCGGCGTGCTGGTGCACGTGTCGGCCATCGAGCACCCGGATCGCGCCGGCTGGATCGGCGAACTGCACCTCGTCGACGAGCAGGGCCTGGTGCTGCTGGAGATCAACGACGTGTTCGTCCGCGCGGCGGGCCACGACGAGATCGCCGCGCCGCTGACCGGAAAACTCCTCGAAGCGGCCTGGCGCCCGACCCCGCTTCGGGCCGGGGGCAAGCCCACCGGCCCGTTGCTCGTGCTCTCCGAGCAGACCACCCCGCTCGCGGCGGCGCTCGGCGCCATGCAGGGCGGGTACGACGCGGAGATCGGCGCCGAGACGGTGCTGTTCGTGTTGCCCCGGCGCGGAAGTCTCGCCGACGCCGAGCGTGCTGTCCTGGCGGTCGCGAACGCGGTGCGGCGGATGGTCGAAGCCAGGCCGCCGCGCCTACTGCTGGTCACCACCGGCGCGTTTTCGGTCAGTCCTGGCGAAGTCGCCGAACCCGCTTTCGCTTCGCTGCGCGGTCTGGTGCGGGTGCTCGCCTGTGAACACCCCGAACTGCGCGCGGGCATCGTCGATCTCGATCCACTGTGGACGCCCGAAGAGGCCGCCGCCGCGCTGCGGCAGGAGGTCGCCGCCGGCACCGAGGACGAGGTGGCCTGGCGCTCGGGCACCCGGCACGCGCGCCGGCTCGACTGGGTCCCCGAAGCCGCCGCGGGTCCGGCGGTGGTCCGCCCGGACGGCGGGTACGTGATCACCGGCGGCCTCGGCGGGCTGGGGATTTTCCTGGCGGGCTGGCTCGCCGAGCGCGGCGCGGGCAAGATCGTCCTCAATGGACGGTCCGAGCCGAAACCCGCCGCGCGCGAAGCGATCGAGGCCATCACCGGGACCAGGATCGAGGTCGTGCTCGGCGACATCGCCGAGCCGGGCGTGGCCGAAAGGCTCATCGAAGCGGCCGGTCCGAACGTGCGCGGGGTCATCCACGCCGCCGCGGTGCTCGACGACAGGACGACCACCCGGCTCGACGCCGATACCCTGCACAAATCCTGGCTGCCCAAGGCTTACGGCGCCTGGCGGCTGCACGAGGCCACCCGTGACCTCGACCTGGACTGGTGGATCGGCTTCTCCTCCGCCGCCGCGCTGCACGGCTCCCCCGGACAGCCCTCGTACGCGGCAGGGAACGCCTACCTGGACGCGCTCGTGGAAATGCGGCGCGCGCAGGGCCTGCCCGCCACGTCGATCGCCTGGGGCACGTGGGCCGAGATCGGCGCGGCGGCCGCGCTGGACATCCCGTGGCTGCACCCGATCCGCCCGGCCGAGGGCATCGAGGTGCTGACCGCCGCGATGGGCCGTGACCTCGTGCACGTCGGCGCGCTCCGGCTCAACATCCCGCGCCTGGTCACCGCTTTCCCCCAGCTGACGACGATCCCGTTCTTCAGCTCGCTGCTCGGCGACCACGCGCCGGCCACGGACGACTGGCCCGGCGTCGCCCGGCTGCGCAAGCTCCAGCCGGAGGCGGCGCGGGCCACGGCGTCCGCGCAGCTGCGGTCCCGGGTCGCGTCGGTGCTCGGGTTCAGCAAGGAGCGGCTCGACGTCACCTCGCCGCTGTCCGGGCTCGGCGTCGATTCCCTGCTGGCGGTGCGGATTCGCAACGCCGTGCAGCACGACTTCGAGCTCTCCCTGCCGGTTTCGTTGCTGTTGCGCGGCGCGAGCGTGGCGGAGACGGAGCAGTGGCTGTTCGACGAGCTGGGGGTCGGCGGCGGCAGTGTGCCGGTGTCCCCGGCGAAGGTCGGGCCACGCGACGCGGCCGAGCGGCTCGTGGCGAGCGCCTGGCGGGACGTGCTGGGCGAGGAAGTCGGGGTGACACAGGACTTCTACGGTGTCGGCGGTGATCGTAAACGCGCCGAGCGGGTCACCGCGCTGCTGACCGAACGCAGCGGCCGCGAGCTGACGATCTCCGAGCTGTTCGAGCATCCGACCATCGAGCGGATGGCCGCGCACCTGCGCGAGGACGAACACGGCGGCTCGCCGCTGCGCGTGCTGCGCGGACAGGGCAGCAAGGCTCCGCTGTTCTTCTTCCACCCCGGAGGCGGCGACACGGGGGTGTACGCGCAGCTCACCCAGCTGCTCGACCCGGCCGTCCCGGTGTACGGATTCGATCGCCTGGAAGGAATTTCCGCGGTCGAGGACAGGGTGCGCGCGTATCTGCCCGAGCTACGGGAGGTGCAACCGCACGGGCCGTACCGGCTGGCCGGCTGGTCCTTCGGCGGGTTCCTGGCGTTCGAGATGGCGCAGCAGCTGCGCGCGGCGGGCGAGCAGGTCGAAGTGCTGGCGCTGATCGACTCGATCATCCCGCTGCCGAACGAAACCGGACTGTCCGATGTGGAGTTGACCGAACTGCGTTTCGAGCGGTTCGGCGATTTCCTCGAAGCCAGCTACGGGCGCAAGATCGAGCTGCCGTACCAGCTGCTGGCCAGGATGGACGACGAGGGCCAGGTACAGGTCGTCGTGGACACCATGCGCGCCGAGGGGCTGGTGAACGGCGCGGTCAGCGACGCGATCCTGAACCACCAGCGAACGTCGCTTTTGGACACTCGTTCGCTGGAACGGTACACGCCTCGCCGCTACGACGGCCCGGTGTCGTTCTTCAGCGCCGCCGAGCAGACGCCGGGCGGGCTGCGGGACCACCGCTTCGACCGGCGTGACGAGGCCAGGGGCTGGGACGAGGTGTGCCCGGACCTGGATGTGATGTCGGTGCCGGGGCACCATCTGTCGCTGCTCGACCCGCCGCACGTGGACGAGATCGGCAAGCGGCTCAACGGGATCCTGGCCGGTACGAGGCTCGGCGTGGCACGGTGAAGGTGCTCGCCGAGCAGGTCGAGGGACGGCTCCGCGAGCTGCGCCTGCACTCCCCGGCGCTGGGACGCGAGGTCTCGGTTTCGATCTTGACGCCGAGCGGCTGGCGGCCCGAACTGCGGTACCCGGTGCTGTACCTGCTGCACGGTTCCTCGGACGACAACCAATGCTGGACAAAGCACACGGACATCGTCGAGCGGACGGCCGACGCCGGTTTCCTGGTGGTGATGCCCGACGGCGGGCGTCTCGGCTTCTACCACGATTGGCAGGTGCCGGACCGCCAAGGCACCGTGCCGCACTGGGAACGGTTCCACCTCGACGAGCTGATGCCGCACGTGGAAAGCGCTTACCGCGCCTCCGACGTGCGGATGGCGCTCGGCATCTCGATGGGCGGTTTCGGCGCCCTGCGGTACGCGATCCGGCGTCCCGGCCTGTTCCGTGCCGTGGCGTCGTTGAGCGGGCTGGTGCACCTGACGCGGCCCGGGATCGGCGGCCTGCTGGCGCTGCTGTCGATCCGCGAGGGGCTGCTCCCGGGGCGGATCTGGGGCTCCCGCAGGCGGAACTTCGCCAACTGGGAGGCGAACGACCCGTTCCTGCACGCCGCGGAGCTGCGCGGCACGCCGGTGTTCCTGTCGGCGGGCGACGGGAAGAAGCAGCCGGGCGAGGAGACGGTGCCCGGGATGGGGCGGATCGAGCGGAACTCCCGCGCCGCCAATGAGGAGTTCGCGGAGCGGCTGCGCGCGGAAGGTGTGCGGGTGACCACGAACTTCACCGGTGGCACGCATTTCTGGGACACCTGGCGCAGCCATCTCGACACGGTGTGGCCGCACGTGCGGACGGTGCTCAGCGAACCGACCGGATAGGCAGCACCAGCACCGCTCCGGCGAGTGCGATCGCCGCGGCGACGAGGTACAGCACGGTGTAGCTGTGCAGCAAGGAAATCAGCCCGCCCGCGATCAACGGCGCCAGCGCCTGCGACGCCGTGTTCGCCACGTTCAGCACGCCGAGGTCCTTGCCGCGATCGGTCGCCTTGGGCAGCACCTGCGTGATGAGGGCGGCGTCGATCGCCGCGTATACGCCGAAGCCGAGGCCCAGCACGGCCGCGGCGGCGATGGCGGCAGGCCAGGACGGCCAGATCGCGAGAATGAGCATCGCCACCGCGATCACCGCCGAAGCGGTGACGACAAAGGGCTTCCGCCGCCCGCTGCGATCCGACCACCGTCCGGAAAGGACACTCGTGACCAGGATGCCCACGGTGTAGACGACTGTCAGCACGAACACGCCGTCCTCCGGTTTCCCGAGATGCACGGCGTCGCGGAGGAAGTACAGCAGGTACAGGGTGGCGATCGCGTTCGCCAGCTGGATCGCCAGCCGGGAGATCGCGGCCCAGGCGAAATCCGGGTAGCGGCGCGGGCTGATCCAGAATCCGGCGAAGAACCGCTTGAGCCGCAACGGCTCCCGCTCGCTTATCCGAGTGTCCTTTGTGGTCAGGAAGGGCAGCGTGAGCACCACCAGCAGCACCGCGAGCGTCACGTAGCCCGCTGTCTGCCCCGGCACCACCTGCGTCACCAGGAGCACGCCGAGCACCAGCCCGAGCGGCCCGGTCAGCCCGACGAACCCCGAGACCACCCCTCGCTGCCGCACCGGAACCTGGTCCGGCACCGAGGCCGTCAGGCCCGCGAACATCGCGTTCTGCGCCGCCTGCGCGACCATCCAGCACAGCGCGACGCCGAGCACGCTGCCCTGCGCCGCCTGCACGCACAGCACCACCGCGCACACGAGCGAGCCGCCGAGGATCCACGGCTGCCGCCGCCCCAGCCGGGCCGTGGTGCGATCGGAGAACGCGCCCGCGAGCGGGGCGGCCAATACCGAGACGATCGCGGCCGCCGCGGTGACCAGGGCGAGGCTGGATTCCTTGTGCGCCGGGTCGATCCGCTCGATCTGCACGGGCAGCAGCACCTGCACCGGGGCGAGCACGACCACCCAGAAACCCAACACCGCCAGGGAAATCCGCGCGATCCAGCCGCCGCCGACCGGGCTGTCCGGCTCGGCCACCACGCCCGTCGTCATGCGCCAGGAGGGTACCCGGCCGACGACGCACGGGCGACCGCGCCCGGCGCGCACCTTTTCCCGGGGATGGCAGGAAAGGTGCGCGCCACGGTATTTCCTTGTCCTGGAGGGACAATCCCGGACGGCCGGCTCGCGCCCCCCGGGCCAGCCGGACGTCCGGGAAGCTTCAGCGGTAGGTGAGCAACCGGGCCGCACCGCCCTCGAAGTGCGGATGCTCGTTGAACGACAACAGGGTCACCCCGCCGCGGCCGGTGACCAGCTTCGTGATGCCCGCGTTCACGGTCACGCGGTTGAGCTTCAGCAGGCCGGCCTCCGGGGTGCCGAGCAGCACCCCGGCGAGCGTCCCGATGACGCCGCCGGAGGTGAACACCACCGCGTTCTCTCCCTTGCGCAGCACCGAAACCAGCTCGTCCAGCGCGCCGCGCACCCGGCCGAGGAACGCCGGCCAGGTCTCCGCGCAAGGGCTGTCCTCCCCCGCGCCGACCCAGTCCGTGAGCGCCTTGTCCAGCACGGTCTGGTAGCTGCGCGAGTCCATGGCGCTCTGCGGGACGCCGCCGCCATGGTGTCCCACCACGTCGACGTGGTCGTACTCGTTCCAGCGCGGGTCTTCTTTGGCCGGGGTTTCGGTGCCCAGCCAGTCGAGCACCGTCTCGGCCGTCTTGCGCTGCCGGGCCAACGACCCGGAACGCGCTTCGGTGAAGCGGACTCCGCGGCGCAACAGCTCCGCTCCGACCACCGCGCCCTGCTCGACACCGAGCCCGGACAGGCGGTCGTAGTCCGCTTCACCGAAGGAAGCCTGACCGTGTCTGATCAGGTAGATCGCACCCATTCCCGCAGGTTATCCCGCCGAGCCCGTGAAAAGGAGCTTGTTCGGAGTGCCCTCGGTCGCATTCGAGATCTTGTCGGGCGTCGCCGACGAGGTGAGCGCGTCCGAAACCTGCGCGGGCGTGGCGTCCGGGTGGTCGGCCAGGTACAGCGCGGCCGCGCCGGTCACGTGCGGGGTGGCCATCGAGGTACCGCTGATGGTGTTGGTCGCGGTGTCCCCGGTGCCCCAGGACGAGGTGATGTCCACGCCCGGCGCGTACAGGTCCACGACGCTGCCGTAGTTGGAGAAGCTGGCCTGCTTGTCCGTCTTGTCGCTGGCGGCGACGGTGATCGCCTCCGGCACGCGGGCCGGCGAGGAGGTGTCGGCGTCGGCGCCCTCGTTGCCCGCCGCGACGGCGAAGGTGACGCCCTTCGCGATCGCCCCGGACACGGCCTGGTCGAGCGCGTCGTCCTGGCTGCCACCGAGGCTCATGTTGGCGACGGAGGGGCCGCTGTGGTTGTCGGCGACCCAGTCGATGCCGGACACGACCTGCTCGGTGGTGCCGCTGCCGTCGGCGTCGAGCACGCGCACCGGGACGATCTTCACGCCCTTGGCGAGGCCGTACTCGCTGCCGCCGATGGTGCCCGCGACGTGCGTGCCGTGGCCGTTCTCGTCGTTGGGGTCGTCGTCGTTGTCGATGAAGTCCTTGCCACCGGAGACGCGGCCGCCGAAGGTCTCGTGCGTCGAGCGGACGCCGGTGTCGATCACGTACGCGGTGACGTTGTCGGCCTTGGTGCTGTAGGTGTACGACGAGTCGAGCGGCAGGTCGGCCTGGTCGACCCGGTCCTCGCCCCAGGACGGCGGGTTCTGCTGCGTGTCGGAGACGTGGAAGATGTGGTTCTGCACCACGTACGCGACGTTGCTGTCCGCGGCGAGGCGCTTGGCCTCCTGCTCGTCCGCGTGGATCGAGAAGCCGTGCAGCGCGCTGGAGAAGGTCTTCGACAGCTGGGCGCCGTACTTGCCGACCAGGTTCTGCGCCGCGGAGAGGATGTCCGCCTTGACCTCGCTCTTGGGCGTGAAGTCGCGGTTGGTGCCGGTGTCCTTCAGCACGACGAGGTAGCTGTCGGTAACAGCTCCGGCCGTGCCGGCGTCGCGGATCTGGCCCTCCTGGGCCTGCGCGACGGCGGTGCTCGCCCCGGCGATGGCCGCGGCGGCCGCGCCGATCGCGAACAGCTTGCGTGAGTTCCCCATGGACTGTCCTCCCCACACGATCTGGTGACAACAGCTATGCAAACCCGCCGGTAACCAGGGGAGCAATGATTCACAGTTACCAGTACTCACCCAAATGGGCGAGTGGTGACCGGCCTGATCAACTGGCGGCGGACCGCGCGAGACGGGTGGCCGTGACTGGCGGCCGGGTCGGCCATGGTCAACGCAGTATCCTTGTCCGCAGTGGACGGCACCGCTTTCTCCCAGGCTCTCCGTGCCTCGATCGCCCGCAGCGGGCTCAGCCTCGACAGGCTGCAGGCGCGGCTCCAGGCCAACGGCATCCCGATCAGTGTCACGGCCCTGAGCTACTGGCAGTCCGGGAAGCGCCAGCCGGAGCGGCGGAGTTCGCTGTCCGCGGTGCGTGTTCTCGAAGATGTCCTCGGTCTCGCGCCAGGCGAACTGCTCAGCCTCCTGCCTCCACCCAAACCGCGCGGCGCCTCGCGTCGGCGCCCTGGACCCGGCACCGTGAATTTCCCGGCCGAAGCGCTGCAGGCCCTACTGGAGAAAGTAGGCGCCCCGCACGCGCTGGAACAGCAGCACCGGCTGAACCTCATGAGCCTGCACGACTGCTGCGAAATCGCCGACGGCGGCGGGCAGCGCGCGATGACGGCGCGCGCGGTCTTCCAGTCCACTGCGGACGGTCAGGACCGGTGGCTGCTGGTGTACGACCACGGCGGCGCCGAGGCGGGGCCGCCCCGGCTGCACGGGCTGCGCAACTGCCGGACGGGCCGGGTGGAGATCGACACCAAGCACGGGCTGACCGCCGCGGAACTGGTGTTCGACCGGACCCTCGACCGCGGCGAGACGCAGCTGATCGAGTACACGCTGACCAACGGCGGCCCGCCGTACCCGGACAGCGCGAACACCTACTACCGCGAATTCCGCCGCCCGGTGCGGGAATACCTGCTGGAGATCCGGTTCGACAGCACGCCGCAGCGGTGCTGGCAGTACACGCGCACCGGCCCGGAGGCCGGCGAGGACCGGCGCGATCTCCAGCTCGACACGACGGGCGGGGTGCACTCGGTGGCGCTCGACTTCGGGCCCGGCGTCTTCGGCATCGCCTGGGACTGACGTCAGCGGCGAGTGCGGCACAGGTCGTCGAGCACCTTGGCGACGATGAGCACCAGGATCGACACCGCGGTCAGCCACAGCGCGCCGATGGCCGCGAACAACGCCATCGAGACCGCGGCCATCGCGATCACCACCCGCCACGCCCACGGCCGCCTGCCCATCCGCACGGCCAGCCGCGCCGGCGGGACGACCAGCTTCCGCACCGAGGGCGGGGTGAGCCGCTCGGCCTCGGCGAAGAAGTTTTCGTTCAGCACCACCGGCAACCGCGATCCGGGAGTGGCGGCGTCCGAAGGCAGATCGGGTGTCATGGGTGGAGCCACCTCTCTCCGCATGGGTCCGGGTGATCGCCCGCGACATGGGGTGGCCGCGGCTCGGGGCGCAGCGGGGCAGGCCGCGCCCCACCGCGTTCGACGGCATTCTGGCGCGACGCGAGTGTGCGGGGCACGGTGATTCCGGCTTTCAGCGCCGACCGGTCGGAATCGAGCGCCCAACGGTTTTCGGCCGCGATTTCCGCATCGTCTTCGTTCGACAGAACAGCCGCGATCAGGGGTTTTGCCGGGGAACCTCGGCACACTGAGCCACGGATTCAGTCACCGCTCACTCTTTCGAGTGAATGGGTGAATTCCGCTGTTCGATCCCTTTCGCACGGCTCAGGTGAGCTCGTTGCGGAGCACCTTCCCGGTGGCATTGCGGGGCAGCTCGTCGACGAACTCGACATCGCGGGGCACCTTGTAGCGGGCGGTGTGCGCCTTCACGTACGCGCGGACGCCGTCCTCGTCCAGGTCCGAACCCTTGGCCCGCACGACGAACGCCTTCAGCCGCTGCCCGAACTCCTTGTCCGGCACGCCGATCACCGCGGCCTCGAGCACGTCCGGCCGCTCCACGAGGAGGTTCTCCACCTCGATGGGATAGACGTTCTCGCCGCCGGAAACGATCATCTCGTCGTCCCTGCCGTCGATGAACAGCAGGCCGTTCTCGTCGAAATGGCCGACGTCGCCGCTGGAGAGCAGGCCGTCGATGATCTCCTTGTGCCTGCCGTCGGTGTAGCCCTCGAAGCTCAGCCCGCTGCCGACGAACACCCGCCCGGTCACGCCGGGCCGGGTGATCTTGGTGCCGTCCTTGTCGTACAACGCGACCTTGCAGCCGACCGGCGGGCGGCCGACGGTGCCCGGCGCCTTGCGCCAGTCCTCCGGCGTGGCCACGGTCGCGACGGCGACCTCCGTCGAGCCGTACAGGTTGTGGATCACGTCGCCGAACAGCTCCGTGGCGCGGTTGCCGAGGTCAGGGGAAAGGGCCGAGCCCGCGACGAAGATGATCCGCAAGGACGAGGTGTCGTAGCGCCTGATCACCTCGGGATCGAGGTCGACGATGCGCTGCAGCATCGTCGGCACGAGCACCAGCGCCGTGCACCGGTTCTCCTCCACGCCGCGCAGGGTGGCCTCCGGGTCGAAGCGGCGGCGCATCACCACCCGGCTGCCCAGCGCGTAGGACAGGATGAACTGCGAGACGCCGGTGCCGTGGAAGATCGGCGCGCCAAGAAAAGTGGCCTCGCCCGAGCGCAGCGGGACGCGGTCGAGGAACTGCGCGGAGGACATCAGCGAGGTGTGGTCACGCGGCGCACCCTTCGGCGTGCCGGTGGTGCCGCTGGTCAGCAGGACGAACCCGCCGCGACGGGACGGGTACGGCACCGGGCGGTCGTCGCTGCTGGCGATCAGCTCGTCCAGCACCGGGATTTCGTGTCCCGCCAGCGCGTCCTCGTCGTCCACCCAGGCCAGGTAACGCTCGACGGTCCCGGGGATCTTCGAGAGCAGGCCGGTGAACTCCTGGTCGTAGACCAGCACCCGGACCTTCTCCCGCTCGGCCACGTCGGCGAGCTGCGGGGCGCTGAAGCCGGTGTTCATCAGCAGGAGCCGCGCGCCGAGCTTGCCCGCGGCCGACATCGCGACGACCAGGTTGCGGTGGTCGCGGCACATCACGGCGATGACCGTGCCCTGCCCGACCCCGCGCCCCTGCCACCCGCGCACGAGCGCGTTGGACCGCAGGTCGAGCTGTTTGAAGGTGAGCGGGCCGCGCTCGTCGACCAGGCCGACGTCCTTCGGGTGCCTGCGGGCGGCGATCAGGGCGGAGGCGGCGAAGGGGCCGATCCGGCGCATGGCGTAGAGCGCGTGCAGCCCGTCGTCGATGCGCGGAAACGGGATCATCCCCGACTTCCACAGCACCTCCACGCTGCGGACCGTCTCCGTCACCTTGCCGACGAGCATGGCACCTCCGTTGGCCCCGACGTACCGAGGGTATGGATGTTACCGAAGGGTAAGACACCGGTGCCACGCGCGGCCAGGGCCGCACCGGAATTGTCGGTACCAGGAAGCAGAATCAGGGGGTGCACATCTTCGTCGGCCAGGAGGAGGACGGCACCTACGCGCTGCTCGACGAGTCGGGGCGCCGCGGGGTCGGCCTGTCCGAGCTGGCGGAACTGGAGCGGGAGCGGCGGCCGCGCTGGGTGTTCGCCGCCACCGAGCGGATCTACCCGAAGCTGCTGGAGGCGGGCGTCCGGGTGAGCCGCTGCCACGACCTCGCGCTCGCGGAGGGGCTGCTGCTCGCGTACGAGGGGCGCATCGGCGAGCCGCGGGCGCTGGCGGCGGCGCTCGCGCGGGCGCACGGACTCGAGCCCCCGCCCGACGAGCCGACGCACGCCGACGCGCAGCCGGCGTTGTTCACCACGCGCGGCTCGGGTCTGCCGCCTGGGATTTCGGTGGTGGACGCGGCGAAAACCGTGCTGGCGGAACAGGAACGCCGGGTGAAGGCCACCGAGCATCCGGAGCGGATGCGGTTGCTCATCGCGGCGGAGTCGGCGAGTGCGCTGGTCGCGGCGGAGATGGCGCGTGACGGGTTGCCGTGGCGGGCCGACATCCACGACCAGCTGCTGACGGAGCTGCTCGGGCCGCGCGTGCCGGTCGGGCAGCGGCCGAAGAAGCTGGTCGAGCTGGCGGCGAAGGTGAGCGAGGCGTTCGGCGGCAAACCGGTCAACCCGGACAGCCCGGCGACGATCGTGCGCGCGTTCGGCCGGGAGGGGATTTCGGTGCCCTCGGCGCGGGCGCACGTGCTGAAGAAGGTCGACCACCCCGCGGTCGCGCCGCTGGTGGAGTACCGCGAGCTGTCCCGGCTGCATTCCGCGAACGGCTGGGCGTGGCTGGACGAATGGGTTTCCGAAGGGCGGTTCCGGCCGGCGTGGGTCGTGGGCGGGGTGGTGTCCGGGCGGTGGGCGAGTTCCGGTGGCGGGGCGCTGCAGATCCCGAAGACGCTGCGGGTGTGCGTGCGGGCGGACCCGGGCTGGAAGCTCGTGGTGGCGGACGCGGCGCAGCTGGAGCCGCGCGTGCTGACGGCCCTGTCCGGGGACAGACGGCTGGCCGAGGTGTCGGCGTCGACGGACCTGTATGCGCGACTGTCCGAGGCCATGTTCGGGAAGCTGGACGACGAGTCCCGTGGCCGCGCGAAGATCGCCATGTTGTCGGCGATGTACGGCGGCACCGCGGGCGAGGCGGCCTCGCTGCTCGCCTTGCTGCGTCAGCGTTTCCCGGATGCGGTGTCCTATGTGGAGCGTGCGGCGCAGGCCGGTGAACGGGGTGAGCGGGTGCGCTCGCGGCTCGGCCGCACGTCACCCCCGCCGTCGGAGGCGTGGCGCGCCCTGACGGGAGCTTCGGAAGGCGATGATTCGCGTGCGCGGCAGGCTTCGCGGAACTGGGGGCGTTTCACCAGGAACTTCGTCGTGCAGGCGAGCGCGGCGGACTTCACGGCGGTCATGCTGGCCACGCTCCGACAGCGCCTGCCCGAGCGCGCGCAGCTGGTGTTCTTCCAGCACGACGAGGTGATCGTGCACGCGCCGGAGGAGCTGGCGGGCGAGGTACCCGCGCTCATCGAGTCCTCGGTTTCGGAGGCGTCGGCGTTGTTGTTCGGGCCTTCGTGTCCGGTGCACTTTCCGATGCACACAGCGGTGGCCGACACGTACGCGGACGCGAAGTGACGCTCAGCGCACGGGCATCAGCGGCATCGTGGGCGGGTCGAGGCGGTCTCCGTAGAGCGCGCGGTACTCGCCCCGGGCGAGCACGAGTTGGTGGTGCGTACCGACTTCCGCGACGCGGCCATGGCTGAGCACCACGATCTGGTCGGCGTCGGTGGCCAGGTGCAGGTCGTGCGTGATCAGGATCGTGGTGCGCCCGGCCATCAGCCTGCGCAGCGGCCCGAGCACGCGTGACGCGGTCTCGCCGTCGAGGCCCGCGGTCGGTTCGTCGAGCACCAGTACCGGGGTGTCGCGGAGCATGGCCCGGGCGATCGCGATGCGCTGGCGTTGTCCGCCGGAGAGGTTGAGGCCGCGCTGGCTCAGCTCGGTGTCGTAGCCCTCGGGCAGTGCCATGATGAACTTGTGCGCGTCGGCGGCGTATGCGGCAGCTTTGATCTCTTCGTCGGTGGCGTCGGGGCGGCCGTAGCGCAGATTGTCGCGGACGGTGCCGGTGAAGATCGCGGTCTCCTGCGGGAGCAGGGTTATGTTGTCCCGCAACAGGTTCAGGCTGACGTTGCGGATGTCCACACCGTCGAGGCGGATCGTCCCGGCGGCTGGGTCGTAGAAGCGCAGCAGCAGACGGGCGATCGTCGATTTGCCTGCCCCGCTCGCCCCGGTCACCATCACGAACTGGCCTGGCCGCACAACGAACGACACGTCACGCAACGCGGGTTTGCCCTTGGTATAATCGAAACTGACGCGCTGCAGCTCGACCAGCCCGTCCGCGCGACCGGCGACGAGCTGCCTCTTCGGGTCCTGCACGGCGATGGGGGCGTCGAGGAGCTCGGCGATGCGTTCCGCGCTGGCTGTGGCCTGGTTGACGGTGAGCTGGAGTTGGCCCAGCTCCTGCACGTGCGGGTAGAGGTAGCCGAGGTAGCCGGTCAGCGCGATGAGCCCGCCGAGCGTCACCCGCCCCGCCTCGATCTCCCACGCGCCGAACGCGAGCACGCCGAGAGTGCCGATGACCTCGGTGACTCCGACGAGTGGCGTGTACGCGGCGCTCACCCTGGCCTCGGCGAGTTTGGCGCGCAGCCAGGAAACCCCGCGCTCGTGGATGCGATGCTGGTCGAACGATTGCTGGTTGTACGCCTGGACTACGGTGAAATTGGCCAGCCCTTCCTCGACGGCAGAGCTGATCTCCCCGTTCACGTTGCGCTCGTCGCGCGCCGCGACCCGGAGCTTGCCGGAGAACCACTTCGCGACGACGAGGAACAACGGAGCGATGGCGAACGCGGCGAGTGCCAGTTCCCAGCTCATCCACAATGCCGCGGCGGCGAACGCGATCGCGCTCATCAGGGCGACGAAGGTCTCGACCACCCCCGATGCGACGAGGTGTTCCACGGCGTCGATGTCGCCCGAATGCCTGGCCACGAGGTCACCGACCCCGTACCGCTGATGAAAGTCGGGGGCGAGTCGCTGTACATGGGCGTAGACCGTGTCTCTGAGCTTGAGCAAAAACCTCTCGGCGACGCGTGCCGTGAGCATCCTCCCGGCGTAGGCGACAGTGCCGCCCAACAAGGTCATGCCCAGCCACAGCCCGGCGGGCTCCCAGAAACCGTTCAGATTCCCCGCGACCAGCGCGTTGTCGGTAATCTCCGCGAACGTCCAGATCGCCACCAGATCCGATGCGACATTGACCAGCAACAACAGGGCCGCGAATACCAGCAGTTTCCGGTCACCTTTCACATAGGGAAAGAAGCGCCGGAAAACCTGCCGCACCGTCATTTCTGGTATTCCTTCCACGAAAACGGGGAGGCCCAGCGTCCCCCTTGCGGACGCCGGGCCTCCTCCACGCTCTACTACCTGCTCAGCGCAACCCTCAGCGGTGCTTGGGAGCCGGCTTCGGCTGCGGCTTGGGCTTGCGGACCGGCTTCGGGGGGAGCGGGAAGTTCGCCATTTCTGTTACCTCTTTCTTTCGTTTCTTACCGGTATCTCCACCGGCAAGAGCCAACTTACCCCCGATCACGGGTGGATAACTGGGCCGGCACTGTGCAAAAGATATGAATCCGCTATGCGGCCCACGATACGATGAATTCGCCGGTTTTGCGGCGGTTTTTTAAGCCACCCGCGCAAGTTCGCATCTTGGCCCCTCCCGCGCGTGTCTTGGCCCCTCCCGCGCGTGTCTTGGCCCCTGCCGCGCGCATCTTGGCCCCTGCCGCGCGCATCTTGGCCGGGCGACGCTCGGGCGCGGGCGCGAACGGCCAACACACCGACGCCATTGGCCAACACACGCCCGGGGGCGGCGAACACGCCAACGGGAGCGGCAAACACGCCGGTGAGGCGGTCGGGGTCAGGCGACGGCTTCGTCCAAGGCCTTCACTACTCGCTTCACCGAGACGGGGTGCGCCGTGCCCAACGTCTGCGCGAAGAAGCTCACCCGCAGTTCCTCGATCATCCAGCGCACGTCCACCAGCGCGGGCCCCGGTTCGACTCCGGGCGGGAGGGCGCGGACGGCCTCACGATACTCGTCCGACAGCCATTGGACATCGCGCAGCAGCTCCACATCTCGTGCGGCCGCCGTGGCCAGTTTGTCGATCCGGCGCTCGATCGCTCGCAGGTACCGCACGAGGTTCGGCAACCGGTCGAACCCTGTCGCCGTCACGAAACCCTTGTACACCAACGAGTCCAGCTGCTGCCGGATGTCCGCGAGCGACTCCGCGGGGCCACGGGCGTCGGGCAGACGGGCTTCGACGTCGTTCGCCGCGCGGAGGATCTTTTCCACTTCGGACAGGACGACCATGACCGTCGCGTTCAGCGAGCCACGGACCTTCTCGAGGAGGACCGCGAACCCGGCCTCGTCCCAAACCGGGCCACCGTTGTCGGCCATCAGCTTGTCGACCGCACAGTCCACGCAGTCTTCCAGCAGCCCCGCGACCCCGCCGTGCGGATTGCGCCCCAGCACCAGTTTCGACGTATTGCTCAGGTTCCGGTTGATGAACTTCATCGGCGAAGGCAGGTTGAGCCGCAACATCTTCCGCGTGCCGAGCCACATCTGCTGCCGCTGCTCGACCGCCGTGTCCAGCATCCGCACCGCCACCGTCGAACCCTCGTCGACCAGCGCCGGATAAGCCTTGACGTCGTGCCCGCGCCGGTTGCTCTCGAACACGCGCGGCAGGTCACCGAACGCCGGGCTGGTCAGCCCCGACCGTTCGATGCTGTTCGCCGCCTGGGAGATCGTGGCCCGCACCTCGCCGCTCAGCGAACGCTTCAACGCGGCGAGATCCTTGCCCTCGCCCAGTTTCCGGCCCTTGTCGTCGACCACCCGGAATGTGACGCGCAGGTGCTCCGGCACCGCCGTCAGCTGCCACGCGTCCGGCGGCACGGCCACCCCACGCAGCCGCTCCAGCTCACGCGCGAGCACCGTCAACAGCGGCCCGTCACCCGGATTCACGTGGGACAGCACGAACTTCGCGGTGTCCGGCGCCGGCACGAAGTTGCGCCGCAGCTGCTTCGGCAGGGACTTGATCAGCGCCGTGACCAGCTCCTCGCGCAGCCCCGGCACCTGCCAGTCGAACCCGTCCGGGCTCACCTGGTTCAGCACCGGCAACGGGATGTGCACCGTCACGCCGTCGGCATCCGCGCCCGGCTCGAACTGGTACGTCAGCGGGAAACGCAGCGAGCCCTGCACCCACGTGTCGGGGTAGTCGGACTCCAGCACCTCCTCCGCCGAGGCGTTGATGAGCATCGCCTTTTCGAAGTTCAGCAGATCCGGCTGCTCGTGCCGGACCTTCTTCCACCAGGTGTCGAAATGCCGCGAGGACACCACTTCCTCGCCGACGCGCTGGTCGTAGAACTCGAACAACGTCTCGTCGTCGACCATCAGGTCACGGCGGCGGGCCCGGTTCTCCAGATCCTCCACCTCGTCGAGCAACGCCCTGTTCGCGGCGAAGAACTTGTGGCCGGTGTCCCAGTCACCTTCCACGAGCGCGTGCCGGATGAACAGTTCGCGCGCCGTCTCCGGGTCGATCCGCCCGTAGTTCACCTTGCGGCCGGACACCAGCGGAACCCCGTACAGGGTCACGCGTTCGCTCGCCATCACCGCGCCACGTTTGCGTTCCCAGTGCGGCTCCGAGTAGTTGCGCTTCACCAGGTGCCCGGCGAGCGGCTCCACCCACTCCGGCTCGATGCGCGCGTTCACCCGCGCCCACAACCGCGACGTCTCCACCAACTCGGCGGACGCTATCCAGCGCGGCTGTTTCTTGAACAACGCCGAACCGGGGAACACCGCGAACCGCGCGCCGCGCGCGCCGAGGTAGTCGCCCTTCTCCGGATCCTTGAGCCCGATGTGCGACAGCAGACCGGAAAGCAGCGACAGGTGCACACGCTGCGGGTCCGCGGGCTCGCTGTTCAGCGTGACACCCAGCGGTTTCGCGAGCTGGCGCAGCTGGCTGTAGATGTCCTGCCATTCCCGCACCCGCAGGTAGTTCAGGAACTCGTTGCGGCACAGCTTGCGGAACTGGTTGTTGGACAACGACTTCTGCTGTTCCCGCAGGTACTCCCACAGGTTCAGGTACGCCAGGAAGTCGGACGTCTTGTCGGCGAAGCGGGCGTGCTGCTGCTGGGCCGCCTCCTGCTTGTCCGCAGGCCGCTCGCGTGGGTCCTGAATGGACAGTGCGGCGGTGATGATCATTACCTCGCGCACGCAGCCGTTCTTCGCGGCCTCCAGCACCATCCGGCCCAGCCTCGGGTCCACCGGCAGCTGCGCGAGCTGCCTGCCGACCTCGGTGAGCTTGCCGGCGTCCAGCGCGTGCAGCTCCTGTAGCAGCTGCACGCCGTCGCTCACCTGGCGGCGGTCCGGCGGCTCGACGAACGGGAACTCGGCGATCTCCCCGAGGCCGAGCGAAGTCATCTGCAGAATCACCGACGCGAGGTTGGTGCGCAGGATCTCGGGATCGGTGAACTCGGGACGGGACTCGAAGTCCTCCTCCGAGTAGAGGCGGATGCAGATGCCGTCCGACGTCCGGCCGCAGCGGCCCTTGCGCTGGTTCGCCGAGGCCTGTGAAACCGGCTCGATCGGCAGCCGCTGCACCTTCGTGCGATGGCTGTAGCGGGAGATCCGCGCCGTGCCGGGGTCGATGACGTACTTGATGCCCGGCACCGTCAGCGAGGTCTCGGCGACGTTGGTGGCCAGCACGATCCGGCGGCCAGTGTGCCGGGAGAACACGCGATGCTGATCCGCCGCCGACAACCGCGCATACAGCGGGAGCACCTCGGTGTCGCGCAGGTTCTGCTTGTTCAGCGCGTCCGCGGTGTCCCGGATTTCCCGTTCCCCGGAAAGGAAAACGAGGATATCGCCGGGTCCCTCGGCGCACAGCTCGTCCACCGCGTCGCTGATCGCCGTGACCTGGTCACGATCCTTGTCGTCGGGCTGGTCCGGGTCGATCACCGGGCGGTAGCGGACCTCGACGGGGTAAGTACGGCCGGAGACCTCGACGATCGGCGCGTTCCCGAAATGCCGGGAGAACCGCTCGGGGTCGATGGTGGCCGAGGTGATGATCACCTTCAGGTCGGGGCGGCGCGGCAGCAGCTGCTTCAGGTAGCCGAGCAGGAAATCGATGTTGAGGCTGCGCTCGTGCGCCTCGTCGATGATCAGCGTGTCGTAGCGGCGCAGCATCCGGTCGCTGGTGATCTCGGCGAGCAGAATGCCGTCCGTCATCAGCTTGACCAGCGTGTCGTCGCCGCTCTGGTCGGTGAAGCGGACCTTGTAGCCGACCGTGCTGCCCAGCTCCGTCTTCAGCTCGCCGGCGATACGCTCGGCGACCGTGCGCGCGGCGAGACGGCGGGGCTGGGTGTGCCCGATCTGCCCACGCACGCCGAGGCCGAGTTCGAGGCAGATCTTGGGCAGCTGCGTGGTTTTGCCCGAGCCGGTCTCCCCCGCGACGATGACCACCTGGTTGTCCCGGATGGCGGCCGCGATGTCCTCCCGGCGGGCGCTGACCGGCAGCTCGGCCGGGTATTCGATCTTGGGGAGGCTCTCCGCGCGCTGGCGCACGCGCAGCTCCGCCGCGTCGATGTCGGCCGCTATCTGCCTGGCCACCCGCTCCTTGTCCCGCGCCTTGCGGGCACCGTCGAGGCGGCGACGGAGGCGTTGCTCGTCGCGCAGCATCAACCCGGGCAGGCGGGACCGCAGTTCGGAGAGAGGGGGTGGCGTAGACATACAGAGTCCAGTTTAGCCGCCGGAGATCCGGCTGGCCTGCGAATATGCGCTACCCCTCAGCGCGGTGCAGCGCGGCCGGTGAAAGTTCCGCCGGCCTGCGGAAACCGGTCAGCCCCAGCGTGATGTCGGTGTCGGCGAGGAGACTGCGCAGCACGTGCCGCACCCCGGACTCGCCGCCGAGCCCGAGCCCGTACACGTAAGGCCGCCCGAGCAGCACGGCTTTCGCGCCCAGCGCCAGTGCCTTGACCACATCGGAACCGTTGCGCACGCCCGAATCGAACAGCACCTCGGCCCGCCCGTCGACCGCTCGCGCGATGGACGGCAGCATCTCGAGCGAACCGGCCGCGCCGTCGACCTGACGGCCGCCGTGGTTGGACACCACGACGCCGTCCATCCCGGCGTCCACCGCGCGGCGCGCGTCGTCGGCGTGCTGGATGCCCTTGAGCAAAATCGGCCCGTCCCACAGCTCGCGCAGCACGGACAGCTGATCCCAGCTTTTGTCCGTACCGGTGAACAGGTTGATCCAGTGCAGCAACGCCGTCGGCAGATCGTCCTCCGGCATCTTCTCCAGCTGGGACCGGAAAGCCGGGTCCGACATCGGGATCGCGGTGCCCATGTTCTTGATGAACGGCAGGTACGCGCGGTCGAGGTCGCGCGGGCGCCAGGCCAGCGACCACGTGTCGAGCGTGACGACGAGCGCCGTGTACCCCGCCTTGCGGGCGCGCGCGAGGATGCTCGCGCACACGTCCGGGTCGTTGGGCCAGTACAGCTGGAACCAGCGCGGCCCGGCGCCGTTGGCGTCCGCGACCTCTTCGATGGTGTGCGAAGCGGCGGTGGACAGGATCATCGGCAGCTTCAGCGCGGCGGCGGCGCGGGCGGTGGCCAGCTCGCCGTCTTCGTGGACGATCGACTGCACGCCGACCGGCGCGAGGAGCACGGGCGCGGGCAGGACCTCGCCGAACAGGGTGACCGAAAGATCACGTTCGGTGGCGTTGGTGAGCATCCTGGGCACGAGCTGCCAGCGGTCGAAGGCCGCGCGGTTCGCTCGCATCGACGCGCCGGAACCGGCGCCGCCTGCCACGTAACCGAGCGCTTCCGGCGTGAGGACCTCGGCCGCGGCCTGTTCCAGCGCGGTCAGATCGGTCGTGAACTCGGGCTTCGTCCCGGCGAGTCCCCGCAGGTAGATCTCGTTCTGGTAGCCACCGAACCGTTCGGCCACATCCACCTCCTCGTCGATGTGAGCAGCGTACGTGTTTGACCTTCGAGCAGGTCGAGCGCCCAGAATCGCCGCTATGGACGAAACGCTGACGATCAGCGCCTTCGCGAGGCGCGTCGGTCTCGCGCCGAGCGCGCTGCGCTTCTACGACGACTGCGAGGTGCTCAAGCCCGCCCGCGTGGACGACGCGACGGGCTACCGGTACTACAGCCCGGCGCAGGAGGAGCGCGCCCGGCGGCTGCGCGACCTTCGCACGGCGGGGCTGCCGCTGGCCGAGGTGCTGCTCGTGCTGGACGGTTCTCCGGAGCAGGCAAGGAGAACTCTCGCCGCGCACCAACAACGGCTGCGCCGTGAGGCAGCGGCGGCGGCCGAGGCTGTGGACCGCGTACTGCACGGGCTGACCGGCACTTCGGCGCAGGTCGACGGGGTCGAGCTGGCCGGGGCGATCCGGCAGGTGGTGCCCTCGGCGGCCGACAGCGTGTCCGTGGAGTTGGCCGAGGGGGAACTGCGGCTGGTGGCCACGGACCGGTACCGGCTGGCGATCCGGGTGCTGCGACCGGAAAACAGCAGCGGGACGGGCTCGCTGCTGGTGCCGGCGGCGGAACTGCTGGAGCTGGCGCCGGTCGTCGCCCGGCAGCAGCTGGTGTCGATCGACTTCGACGGACGGCGTGTGGCGGACCGGGGACTGACCACTGTGGACGGTGAGTTCCCGGACTACCGGCTGATGCTGGCGAACCTCGCGCCGCCCCGGCACCGGGTGGTGATCGACAGGATGCGGCTGCGCGAGGCGCTCGGGGCGAACCCGACCGTGCTGAAGATGGGCCACGACGAGCTGTTCGTCGACGGGCGGGCGCTGCCCGCGTTGTGCGCGGCGGAGGACCTGACGGTCGGCTTCGACCCCGGCATCCTCGGCCCCGCGCTCGACGACAGCGTCGGGCCGGATGTGCTGCTGGAAACCGCCGGCGCGTGGGAACCGGCGATCGTCCGCTCGGCGACGCAGGGCAGTTTCACGACGCTCGTGATGCCGGTCAAGCTGTCGTGACCCGGAGAACCCGGTGATCAGCCCATGCGGCGAGGGCGAACGGGTCGCCGAGGCGGCGTGGCACAGGACACACCCCGGGAATACTTAGCATTGACAGACAGTTCTCCCGCCCGGAGACGGGAGACTGATGAGTGCGACTGACACCGAACTGACCGCGACGAAAGCACCAGCCAAACCGGGAACCCTGCGTTACGCCCTGATCCTCGGCGGCCTGTCCGCCTTCGGCCCCCTGTCGATCGACATGTACCTGCCGGCGTTGCCGCAGATGACCGGGGCCCTGCACAGCACGAACGGAACACTGCAGCTCACGCTGACCGGGTTCATCATCGGGCTCGCGCTGGGCCAGCTGATCATCGGCCCGCTGTCCGACGCGCTGGGCCGCCGTCGTCCGCTGCTCACTGGGCTCGGGCTCTACGCCGTGGCTTCCGTGCTGTGCGCCGTGAGCCCTTCGGCCGAAATGCTGATCGCCGCGCGGCTTCTGCAGGCCGTCGGCGCCGCGGCCGGCATCGTGATCGCCCGCGCGATCGTGCGCGATCTGTACAGCGGCACCGCGATGACGAAGTTCTTCTCGATGATGATGCTGGTCAGCGGCCTCGGCCCGATTCTCGCGCCGGTGCTCGGGGGCCAGATCCTGCGGCTCATCTCGTGGCGCGGGGTGTTCGTGGTGCTGACCGTGTTCGGCGTGCTGTTACTGATCACCGCCGCGCTCGCGCTGCCCGAACCGCTGCCCGCCGAACGCCGCCGCCCGGCGCGGCTGGGCGCGACACTGCGCACGTACGGGAACCTGCTCGCCGACCGGTCGTTCTTCGGGTACGCGTTCGCCGGTGGGCTCATGTTCGCCGGGCTGTTCGCCTACGTGTCGGCTTCTTCCTTCGTACTGCAGGACGTCTACGGCCTGAGCCCGCAGGGATTCAGCCTCGTCTTCGGCGCGAACGGGGTCGGCATCGTGCTCGCCGGGCAGATCAACGGCAGGCTGGTCGGCCGCTTCCCCGAACGCCGCCTGCTCGCCACCGGGCTCGTGGTCTCCGCGCTCGGCGGGCTCGGGGTGCTGCTGGCCGCGCTGTTCACGCTGCCGCTGGTCGCGCTGCTCGTTCCCTTGCTGCTGCTGGTTTCCAGCATCGGTCTGGTGATGCCGAACGCGTCCTCGCTGGCGCTGGCCGAACACCCGCACAACGCAGGCTCGGCGTCCGCGCTGCTCGGCGTGATGCAGTTCGTGGTCGGCGGCTTCGCCACCCCACTGGTCTCCATCGGCGGCGAGTCGAGTGCCGTGCCGATGGGCACCGTGATGGCCGGCTTCGCCGTCGCCGCGCTCGTGATCTTCGCGACTATGACACGAGCGCGGCAAGATCGGCTTCCCGCAGCTGCTGCGCGGTAACCGCCACCCGGCCATCCACCAGGGCCTTCAACGCATCCCCGTCGTCCCAGGCATTCACGTTCATCGCCGCCGCGACCTTGCCGTCACGAAGCCAGAACGCGATGAACTCCCGCTTCGCCAAATCGCCACGGACGACCAGCTCGTCGGTGTCGGGGTCGGCGAGACCACGGTATTCACAACCCAGGTCGTACTGGTCCGAGAAGAAATACGGGGAGTTCAAATAGGGCTCGGCCTCGCCGATCAGGTTTCCGGCGACGTGCGCGCCCTGGTTCTTCGCGTTCGCCCAGTGCTCGACGCGGACGCGGCGGCCGTAGCGCGGGTGGAAGTGGGACGCGATGTCACCCGCCGCGTACACGTCCGGCGCGGCCGTGCGCAGGCCCGCGTCCACGGCGACACCCCCGTCGTCGGACAGTTCGAGGCCCGCCGCGTGCGCGAGATCGACGCGGGGCGCCGCGCCGACCGCCATCACGACCAGCTCCGCCGGCAACTCCGTCCCGTCGCCGAGCCGCACCGCGCGCACGCCGTCCTCGCCGCCGGCGATTTCCGCGATCTCCGCGTTCAACCGCCACTGGACCCCGTTTTCCGTGTGCAGATCCCGGAAAACCCCGCCGACCTCTTCACCCAGAACCGGCAACAGCGGGGACGAGATGCGGTCCACCACCGTAACCTCGACGCCGTGCCGTCGAGCGGCCGCGGCCGCCTCGGTGCCGATCCAGCCGGCGCCGATGATCACCGCTCGCCCCACTCGGCCGAAGTTTTCGCGCAGGGCAAGGGAATCATCCAGAGTGCGCAAGGTGCGGACACCCGGCAGGCCGGCACCGCCGATCGGCAGCCGGCGCGGCTGCGAGCCCGTGGCCAGCAGCAACCTGTCGTAGCGGTGTTCCGCACCCTCGCCGTCCACCACGACCCGCGCCCCCAGCTCCACGCGCGCGGCCGTGCTGCCCAGCCGGAGATCGATGTCGTGCTCGCGGTAGAAACCCGCTTCGCGCACCCAGTCCGGCTCCTCGGCGTCACCGAGCAGGAGCCCTTTGGACAAAGCAGGCAGTTCATAGGGCTGGTGCGTTTCGTTGCCCAAAACTATGATTTCATCCGAGTAACCGCGGTCGCGCAGACCCGCCGCGGCCGACGCGCCGGCCAGCCCGGCGCCGATGATCACGATTCGCTGTGGTTGGGACATGGGGGCTCCGATCGCCGGTGACACGCGCCACACGCTACCGGCGCCGGAGATTTTCCGCGCGCCGTTCCGTCACGAGCCGCGGCCGGGGGCGTCCCACCGAAGACCACAAGGCGATGGAAGAGGGGAAAGCCAAGTGGCGGCACAGAACGAATGGGCGGTGAGCTGCCGGGATCTCGCCGGCAGGCGCCGTGATCTGACGGTGTTCATCAGCAGCGGCCGGGTCGTTCTCGTGGCCCCGCCCGGAGAAGCGGCGGTGCTGGAACCGCTCGACGTCGGCCGGTTGCGTGCCGCATTGCGGGATGCGGTGGTGGCAGTGGGCAACCAGGCGTCACGCGAATAGGAACTCCATCTCGTCCGGTTCCTCATAAGGGAGCCGGGCCAAATCGGCCACCGCACCGGCCACGTCCAGCCGCGGCACCGGCTGCGGTTCGGCGCACACCGTGAAAGCGGTGGCGCAGTAGTCGTCCACCCGCTCGAAGATTCCGCTGGCGAGCAGAGGGCCACCGCGGTCACGGTCGATCCCGGTACCGGCGACGCGGCCCTGCGCCTCGGCCCGCTCGAGCCGTTCTTCCTGCCCTGGCAGGAAATGGTCCGCGCCGATCTGCTGGATGGTCACCTTCAGCTCGTCGCGGAACATGACCGGGTCCAGCACATGCCAGCGGTAGAAGCCGACGTAGTCCGGTAGCTCGCCGAGCCGCGCGCCGGGTTCGCGCACATCGAGCGGCGCCCCGGCGTACCAGGCGTTGTGTGGCCCCATTCCCCACGCCGAACCGACGTAATCCTCCAGCCCTGTCCCGCAAATCGTCGGCAACTCGTCGTCGCCATCGAGGTAGATCTTCACTTCGCCCTCGCCGTACCAGGTTCCGGGATCGATCGGGCGCACACCGACCACGCAACCGAGGAACCGGCCCGGCCCCCGCAAACCCGCCGCGATCACGAAATCCTCGCGCAGCGTGGTCGGGTTCTGCCGGCGGAAGCTCGCGTGCAACCGACCCGCGTCGCGCTGCATCCCGAGGGTGTAGTCGAGCTGGTAGTACAGCGGCTGGGCGCGGCCGGACGCGTTCACCAGCTCCACCCGGATGCGTGAGCCGAACGCCATCGGCAGATAGCTGGTGAACCCCCGGCCCTGCTGCATGGCTGTCACCGCGCTCGTGAAGGCCACCGGCCTGCCGTGCGGTGAGCCGAAGAAGTCCAGGCAGGGCACGGAAACGCTCGGCTCTTCGAGCTCGTCGTAGAAGACTTCGAGGTACATCGCGCGCATCTGCTCGGGCGGGCCCGGCGGGAAGGTCAGCCAGAGGCGCCGGATCGTGCCCGGCCCGGCGAGATCGGCCAGCAACACCCGTTCGCCCGGTTGGACCATCCTGCTCGGGGCGCCCTTGCGGCCACCGGCCGCAGCGCCGCCCGCGCCGCGTTCACCGGTCGGGTTTTCGAAGGTCACGGAGCGGGAATCGAGGACGGGAGCGATGCGGGTGAGATCAGTGACGTCGAACACTCACCCAAGCTAGTACCGCTCGCAAATCAGCTAGGTTAGCCTAACTTCATGACCGCGATCGCCCAGACGACGACTTCCAGCAGGCTACACGGCGAAGGGCTGACGCTGGCCTACGACGGCCGCACCGTCGCCGAGGATCTCGGGGTGGTCATCCCCGATCAGTCGTTCACCGTGATCGTCGGACCCAACGCCTGCGGCAAGACGACGCTGCTGCGCGCGCTCGCCCGGCTGCTGAAACCGCGAAAGGGCATGGTCTACCTCGACGGCGAGGTGATCACCTCGATGCCGGCCAAACAGGTCGCGCGACGCCTCGGTCTGCTGCCGCAGAGCTCCATCGCGCCGGACGGGATCACGGTGTCGGACCTGGTTTCCCGCGGCCGGTACCCGCACCAGCGCCTGCTTCGCCAGTGGTCGAAGGAGGACGCGGCCGTCGTCGATCGGTCGATGGAGGCAACGGGCGTCTCGGAGCTGTCGGACCGGCTGGTCGACGAACTCTCCGGCGGACAGCGGCAGCGCGTCTGGCTGGCGATGGCGCTCGCGCAGGAGACCGAACTGCTCCTGCTGGACGAGCCCACGACGTTCCTCGACATCTCGCACCAGATGGACATCCTCGACCTGTGCGCGGAACTACACGCCGAACAGGGCCGCACGCTCGTGGCGGTGCTGCACGACCTGAACCACGCCGCCCGCTACGGCACACACCTGATCGCGATGCGCGACGGCGAGGTGATCGCCACCGGCACCCCCGAGGAGGTCGTCACCGCGGAACGCGTCGAGGAGATCTTCGACCTGCCATGCCGGGTCATGCCTGATCCGGAAACCGGGACACCATTGGTGATTCCGAAGGCTCGTCGCTGACCTCCCCTCCACCGCCAACACACGCACCCGAGCCGCCAACACACCAACCCAAGCGGCCAACACACCGACGCGAGCAGCCAACACACCGACGCGCGCGAGTTGGCCGCTCCCGGGCGCGAGTTGGCCGCTCCCGGGCGCGAGTTGGCCGCTCCCGGGTGCGAGTTGGGGATTCGCGGGCGTGGGTTGGGATCGGTGGGCGGGGGTGGTGCTAGGTGAGGAAGGCTCGTAGTAGCGAGGCGGTGCCGTCCAGGTGTTCGGCCATCGCTTGGCGTGCGGCTTGCGCGTTGCCGGTCAGGATGGCGTTGACCACTGCCTCGTGCTGGGTGTTGGAGTGGTCCAGGTTCGGTTCCAGCAACGGGATCTCGTCCAGCAGGCGGTTGACCCGCATCCGCACGTCCGCCACCGCCGACGTGAGCGAAGCCGAGCCGGTCACCTCCGCGATCGCCAGGTGCAGGCGGGAATCCCGGGTCCGGTAGTCGCCAAGGGAAGCCGCCGAGGCGTCCGCCAGGGTGGCCGTCAGGTGCTCTCGCGCGGCCGGTTTCAGGGCCTGCCCCGCCGCGAGTTCCGCGGCGCCCGTCTCCAGTACGTACCGCAGGCTGAGCGTGTCCTCCAGCTCCGGCCGCCGATCCCCCGTCACGGGCTCGGGCAGCGTCGCCATCACGAAAGTGCCGCCATACCGGCCGCGCCTCGACTCCACGTAGTGCGCGTCGGCCAGGGCGCGGAGTGCTTCGCGGAGGGTCACGCGGCTGATGCCCAGACGTTCGGCCAGTTCCCGTTCCGGAGGGAGCCGCTCACCGGCACCCACCACACCCAGCCGGATCGCCTGCAGGAGCCGCTCCACGGTCTCCTCGAAGGCGTTCCCCGCCCGCACGGGCCGGAAAACCGCATCACCAGCACCGGTCATTTCAGCATTCGATCACGTTGACGGCGAGCCCGCCGCGCGCGGTCTCCTTGTACTTGACCTTCATGTCCGCGCCGGTATCCCGCATGGTCTTGATCGCCTTGTCCAGCGTGACCACATGGCTGCCGTCGCCCCGCATCGCGATCCGCGCGGCATGGATGGCCTTCGACGCGCCCACCGCGTTCCGCTCGATGCACGGGATCTGCACGAGCCCGCCCACCGGATCACAGGTCAGCCCGAGATGGTGCTCCACCCCGATTTCGGCCGCGTTTTCCACCTGCCGCGGGCTTCCGCCGAGTACCTCGGTCAGCCCCGCCGCCGCCATCGCGCACGCCGAGCCCACTTCGCCCTGGCAGCCGACCTCCGCGCCCGAGATCGAGCCTGTCGTCTTCAGGATCACGCCGATCGCACCCGCGGTGAGCAGGAAACGCACCACGCCGTCGTCATCACCTTGCACGAAACGCCGGTAGTAGTGCAGCACGGCGGGGATGATCCCGGCCGCCCCGTTCGTCGGAGCCGTCACGACCCGGCCGCCCGCGGCGTTCTCCTCGTTGACCGCCAGCGCGTACAGACTCACCCAGTCCATCGCCAGCAGCGAATCGCCTTCGCTGTCCTCGGCCAACAGCTTGTCCCGCCAGGCTTTCGCACGCCTCGGCACCTTCAGGCCGCCCGGCAGAACGCCATCGTGCTCGCACCCGTTGCGCACGCACTCTGCCATCACGTCCCAGATCCGCAGCAGGCCCGCGCGGATCTCCTCCGCCGTCCGCCACGACAACTCGTTGCGCAGCATGACTTCGCTGACCGGCAACCCCGTCTCCCCACAGTGCGCGAGCAGGTCGGCGCCGGTGGAGAACGGATACGGCAGCTCGGTGCTGTCCTCGACGATCGCCGTCTCGCCCCGCACGAAACCGCCGC
The DNA here is from genome assembly GCF_007713735.2 of Amycolatopsis acidicola. Lineage (GTDB taxonomy): Bacteria > Actinomycetota > Actinomycetes > Mycobacteriales > Pseudonocardiaceae > Amycolatopsis_E > Amycolatopsis_E acidicola. The sequence continues at coordinate 77,281 of NZ_VMNW02000004.1, read as the reverse complement.
CGACCGAATAGTAAGTGCGCTCCGCCAGCAGTTTCTCACCGTAGGCGCGGAACGTCATGCCGTTCGGGTGCTCCGGCAAGGACTTCCGGCGGTGCATCGTCAGGTCTAGCTCGAAATCGTACGAGGGAACGGCATCCAGCGGCACATCTTCGGGACGGTAGCCGGGCAGTCCTAATCGGACAGCCTTGTCGCTCCCGTGCCCGTGCCCCGTCGCGCCGAGCGAGCCGAACAGCTCCGCCTCGACCCGCGTCACCTCCGGTCGCGCGTCGCCCAGCGACTCCAGGAACATCCGCGCCGCCCGCATCGGCCCGACGGTATGCGAGCTCGACGGCCCGATCCCGATCGAGAACAGGTCGAAAACGCTGATGGCCATCTCAGGATCGCCGGTAGAACGGCATCGGAACGACTTCGACCGGTTCCGCCCTGCCGCGGACGTCGACCGTCAGCTCCGCGCCCGGCTCACTCGATTCCCTTGACACGTAAGCCATCGCGATCGGGTAGCCCAGCGTCGGCGACAGCGCCCCGCTGGTCACCTCGCCGACTTCGGTGGAACCGGCGAGCACCTTGTAGCCGTGCCGCGGCGCGCGACGGCCCTGACCCTTGAGACCGACCAGGACCTGCGAAGGCTCCTTCCGGTCTTCGAGCGCTGTCCTGCCGACGAAGTCACCGGGCTTGTCGAACTTGACCACCCGCCCCAGCCCGGCGCTGAACGGCGCCCGCGCACGGGACAACTCGTTGCCGTACAAGGGCATTCCGGCTTCCAGCCGCAGGGTGTCACGGCAGGCGAGCCCGGCCGGCAGCAGCCCGTGCGGCTCACCCGCGTCGGTCAGCAGCCGCCAGACCTCGACGGCTTCCGGAGCCGGAACGTACAGCTCGAAGCCGTCCTCGCCGGTGTATCCGGTGCGCGCCAACAGAACGTCGTGGCCCTTCACGTGCGCCGGCACGCTCGCGTAGTACTTCAGCGACGCGAGATCGGCGTCCGTCACCGAACCGACGATCGCCGGGGAGTTCGGCCCCTGCACGGCGATCAGCGCGGTGTCCGCCGAGCGGTCGGTGACCTCGACGTCGAACCCGGCGGCCCTGGAGACCAGCTCCTCGGCCACCACCGGCGCGTTCCCGGCGTTGGCCACCACCAGATACTGCTCGTCGGCCAGCCGGTACACCACCAGATCGTCGATGACCCCGCCGTCCTCGGCGCACATCATCGTGTAGCGAGCGCGGCCCGGTTTGACGGCGGACAGCTTGCCGACGAACGCGTAGTCCAGCGCCTGCGCCGCCTGCGGCCCGGTCAGCTCGATCTCGCCCATGTGCGAGAGATCGAACAGCCCGGCGGCCTCGCGCACCGCCCGGTGCTCGGCGAGTTCGCTCGAGTAGCGCACCGGCATCTCCCAGCCGGCGAAGTCGGTGAACAGCGCGTTGAGTCCTTTGTGGACGCCATAGAGCGCGGTGTGCATGATCAGCTCCCGTAGGCTTCGATGGGCGGGCACGAGCAGACGAGGTTGCGGTCCCCGTGCGCCCCGTCGATGCGGCGGACCGGCGGCCAGTACTTCGTCTTCGGTGCCACCCCCGCCGGGTACACGGCGAGACGGCGATCGTAGGGCAGATTCCATTCGGCCGTCAGGGTTTCCGCGGTGTGCGGCGCGTTGCGCAGCGGGCTCTCCTCGACCTTCCAGCGGCCGTCGGCCACCTCCTCGATCTCCCGGCGGATCGCGATCATCGCGTCGCAGAACCGGTCGATCTCGCCCACGTCCTCGCTTTCGGTGGGCTCCACCATCAGCGTGCCCGCCACCGGGAACGACATCGTCGGGGCGTGGAAACCGTAGTCCACCAAGCGTTTCGCGACGTCCTCCACCGTGACGCCGGTGCGCTTGGTCAACGCGCGCAGGTCGAGGATGCATTCGTGCGCCACCAACCCGTCGCGGCCGGTGTAGAGCACCGGGTAGTGCGGGGAAAGGCGCGCGGCCACGTAGTTCGCGGCCAGCACGGCGACCTTCGTGGCGCTGGTCAAGCCTTCCGCGCCCATCATCCGCACGTACGCCCAGGAGATCGGCAGGATCGACGCGGAACCGAAGGGGGCGGCCGAGATCGGGCCGACGCCGCTCTCCGGGCCCGCTTCCTCGGACAGCGGGTGGTTCGGCAGGTACGGCGCCAGGTGCGCGCGCACCGCGACCGGGCCGACGCCCGGGCCACCACCGCCATGCGGGATGCAGAAGGTCTTGTGCAGGTTCAGGTGCGACACGTCGCCGCCGAACTCGCCCGGCTTCGCCAGGCCCAGCAACGCGTTCAGGTTCGCGCCGTCGACGTACACCTGGCCGCCGCCGTCGTGCACGATGCGGGCGATCTCGCCGATCCCGTTCTCGTACACGCCGTGCGTGGACGGGTAAGTGACCATGATCGCGGCCAGCGTGTCGTAGTGCTTGTCCACTTTGGCCTGAAGGTCTTCGAGGTCGACGTCGCCGTTTTCCTTGCAGGCCACCACGACCACGCGCATTCCGGCGAGCACCGCGGACGCGGCGTTGGTGCCGTGCGCGGACGACGGGATCAGGCAGACGTCACGCTCCGGCTGCCCGTTCGCCTTGTGGTAGGCACGGATCGCGAGCAGGCCGGCGAACTCGCCCTGGCTGCCCGCGTTGGGCTGCAAGGAAACCTCGTCGTAGCCGGTGACCTCGGCCAGCCAGGCGCACAGCTGCCCGATCAGCTCCCGGTAGCCCGCCGCGTCCTCCGCCGGGGCGAACGGGTGCAGGCCCGCGAACTCGGGCCAGCTGATCGGCTCCATTTCGGCCGTGGCGTTGAGCTTCATGGTGCACGAGCCGAGCGGGATCATGCCGCGGTCGAGCGCGTAGTCCATATCGGACAGTCGACGCAGGTAGCGGAGCATCGCCGTCTCGGACCGGTGGCTGTGGAACACGTCGTGCGTCAGGTATTCGGTCTCCCTGGCGAGGCCGTTCGGCAGCGCGACCGGCCCCGGCTCGGCGTGCGCCTCGCTGTCGAACGCCAGCAGCACGCGGCGCAGCGTGTCCAGCGTGGTGACCTCGTCGCAGGCGACGCGCACGTGGTCGGCGTCCACGGCGCCGAGGTTGATGCCGAAGCGGCGCGCGTCGGCGATGATCTGCTTCGCCCGGCCCGGCACGCGGGCGAGCACCGTGTCGAAGAAGCTCTCGTGCACGACCTCGACGCCGCCCTCGCGAAGCGCCGCGGCCAGCCCGCTCGCGAGCCCGTGCACGCGCTCCGCGATGTCCTTCAGCCCGTCCGGACCGTGGTACACGGCGTACATCGCGGCGAGCACCGCGGGCAGCACCTGGGCGGTGCAGATGTTGGAGGTCGCCTTCTCGCGGCGGATGTGCTGCTCACGGGTCTGTAGCGCGAGCCGGTACGCCGGGTTGCCGTCCGCGTCCTTCGAAACCCCGACGAGACGCCCCGGCAGGGACCGCTCGAGGCCCTTGCGCACAGCCATGTACCCGGCGTGCGGCCCGCCATAACCGAGCGGCACGCCGAAGCGCTGCGTGGTGCCCGTGGCGATGTCGGCCCCGAACTCGCCCGGCGCGGCGATCATCGTCAGCGCCAGCAGGTCGGCCGCCACCGTGTAGAGCGCGCCCGCGTCCTTGGCGACCTTGCCGATCGCCTCGTAGAAACCCTTGCCCCGCAACGCTCCGGAGGCACCCGGATACTGAACGACAACCCCGAAGAAGTCCTCGGGCAGCCCGGCGCCGAGATCCCGCACGTCGACCTCGATGCCCACGGCCGCGGCGCGCGTGCGCACCACCGCGATGGTCTGCGGCAGGCACTCGGCGTCGAGCACCACACGGTCCGACTTGGCCTTCGAGCCGCGGCGCATGAGCATCACGGCCTCGGCGACCGCGGTGGACTCGTCGAGGAGGGAGGCGTTCGCCAGGTCGAGGCCGGTCAGGTCGGAGATCATGGTCTGGAAGTTCAGGAGAGCTTCGAGCCGCCCCTGCGAGATCTCCGGCTGGTAGGGCGTGTACGCCGTGTACCAGGCCGGGCTCTCCAGCACGTTGCGGCGGATCACCGGCGGGGTCACCGTGTCGCTGAAACCGAGGCCGATCATCTGCGTCATCGGCCTGTTCTTCGCCGCCAGCGCCCGCAGCTCGGCGGTGGCCTCACGCTCGCTCGCGGGAGGGAGCAGGTCCAGCTCGCGGGGGTTGCGGATCGCCGCCGGGACCGCAGCCTCGACGAGCGCGTCCAGGCTGCCGTAACCGCATTCGGCCAGCATCTTGGCCTGCTCGTGCCCGGCAGGTCCGATATGCCGATCCGCGAACGTGTGCATGGGGAGCTCCTTCTGCGCTGGTGCGGGAACTCCCCCTCTGTCATCGGCACCTGAGAGTTTCACCGCGGGCGCGCGGCTTTCACCTTGGGTGAGGCGCGGCTGCGCCTGCTTTCCAGAGTGGCCTGGCCCGAGCGGTAACTGGTACCTGAGAGATTGGCGGGGAAATTGCTCCTTCGGCGCCCCGTGCTGCGACGGGGACTCTCCCGCTCCGGCTCATAGCGGCCGTCTTCAGTTGTCGTGGGGTCAGTCTATAGGGCGGGGGTCGGGTGTGCGTGCTGCGTTCGTTCTCGGCTCATTCTGGGGCAGCAACGCTCGGCTTGGGGCAGCAACGGACGCGCGTGGCCGCGCTGTGTGCACCCCACCCCCGCCCCGATCGCGCAGTGTTCAACGGTCGCCGCACCGCGTCAAGGCGGGAAAGATGCCTTGACCCGGCACACCGACCGCTGAAGAGCGCTGGGGATCGGAACGATGGTGGGGTGTGGTCGTGGGACGGCTCGCTTCGCGTTGCCGGGTCCCGGAGCGAAGCGGAGGGGCGCTGGTCGGCCCGGGAGGGAGACTGCCGGGGCGGAGGGGTGCTCGGGTCGGGAGTTGCTGCGGCTAGATGGGTGTGACGTAGGCGCCGCTGATGCCGCCGTCCACCAGGAACTGCGAGGCGGTGATGAAGGACGCATCGTCGCTGGCAAGGAAGGCTACGGCGGCGGCGATTTCCGTCGCCTCGGCGAAGCGGCCCATGGGCACGTGCACCAGGCGCCGCGCGGCGCGTTCCGGGTCCTTCGCGAACAGCTCCCGCAGCAGCGGCGTGTTCACCGGGCCCGGGCACAGCGCGTTGACCCGGATGCCCTCGCGTGCGAACTGCACACCCAGCTCCCGCGTCATCGACAGCACCCCGCCCTTGGACGCCGTATAAGAAATCTGCGACGTGGCGGCACCCATCACCGCCACGAAAGACGCGGTGTTGACGATCGAGCCCTTGCCCTGGCGCTGCATGTGCGGGATCGCGTACTTACAGCACAGGTACACCGAGGTCAGGTTGACCTCCTGCACCTTCTTCCACGCCTCGAGCCCCGTGGTGAGGATCGAATCGTCCTCGGGCGGGGAAATACCGGCGTTGTTGAAGGCGACGTCGACCGACCCGAACCTGTCCACAGTGGTCTGGAACAGCGCCTCGACCTCGGACTCGCTCGTGACGTCCATGGCGACGAACTCGCCGCCCACCTCGTCGGCCGCCGCCTTGCCCGCGGCCGCGTCGACGTCGGCGACGACGATCCGTGCGCCCTCCTCGGCCAGCCGGCGGGCGGTCGCCAGGCCGATCCCACTCCCGCCGCCGGTGATCACCGCGACCCGCCCCGCGAAGCGCTGCATTCATTCCTCCGTACTGATGAAGACGTTCTTGACCTCGGTGAAGGCCCGCACCGCGTCCGGACCCAGCTCGCGGCCGAGCCCGGACTGCTTGAACCCGCCGAACGGGGTCCAGTACCGCACCGAAGAATGCGAGTTCACCGAGAGATTCCCGGCCTCCACCGCCCGCGACACGCGCAGCGCACGGCCGACATCGGAGGTCCAGATCGAGCCCGAGAGCCCGTACTCGGTGTCATTGGCCAGGCGCACCGCGTCAGCCTCGTCAGTGAACGGGACCACGGCGACGACCGGGCCGAAGATCTCCTCCGTCACCAAGGGATCACTCAGCGATCCCGGCGTGACCACCGTGGGCGGGAACCAGAAACCCGGCCCCTCCGGCGCGCTGCCGCGGAAGGCCACCGGCGCGCCATCCGGCAGATACGCCGACACGCGTTCCTTGTGCTGAGCGGAAATCAGCGGCCCCATCTCGCTGGACGTGTCAGCCGGATCACCCACGCGCACGCCCCGTACGGCGGGCTCGAGCAGCTCCATGAACCTGTCGTAGACCGGCGCCTGCACGAGAATCCGCGAACGGGCGCAACAATCCTGGCCCGCGTTGTCGAACACCCCGTACGGCGCCGTCGCCGCGGCCTTCTCGATATCCGCGTCGGCGAAGACGATGTTCGCGTTCTTCCCGCCCAGCTCCAGGGTGACCCGTTTCACCTGTTCCGCGCAGCCCGCCATGATCTGCCTGCCGACCGCGGTGGACCCGGTGAACACCACCTTCCGCACCGCCGGATGGGTCACGAAGCGTTGCCCCACAACGCTTCCCTTCCCGGGCAGCACCTGGAACACACCGTCCGGCAGCCCGGCTTCGCGGCCCAGCTCGGCGAGCCGGAGCGCCGTCAACGGGGTGAGCTCGGCCGGTTTGAGCACCACCGTGTTCCCGGCCGCGAGCGCGGGCGCGAAGCCCCAGCCCGCGATCGGCATCGGGAAGTTCCACGGCACGATCACGCCGACCACGCCGAGCGGCTCGTGGAACGTGACGTTCACCCCGCCCGGCACCGGGATCTGCTGCCCCAGCAGGCGTTCCGGCGCTCCCGCGGAATACTCCAGCAGATCGCGGACGTTGCCGGCCTCCCAGCGCGCGTTGCCGATGGTGTGCCCGGAGTTCGCGACCTCCAGCGCGGCGAGGTGCTCGAGGTCCGCGTCCACGGCCGCGGCGAACCGGCGCAGCAGCCGGGCCCGGTCACCGGGCGCCACGTTTTTCCAGCCGGGCAAGGCTTTCCGCGCCCGCTCGATCGCCGCGTCCGTCTCCTGCCGTGACGTCGGCTCCACCGTCCGCACGACCTTTTCGGTCGCCGGGTTGATCACGTCCATGTGGCCTCCACGAGCGCCCGGAACAGTCGTACGTCGTCCGAATCCTGCTCCGGATGCCACTGCACCCCGAGCACGAACCGCGCACCGGCCAGCTCGACCGCCTCGACCGTGCCGTCCGCGGCCCAGCCGGTGGCTTTCAGCCCCGACCCGAGCCGCGCCAGCGACTGGTGGTGGTAGCACTGCACTTTCGTTTCACTGCCCAGAATTTCCGCCGCCAGGCCCTCAAGCGTGACACGGTTGTGCCCGTACACCGCACGCGCGGGCTGGTGTTCCGCATGCCCGGCCACTTCGGGCAGATGCTGGTGCAGACTGCCGCCCAGCGCGACGTTCAGCACCTGGGCGCCACGACAGACGCCCAGCACCGGCATCCCGAGCCGCAACGCCTCGCGCGCCAGCGCGAACTCGAACCCGTCCCGCTCCGGGCGGCTCACCGTCTTTTCGTGCGCCTGCTCGCCGTAACGCGCCGCGTCCACATCCGCGCCACCGGTGAGGACCAGCGCGTCCACAGCGGACAACGCGGAAACATCCTCCCCCACCGACGGCAGCAACACCGGCACCCCACCGGCCTTCACCACACCGTCCACATAGGACCTGGGCAGCAGCGCCGCCGGCGTGTCCCAGACACCCCAGGCAGCCTGCTCCACATACGTGGACAGGCCGATGAGCGGCCTAGAGCCGTTCGAAGCCACGAATACGCTCCCAATCCGTTACTGCGGCGTCAAAAGCGGCGAGCTCGACGCGGGCGGCATTGAGGTAGTGTTCGATGACCTCGGCACCGAACGCCTCCTTCGCCATCTTACTGTCCGCGAGCAGTGCCGCGGCATCCCTCAATGTGCTGGGAACGGCGGGCTTGTCGGAGCCATAGGCGTTGCCGTGGAACTCCGGCTCCAGCGGCAGTTCCCGCTCGATCCCGTACAGCCCCGCCGCCACCAGCGCGGCCACGGCGAGGTACGGGTTCACGTCGCCGCCCGGCACCCTGTTCTCCACCCGCAGCGACTCACCGTGCCCGACCACACGCAGCGCGCAAGTGCGATTGTCGGTGCCCCAGGCGACAGCGGTGGGCGCGAAGCTGCCGGGCGCGAAACGCTTGTAGGAGTTGATGTTCGGCGCGAAGAAGTAGGTCAGCTCGCGCAGGCAGGCCAGCTGCCCGGCCAGGAAATGCCGCATCAGCGGGGAATGTCCGTGCCCGTCGGCGAGCACCGGATCACCGCCGGTCGAGCGGAGGCTGATGTGGATATGGCAGGAGTTTCCCTCGCGCTCGTTGTACTTCGCCATGAAGGTCAGGCTCTTGCCCAGCTGCGCGGCGATCTCCTTGGCCCCGGTCTTGTAGATCACGTGATTGTCGCAAGTGGACAGTGCGTCGGTGTAGCGGAAGGCGATCTCGTGCTGGCCGGGGTTGCACTCGCCCTTCGCCGACTCGACGTACATCCCGGCGCCGCCCATGTCGTTGCGGATCCGGCGCAGCAACGGCTCCAGCCGCGCGGTGCCCAGCATCGAATAGTCCACGTTGTACTGGTTCGCGGGCCGCAGCTCGCGGTAGCCGCGGCGCCAGGCATCCTCGTAGGTGTCGTCGAAGACGATGAACTCCAGCTCCGTGCCGACGTACGCGGCGAGCCCGCGCTCGGCCAGCCTGTCCAGCTGACGGCGCAGGATCTGGCGCGGGGAAGCCGGAACTTCGCCGCCCTCCACCCATTCGACGTCGGCGAGCACGAGCGCCGTGCCCTCGTGCCACGGGATGCGACGCAACGTGGACAGGTCGGGGCGCAGCACGAAATCCCCGTAGCCGCGCTCCCACGAAGACATCTCGTAGCCGTCGACGGTGTTCATGTCGACGTCCACCGCGAGCAGGTAGTTGCACGCCTCGGTGGCCTGCGGGACGACCTCGTTCAGGAAGTAGTCGACCGCGCATCGCTTGCCCTGCAAGCGGCCCTGCATATCGGTCAGCGCGACGAGCACGGTGTCGATCTCACGGGTTCCGGCGAGCGCGCGCAGCTCTTCGACGGTGAGCATGCCCCGGGCACTGTTCATTGGACCAATACCAGCCCAATGCTTCCGCCCTGTCAAGGCGGGCCGGCGGGGCTAATCTCCTCGGTGTGGCCGAGGAGATCATCGACGTCTGGATGCAGCAGCCGAACCAGCGCTTCATGGAACAGCGCTGGCTGGAACCGCTCCTGCGCTGGACGGACATGGAACCGGTCGCGCCCAGCGTGACCACGACGCTGGCGGCGATGGACCAGGCGGGCGTGCACCTCGGCCTGCTCTCGGCGTGGCACGGCCCGCACGGCGCGCTCGTCACCAACGACGAAGTCGCCGCGCTGGTGGCGAAGCACCCCGGCCGGTTCGCCGGGGTCGCCTCGGTCGACCTGACCGACCCGATCGGCGCGGTGCGGGAGATCCGGCGCTGCGTAAGGGATCTCGGCTTCGTCGGCGTGCGCGTGGTGCCGTGGCTGTGGAACCTGCCGCCCAACGACCGCCGCTACTACCCGGTGTACGTGGCGTGCGTCGAGGAGGACGTGCCGTTCTGCACGCAGATCGGGCACACCGGGCCGCTGTGCCCGTCGGAGCCGGGCCGCCCGATCCCGTACCTGGACGAGGTGTTGCTGGACTTCCCGCAGCTGGTCGTCGTCGGCGGGCACGTGGGCTATCCGTGGTTGCCGGAGGTGTTCTCGCTGGCGCGGAAGTACCCGAACTTCTACGTCGACACCTCGGCCTACGCCGTGCACCGGCTGCCGGCCGAACTCGTGGAGTTCATGCGCGGCGAGGGGCGCAGGCGCGTGCTGTTCGGCAGCAACTACCCCATGCTCACGCCCGCGCAGTGCCTCAAGCGACTGCCGGAGCTGGGGCTCGGCGCGGAGGCGACGGAGCTCTTCCTCGGAGGCAACGCGCGCCGCGTGTTCTCACTGCCGTTCTAGCAACTGCCGGATCTCGTGCACCGCCGAGCGGCCGGCCCGGTTCGCCCCGACAGTGCTCGCGGACGGGCCATACCCGACGAGATGCAGCCGCGGCTCGTCGACCACGCGCGTGCCGTCCATCCGGATCCCGCCGCCGTGCGTGCGCAGGTGCAGCGGGGCGAGATGATCCAGCGCCGCACGGAAACCGGTGGCCCACAGGATGACGTCCGCGCGCTGTTTCGTGCCGTCCGCCCAGACCACGCCGTCCGGCACGATCCGCTCGAACATCGGCTTGCGGTCGAGGATCCCCTGTTCACGGGCCTTGCGCAGCTCCGGCGTGAGCACCAGGCCGGTCACGCTCACAACGCTCTCGGGCGGCAACCCCTCGCGCACCCGGCGATCGACCTTCGCGACCGATTCACGGCCGTGTTCCTGGGTGAAGTCGCCCTCGTGGAACTCCGGCGGACGCCGCGTGACCCACGTCGTCCCGCTCGCGACCTCCGCGATTTCGACGAGCAGCTGCGTGCCCGACGCGCCCCCGCCGACGACGACCACATGCTTGCCGCGGAACTCCTCGGCGCTCTGGAACTCCGCCGTATGCAACTGCCTGCCGCGGAACGTCTCCTGGCCCGGGTAACGCGGCCAGAACGGCCTGTCCCACGTGCCGGTAGCGCTGATCACCGCGCGGGCCGACCATTCGTCGAGCGTGCTCGCGACCAGCAGCCTGTCGCCTTCGCGGGAAACGGACTGGACTTCGACCGGCCGGTGCACGGGCAGATCGAAGGTCCGCTCGAACCGGCCGAAATACTCGGAGACGACTTCCGAGGCCGGTTTCCCCAGGTCGGGATGACCGAGGGCTAGTCCGGGGAGGTCATAGATGCCGTGCACCTTGCCGAGGCGCAGCGAGGGCCAGCGGTACTGCCACGCGCCACCCGGACGTTTGCCGTGATCCAGCACGACGAACCCGGTCTCGTTGCGGAAACCGGCGCGGCGCAGATGGTAGGCGGCGGAGAGCCCTGCTTGGCCCGCGCCGATCACTACCACGTCTGTGGTGGTGTGCACGGTTGGTGCAACGCGGGCGGGCTGCTCAAGCTTCCGCCGGGTGGTTGTTGCGTTGCGGCGGCAACGGACGCGCGTGGCCGCGCTGTGTGACACCCCTCCACCGCCGTGGAGGGGTGTGGTCGGTGGGGTGGCTCGCTTCGCGTTGCCGGGCGGCGGGCGGCGGTTGGTTGTTTTTTTACTTCTTGCGCCTGATCAGCCTGATGATCGTGACGATCACCAGTAGGCCTGCCACGCCTGCGATGACCGGGGCCAGGCGCTTGGCGACGGAGCTGCCCGCGTAGTCGAAGAGGTCGATCGCCTCGGCTTCTTTGGGGGCGGGCTTGACCGACTCCAGCTTCGGCTTGGGTTCCGTGGCGTCCGCCGACTTCTCTTCGGTGGCCGCGGTTGCCGCTGGTTCCTCGCTCGCGGTGAGCTTCTCCGCCAGGTTCTGCGCGAACTGGTCCAGGATCTTGCCGCCCACCTCGGAGATCATCCCGCGGCCGAACTGCGCCGGGCGGCCGGTCACGTTCAGGTCGGTCTCGACCTTGCCCTTGGTGCCAGTGCCCTCCGCGGACAGCGTGACCGTGACGGTGGCAGCCGCCGTGCCCGCGCCTCGCGAGTCCTTGCCGGAGGCCTTGATGACGATCTTCCGCGCGCTCTCGTCCTTCTCCAGGAACTCCCCGGAACCCTTGTACAGCAAGGAAATCGGGCCGAGCTTGACCTTCACGTTGCCGGTGAAGCTGTCACCCTCGACCTTCGTCAGCGTGGCACCCGGCATACAGGGCGCGACGCTTTCCGGATCGGTGACCTCCCGCCACACCTGGTCGGGCGGCGCCGGAACGGTGAACTCGTGGTCAAGCCGCACGGCTCGACCTCCCTTCGTCGTCGTCGGGGCTGTGCCCGGAAGGGCACCCGCCCGGAACTTTACGCCGTGCGGGTGCCCTTTCGGCTAGGCGCTGACTGCGGCCGACACCGCGCGACCGGTCAGCACCCTGGCCAGCTCCTGCCGGTACTCGATGTCCGCGTTGCCGTCCGGCGTCGGGTTGGTGCCTTCGGCGGCGTGCGCGGCCGCCGAACGGATGCGCTCCGCTGTCGCGGCCTGGCCGACCAGCGCGTTTTCCACGGCCGAAGCCCGCACCGGCACCGACGACATGTTCGTCAGCGCGATCCTGGCTTCGGCGATGGTGTCGCCCTCGGTGCGCACCGTCACCGCGACGGCGACCATCGACCAGGCCTGCGCGACCCGGTTGAACTTCTCGTAATGCGCCCGCCAGCCGGTGTGTTTCGGCACCCGGACTTCGACCAGGATCTCGTTCGGCGCCAGCGTGGTCGTGAAGAAGTCCTGGAAGAACTCCGCCGCGGGCACCGTGCGGCGGCCGCCTGCCCCGGCGACCACCATCTCCGCGCCGAGCGCCAGCGCGGGCGCGAGCAGATCGCCCGCCGGGTCGGCGTGCGCGATGGCGCCGCCGAACGTGCCGCGATGCCGCACCTGCGGATCGGCCACCGTGTCGGTCGCCCTGGCCAGCAGCGCGGCGTGCTCGGCGACCAGGTGATCGCGCTGCACGTCGTAATGCGTGGTCATGGAGCCGATCACCAGCGCGTCACCCTCGTCGCGCACGCCGCGCAGCTCGGCGATCTTGCCGAGATCCACGATCGTGGTCGGCGCGGCCAGCCGCATCCGCAGCACCGGCAGCAGGCTCTGCCCACCCGCGAGGACCTTGGCGTCCTCACCCGCGTCGGTCAGCGCCCGCACTGCTTCGTCCACAGTGGACGGAGCGGCGTAGTCGAAAGCAGCGGGGATCACTGCGCACCTCCAGAAGCGTCGATGGAACCCAGCCCGCCGCCTGCCTCGCCGCCAGGCCCGCCGGCATCCTTTTCACCACGATGGATCGCGGCCCACACCCGCATCGGCGAGCACGGCATCTCGATGTCGTTCACCCCGAGGTGCCGCACCGCGTCGACCACCGCATTCACCACCGCCGGCGTGGACGCGATGGTGCCCGCCTCGCCGACTCCCTTGACACCCAAGGGATTCGTCGTCGAGGGCGTCTCCGTGCGATCGGTGGTGAAGCTCGGCAGGTCCATCGCCGAGGGCAGCAGGTAGTCGGCGAAGGTGCCGGTCGTGAGTGTGCCGCTCTCGTCGAACACGGCCTCCTCGAACAACGCCTGCGCGATACCCTGCGCGAGCCCGCCGTGCACCTGGCCCTCCACGATCAGCGGGTTGACCACGGCGCCGACATCGTCCACGCAGACGTACTTCCGCAGTGTCACGCGCCCGGTCTCGGTGTCCACCTCGGCCGCGCACAGGTGCGTGCCGTGCGGGAACGAGAAGTTCTCCGGGTCGTACACCGCGTCGGAGTCCAGCGAGGGCTCGACGCCGTCGGGCAGGTTGTGCGCCATGAACGTCGCGAACACGACGTCCTGGATGGTGGTCGCCTTGTCGGTGCCGCGGACGGTGAACTTGCCCTCGGCGAACTCGAGGTCGTCCGGCGAGCATTCCATCAGGTGCGCGGCGATGGTGCGGGCCTTCGCCACCACCTTCTCCGCGGCCTTCACCACCGCGATGCCGCCCACCGCAAGCGATCGCGAACCATAGGTGTCGAGGCCCTTCGAGGAACTCTGGGTGTCCCCGTGGATGACCTCGACATCCTCGAACGGGACGCCCAGCTGATCGGCCACGATCTGGCTCCACGCCGTCTCGTGTCCCTGACCGTGCGCCGACGCACCGGTGATCACCTCGACCTTGCCGGTCGGCAGCATCCGCACCGACGCCGCCTCCCAGCCGCCGGCGCCGTAGTCGAGCGAACCGAGCACGCGCGACGGAGCCAGCCCGCACATCTCGGTGAACGTCGAGATGCCGATGCCCAGCTGCACCGGGTCATTCCGGTCCCGCCGCTCCTGCTGCTCCCGCCGCAGGCCTTCGTAGTCGAACAGCTGCATGGCCTTGTCGGTCGCGGCCTCGTAGTTGCCCGAGTCGTAGGTGAGCGTGGAAACCGTGGTGTACGGGAACTCGTCGTGCTTGATCCAGTTCTTCCGGCGCAGCTCCATCGGCTCCATGCCGAGCTCGGCGGCGAGCTCGTCCATGATCCGCTCGATGGCGAACGTGGCCTCCGGCCTGCCGGCGCCGCGGTACGCGTCGGTCAGCGTGGTGTTGGTGAACACGTTGGTGCAGGCGAAGTGGTACGCCGGGATCTTGTAGATCGCGTTGAACATGAACGCGCCCAGTATCGGCACGCCCGGCCCGACGAGGCCGTTGTAGGCACCGAGGTCGGCGAGCAGCTCGACCTTCAGCCCGGTGACGGTGCCGTCGCGGTTCGCCGAGATGGTGAGGTCCTGGATCTGGTCGCGGCCGTGATGCGCGGCGAGCATCGTCTCCGACCGGGATTCCGTCCACTTCACCGGTTTGCCCAGTTTCTGGGCCACCAGCAACGACATCGTCTCCTCGGGCAGCACCCCGATCTTGCCGCCGAACCCGCCGCCGACGTCCGGCGCGATCACCCGCAGCTTGTGCTCGGGGATGCCCAGCGTCAGCGCGGCCATCGTCTTGAGGATGTGCGGGATCTGGGTGGCCGACCACATCACGATCTGCGTGCCGGTCGGATCCACCACGCAGGAGCGCGGCTCCATGAACGCCGGGATCAGCCGCTGCTGCCGGAAGCGCCGCTTGACCACGACTTCCGCGCTGGAGATGGCTTCCTCGACGTTGCCGCCCGAGCCGGCCTCGGCGGAGTCGAAGATCCACAGCGCGTTCTTGTTGGTGCCCAGCTCTTCGTGCACGAGCGGAGCGCCCTCGGCGAGCGCGTTCTCCAACCCGAGCACGACGGGCAGCTCGTCGTAGTCCACCTCGATCGCTTCGAGCGCGTCGTGCGCTTCGGCCGAGCTGCGCGCGACGACGACCGCCACGCCTTCGCCCGCGAAGTTGACCTGTTTGTCGGCTAGCACGGGGCGGCGCGGGGCCTTCATGTCCGGCGTGATCGGCCACGCGCACGGCATCCCGATGGCGCCTTCGGGGTCGAGGTCGGTGGCCGTGAACACCGCGACCACACCCGGGCAGCGCTTCGCCTCCGACACGTCGATGCTGTTGATCCGTGCGTGCGCCAAGGGGCTGCGCAGCACGGCCAGGTGCAGCAGGCCGGGCAACGTCGTGTTGTCGGTCCAGCGGGTGCGGCCGGTGATCAGCCGCGCGTCCTCCTTGCGGGTGCGGGCCTTGCCGACCTCGGGCTCGATCGTGGAGGTCATCTCACTCGCCTCCGCCCGCGATGGCGCTCGGCGCCCGGCTGACGTCGTCGGACATCCGCTCCGCCTCGGGGCCCGCGCCCGGGCTCATGTGCTGCGCCGCGTCGCGCACCGCGCGCACGATGTTCTGGTAACCCGTGCAGCGGCACAGGTTTCCTTCCAGCCCTTCGCGCACGGCCTGCTCGTCCGGGTCCGGGTTGTCGGCGAGGAGGTCGATCGACTGCATGATCATGCCGGGGGTGCAGAACCCGCACTGCAGCGCGTGGTTGTCGTGGAACGCCTGCTGCACGGGGTGCAGCTGCCCGTCCCGCGCCAGGCCCTCGATGGTCGTGACCTCACAGCCGTCGGCCTGCACCGCGAGCACGGAACAGGATTTGACGCTGTGCCCGTTCAGGTGAACGGTGCACGCCCCGCAGTTGCTGGTGTCACAACCGATTACAGTGCCGACTTTGCCCAAAGTCTCCCGAAGGTAGTGAACGAGCAACGTGCGAGGCTCGACCTCGTCGGTGTACTGGGTGCCGTCGACGGTGACGGTGATGCGCATGAGGCCTCCAGTGTGGTGGGAGCTGGTGATCGGCTTCACAGGCGAGCCTGCTACTTCTGTCGCGATCGGACAAGTCCTGGTCAGCGGGGGTGCGGCGACAGTTCCGCAGGTGCGCGTGAACTCCCTGCTTTTCCCCGAATCTGCGGACCCGTGCCGCGAATGGAACCCCGCTGTTCGCCCGGCCGTCACACGAACCGTGGAACGGGTGCTGATGGGAGAAGGGCGGCCGGGCGAGCCGGCGGAACTGACCGAAGGTCTGCGGATCGCCTTGGCCACCGGGCAGATCCGCTTCCCGCTGCGCGAAACCCTGCGCCCGCTGCTCGCTTCGCTGGTGCGCGGCGGCTACGAGCTGAACGGCCCCGCGCCGCTGTACGACGAAAGCCGCCTCGTGGCCACGCGAAGCTGGCCCGCCGCGGACGACGGCCGGGTCGCCTACTACCGGCGCGCGGTCCGCTCCGGACTGCGGCCGGTCGCGGTGGTGTTGTGTGGCCCGGCCGGGGAACGGGTCCTCGACGGACACCACAAGATCGTTGCGTACCAGGCGGAACGGCTCGCCCCGATGGTGATCCGGATCGTCGAGCTCAGCCGTGGATCCGGCCGGACAGCTCGGCCAGCCGGCGGCCGCCACCACCCCACCGCAACGCGATGATCTCCGCGGCGATCGACACCGCCGTCTCCTCCGGGGTGCGCGCGCCGAGGTCCAGCCCGATCGGCGAGGCCAGCCGGGACAGCTCCTCCTCGGTCATCCCGATTTCCCGCAGCCGGTCCAGCCGGTCTTCGTGCGTGCGCCGGGAACCCATCGCGCCGATGTAGCCGATGTCGAGGCGCAGCGCGACCTCGAGCAGCGGCACGTCGAACTTCGGGTCGTGGGTGAGCACGGCGACCACCGTGCGGCGGTCGATGCGGCCCGCTGCGGCCTCGGCCTTCAGGTAGCGGTGCGGCCAGTCCACGACCACCTCGTCGGCGTCGGGAAACCGGCTGGCGGTGGCGAAAACCGGGCGCGCGTCGCACACCGTGACCTGGAAACCCAGGTAGGACCCCATCTTCGCCATCGCGGCCGCGAAGTCGATCGCGCCGAAGACGAGCATGCGCGGTGGGGGCTCGAAGGAGTTGACGAACACCGCCATGCCCTCGCCGCGGCGTTCGCCGTCGAGGCCGTAGTGCAGGGTCGCGGTGCGGCCGGTGGCGAGCAGGCCGCGGGCGTCGTCGACTACGGCGTCGTCGATGCGGGCCCGGCCGAGCGTGCCCTCGGTGCGGTCCGTCCAGACGATCATGTGCCTGCCGACCAGCGCGGGGTCGTCGTGCTCGATCACCGTGACCACGGCGACCGGCTGTCCTCTGTGGACGGAGTCGACGACCTCGCCCAGTTCGGGCATGGTCTGCTTGTCGACGCGCTCGACGTAGATGTCGATGATCCCGCCACAGGTGAGGCCGACGGCGAAGGCGTCGTCGTCGCTCACGCCGTAGCGCTGCAGCACGGGCCGTTGATCGGCGACGACTTCCTTCGCCAGCTCGTAAACCGCGCCCTCGACGCAGCCGCCGGACACGCTGCCCACGACTTCGCCGTCCTCGCCGACGAGCATCGCCGCGCCGGGCGCGCGGGGCGCGGAGGAGAAGGTGGACACCACGGTGCCCAGCCCTGTCGCTTCCCCGTTCGACCAGCGTTTGTAGAGCTCGTCAAGTACGTCATGCATCGCGTATCTCCACCAGCAGTCGTTCCAGGGTGGCCAGGCTGTGCCCGGCCAGCAGGCGATCGATGTGCGGGAGCGCGGCAGCGATGCCTGACTGCACCGGAGCGTAGCCGTCGCGGCCCGCGTGGGGATTGACCCAGAACACAGCGTGCGCCAGCCTGCGCAGGCGCGCCAGCTGCTCGCCGAGGAGGCTCGGGTCGCCGCGCTCCCAGCCGTCGGAAAAGATCGTGACCACCGCCCGGCGGGCGATTCCGCGCTGGCCCCAGCGGTCGAGGAACACGCGCAACGTCTCGCCGAGGCGCGTGCCGCCCGCGAAGTCCGGCACCGCCGCGCCCGCCGCGAGCATCGCGCGCTCGGGGTCGCGCTGGCGGAGCTGGCGGGAGACGCGGGTGAGGCGCGTGCCCAGCGTGAACACCTCGACACTGCCCGGCGCCCGCCGCACCACGACGTGCGCGAAGCGGAGCAGGGAGTCGGCGTAGGGGCTCATCGACCCGGAAACGTCAAGGAGGAGAACGGTTTTCCGCGGCCTCGTCGACTTGCGCCGATGCGCGAGCCGCACCGGCTCGCCGCCTCCCGCGAGCATCCGGCGCAGCGTGCGGCCGGGGTCGAGCGCGCCGGTCTTGGCGGGCTTCTGGCGGAGCGATTTGCGCGTCGGCGGCACCGGCTTGAGCACCGCGAGCAGCTCCCGCAGGTGGCGGCGTTCGGCCGCGGTCAGCTCCGCGAGGTCGCGCTGGCGCAAGAGCTCGGCGTCCGTTGCCGCGACGCGCAGCTCCTCGGACTCGACCTGGGTGTCGCCGCCCTGGCGGTCCTCGCCCGACATCGCCGCCATCCGGGCGCGCTTCTCGCGCGACACCGTGGCGGGCTTCGGCGGCGGCTCGGCCGTGAACCACTGGGCGAAGGCGTCGTCGTAACGGGGCAGGTCGTCGGGGTCGGCGCAGAGCGTGACGCGGCCCGCCCAGTACAACTGGCCCACGTCGGCGACGTCGACCCGCCGGACCGCGTCGAGGTACGCCTGCACCCGCTGCGGGCCCGCCGGGACCCCGGCCTCCCGCAACGCCGTCGCGAAGCCGACCAGACCGGGCAAGGGGTCGTTCATACCTCCATTGTGACTCGCGTCGCGACGGGTATGGAGAACTTTCGCCGCGGGCTGGGGTCGGGGCGGTGTCTCGGCGGCGTCTCGGTTGCGCCGTTAACACTGTTAGCGCAGTTCAGGGCGTGGATCTTCGGCAATATCACTCCATGCCGATGGGGCCTTCCGCTAGGCTCCAGCGTCAGAGGGTCACGGTCCGGTAGCGGGGAGGCAACAGTGGTCGAGGCTAACGACAGTGGGGGCGGGTTCTGGTCGGATGTCCGCCAGCCGCAGGGGTCGTACCAGGTCTATGGCCAGAACAAGACGGTCGGCGCGGCACTCGCGGCCACCGGCGCCAGCGGCGGCTTCGAATTCCCCAGCGTCGACGAGATGAACGCGGTACTGGCCATGTGGAAAGAACGCCAGGCGAGCATCAGCGCGAAGAAAAACCTGATCGAACGTGCTCGGGGAAACCTCACGCAGCTGGCGGACGACACGGAAAGCCAGGGGTACCTATCACAGATGCGGGATTCGCTGGACCTACTCTCCAACCAGCATGACTCGATGCTCCAATACGTCGAGAACTACATACAGAAGCTGACCGATGCCACCGGCGCCAAGCAAGCGAACGAAGAGGCGAACACCGCGGCTCTCAAGAGCGGCCAGGAGAACCAGGGCTGATGACGCGTAAGTACCGGCTGCTCATGACGGCGTTGCTGGCCGCCTCGGCCGCAGCGGTTTCTGCATGTTCCAGTACCACAGATGGCGCGCCGAGCACGTCCACCAGTGGTGCCTCGTCCTCGGCCCCCGGATCGGAGCAGCCCACCAAAGTGGACCACCCGCTGGACCCCTCCGCCTATCTTGACAAGCCGTGTGACCTTGTCCCGCAAACACTGGTCGGCCAGCTCGGCTTCTCGAACCCCGAGCCCACCGGTGCTGACAGCGCCTTCGGTCCCGGCTGCGGCTGGATTGACGTACGAACCAGCCACAGCAGGAATTTCAACGTCAATATTCAGGTACTCAAGGGCAAACGGAACGGCGGATTGGCCAGCGTCTACAAGACCCGAGATGCCGGTGGATACGATTTCGCCGAACCGACGGATGTCTCCGGCTATCCGGCTGCTTTCGCGGACACGCAGGACCGCCGCACGGAAGGCAAATGCAGCGTATATGTCGGAATTGCCGACGACCTGACGTTCTCGGCGGGAGTAGACGGTTACGACAACGCCCAGGATTCATGCGATGCCGCCAAGCGAATCGCGGCTGCTGTCATTACCACTCTGCAGGGGGGCTCGTGATATGGACGGCACGCAGATCTACAACAACTTCAACGCCGGTGATTCCCAGCAACTCCAGGCCGCTTCGGAAGCAGTCAACCAGCTGGCGACGGGCTATAACGACGAACACGAGGCCATCAAGAACCTCCAGACGCGGATGAACGCATCCTGGACCGGCAGTTCCGGAGACGCTGCAAATGCTGGGGCGAGCCCCCTCGCACAAGCTTTCGATGATTCGCTCGGTCCCCTTGTCAAGACCCAAGGCTCCATGCAGGCCCAATCCGACGTCTTCGAAGCCTCGAAGTCCAAGGTCGTACCCGTCCCACCTGCGCCGGAGAAGCCGAGTGGGTGGTCGGTGGGGCTCAAGGCCGCGATCCCGATCGTCGGGCCGTCGCTGGCGGTGAGTGACGTGAAGTCCTACCAGGACGGTGTCGCGAAGACCAATGCCGCCAACGAGAACAACGTCCGGGTGATGGACCAGTACAGCTCGGTCACCGGCGACACCAAGGGAATCATCCCGATGGATTACCAGACGCTCCCCAGCGACGGGGCCACCATCGGGCTCAAGTCGGCATCCGTGGGCAGCGTCGGGTCGGTCGAGTCCCAGTACAACGACCACACGAACGCCTCATCCGCCACCGTGAACCAGCCCGTCGGCGGCACTGGCGGCGGCCCGGTCAGCGCGGCGCCGAACCTCAACGGGCCCAGCTCGGTCACCTCCTCGACCCCGACCACGGGCGGCACGAGCGGCAGCGTGAGTCCGTTGCCGAACCTCCCGGGCGGCACGTCGGGCACGACAGGCGGCAGCACGAACTCCAGCAACTTCGTCCCGGGAGTCGGCCCCGGTTATGGCGGCGGCACGGGCGACACGGAGCGCACGACAGGCCGCACGGCCAACCGCGGCCCGTCCGCTTCCAGCAGCAGCGCGGCGAGTCGCTTGTACGGCAGTCAGTCCGAGGGCGGCCCCGGGCGCCGCGGTAGCGCGGCGAAGGAAAGCATCGGCCGTGGTGGCAGTGCCGCGAAGGAGAGCCTGGGCCGCGGCGCCGCCGCCAGCGAGAGCGCACGCGAGCTGGGCGCCGGCAAGAACACCGGGGCAGGCAGGCCCGGCAGCGCGGCGGCAGCCGAAGAAGCGGCGGCGAGCCGGAGCGCGTCGAAGAGCGGCTCGGGCTCCCCGATGGGCGCAGCAGGTCAACGCGGCAAGGGCGAGGAGGACGACGAGCACCAGCGCCCCGACTACCTCCTCGAGGCCGACCCGGACGCGGTCTTCGGCAGCGACGTGAGAGCCACGCCGCCCGTCATCGGCGAGTAAACGCATGTCCGTGGTAGGAACCGGTTATCTCTCACTCCCACTCACGGCGCTGGCGGGCGCCGTCGAGCAGGCGAGGGCAGGCACCCTGCACATCGTGCTGCGCCCGGAACCCGTTTGGCTCAGCGCGGACGAGAAGCTCGCGGCCCAGCAGGAGCTGCAGGAATCCTTGCAGGAAGCGGGTTTGGTTGACAGGCGCGGCAGGCTCGAGGTCGACTTCCTCGACTGGCTCCCCCTGCTGACCACCGCGTCGGTCGAGTACTACGGCTGGGTCAACGACGGCCGCCGCACCTACGGCATCCTCGCCGCAGGCCGCGGGCTGCAGGGCATCGTCGCGATCCGCGTGGACGACGGGATCGCGCTGAAGCCCGTCCACCGCGATCAACTGGCCGAGGCGCTCATCGCGGAACTACCCGACGTGCGCCCCGGCGGCGGCCGCCCGCTGACCATCCGCGTGGCCGACCTGGAGGCCGTCACCCGCGAAGACCGGATACCTCGCTGGGACGTCCGCGACCTCGTGAATGTCCTGCAGCGCCCGGTCACCGGCACCGGCGAGCTGTACGCGGCCCGCCGGGACGAGTTGAACCGCTACCACCAGCTCGAGCTCCCGCTGCACTACGCGGACACGGATTGGGGCCGGTACCTCAACTACACGACCGGCTCCGGGAGCGACGCCGAGGTCCACCTCGCCCCCGGCGACCCGGCCGCAATCGTTGAGCACCTGCTCCGGCTCGAACGGACCCTGCCGAGCTAGAGCCTTCTAATCTCCGGCTCACGGGATCGATCGGGTGGCCCTTGTGCGGGAGTGGGATGTTTCCTCCCTTCGGAAAGGGGCTCTCCGATCACCTCGTACTCCCCGCCGGACCTGGACGTGATCGAAGAGCAGTGCCCGCCGAGCTGCCGATCGATGAGGTGCGCATACTACTGCTGAAACGACGGACGAGCTGGGTCACCAAGGATGCGGTGTGGCGGGAACTGATCCGGCGGGCCCACGCGACACCGGAACCGTGGACGACGATCGCCGCCGCGATGATGATGCCCGGACTCAAGCACATCGGGGCCAAACTCGGTGACCGGTTCCCCGGCGACCGCAACGACCTGGACTCAGAGATTCTCGAGGGTTTCCTGCAGGCGCTCGACCTCGCCGACCCGCAAGCTCCGAAGGTGTACGGCCAGCTTTATTGGGCCGCGTTCCGGCGCGGCCACGAAGTATGCAACGCCGAAAAGCGACGGGCGATGACCCAGTCGGAACTCACTGAAACCACAACGAATCTCCGTTCGGCAAGTGGCCATCCCGATCTCGTACTCGCCGACGCCTTGCTCTCCGGTGTCGTCACACGCCAGCAAGCGGACCTCGTGTCCGACGTTCTGCTCGATCACAAAGACCGAACAACCGCAGGCAAACGCCTCGGCATGAGCCGGTTCCAGGTCGCCGCCGCGCTGAACTCCGCCTCTCGCCACATCACCGACTACCTGCTCGCCGGCCGCACCCCGCAGGCCGCGTGATCACGGACCGGGAGCGGGCAGGGCTGCTCACCGCAACCACCATGGAATGACCATCCACTGGCGACCAGCGTGCGCGTGAGGGCCAGCCTGCGCGCACGCTGGACGCGAAACACACCCCCTAAAACCACGTAGCCAGGGACTGCTCCAGCCCCTCCACACCACCGTCGCTGGCCCAAGCCACATGGCCATCCGGACGGACCAGCACGCCGGTCAGCTTCGGGTCGCTGACGCATTGCCGGGTAACCACGCGCACGCGGGAGGCGCGATTTCCCACCGCAGCACGGAGTTCCGCCGAATCCGCCAGGTCGAGCAGCACCGCGAGCCCCTCTTGGCAGTACTCCCCGAACCGGGTTCCGTCGGAGAATTCGAAGTCCGGCGCGCCCAGGCCGGTCAGCTCGTGCGCGCCGTCGATCGGATAGCGGTGCAGCACACCGGAAAGCTTCTTCGCCAGATAATTCTGACCGTCCCCTGTGGACAGTAGATCACCGACGACCGCGCGCAACGCCTTCGTCCTGGGGTCCGGGCGCATGACGGCCACCTGCGCGCGCGTCCAGTCCAGCACCCACTCACCGATCGGATGCCGCTCCAGGTCGTACGTGTCCAGCAGCCCCTGCGGCGCCCATCCGTTGATCGTCGCCGCCAGTTTCCAGCCCAGGTTCATCGCATCGCCGATCCCGAGGTTCAGCCCCTGCCCACCGAACGGCGAGTGCACGTGCGCCGCGTCGCCGGCCAGCAACACCCTGCCCTTCCGGTACGTCGACGCCTGCCGCGCGTTGTCGGTGAAACGCGTGGCCGTGTGGACGGCCGTGATCGTGACCTCCACGCCCGACACGCGCCGGAGACTGCCCTGCAGCTCCTCCGCCGTGATCGGCGCTTCGCGGTCCTCGGGCGGGCCGAACTCGACCGTCAGGATCCGCCCCGGCATCGGGCCGTTCACGAACAGGCCCGTGTCCGTGCGATTCCACCCTCGGGGCAACGACTCCGCGCCCGTCATCTCCACCAGCGCCTGCCGCCCGGTGATTTCCGGGTCCGTGCCAGGGAAATCGAACCCCGCGAGCTTGCGCACGAGGCTGCGTCCCCCGTCGCAGCCCACCAGCCAGCCCGCCCGCACCGACTCGTCACCCAGCCGCACCGTCACACCGTCCTCGTCGGCGTCGAACCCCGTCACCTCGACACCGCGCCGCAGCACAACCCCCAGTTCGGCGGCGCGCGAGGACAGCACCTCCTCCACCGCCTGCTGCCCGACCACGGTGATCGACGCCGCCGGACCCGGATCGCGGAAACCCGGACTGTCGAAGTCGACCAACTCGCCCGCGACCATGATCCCGCCGAAATGCCCGGCGAGCTTGGGTGGCCGGACCGGCGCGCCCCCGCCCTGCTGCTTGAAGAACTCCTGCATCCGCGCGAACGCTTGGCGCTTGTGCTCCTCCAGCGCGCCGTACATCCCGCGCCGGTAGAACGCCTCCGCCGTGGGCAGGTTGATCGACCCCGCCTTGATCGTCGGGTCTATTTCGGACAGTCGCTCGACGACGAGCACGTCCACGCCCGCGAGCCGCAGCTCGCAGGCCAGCATCAGACCGACCGGGCCGCCGCCGGCCACCACCACTGGGAAATCCATGCCACCCAGCATGCACGCAAAACGTGTACCGAGTCAATATTTTTATCCGGTATACAATCTCCGCCATGGGTCTTCGGGAGCAGAAGAAACAGCTGACCAGGCGGCACATCGCCGACATCGCCACCGGGATGTTCTTCGAGCGCGGCTTCGACAACGTGACCGTCGCCGAGGTCGCCGAGGCGGCCGGGGTGTCCAAAATGACCGTCTTCAACTACTTCCCGCGCAAGGAGGACCTCTTCCTGGACCGGCACGCCGACCGCCTCGCCGAGGTCGAGCAGGTGCTGCGCGAGCGCGGCCCCGGGAAATCGGTCGCCGCGGCCCTGCGCGAATACCACCAAAAACTCGTCGCGGACCGGCATCCGCTGTCGGCCACCGTGCCCGGCGCCGGCTTCTTCCTCCGCGCCGTCCACGAAAGCCCGGCGCTGGTCAACCGCACCTACGAGCAGTCGCGGGAGATCGTGGACAAGATGGCCGATGTCCTCATGGCAGAGGGCGAACAGCCGGGACAAGCGCGGCTGATCGCGGCCATGACCGGTGCCACGGTCGACGCCGTCTACGAGTACGCCGCGAACAGGATGATCGCCGGCGAGGACCCCGACCTGGTGCACGCCGAACAGGCCGCCTACATCGACAAGGCCTTCGACCTGCTCGAAACCGGCATCGGCGACTACGGCTCAGGCGAGTAGCGCGTCCAGTTTCGCGCGCACGCGGTCCATGTCCTCGGTGTACTTGAGCACGGCGCCGAGCGTACGGGCCGCCGTCTCGGCGTCGAGCTCGTCGCGGTCGAGCGCCAGCAACGCCTGCGCCCAGTCGAGCGACTCCGCCACGCCCGGCGGCTTGAGCAGCTCCAGCTCCCGCAACCGCCGCACAGCCACCGAAATCTGCGTGGCCAACGCCTCCCCGACGCCCGGCACGCGACGCCGCAGGATCGCGACTTCCCTTGCCAGATCAGGATGTTCGAGCCAGTGATACAGACAGCGGCGCTTGAGCGCGTCGTGCACTTCGCGGGTCCGGTTGGACGTCAGGATCACCAGCGGCGGCTGCTCGGCCCGCACCTCCCCGAACTCCGGGATGGTCACCGCGTTCTCGTCGAGCAGCTGCAGCAGGAACGCCTCGAACTCGTCGTCCGCGCGGTCGATCTCGTCCACCAGCAGCAGGCACGGCGCCTCTTTCAACGCCTGCAGCAGGGGCCTCGCGAGCAGGAAACGCTCGGTGTAGAGGGACTGCTCCGCCGCGTCGACGTCGAGCTGCCCGCTGCCTGCTTCGAGCGCCCGCAGGTGCAGCAGCTGGCGCGGGAAATCCCATTCGTACAGCGCCTGCGCCGCGTCGATGCCCTCGTGGCACTGCAACCGGATCAGCGGCAGCTGCAGCGACTGCGACAACGCCACCGCCAGTGAGGTCTTCCCGGTGCCGGGCTCCCCCTCGCAGAACAACGGCCGCTGCATGCGCAGGGCGAGGAACGCGGCTGTGGCCACGCCGTCGTCGGCGAGATAGCCGGCGCTCTCGAGCGTCGTGGCCAGTTCTTCGGGCGAGTTGACCATCACACACCCACCCTAAGGGTTCAGGTCCGCCGGCGTGTCCACGTCGGTCCCGCTGCCCAGCTCCGAACAGTCGACCAGCCGCACATCTTCCCTGGTCTTCAGCCAGTCGCGGGCCCCGCGGTCACCGTTCGCGGACTCCGCGATCGCCGGCCACCAGCGGCGCCCGAAAAGCACGGGATGGCCCGGTTTTCCCTCGTAGGCGGCCCGCGCGACGACCTCCGGCGACGACCACTCCAGCATCCGCCGGACGACCTCCGGCGTCACCCCCGGCAGGTCGACCAGGTGCACCAGCACGGCGTCGGCCGGCGGCAGCGCACGCAACCCCGCCCGCAGCGAGGCGCCCATGCCCGCGGCCCAGTCCTCGGCGTACACGGCTATCGACGGGTCCGGCAGCAATGCCCGCGCGTCCTCCGCCTGCGCGCCAAGCACCACTCGGACCGGCCCGCACCCGCCCTCGGTGAGCACCCGCAAAGCACGGCGCACCAACGGTTCCCCGTCCAGCTCGACCAGTGCTTTGGGACGTCCGAAGCGGCGCCCGGCGCCCGCGGCGAGGAGCAGCCCGGCCGTCTCAGCCACGACGCGCCTGCGCCGGCGCGACCGCCAGATCGTCCTCGATCCGCTTCGCCGCGGCGAGCAACGGGGGCAGCATCTCGTCCCGCACCGACTCGCGCGTCGTGCGGCTGGCGTGTGTGGACACGTTCATCGCGGCGACCACGGCGCCGGTGCGATCCCGCACAGGAGCGGCGACCGAACGCAGCCCCTCCTCCAGCTCCTGGTCCACCAGCGCCCAACCCTGCCGGCGCACCTTCTCCAGCTCCTCGCGCAGGGTGTCGGGCGAGGTCAGGGTGTTCGCGGTGAGCCTGTCCAGCGCCGCGTTTTCGAGGTACCGCGAGAGCCCGTCCTCGTCGAGGCCCGCGAGCAGCACGTGCCCCATCGACGTGGCGTGCGCGGGAAACCGCGTGCCGAGGCTGATCGTCACCGTCATGATCCGCGAGACCGCGACGCGGGCGACGTACACGATGTCGGTGCCCTCCAGCACCGAAACCGAGCACGATTCACGCACCTCGGCGGACAGCCGTTCCAGGTGCGGCTGCGCCACTTCGGGCAGGGTCATGCTGGACAGGAACGCGTACCCCAGCTCCAGCACGCGCGCGGTGAGCGAGAAGTACTTGCCGTCCGTGCGAACGTAGCCGAGGTCCACGAGCGTGAGCAGGAAGCGCCGGGCCGCCGCCCGGGTCAGCCCGGTCACCCTGGCCACGTCGGACAGCGTCAGCTCCGGCGCACCGGAGCTGAACGCCTTGATGACCGCCAGCCCCCGTTCCAGGGACTGGACGTGGTGTGCCCCGCGCTCGTCCATATCGCGGTGATCCTACTTGTCGTCCAATTCGGCGAGAGTCCGCTGTGCCAGCGCGAAGGCCGCGTTGGCGGCGGGAACGCCCGCGTACACGCCCGCGTGCAGCAGTACTTCGCCGATCTCGTCCGGGGTGAGGCCGTTGGTGATCGCGGCCCGCACGTGCATCGGAATCTCGTTCTCGCAGTGGAGGGCGGTCAACACGGCGAGCGTGATGCAGCTTCGCGTTTTCCGGTCGAGGCCGTCCCTCGTCCACACCGAGCCCCAGGCCGAACGCGTGATGTAGTCCTGGAATTTCTGGGTGAACTCGGTGGTGTTGGCGACCGCGCGGTCCACGTGCGCGTCGCCGAGCACCTCCCGCCGGACCTTCATGCCGGCTTCGTAGACCTCGTCGCTCACGCCGCCTCCTTCAGGTGCTCGATGATCAGTTCGCTGAACCGCGCGGGCTGTTCGTAGTTGCCGAGGTGCGCGGCCTGGTCGACGACCTCGAACCGGGCGCCGTGCACGCCGTCGGCGATCACCCGGCCGTGGTCCGGCGGCAGCGCCTTGTCCTGCGCGCCCGCGATCACCAGCGTGGGCGCGGTGATCTTGGGCAGCTCCGGCACGAGGTCGAGGTCCGCGATGGCCTGGCAGCACGACGCGTACCCCTCGGCCGGGGTGTTCGCCGTCATGTCGCGCAGTTCCTTCGCCTGCCGGGGGTTCGCGTCGATCCAGGACTGGGTGAACCAGCGGCCGATGCTGCCGTCGGCGATCGGGCCCATGCCGTCGGCGCGCACCTGCTTGACCCGGTCGAGCCACATCTGGGTGTTGCCGGGCTGCGCGGAGGTGCAGCACACGACCAGGCCCCGGATCCGCTGCGGCGCGTTTTCGGCGAGCCACAGCCCGGTCATCCCGCCCAGCGACAACCCCACGAAATGTGCGGACTCGACGCCGAGCGTGTCCAGCAGGGCGAGCACGTCGCCGCCGAGGTCGTCGATGCCGTACGGCCCGTCCGGCACCGGCGACCGGCCGTGCCCGCGCGTGTCGTAGCGGACCACCCGGAAACCGTTGTCCACCAAGGGTTTGACCTGCGGGTCCCACATGTGCAGAGTGCTGCCGATCGAATTGCTCAGCACGACGACGGGCCCGTCGGCCGGGCCTTCGATCTCGTGGTGCACGGCGGTGGTCACGCGTTGTCCTTTCGGTTGGCGTGTGCGGTCAGCGCGCGCTCGACGAACACCGCGGCGCTGCCGAGATACTCCGCCGGATCGAGCAACGCCGCGATCCGGTCCCGGTCCAGTTGCTTGCCCACCAAGGGATCCTCGGCGAGGAGGTCGGCCAGCTCGCCTTCCCCGGCCAATGCGCGTTTGGTGCACGCCGTGACCGCGTCGTGGGCCGCGAGGCGACCGGTTTCCTTGGCCAGCTCGGTGGTGACGCGCTCGGAAAGCAGGGCGCCGCCGGTGATGTCGAGGTTGCGCCGCATCCGGTCCGGATCGACCTGGAGCCGTTCGAAGCTCGTGCGCAGCCAGTGCACGGCGGAACCCGTGCCGCGGAACAGTTCCGTGAACGGGCGCCATTCCGCGTGCCACGACCCGGCGGCGCGCTGATGCTCGTGCGCCATCGCGCCGAGCAGCGTGCCGACGAGCCCGGGCGCCTGCTGCGCGGCCGCCTGCGCGGCGACCGCGGCGACCGGATTTCGCTTGTGCGGCATGGTGGACGAGCCACCACTACCCTCCGCGACCTCGGCCAGCTCGCCGACCTCGGTCTGCGCGAGCAGCATGATGGTGCGGGTGATCCCGGCGATCACGCCGGACAGTTCGCCCAGCGCCCCGGCCAGCTCGGCGATCCGGCTGCGTTCGGTGTGCCACGGCAGCGCAGGCTCAGCCAAGCCGAGCCTGCGACTGAACGCGGCGAGCACCGCGGGCCCATCGGCTCCCAGCGACGCCAGTGTGCCGGTGGCGCCGCCGAGCTGCGCGGAAAGCCGTTGTGTACCAAGGCGTTCCGCGGCGGCGTCCAAACCGGACAGCCAGCCTGCCGCGGTGAACCCGAAGGTCACCGGCAATGCCTGCTGCAACAGCGTCCGTCCTGCTTGGACAGTCGAGACGTGCTCCCTGGCGAACCGCGCCGCCAGCTCCGCACACTCCTCGACGCCCTCCAGCAAAGGCTCCAACGCACGCTTCGCGACGAGCATGGCGGCGCTGTCCATCACGTCCTGGCTGGTGGCACCGAAATGCACGAACCGGCCGGCCTCGGCGCCTGCCTGCGCGGTCAGTTCCCGGACCAGCGGCGCGGCCGGATTGCCGATGCCGACGGATTTCGCGCCTATCTCGGCCACGTCGAAATCGCCCTCACGGGCCACTTCGGCGATGCGTTCGGCGTGCTCGCGCGGGACGAGCCCGGCGTCGGCCTCCGCGCCGGCGAGCGCCGCCTCCACGTCGAGGAGAGCGCGCAGCCACGCCGCGTCGCTCACCTCGTCGTGCACCGGGCCCGCCGCGAGGACGGGATCGAACAGCTCAGACATCGAAGAAGACTGTCTCGCCTTCGCCCTGCAAACGCACGTCGAAGCGGTAGCCGTCCTCGGTCTTCGTGGCGATCAGCGTGTGCCGGCGCTCCTCCGGCACCGACGCCAGCACCTGGTCGGCGGCGTTGGCCTCGGTGTTCTCCGGGAAGTAGATCCGGGTGACCACCCTGTCCAGCATCCCGCGGCCGAACACCGAGACGTCGATGTGCGGCGCCTGCATGCGGCCGCCGGTGCCCGGGATCGCGCCCGGCAGCAGGGTGAGGATGTGGTAGGTGCCCTCGGAATCGGTGGGGCAGCGGCCGAACCCGCGGAAGCCGGAGACCCGGCCGCGCGGGTCGTCGGGGTGGTCGAAGCGGCCGTCCGGGTCCGCCTGCCAGGTCTCGATCATCGCGTCCGGCACCGGGACGCCCTTGCCGTCGAAGACGAGGCCGGTGATCCGGACCGCGCCCGGGGTGCCCTCGGGCACCACCGTGGGGCCGTCTTCCCATGGCAGGCCGATCGCCAGGTACGGGCCGACTGTCTGCGAGGGGGTGGTCATCAGTCCTCGTCCTCCTCTTCCTCGAAGACCGAGGCTTCCCGGCCGCGCACCACGATGTCGAACTCGAAGCCGAGCGCCCAGTGGTCCGTCGTGCGGTTCATGTCGAACTTCGAGATCATCCGCTGCCGCGCCTTCTCGTCG
Source organism: Amycolatopsis acidicola (assembly GCF_007713735.2). GTDB lineage: Bacteria > Actinomycetota > Actinomycetes > Mycobacteriales > Pseudonocardiaceae > Amycolatopsis_E > Amycolatopsis_E acidicola. The sequence goes on along the minus strand of NZ_VMNW02000004.1, from coordinate 47,028 downwards.
GGCACCGAGTTGTAGATCGGGTCCTGGAAGAACAGCGGGTCGTCCGGGAAGTACATCTGGGTGACCAGGCGCTGGGTGAACGCGTGCCCGAACACCGAGAAGTGGATGTGCGCGGGGCGCCACGCGTTGTCGTGGTTCTTCCACGGGTACGCGCCGGGCTTGATCGTGGTGAACTCGTAGTGGCCGTTCGAGTCGGTCAGCGTGCGGCCCACCCCGGTGAAGTTGGGGTCGAGCGGGCCGGGCCACTGGTCGCCGATGTGGCGGTAGCGGCCGGACGCGTTGGCCTGCCAGATCTCGATCAGCGAGTCCGGGATCGGCCGCCCGTCGCCGTCGAGCAGCCTGCCGTGCACGATGATCCGCTGCCCGATCGGCTCGCCCTCGTGCTGCACCGTCAGGTCGTTGTCGTGCTCGCCGAGCCTGCCCGGCCCGAGGAGCGGGCCGGTGACCTCGGTGAGCATCTGCGGCAGCAGGAGCAGCTGCTGCTTCGGATGCCGCAGCTCGGTGGACCGGTAGTGCGCCGAGTTCATCGGCGGATGCGTGCCCTCGGGGTCCCGCCGGTACTGCGGCAGGATCAGTTTGTCGCTCGTCGGTGCTGCCATAGCACGCCCCTTTCCTATGCTTCGAGAACCACGGCCAGGCCCTGGCCGACGCCGATGCAGATGGCGGCCAGGCCCCAGCCACCACCGCGGCGGCGCAGCTCGTGTGCCAGCGTGCCCAGGATGCGGCCGCCGGAAGCGCCCAGCGGGTGCCCGATCGCGATCGCGCCGCCGTGGATGTTCACGATCGAGCGGTCCAGTTTGGGCCAGTCGGCGAAGCACGCCAGCGACTGCGCGGCGAAAGCCTCGTTCAGCTCCACCGCCGCGAGGTCGTCCCAGCCGATCCCGGCGCGCTCCAGCGCGATCTCCGCCGCGCGGACCGGGCCGATGCCGAACACGTCCGGATCCACGCCCGCCGCGCCACGGCCCGCGATGCGCGCGAGCGGCGTCTTGCCGAGCCGGTCGGCCGCCCGCTGGTCACCCAGCAGGACCGCGGAAGCGCCGTCGTTGAGCGGGGAGGCGTTGCCAGCCGTCACCGTGCCTTCCTTGCGGAAGGCGGGCTTGAGCTTGCCGAGCTTGTCCAAAGTGGAGTCCGCGCGGATGCACTCGTCGCGGGTGAGATCCGTGCCGGGCACCGGGATCACGTGGCTGTCGTAGAAACCCTCGTCCCACGCCTTCGCCGCGTTCTGGTGGCTGCGCAAGGCGAACTCGTCCTGCGCCTCACGCGTGATCCCGTACTTCTCGGCGAGCTGCTCGGTGCTCTCGCCGAGCGAGATCGTCCACTGCTCGGGCATCTCCGGGTTGACCATGCGCCAGCCCAGCGTACTGGAGTGCAGGGTCTGGTTTCCCGCCGCGAACGGCTTTTCGGTCTTCTGCAGGATCAGCGGCGCGCGACTCATCGACTCCACGCCACCGGCGACGACGAGCGACGCGTCCCCGGTGGCGATGGCGCGGCTGGCCTGCATCGCGGCGTCGAGGCCGGAGCCGCAGAGCCGGTTCACGGTGGTGCCGGGCACGGACGTCGGCCAGCCCGCGAGCAGCGCGCCCATCCTGGCCACGTTGCGGTTGTCCTCACCGGCCTGGTTCGCGTCGCCGAACACCACTTCGTCCACAGTGGACGGGTCGAGTTCGTTGCGGGAGCCCAGTTCCCGCAGCACGTGCGCGGCAAGGTCGTCGGGGCGGACCTTGGCCAGCGCCCCGCCGTAGCGGCCGAACGGGGTGCGGATGGCGTCGAGTACGAATGCGTCGGTCCCTGTTGTGGATGTCACTTCGCCGCCTTGAGTTCACGCAGGGTCTGCAGTTCGGCTTCGGTCGGGATGGGCGTGGTGCCCAGCTCCGGGGCGACCTTCAGGTCCCAGCCCGTGGCCTCGCGCACCTGCTCGACCGTGATGCCGTCGTGCACCTCGGTCAGCACCAGCTCGCCCGTCTCGTCGGGCCGGAAGACGCCGAGGTCGGTGATCACCAGCGTCGGGCCGGCGCCGCGCAGGCCGAGCTTTTCCCGCTCCCCCTTGCCTTCCCCGTGCCCGAAGGACGTGATGAAGTCGACCTTCTCCACGAAGCTGCGCTTGCTCTGGCGCACCACCACGAAAACCTCGTGGCAGGACGCGGCGATCTCCGGCGCGCCACCGGCGCCCGGCAGGCGCACCTTCGGGTTGGCGTAGTCGTCGCCGATGACGGTGGTGTTGATGTTGCCGAACTTGTCCAGCTGGGCGGCGCCGAGGAAGCCGACGTCGATCCGGCCGGGCTGCAGCCAGTAGTTGAACACCTCGGGCACGCTGATCACCGCGTCGGCGGTCTCGGCGAGGATCCCGTCGCCGATCGACGCGGGCAGGCGGCCCGGCTTCGAGCCGAGCGTGCCGGATTCGTAGATCAGCACCAGGTCCGGCGCGTGCGTGCGGCGCGCGAGGTTCGCGGCGGTGGAGGGCAGGCCGATCCCGACGAAGCACTTCTGCCCGCCGGACAGGGCCCTGGCCGCGGCGATCGACATCATCTCGTCGGACGTGTACGTCCGTTCCGCGGTCGCAGTCACTTCGCTCCCTCCATACCGAACACCTTGTCGTTCAACCACTCTTGGAACGAGTCCCGATTCCGGCCAATGGAATCCCAATAGGCGTAGTACTCGTTGTCGCGGTCGTAGTACCCCTGTGCGTAGGAAGGATGCGCGCCGTGCGGCGCTTCCGCCACGGCGGTGACGGCCCACGACGGCAGGATCACCTGTCCCGGCACGGGTTCCAGCTCGTCCACCACTTCCTCGACGGTGACGATGCTGCGCTTCGCGGCGAGCACGGCTTCCTTCTGCACGCCGACCAGGCCCCACATCTGCACGTTCCCGGCGCGGTCCGCGCGCTGCGCGTGGATGACCGAGACGTCCGGGTTGATCGCCGGTACCGCGGCGAGCTGCTCGCCGGTGAAGGGGCAGGTGATCTGCTTGATGGTGTCGGTGTAGTTCGGCAGATCCGTGCCCGTGTACCCGCGCAGTACCGCGAACGGCAGCCCGGAGGCGCCGGCGACGTAGCGGTTGGCCATCCCGGCGTGGCTGTGCTCCTCGATTTCGAGCGGGACCGGCCACGAGTTCTGCACCGCGTCGCGGAAGCGGTGCAACGAGCCGACGCCCGGGTTGCCACCCCAGGAAAAGATCAGTTTGCGCGCGCAACCGGCCCCGATGAGCTGGTCGTACACGATGTCCGGCGTCATCCGCACCAGCGTGAGGTCCTTACGCCGCTGGCGGATGATCTCCTGCCCCGCGGCGTGCGGGATCAGGTGGGTGAAGCCCTCGAGGGCCACTGTGTCGCCGTCGTGCACAAGCCGTGCGACGGCGTCCTGGAGTGACAGTATCTCAGCCATTGAGTCGTCCTGTTCGCATCACGCACACAAGTTCTCCATAAGAACTTACGCGGGGGCGGTGGAGGTGGCAAGAGAGGAAGGAGGGTGGTCACACCACCAAGCCACCCTCGCAAGCCAGGCCACCCCGGCACATTGACCACCCCGCCGCGCGTATTGGCTGCCCCAGCGCGCATGTTGGCCGCCACCGTGCACGAGTTGGCCGCCCCGGCGCACGTGTTGGCCGCCACCGTGCACGAGTTGGCCGCCCCGGCGCACGTGTTGGCCGCCACCGTGCACGAGTTGGCCGCCCCGGCGCACGTGTTGGCCACCGCCGTGCACGAGTTGGCCACCGCCGCGCACGTGTTGGCCGCCCCGGCGCACGCGTTGGACCTCCCGCGACAACCAGCCACGCGGCGGCCCACCATCGATAGCCACCACATCACCCGGAGCGACCAACACACCAACGGGAGCGGCCAACACGCCAACCGGAGGGGCCAACATGCCAACGGGAGGGGCCAACATGGCCGGAGGGGTGAACGGGCCGAAAAAACCGGTTCCCCAGCACTCTGGTACGCCAGTACAGTTTCCGCGTGCGGCACACCGACCAGATCCTGATCTTCGACGCGGACGACACCCTCTGGGAGAACAACGTCGTCTTCGAGCAAGTGGTGCGAGACTTCCTCGGCTGGCTCGACCATCCGACGCTGGACCGCACGGAACTGCGCGCCATCCTCAACGACATCGAGCGCGCGAACTCCGCGGCGCACGGCTACGGCAGCCGGGTCTTCTTGCGCAGCCTGCACGACTGCGTCGAAAAGCTCCGGCGGCGTCCGGCCACCGAAACCGAGCGGCAGCAGATCCTCGAGCTCGCGCGGGCGCTGATCAACTACGAGGTGGAGCTGATCCCGGGCGTCGCCGAGACGCTCGCGGAGCTGGGCGGGCGGCACCGGCTTCTGTTGCTCACCAAGGGAGACACCGAGGAGCAACAGCGCAAGATCGACGCTTCCGGGCTGCACCACCATTTCGGCAGCGTGCACATCGTGGCGGAGAAGCACGCCGGCACGTATCTCACACTCGCCGAGCAGCACACGCTCTCCCCGGAACGCGCCTGGATGATCGGCAACTCACCGAAGTCCGACATCAACCCCGCGCGTCACGCCGGGATGAACGCGGTATTCATCCCCAACAAGCACACGTGGGCGCTGGAGCACGACGAAGTCGACCCGGCCGACGACCGGGTACTGCACCTGACCCGCTTCCCCGAACTACTCGAGCACTTCTGAAACCCGCTCGAATGCAGAACAGCCGGCCCTTTCACACCGAAAGGGCCGGCTGTCCGCGGACGACGCTCAGGCCGTCGGCTGGTCCGGCTGCGGCATCACGGCGAAGTTCAGCTGCCCCTGCTCGTCCTGCTGGACGTCGAGCACCTTGTCGTCGAGGAACTGCGCGGCCTCCGGCTCCAGGAAAACCTTGGCACCCCCATCGGAACCGAGCACCTGGTCCCCCGCTTCGGGCTGCTCGGCGACCGAAAGCGCGAGCTGCGCCCCCTGCTCCTGCTGGGCCTGCACCGCGAAGCGCAGCCCACCGTTCTCCTGCTTGCCCTCCTGAGCGGTCAGCGCACTGATCGCCTCTGCGGCGGCATCTGTCAAAGCGAGCATGGATGTTCATCCCTTCGGTTTCGTGCGCTCGTCCCCCCGACCGTAGGGGGCCCGGCATGATCACGCCGGGTGACACCTGGTCCGGGCGCACAAAACAGTGGTTTGAGCTGGTCACGTCCACCGTGACCCAGATCACGCCCGATTCGGCGGAGTTCGGAGCGCGTCCGCGACCGAGCCACCGGCCCGGTCAGCCTGCTCTTCCTCGGGCGAGGACGAGATGTCCACGGTGTTCTCGCGGACGATCGGCTCGTCGTCCGCCGGCAGGTCTTCGATGGACTCGTCGAGCTCGTCGGCAGGCGTGACCGCGATCGGGCGGTCGGGGATCCGGTCCGGCTGGACGTCGGCACGTTCCTGGTCCAGCCGGGAGTCCAGCGGTTCGCCTTCGTACTCCTCCCGCGGAGTGGTGCCGAAGCCGTCGGAGTGGGCATAGCGCTCCGGTGGTTCCACTCCCTCCTCCAGCGGATCCACCCGGAGCCGGTCCTCGTCGAGGTCCTCGCTGCTGTTCAGCGCCGCCGGATCCGTTTCCGCGGCATCGGGAATCGGTTCACCGTGTGCCTCACTCATGGACTCGACCTACCCGGGCCGCCGTGGCGGCAAACCGGAGAGCAAGGTCACTCGGTTGTATCCAGCAAGAAGTTGCTGACGGCATGTAAATTTTAGATATGACCACCGCGCAGTGGACCCGGCGAGAAGCCGAGCGCAGGCACACGCCCGCGCACCGGCCGCTGTCCGCGCACCCGATCGTCTGGTACGTGGTGGCCGGCGCCGTCACGACCGGTCTGCAGGAGCTCATCTTCCTCGGCGCCCGGCCCGTGCTCGGTTCGGTGGCCTCGAACGTCGTCGCCATCGCGCTGACGACGGTGGCGAACACGGAGTTCCAGCGCCGGGTCACGTTCGCCGGAATGCGGCCCTCGCCACTGAAGCTGCATCTGCAGTCACTCGGCACTTTCGCCTTCTACGCCTTCTACGGTTCCGTCGTACTGGTCACCTTGCAGGCGCTGGTCGGATCGCCGTCCGCGACGCTCGAAGCGGTGGTTCTCGCGATCACCAGCACCGTCGGCGGAATCTTGCGGTTCGTGGTCCTTCGTTGGTGGGTCTTCACCACTCGATAGCAGGACACCTGCGACACGTGTTTTCGGACTGTCACTTCTGCTCGAAACTGCTCGGAACTGCTCGCAGTGACCGCTCCTGACGCGCGTGTGATCGGCCTGCTACGGCAAACGGGGTATCTCTAGTTGAATTCTGGACTGCCGCGTGCGCACCGCATACGATTACGCACAGTCGCATCGGAAGCGGGTCGGCAGGGACCTTCAGGGAGTGTCCGCTCACCGATTGTGACTATGAGTGGGGCCCCGACCGCGACCGGTCGCAGGGTCACCATTGTCGTTGGGGAGCCGACTATGAGAACACGAGTCCCGCCGAGCACTCCTGTGCGCACAGAGCCCACGGAGCCGGGATTCACCACCCCGCAGTCGTTTCCGCGAGGCCCGTCCTCGCGGCTGACGAAGGAAGAGCTCGACCCCGTGGTCAAGGAGGCGGCGACCGGGGACCCCGCCGCCGTGGCCAGGCTGATTTCCATGATCACCCCGGTCGCCGTGCGATATTGCCGCGCCCGCTTAGGCGGCCGGGACCTCTCGTACCTCTCCGCCGACGACGTCGCGCAAGAGGTGTGCCTCGCGGTGTTGCACGCGTTGCCGAACTACCAGGACCGGGGCGGCTCGTTCCTCTACCTGGTGCACGCGATCGCGTCCAACAAGGTGGCCGACGCCTACCGGCTGGTGTCCCGCGACCGCTCGGATCCCGTTGCCGAGCTGCCGGAACGCCCGCTGGCGGACAACGAGCCGGAGAAACACGTGCTCGACGGTGACCTCGGCAGCAGGCTGGCGAAGCTGATAGCCACGCTGCCCGCGCTGCAGCAGGAGATCCTCACGCTGCGGTTGATCGTCGGCCTGTCGGCCAACGAAACCGCCGAGGCACTGGACATCTCGGCCGGCAACGTCCGGGTCACCCAGCACCGGGCGCTGTCCAAACTGCGGAACATGATCACCCGCGACGGCGATCTCGTTCCCGGCACCGAACCGTAGCTCCCTGATCAGCGCCGGCGGCCCGCACCCGCCGACGCCGATCGTGCTCCGCCACCTCAGGTGGCCGAAGCCAGTTCCTTCTCGTCGAGCAACTGCTTGCGGTGGTTGATCGCCGCGCGCCGCTCCGTTTCGTCGAGGCCACCCCAGACCCCGAACGGCTCCTCCGCCGTGAGCGCGTGGTGCCTGCACTCCACGATCACCGGGCAGGACATGCAGACCCGCTTCGCCCTGGCAATGCGGTCGGCTCGCGCGAACCCGCGTTCTCCGTCAGGATGGAAGAAGACCGAGCTGTCGAGGTTCCGGCAATTACCGTTGCGCTGCCATTCCCAGGTCTCCGCGACGGGGGTGGGCAACCGGGACGTGTCCGCCATCATGACTCCTCCGCGACGTGCTTGCGCGGACGGACTACCCATGTTCGATTCGCGCTACACCTGTGGTGAGAGTGACTTTTCGAAGCAGTGGTCGACGTAGGGCCCCGTGGTGTAATGCGGCGTCTCGCGGTAGCCGTGTTTGGCGTAGAGGGACCGCGCTTCGGTGAGATCGGTCCGGGTGTCCAAACGCATCACCCCGGCGCCGAGCCCGCGCGCCGCTTCTTCCGCCGCACGCAAGAGTTCCTCGCCCAGCCCCTGGCCGCGGAAGGCGGGCTGGACGAAGAGCCGGTTCAGCTCGGCGACGCGCTCGTCGACCGAATGCACGCCGACGCAGCCCGCGGCACTGCCGTCCACGACAGCCATCAGGAACAGCCCGCCCGGCGGCTGAAGATGATCACTCGGCTCGTCGGCGAGCGCCTGCTCGATCTCGGCCTCGGTGGCCGGGCGGCCGTAATAGCGGCCGGCGATGTCGCCGATGTAGGCACGGAGGACCGCCACGGCATCGGGGTGTCCGACCGGGACCGGCGTGATGGTGCGCATGGCACCATCCTCGCCGCCCGGTCCACCTTTACGGCCGCCGCGAAAGGAAGTTGAGCGCGATCGCCTGGAAGACGCGCTCACCGTCCTGATTGAACAGCTCGATCCGGCTGTGCACGAGACCGCGGTCGGGCTTGGACTTCGACGGCCGCGCCTCCAGCACTGTCACCCGCACTCGCAGTTCGTCGCCGGGCCGGACCGGTTTGAGCCAGCGCAGCTCGTCGATCCCGGGGCTGCCGAGGCTCGCGACCTTGGACAGGTAGTTGTCCGCCAGCAGCCGCATCATCAGGCTCGCGGTGTGCCAGCCGCTCGCGATCAGCCCGCCGTACGGGCTCTCCGCGGCGGCGGCCGGGTCGATGTGGAACGGCTGCGGATCGTACTTCGTGGCGAACTCGAGGATCTCCGCCTCGGTCACCTTGATCGTCCCGAACTCGTGCGTCGTGCCCGGGACGTAGTCCTCGAAGTACTCGAAGGTGCGGTCTGCCATACCGCGAGCCTGCCATGAAAGTCCTTCGATCCGGGGCGGGCCGGGATCTACTGGCGAGTACATACTCCCGGTATGGTGGCCCGCATGGCAGAGCAGCGCGGCTACGACCTGGTCCTGTTCGGCGCGACCGGCTTCACCGGCGGGCTGACCGCGGAGTACCTCGCCAGAAACGCGCCCGAGTCGTGCCGGTGGGCATTGGCCGGGCGCGACCCGGCGAAGCTGGAGGCGCTCCGCGAGAAACTCGCGGCGATCGAGCCCCGGTGCGCGGAGCTCGACCTGCTGCAGGCCGACATCACGAAGCCGGACTCGCTTCGCGACGTGGCCCGGGCCGCTCGGGTCGTCATCACCACCGTCGGGCCCTACGTCGAATACGGCGAGCCGCTCGTCGCGGCCTGCGCGGACGCGGGCACGGACTACCTCGACCTGTGCGGCGAGCCGGAGTTCTTCGACAAGATGTACGTCCGCTACCACGCCAAGGCCCAGCAGACCGGCGCGCGGATCATCCACGCCGCGGGGTTCGACTCCATCCCCTACGACCTCGGCGTCTTCTACACGCTCAAACACCTGCCGAAGGACACCCCGATCCGGATCAGCGGGCACGTCCGGGTGGGCGGCACCTTCTCCGGCGGCACCTACAACTCCGCGCTGACAGCCGCCGCGCGCCTGCTGCCGATGGCTCGCGCGGCGCGGGAACGGGCGAAGGCCGAGCCGAAACCGGCGGGCCGCCGGGTGCGCGCGATCATCGGGAAACCGCACCGCGACGCCAAAGACGGCCGCTGGCAGGTACCGCTGACCACCATCGACCCGCAGATCGTCGCGCGCTCGGCCGCGCTGCTGGATGCCTACGGGCCTGACTTCTCCTACCGCCACTTCGCCTCGGTGAAGCGCTTACCGACGGTCATCGGCGCGGCCGCGGGACTGGCCGCCATCGTCGTACTGGCCCAGGTGCCGCCCGCCCGCCGGGCGCTGGCCAACATCCGCAAACCCGGTGAGGGCCCGACCGAGGAGGAGCGTGAGCGCGCCTGGTTCAAGGTGCGCTTCCTCGGCGAGGGCGGCGGGAAACGCGTGGTCACCGAAGTGGCCGGCGGCGACCCCGGCTACGGCGAGACGGCGAAGATGCTCGGCGAATCCGGACTGTGCCTGGCTTTCGACGACCTCAAGCCGATCGCCGGGCAGGTCACCACCGCCGCCGCGATGGGTGACGCGCTGCTGGCCCGGCTCGTCGACGCCGGGATGATGTTCCGCGTCGCGCCCTGAGCGCGCCGGGGCGATCAGCGCCGCGGCAGGCCGTGCAACTCTACGTCGGTCAGCTCGCCGCGTTCGATCGACGCGGTCAGGTACGTGCACTCCGGCTGCCGCCTGCGGTCGGTCGGCGAACCAGGGTTGAGCAGGCGCAAACCGTTGTCCGCCACCGTGTCCCACGGGATGTGACTGTGCCCGAACACGAGCACGTCGGCGTCCGGGAACTGCTCCGCGCAGCGCTTCTCCCGGCCCGTCGCCGCGCCGGTCTCATGCACCACGGCCAGCCGCAGCCCGTCCAGCTCCGCCCGCGCGACCTCGGGCAGCCGGGCTCGCAGCTCCGGGCCGTCGTTGTTGCCGTAGACGCCGATCAGGCGTTTCGAGCGGGCCTCGAACTCGTCCAGCAGCGACAGTTCGACCCAGTCGCCCGCGTGCACGACGACGTCGGCGGATTCGGCGTGGCGCCAGACCTCGTCCGGCAGCGCGCGGGCGCGCTTGGGCACGTGCGTGTCCGCGACGATCAGTAACCGCATGCCCACAGGTCTACCCGAATCGGGCCGCGGTGCACCGCGCACGTAACCTTCATCCCGGTTGTCCGTTTCCCGGACCTGGAGGAAGAGCCGTGCCGCACGAGCCTGGGTGGCCCACGACCGATCCCGAGCAGACCGACCTCCTCGAGCCCGTCACCGAGGTCCTGCCGAAGGTCGAGCCCGACCCCGCGCCGAAGCGCCCGAACCGCACGCTGCGCCGGGCCGCCATCATCGCGGGCTCCGTGCTGGGCGTGTTCGTCGCGCTCTACGCCGTGGATCTGCTGGTCAGCCAGGGCAACGTCCCGCGGGGGGTGACGGTGGCCGGGGTCGACGTCGGCGGGCTCAAGCGGGCCGACGCCGAGGAGCGGCTGCGCGAGCAGATCGGCCCGCGGCTTTCCCAGCCGGTGGCGGTCACGGCCGGGGACGTGCACACCACGGTCGAACCGGCACGCGCCGGGCTGTCACTGGACTGGGCGTCCACTTTGGACCAGGCGGGCGCGCAGCCCGCGAACCCGTTCACCCGGATCACGTCGTTCTTCACCAGCCGCGAGGTCGGCGTGGTCACCCAGGGCGATCGCGCCCAGCTGGCCAACACGCTGGAAAACCTGCGCGCCAAGGTGGACCGCGAACCCGCCGAGGGCGGGATCCGCTTCGAGGGCGCGAAACCCCTTGCGGTGGAACCGAAACAGGGCCAGGTCCTGAACGTCGACGCGGCCACCGGCGCGATGCTCGAACACTGGGCCTCGGGCCGTCCGGTGGAGCTGCCGGTGCAGCAGACCCCGGTGACGATCACGTCGGAGGTCGTGCAGAAGGCATTGCACGAGTACGCCGAGCCCGCCGTGTCCGGCCCCGTGCTGATCCACGGCGAGGGCGCGGACGCGAAGGTGGCACCGGCCGCGATCGCCACCGCGCTGCGGTTCGAGCCCGTCGACGGTGCGCTGGTGCCCAAAGTGGACAATGCGAAAATCGTCGAAGCCGCGGCGCCGCAACTGAAATCCACCGAGAAACAGGGCAAGGACGCGCAGGTCGTGTTCTCCGGCGGCAAACCGTCGGTGGAGCCCTCGGTGGACGGCAAGGGCGTGGACTGGGATCCGACGCTGCAACCGCTCCCGGATCTGCTGAAGCAGGGCGGGCAGCGTGAGCTGACGGCGAAGTACGTCAACGCGCCCGCGAAGGTCACCACCGAGCAGGCCAACGGGCTCGGCATCAAGGAAGTGGTCGGCGAGTTCACCACCGGCGGCTTCGCGGCCGACTCCGGGGTGAACATCCGCACGGTGGCGGCGAAGGTGAACGGCGCCATCGTCAAACCGGGGGAAACCTTCAGCCTCAACGGGTTCACCGGCCCGCGCGGGGCGCCGCAGGGCTACGTCGAAGCGGGCGTGATCGAGAACGGCGCGCCGGGGCGCGAGGTCGGCGGCGGGATCTCCCAGTTCGCCACCACGCTGTACAACGCGGCGTACTTCGGCGGGATGAAGGACGCCGGGCACAAGGAGCACAGCTACTACATCAGCCGGTACCCGGCGGCGCGCGAGGCGACGGTCTTCCAGAACCCGGACGGCTCCAGCGTGATCGACTTGAAGTTCACCAACGACTCCGACACCGGGATCGCCATCCAGACGATCTGGTCGCCGTCGTCGATCACCGTGAAGCTGTGGGGCACCAAGCGTTACACGGTCGAATCCGTGCCGGGGCAACGGGTCAACCCCGTCGACCCGACGGAGAAGCCGGGCCCAGCCCAGAACTGCCACGCGTCGAACGGGGCGCCGGGCTTCACCACCACCGACACCCGGGTGCTGCGCGACGCGGCCACGGGCCGGGAAGTGAAGCGCGAAACCCGGACGGTGCGGTACAACCCGCAGCCCAAGATCACCTGTCCTTGACCACGGCCAGCCTCGCGGCGACGCCGTCGAGGCAGCGCTCCATCGCGAACTGGAAGAGGTCGCCGAAGTAGTTCTCCCGGATGGCCGGGTCGGTGGTCAGCTCGTGCACGGACTGGCTCATCGCGGCCATCCCGGGCAGCTCGGCGTTGTCGCGGTATCCGCTCCACTCGGCGATGTTGCGGGCGATCACTTCCGGCTGGCTCCGCTGGTCGTCCTCGACCGAGACGAACAGGCAGACGGCGTTGGACAGGAAGCGGTAGACCACCGGGCTGTCGTGGCCGAACCCGGCCGCCTGCAGCACCCGGACACCGCGGTCCACGGTCTCGGCCGCGGCGTGCACCGTCGGGCCCGCGACCGACAATCTCCTTGCCACGCCGGGATACTGGGTCAGCACGGCACGCAGCTCGGTGAACAGCGTGCGGAACCACTCGCGCCAGTGCAGCTCCGCCGGCGGCACCGGATACATCCCGATCACCCGGTCCACGACGGCGGTGACCACGGCCTCGCGGTCGCCGACGTGGTGGTAGATCACCGCCGGGTAGGCCTCCACAGCCCCGGCCAGCTGACGAAGCGTCCAGTTGGAGAGGCCGTGCCGCGCGGTCAGCTCCAGCGCCGCATCGATGATGCGGGCCGGGGTGACGGCGGGCAGCCCCGCCGCGTCCCGCGAACGCGGGCGGCCGGGCAGCGCAGCAGAGTTCGCCATGGCGGTAACACTAGCCTTTCTCTCGCCGGTTACTGGCAGGCTGCCAGTTTCTCCGCGGTGTGGCGAAATCGACTCGCCAAGCGGTCGCCGTCGTGCCAGGCTGAGCGGGTCTTGCGCACCCTGGAGGCCGACATGCCCGATACTCCGCCCCCGTCCGGCGATCCCGAGGACGATCTCAAACGAAAGTTCCGCGCGGCACTGGAACGTAAGCAGGCACACAACCGTTCCGGCAACCCGCACGAGGACGGCGGCGCCAAGAACCAGCACGCGCAAGGGCCGGCGGCCAACAAGCGCACGTTCCGCCGTAAGTCCGGATAGGACGTTTCACTTCCGCTGACGCGGCGGGAAAGCCGCTACGGATCCGCATCCGCGGATCGCGATCTTGTTGCGCGGCAGGGACTTCCCACCGCTTGACCGATATTCAAGAACACCGCGAACGGTTGCGGCGCCGGGAAAGCCAGGCGCCGCAACCGTTCGGGGATCAGGGCAGCAGGATGCTCCGCAGCCTGCCGACCTCGGACATCCGCCGTTCGGCGAGCCTGTCCGCCGCCGTGGCAGGCGGCACGCCCTCCGCGTCGCCGAGCGCGAACACGGCCTTCGTGGTGTCGAAGATGGCGGTGGCCTTGCGTTTCGCGCGGGCGAAGTCGAACCCGTGCAGCTCGTCGCTCACCTGGATCACGCCGCCCGCGTTCACCAGGTAGTCGGGCGCGTAGAGGATCCCGCGATCCACGAGCTGCTTCTCCACACCCGGATGCGCCAGCTGGTTGTTCGCCGCTCCGCAAACGATTTCCGTTGCCAGCACCGGGACCGTCTCGTCGTTCAGCGCGCCGCCGAGCGCGCACGGGGCGAAGACGTCCAGCGGGGTGCGGACCAGCGTTTCCGCGTCCGGCACCACCTCGACGCCGGGATGCGCCGCCCTGACCCTGTCGATCGCCGCGCCGGACACGTCGGTGACCACCACGTGCGCGCCCGCGTCCACGAGGTGCCCGACGAGGATGAACCCGACCTTGCCGACGCCGGAGACACCGACCCGCCTGCCCGCCAGGTCCGTGGTGCCCCACCGGTGCCCGGCCGCCGCGCGCATGCCCTGGAAGACGCCGAAAGCGGTGAGCACGGAGGAATCGCCGGCGCCGCCGTCGTCGGGGGAACGGCCGGTGACGTACTTCGTCTCGCGCGCCACCACGTCCATGTCGGCCACGTAGGTGCCCACGTCGCAGGCCGTGATGTAGCGGCCGCCGAGCGACTGCACGAACCGGCCGTAGGCGCGCAGCAGCGCCTCGCTCTTGTCCTTGGCGGGATCTCCGATGATGACGGCCTTGCCGCCGCCGAGGTCGAGCCCGGCGAGCGCGTTCTTGTAGGCCATGCCCTTCGACAGCGCGAGCACGTCGGTCAGCGCGTCTTCCTCACGGGCGTACGGGTAGAACCTGGTGCCGCCGAGCGCGGGGCCCAGCGCGGTGGAGTAGACGGCGATGATCGCCTTCAGGCCGGTCACCGGATCCTGGCAGTGCACGACCTGCTCATGGCCGGTTTCCCGGCCGAATACACCTTCGGTCAAGGTGGTGGCTCCCTTTCGGATCGGGCAGGACGCTTGTGGCGCCTGACCGTGGATGGAGTTGTCGGCGGGCGACGGGAAGATCATCCCCGCGTCGGTGCCCTACCGGTAGCGTCCCACACTCACAGGTCCGCCCGCACCGCCCAGAGTTCCGCGAAAACGGGCCGGAACAACGTTTCCCGCAGGTAGCCGGCGCCGGAGGAACCGCCGGTGCCGGACTTGTCACCGATCGTGCGCTCCACCATCTTGACGTGCCGGTAGCGCCATTCCTGGATCCCCTCGTCGAGGTCCACGAGATGCTCCGCGACCACCGCCGGACCCGCATCGTCGCGGTAGACGCGAAGCAGCAGCTGACGCCTGTCGCCCGCGATGTCGTACCCCTCGCCCGCGAGGTAGGTCAGGAACGAGTCGAACAGCGAGGGCCTGGACATGGCGGCCTCGATCCGGGCCCTGGCCTGCGGGTCCGCCGGGAAGTGCGCGAAAGAGCGCCGCCCCAGCACCGCTTCCAGCTCACGGAACTGCGCGGACTGGAAGCCACTCGCCGCGTCGAGCCGTGCTCGGAAGCTGGTGAACTGGCCGGGCGTCATCGTCTCCAGTACGTCGATCTGCGCCACCACCACCTTGAGCACGGTCAGGATCCGGCGCAGGGTGCGGATGGCGTGGGCGGTGTCGCCGTCGGCGAGGCAGCGCTGCAGGAAGGCCAGCTCGTGCAGGAGCTGTTTGAACCACAGCTCGTAGACCTGGTGGATGACGATGAACAGCATCTCGTCGTGCTCGGCCGAACGCGGCCGCTGCGCGCCGAGAATTTCGTTCAGCGCCAAGTACGACGTGTACGTCAGCGACGGATCTTCGCTCATGGCACGAGCACCGCCGCGCCCGTGACGCGCCCGCCCGCCAGATCGGCCAGCGCCGTGTCGGCGGCCTTCAGCGAGTACGGCCGCGTGGTGATCCGGAGCCGGTGGCGTGCGGCGAAGTCCAGGAAGCCGCGGCCGTCCTCGCGGGTGTTCGAGGCGACGCTGCGCAGCTGACGTTCCTGGAACAGGTGCCGCTGGTAGTTCAGCACCGGCACGTCGGACAGATGGATACCCGCCACCGCAAGGGTTCCGCCCCGATCGAGCGCCTCCAACGCGGGCGGCACGAGCTCGCCCGCGGGCGCGAACAGGACGGCCGAGTCGAGCGAGCCCGGCTCGGCCACCGAACCCGCCGAGGCGGCCCCGAGTTCCAGCGCCAGCTCACGGGCCTTGGCGCTGCGCGTGAACACGTGCACCTCGGCGCCTTCCGCGATCGCGACCTGCGCGGCCAGGTGCGCGCTGGCGCCGAAGCCGTAGATGCCGAGCCGCCCGCCCTCGGGCAGCGCGGCGCGGCGCAGCGCGCGGTAGCCGATGATGCCCGCGCACAACAGCGGCGCCAGCTCGACGTCGGAATAGCCCTCGGGCAACGGATACGCGTACGCCTCCGGGACCACGGCGTACTCGGCGTAGCCGCCATCGGCGTCCCAACCCGTGTAGCGCGACTCGGGGCACAGGTTTTCCGCGCCACGGCGGCAGAAGCGGCACACCCCGCAGGTGTACCGCAGCCACGCGATGCCGACCCGCTCGCCGGTCCCGACGACCTCGCCGACCACCTCGTGCCCCGGCACGACCGCCGGCCGGTGCGTCGGCAGATCGCCCTCCGTCACGTGCAGATCCGTCCGGCAGACCCCGCACGCGAGCACCTTCACCAGCAGCTCGCCCTCGCCCGGCTCGGGGACGGGCTCGTCCTCCTCCCGCAGCCCGGGCCGGGACACTCTCCAGGCGCGCATCACCCGGCCGGGACGCTCGCGAGCGCCTCCGCCAGCACGGAATCCGGCAGCTCGTTGTCCACCATGTCGCCGGACAGGTACGCCGCATACGCGGGCAGGTCGAGGTGCGCGTGCCCGCAGAGCGCGGTCAGTATCACCTTCTCCTCCCCGGTTTCCTTGCAGCGCAACGCCTCTCGCACGCACGCGGCGAGCGCGTGCGTCGGCTCCGGCGCCGGGATGATGCCCTCGCTGCGGGCGAAGCGGACCCCGGCGGCGAAGCATTCCTGCTGCGGGATCGCGACCGCGCCGATCAGGCCCAGCTCGTAGATGTGCGACAGCAGCGGCGACATCCCGTGGTAGCGCAGGCCACCGGCGTGGATCGGGTCCGGGATGAACTCGTGGCCGAGGGTGTGCATCTTCAGCAGCGGGGTGAGCCCGGCGGTGTCGCCGAAGTCGTAGGCGTACTTGCCCCTCGTCAGCGACGGGCACGCCGAGGGCTCGACCGCGAGGATCTCCGGCGCGATCCGGCCGGCGAGTTTCTCCCGCAGGAACGGGAAAGCGAGCCCGCCGAAGTTCGACCCGCCGCCGGTGCAGCCGACGATCAGGTCCGGCGTGTCCTCCGCCAGCTCGAACTGCTTGAGCGCCTCCTCGCCGATCACCGTCTGGTGCAGCAGCACGTGGTTGAGCACGCTGCCCAGCGCGTAGCGGGCGTCCGGGTCGGCCGCCGCCTTCTCCACCGCCTCGCTGATCGCGATGCCGAGGCTGCCCGTGGAGTCCGGGTGCTCGGCCAGCACCGCGCGGCCGGACGCCGTCTCCTCCGACGGGCTCGGGTGCAGCTTCGCGCCGAAGGTCTCCATCATGATCTTGCGGTAGGGCTTCTGGTCGTAGGAGGCACGCACCTGCCAGACCTCGCACTCGAGCCCGAAGGTGGCGGACGCGAACGCGAGCGCGCTGCCCCACTGCCCGGCGCCGGTCTCCGTCGTCAGCCGCCGCACGCCCTCGGCCGCGTTGTAGAAAGCCTGTGGCACGGCGGTGTTCGGCTTGTGCGAGCCGACCGGGCTGACGCCCTCGTACTTGTAGTAGATCCGCGCCGGGGTGCCGAGCGCCTTCTCCAGCCTGCGCGCCCTGTACAGCGGCGACGGGCGCCAGAGGCGGTAGACGTCGAGCACCTCTTCGGGGATATCGACATAACGATCCGCAGTGACCTCCTGCGCGATGAGCGCCTGGGGGAACAGCGGGGCGAGGTCGTCGGGCCCGACCGGTTCACCGGTGCCGGGGTGCAGGGGCGGGGGCGGCGGCTCGGCGAGGTCCGCGACGACGTTGTACCAGCGCGTCGGGAGGTCCGCTTCGTCCAGCAGATACTTCGTACGACCGGTCATCGAACCACGCTAAGCCCCGGCGGGGCCGCCGTCGAGTTCAATGGGGAGCATGCAGCGAACCATCGACTGGGCCGACGGCGCCGTGGTGATCATCGACCAGACCGCGCTGCCACGGGAGTTCCGGCTGCTGCGGCTGGAGACCGTGGACGAGCTGATTTCCGCGATCCAGCGGCTCGCCGTGCGCGGCGCCCCGGCGCTGGGCGCGGCCGGAGCGCTCGGTGTCGCGCTGTCGGCGTTGCGGCACGGCGGAGACGTCGGCGCGGTGGAGGCCGACGCGGAGCGGGTCGCGCGCGCCAGGCCCACGGCGGTCAACCTCGGGTGGGGCGTGCGGCGGGCGCTGGCGAAACTGCCCGGCGGGCCGGAAAGCGTGCTGGCTGAGGCGAAAGCCGTACTCGACGAAGACGAACGGACCAACCGGCAGGCGTCCGCGAACGCCGCCGAACTGATCCTCGCCCGCTGCCCGCGGCGCCCGCTCCGGCTGCTGACGCACTGCAACGCGGGCAGGCTCGCGACGGTCGGCTGGGGCACCGCGCTCGGTGTGGTCTGGCATCTCCACGAAGCGGGGCAGATCGAGTACGTGCTCGCCGACGAAACCCGCCCGCTGCTGCAGGGTTCCCGGCTCACGGCGTGGGAACTGGCCGAGGCCGGGGTGCCGTACCGGGTGCTGCCCGACTCCGCCGCGGCGTCGGCGATCGCGCGCGGGATGGTGGACTGCGTCGTCGTCGGGGCGGACCGGATCGCCGCGAACGGGGACGTGGCCAACAAGATCGGGACGTACCCGCTCGCGCTGGCCGCCGACCGGCACGGCGTCCCGTTCGTCGTCGTGGCACCACAGTCCACTGTGGACGCCGAGCTGCCGGACGGCGCCGGGATCGTCCTCGAGGAGCGGGCCGACGCGGAGGTGACCTCCGCCGGGGGTACCCCGGTCGCGCCCGCGGGCGCGAAGGCGTTCAATCCGGCCTTCGACGTCACGCCAGCGGAACTGGTGTTAGCGGTGGTCACGGAGCACGGCCGTTTCCCATAGGCACGATTTGCCCGGTTCCCGACTAAGTGGGGGAACCGGACTTTTCTGTCCACCGTCGCGGAATTCCCCTTCTTTCGTCAGTTTTTTCTTCCCTCAGGCGAATAACCGGCCTAATCTCCTCGCAGTTCCGCCCTACATTGGCAGAGGGGAAGCCTCCAGTGCGAAGAGCTCTGACCCTGTTCGTTTCGCTCGCCCTCGCGGGCGGTGTGACCGCGGCGGTGCCGGCGACGGCGTCCGCGCAGGGACGCGCGGTGATCCCGTTGTCCCATCCGCGGTGGGCCGTTCCGCAGGCGAAGGTCGCCGACGCGGCGCCGTCGTCGAAGCTGAACTTCCGCGTGTACCTGACGATGCGCGACCAGGCTGGCGCCGAGGCCGCCGCGCAGGCGGTCAGCGACCCGTCGAGCAAGACGTACCAGCAGTACCTGAGCACGGACCAGGTGCGAAACCAGTTCGCCGCCGACGACTCCACCGTGAGCGCGGTGCGCGACTGGCTCGCCGGCAGCGGGTTCGCGATCGGCGAGGTGCCTTCGAACAAGGCCTACGTCGAAGCGACCGGCACGACCGACCAGGTGGAGAAGGCGTTCAGCGTCGAGCTCGCCAAGTACAAGGTCGAAGGCCAGACGCTGCGTGCCGCGGACAAGGAGCTGTCGGTGCCCACCGCGCTGGCGGCCGACGTGCTCGGCGTCGTCGGCGTGGACCAGGCCACCAACCTGCTCCAGCCCTCGCACACCGACGGCACGCCGAACGACGTGCCGCCCTCGGACGGGTTCCGCAACGCCCCGCCGTGCAGCACGTACTACGGGGAGAAGACCGACACCACGGACCCGGCCTACGGCGGCAAGAACCTGCCGTACGCGCCCTGCGGCTACACCCCGTCGCAGCTGCGTTCGGCTTACGGGGTGGACAAGGCCGGCGCCAACGGCAGCGGCGCGACCGTCGCGATCGTGGACGCCTTCGCCTCGCCGACGCTCTACGCGGACGCGGCCGAGTACGCCAAGCGGAACGACCCGAGCAACCCGCTGAAGAAGTCCCAGTTCTCGGAGAAGATCTTCCCGACGAACCCGGACATGGAGCCGCCGGACCAGTGTGACGCCGCCGGCTGGTACGGCGAGCAGACCCTCGACGTCGAGGCCGTGCACGCCATGGCCCCTGGCGCGAACATCCTCTACGTCGGTGCCTCCGACTGCCAGGACGCTTCGCTGGACGAGTCGCTGAACTGGATCGTCGCCGGGCACAAGGCCGACATCGTGTCCAACTCCTATGGCGACGCGGGTGAGGACATCCCGGCCTCCGAGGTCCGGGTGTGGAACCAGATCGCGCTGCAGGCCGTGCTGGAAGGCATCGGCGTGTACTTCTCGTCCGGTGACAGCGGGGACGAGGCCGCCAACCTCGGGCACCCGTCGGCCGACTTCCCGGCTTCGGACCCGTGGGTGACGGCGGTCGGCGGCACCTCGCTGGCGGTCGGCAAGGACGGCAGGCAGATCTTCGAAACCGGCTGGGAGACCGGCAAGAGCACGCTGACCAACGGCGCGTACGTGCCCGGTCCGCCCGGTGCGTTCACCTCCGGTGCCGGTGGTGGTACCAGCGTGCTGTTCGATCAGCCGTTCTACCAGCGGGGCGTGGTGCCGGACGCGCTGTCGACGCAAAACCAGCACGGGAAGGCCAAGGGCCGCGTGGTGCCCGACGTGTCGGCGGTGGCCGACCCGAACACCGGGTTCCTGATCGGCCAGACGCAGACCTTCCCCGACGGCGTGTACTACGACCAGTACCGCATCGGCGGGACGAGCCTCGCCTCGCCGGTGATCGCGGGTGTCATGGCTGTCTCGGACAGCCTGTCGCATTCGCGTCACGGGTTCATCAACCCGCTGGCCTACCAGGTCGCTTCGCGTACGCCCGCCATCAACGACGTGCGGCACGTGGACGGTGCCGTGCAGCGGGTGGACTACGCCAACCTGGTGGACGCTTCGGGTGGGTTGATCACCTCGGCCAGGACGTTCGACTACCCGAGCCTGTCGATCCACACGACGGCCGGGTACGACAACGTCACCGGCCTGGGTTCGCCGAACGGCCGGGCGTTCCTCGCGCTGCCGTAGTCAGTGGCCGGAAGAGCCGGGTCCGCCGTCTTGGCGGGCCCGGCTTTTTCGTGCCGGTGAGCGGGACGGGCGGGTTGCGCCGGAGGGGCAGGGCAGCCAAGGTCTCGGGTATGGAATCTGCTGTGGTGCGCGAGGTTGCTGATCGGTTGCTGCTGGCCTATGCCAAGGGTGAGCCGACGGCGCCGGTGATCGACTCCCAGCCCGGGGCGACGGTCGAGGACGCGTACCGGATCCAGCAGGAGCAGGTGCGCACCTGGGTGGAGCGCGGGCAGATCATCAAGGGCCACAAGGTCGGGCTGGCCTCGCGGGCGATGCAGGAGCAGATGGGTGTCGACCAGCCGGACTACGGGCATCTGCTGAGCGACATGTTCCACCTCGAGCACCACCCGATCCCCGCCGGCGCGTACCTGCAGCCACGCATCGAGCCCGAGATCGCCTTCGTACTGGGCAAGAAGCTCTCGGGCCCCGGCGTCACGGTGGCCGACGCGATCCGTGCTACGGAGTTCGTCGTCCCCGCGCTGGAGATCGTGGACTCGCGGATCACCGACTGGAAAATCTCGATCGTCGACACCATCGCCGACAACGCCTCCTCGGGCGGTGTCGTGCTGGGCAGCAAGCCGACCGCACTGTCCGATGTGGACCTGCGGCTGACGGGCTGCACCCTGCAACTGGGCGGTGAGCTCGTAGCGACCGGCGCGGGCGCGGCGGTCCTTGGCTCGCCCGTGAACGCCCTGGTGTGGCTGGCGAACACGGTCGGCCCGCTCGGCATCGATCTGGAACCAGGCCACGTCATCCTGCCCGGCTCGATGACCCGCGCATTCCCGGTCAAGCCAGGCGACACGGTCTTCGCGAACATGGGTGACCTAGGCGGCGTGACAGCGGTCTTCGGTAGCTGAGCGCGCCACCTCCCGTCCGCGTGTTGGCCCCTCCCGCGCGCGAGTTGGCCCCCGGCGTCGATGTGTTGGCCGGTAGCTGGTTCCCGGCGATGCAACGCGAGCCACCCCACGACCGCCCCACACCAACCGTCACCCGGCAGCGAAAGCCGGGCACTCCCGATGACCACCCCGGAACCGTCACCCGGCAACGCGAAGCGAGCCGTCCCGACGACCACACCCCTCCGCCGCTCCGATCCCCAGCCTGCTTTTGCGGTTCCGGGGGTTTGTCAAGGCGGGAAAGAGTACCTTGACAAACCCCCGGAACCGCAAATACTCCGAGATCGGGGCGGCGGAGGGGTCCCCTAGCGCGCCCTGCGCGCGTCCGTTGCTGTCCCAAGCCGAGCCAAAGCAAAGCCGAGGGGAAAAGACAAAGAAGCCCCTCGCCGGGGAGGCTGGCTCCGGGATAACAAGGGGTTTCGCAGATCCACTCACCGCAAGTGGGTGGTTGCGTCGGTGGTCATCCCGTCGCCTGCGGTAGCGGTATGAGGGCCAGGGCAGGCGACGGGATGACCACCAACTCGGTCGGGTTCAAAGACCCCCGCTTCGCTACGCGGGTTCCTCGTGGCCCAGCTTTGTCAGCCACAAACGGAAAAGCTTGTGCAGCGACTCCGCGCCGACCAGCTCGCCCGGTGACTCGAACTCGCGCGGGTAGATCAGGAAACCCCGTTCCTGCGGGCCACCGAAACCGCCATGCGAACCGACATGTGGTTCGAAGGGGGAAGCCTCGTCGGTCTCCGGGTCGTAGCGGCTGTTGATCATGATGTCCGCGCAGTGCGGGAACGTGTCGACGCGCTTGATGAGGTCCGCCGCGTGCGGGTTCAGGTGCGCGATCGGATCGTCCCCGACCACGAAACCCGTTGCCAGCCGGTGCAAACCATCGCGCCCCAGCACGACCGGCCCGAACTCCTTGCTGCGCACCAGCATGAAGCCCACGCCGGCGTGATCCACCAGCGCGGGCAACAACTCTGGGTACTCGCGCTCGATCGTTTCCAGTTCCACCCGGCCTTCGTGGTCGGTGAAGGAGACCATCGCGACATGCCCCGAGACCGTCACGACCACCCCGGGCGCCACGCGTTTGACCTCGCTCGGCCCGGTGCGGTCCAGGGACGGCTTGTGCTCGATGCGTCCGGCGCGCCGTGACCGGTCACGTAGACGTTGCGCGATCAGCCCGCCCGAGGGCGGGCTTTCGGCCTCCGATCCGCACAGCCGCCCGACGCACTCCTCGATCGACTCACCGAACCTGTCGGCGAACGCCCAGCCCTGCGTCTGCCCGTGATCCGACAAGACGACGAGGTGGTACCGCCGCGGCGCGAGCCTGCTGGCCCTGTGCAGCCGCCCGATCTGCTGGTCGATCGCGCGCAGCACGGCCAGTGAATCGAACCGCTCGATGCCCGAGTGGTGGGCCACCTCGTCGTAGCCGAGGAAGTCCGCGTACACCACGGAACGGCCGGAAAGCATGTCCTCCAGCACTGCCGACACCGTGACGTCGCGGGCGATGACCGTGGTTCCCGGGCGCGCCAAGGGGTAGATCCCGCCGCGCTTGACTCGCGGGTGCACCCGGGCCCGCCGTTGCCTTGCGGCTGCGGAGAGTTCGCGGCCCACGTCCACCAGCGCCGACAACAGGGTGTGCACAGCGTTCACCGGATTGGCGAAGTACGCGTAGTATCCGGCGCCGATCCGGTCCATCCGGCGGCGGCGCAAACCCTTGGGCAGCAACACCGAAACCGCGCTCATCGTGAGGCTGTAGTGCGGGGCGTCGCCGGTGAACAGGTTCCCGTGACTCGCCCCGTCCACCGCCAGCAGCCCGCGCCCGTCGGAATGCCGCCGCTCGATCTCGGCCGCGTCCTTCGGGTGCGCGCACGCCATCACATGGTCGCGATCCTTTTCGTACCAACGGAAACCGAGGATGTCGTAGTTCGACCCGTGCAGGATGCCGGACACGCTCGCGCCGGTCTGCGAGCTCCAGTCGGTCTGCCACTGGGTCAGGTTGTGGGTGTCCCGCGCCAGCCACCGGGCCAGCGTCGGCATGTCCCCGTCCCGCACCGCGCGGCGCACGACGTCGTAGCCGAGGCCGTCCACCTGCAGGAAGATGACGCCGGGAGGCACGTCACCGGCCAGCTCGGGCCGACGCCGTTTACTGCTGCGCGCGGCACGCCGGAAGAAGATCTCGTCCTCGTCGATCGCGAGCACGCTGCTGACCACGACGTTGACCGCCGAGATCCCGACCACGACCAGCACCGCCGTGCGCAGCCCGTCGACTTCGACGCCGGGCACCGCGGCCAGCGCGGCGAACGCGCCCGCGCCCAGCACGAGGAAACTGCCGATGCCGAGGGTGAACAGCGCCAGCGGCAACGCGATCCGCAGCACCAGCGGCCACACCACACTGGTCAGCACACCCAGCAGCAGCGCGCACACGATCGGCTGCCACCACTGCGGCATCGAGAAGCCGTCGAGCCACAGGTCCAGCCCGTGCAGGGAAAGCGCGACGGTGAGCCACACCAGGACCACCCGTGCGGCCGTCCGCCCACGCCGCAGGAGACGGCCCCGCTCCGCTTCCGTCATGACCCCACCTTCGTTTCCCCCTGACGCTCCTTCGCCTTGTCACGACGCCGTTTCGCCACCAGGTTCACCACACCCGTCACGGCCAGCACCAGCACGGCGGCCAGCAGCGTCGCGATCAGCGGCGAGTCGAAGATGCCACCACTGACCACCCCCAGCAACGCGTACGCGACCGCCCACAGCACGCAGGCCGCCAGCGTGGCGGGCACCAGTCTGCGCCAGGGATACGACACCGCGCCGGCGGCGAGCAGTACCGGGATCCGCCCAGCCGGGATGAGCCTGCCGACGACGATGAGCTGCCAGCCCTTGCGGCGAAAGCGCTCTCTCGCGCCGGCCAGCCTGTCCTCCCGCTGCCCTCGCGCGAGCCAGCGCACGGCCGCGTCGCCGCCGAGCCGCGCGATCGCGAACGTGATCAGGTCGCCACCGGCCGCGCCGAGCGTGGCGAGCAGCAGGACCAGCGGCAGAGTCAGGTGCGGGGTGGTCATCGCCACCGCGGCCGCCGCGCCGACGACCGCGCCCGTGGGCACGATCGGCACGATCGATCCGATGAGGACACCGAGGAACAGGGTGGGGTAGCCGATCGACGCCGGGTCGGTCCAGTTCACTCGCCCACCTCGGTGCCCTCGCGCAGCGCCACTCGATCACCCGGCTCCGTCACGAGCACCTCCGTCTCCCCGGCCGCGGCCGCGGCGAACCGGCGCGGCGGGGTCACCAGCAGCTCCCGCATCCGGCGGGTGCGCGCGATCCCCGGCACCGCAAGGGTTCCCCAGTGCACCGGCACCGTCACCTTCGGTCGCAGCAGCCGGACGGCTTCGGCCGCGCGCTCGGGATCGAGGTGCCCCGGCCCGAGGTTCGGCCCCCAGCCCCAAACCGGCAGCAGCGCGACGTCGAGCGGGCCGAACCCGGCCATGTCGTCGAAGAGGTCGGTGTCCCCCGAGTTGTAGACGCGGACCCCGCCGGCCTCCACGAGGTGCCCGATCGCGGGCGCCTGCGGGCCGTGCGTGAACCGCGGGCCCCACCGGTGCCCGGAGTGCTTCGCGGGCACCGCGGTGACCTTCAGCCCGGCCTCGGTCACCGTTTCACCGAGACCGATCTCACGGACGGCGGAGAAACCTCGGCGCCGCAACCAATCCCCGGCCCCGCGCGGGACGACGACCGGCACGTCCCGGCCGAGCTTGCGCAACGAAGGCAGGTGCAGGTGGTCGCCGTGGAGATGGGAGATCAGCACGAGATCCACGCCCGCCCAGGTCTCGCGCGGCAGCGGCGCGGCGACCCGGGTGAGCCCACCGACGCTGTGAGTGAGCACGGGGTCGGTGAGCACGACTCGCCCCGCCAGCTCCATCCGGACCGTCGAGTGCCCGAGAAAGCGCATCAGCAGTCCGTTCACAGCGTCATTATCCAGGCAAGATCGCGCGCTAGCAGGCGCGCAACACGCTAGGTGAGAGACATTCCGCACAAAATCCGGGACCTGGGGTGAACCGGGAGTTTTAATCGAGGGCGAGAACCACGAGGAGTCGACATGCCCCCGGACCCGAGCGAACTGAACCACCGCGAACTGGCCCTGCTGCGTGCCGTGGCCTCCGGCCGCGCCGAAATCACCTGCAGCAGTGAGCCGGATCTCTTCTTCGACGGACTCGCCTGCTGCGACCAGGCGTGCGCGCGAACTCTGGCCACTCGCGGATTCATCGCTCCGGCGCGCTCCGGAGAACCCTGGGAACGCGTTCCGGCGGCACTAACTCCTGCCGGAGAAGCATTGTTACTCCCCCGTACGGCGGCAGCTTGAGTAACACTCCGGTTACCGGGTACTGCCAGGAAGATGACCCGGTGAATCGATCACGCCGACCTCGCTGACCCCCGTTTGACCTGGTCAGCCCCGCGACTCCGGGGCAGGTACGGACAGTGGTGCGGAGTCAACGCGGACGTGGCATTTCCCACGCGGTGCGATCGACGTATATCGATAACGGCTCATTCACACTACTGTCATAAGACCGGCGAACCCGGGAGTAACAACCACGCCGTAACGGTGCTCTCACCACTTCGAGCGCCAAGCCGGCGAAAACCGAGCAAAACGCCCAACGACGTGCACCAAGAACGACGGCCACACAGTGACGTGCGGCCGGGCGATGGCTCCTGCCCGAGTGCAGCGCACCTCGCCGAATTCCTCTCGACTGACCATCGCGGTCCGGGACAACCGTGTTAGCCAGGCCGGAAAAGGCCTGCACGATCGGGTGAACCCTGGCCGCCGAACGCCCGAGGAGGCGGCCAGCCGTGACCCGCCACAGCACGAGCAAGCCGGCAGGCTTGTATGACGACCAATACGAACACGACGCCTGCGGCGTCGCCTTCGTCGCCGATCTCGCCGGGCGGCGAGATCACGAGATCGTGCGGAAGGCCCTGGTCGCGCTGCGAAATCTCGAACATCGGGGCGCCCGTGGAGCGGAGCCCGACACGGGCGACGGCGCGGGCATCCTGATCCAGGTCCCCGACGCGTTCTACCGCGAGGTCGTCGATTTCGACCTTCCCGAGGCCGGCGCGTACGCCGTGGGCACGGCTTTCCTGCCCACCGACGAAACTTCGCGCGGCCGGGCGATGAGCGCGATCGAAAGCATCGCGGCCGAAGAGGGCATGAAGGTGCTCGGCTGGCGTGAACTGCCGATCGACGACGAGCACGTCGGCCCGACGGCGAAGTCCGTCATGCCGCATTTCACCCAGCTCTTCCTCGCCTCGCGCGAGGAAGGTGTCACCGATCTGGCGCTGGAGCGCGCGGCCTTCTGCGTGCGCAAACGCGCCGAGCACGCGCTGGAGCCGGAAGGCGTGTACTTCCCGAGCCTTTCCTCGCGCACGATCGTCTACAAAGGAATGCTCACCGAGCCTCAGGTGGAGCGGTTCTTCCCCGATCTCACCGACGCGCGCGTCACCAGCGCCATCGGGCTCGTGCACTCCCGCTTCTCCACCAACACCTTCCCGTCGTGGCCGCTGGCGCACCCGTACCGGTACGTCGCGCACAACGGCGAGATCAACACGCTGCGCGGCAACCGGAACTGGATGGACGCGCGCGAGTCGATGCTCGCCACCGACCTGATCCCCGGTGACCTCAAGCGGATCTACCCCGTGATCACGCGCGGGGCGAGCGACTCGGCGTCCTTCGACGAGGTGCTGGAGCTGCTGCACCTCGGCGGGCGCAAGCTGCCGCACGCGGTGCTGATGATGATCCCGGAGGCGTGGGAGAACCACGAGGAAATGGACCCGGCCCGCCGGGCCTTCTACGAGTTCCACTCCGCGCTGATGGAGCCTTGGGACGGGCCGGCGCTCGTCTCGTTCACCGACGGCACCCAGATCGGCGCGGTCCTCGACCGCAACGGCCTGCGTCCCGCGCGGTACTGGGTGACCGAGGACGGGCTCGTCGTGCTGGCCAGTGAGGTCGGCGTGCTGGAGCTGGACCAGTCGAGCATCGTACGCAAGGGCAGGCTCGAGCCGGGCCGGATGTTCCTCGTGGACACCGCCGAAGGGCGGATCATCGACGACGAGGAGATCAAGGGCCAGCTCGCCGCGCAGCACCCGTACGACGAGTGGACCGCGAACGGCATCCTCAACCTCGAGGAGCTGCCGGAGCGTGACCGCGAGGTCCCGACGCACGCTTCGCTCGTGCGGCGGCAGCAGTCCTTCGGCTACACCCAAGAAGAGCTGGAGACGCTGCTCGAACCGATGGCCCGCACCGGTGCGGAGCCGATCGGCTCGATGGGCAACGACTCGCCGCTGGCGAGCCTGTCCAGCAAGCCGCGGCAGATCTTCGACTACTTCACCCAGCTGTTCGCGCAGGTGACCAACCCGCCGCTGGACGCCATCCGCGAGGAGCTGGTCACCTCGCTGGGCACCCAGCTGGGCGCGGAGTCCAACCTGCTCGACGCCGGGCCGGAGCACTGCCGCAAGGTCGTGCTGCCGTTCCCGGTGCTGGACAACGACGAGCTCGCGAAGCTCGTGCACATCAACGACGACGGCGATCTGCCGGAGTTCCAGGCCGTGACCGTGCTCGGCCGGTACGACGTGCACGGTGGGGGCAAGGCGCTCGTGCAGCGCCTCGACGAGATCTGCGCCGAGGTGTCCGAGGCCATCGAGGACGGCGCGCGGCTGATCGTGCTGTCCGACCGCGGCGTGGACGCGAACCACGCGGCGATCCCGTCGCTGCTGCTCACCGGCGCGGTGCACCACCACCTGGTGCGGCAGAAGACGCGCACTCAGGTCGGCCTCATCGTCGAGGCCGGTGACGCGCGCGAGGTGCACCACATCGCGCTGCTGATCGGGTACGGCGTCGCCGCGGTGAACCCGTACCTGGCGATGGCGACCGTCGAGGAAATGGCCCAGCAGGGCCGGATCCCGGGCATCACGCCGAAGCTCGCCACCCGGAACCTGATCAAGGCGCTGGGCAAGGGCGTGCGCAAGACGATGTCGAAGATGGGAGTGTCCACAGTGGCCTCCTACACCGGCGCGCAGATCTTCGAGGCGATCGGGCTCGGCGCGGAGGTCATCGACACCTGCTTCGCGGGCACCACTTCGCGTCTCGGCGGCGTCGGCTTCGACACGCTGGCCGAAGAAGTCGGGCAGCGGCACAAGTACGCGTTCCCGCGCGACGACATGCATGCCAGCCACCGCGAGCTGGAGACCGGCGCGGACTACCAGTGGCGGCGCGAGGGCGAGCCGCACCTGTTCAACCCGCAGACGGTGTTCAAGCTGCAGCACTCCACGCGCTCCGGGAAGTACGAGATCTTCAAGGAGTACACGCGGGCGGTCGACGACCAGGCCGAGAAGCTGATGACCCTGCGCGGGCTCTTCGACTTCAAGGAGGGCGAGCGCGAGCCGGTGCCGATCGAGGAGGTCGAGCCGGTCTCCGAGATCGTCAAGCGGTTCGCCACCGGCGCCATCTCCTACGGCTCGATCTCGATGGAGATGCACCAGACGCTGGCGATCGCGATGAACCGCCTCGGCGGCAAGTCCAACACCGGTGAGGGCGGCGAAGACGCCGAGCGCCTGTACGACCCCGAGCGCCGCTCCGCGGTGAAGCAGGTCGCGAGTGGCCGGTTCGGCGTGACGAGCGAGTACCTGGTCAACGCCGACGACATCCAGATCAAGATGGCGCAGGGCGCGAAGCCCGGCGAGGGCGGGCAGCTGCCCGGCGGCAAGGTGTACCCGTGGATCGCGAAGACGCGGTACTCGACGCCGGGAGTCGGGCTCATTTCCCCGCCGCCGCACCACGACATCTATTCGATCGAGGACCTGGCGCAGCTGATCCACGACCTGAAGAACGCCAACCCGGCGGCCCGCATCCACGTGAAGCTGGTGTCCGAGGTCGGCGTCGGCACGGTCGCGGCCGGCGTGTCCAAGGCGCACGCCGACGTGGTGCTCATCTCCGGGCACGACGGCGGTACCGGCGCCTCGCCGCTTTCGTCGATCAAGCACGCGGGCGGCCCGTGGGAGCTCGGCCTCGCCGAGACGCAGCAGACGTTGCTGGCCAACAGGTTGCGGGACCGGATCGTGGTGCAGACCGACGGTCAGCTCAAGACCGGCCGCGACGTCGTGATCGCCGCGCTGCTCGGTGCCGAGGAGTTCGGCTTCGCCACCGCGCCCCTCGTGGTGTCGGGCTGCATCATGATGCGGGTCTGTCACCTCGACACCTGCCCGGTGGGCGTGGCGACCCAGAACCCGAAGCTGCGCGAGAAGTTCAGCGGCAAGGCCGAGTACGTGGTGAACTTCTTCGAGTTCATCGCCCAGGAAGTGCGGGAGTACCTGGCGCGGCTGGGTTTCCGGTCGATCGAGGAAGCCGTCGGGCACGCCGAGATGCTGGACAAGCGGCGCGCCGTCGAGCACTGGAAGGCCGCGGGTCTCGACCTGGAGCCGGTCTTCCACGTGCCCGACCTCGAGCCGCGCGCGGCCCGGCACCAGGTCGTGGCGCAGGACCACGGGCTGGACAAGGCGCTCGACAACACGCTCATCCAGCTGGCCGAGGGCGCGCTGTCCTCGGGTGACCGGGTGAAACTGGAACTGCCGGTGCGCAACGTCAACCGGACCGTGGGCACCATGCTCGGCTCGGAGCTGACGAAGAAGTGGGGCGGCGAGGGCCTTCCCGACGACACGATCGACGTGACCTTCACCGGCACCGCGGGCCAGTCCTTCGGCGCGTTCGTGCCGAAGGGGATCACGCTGCGGCTCGTCGGTGACGGCAACGACTACGTCGGCAAGGGCCTCTCCGGTGGGCGGATCATCGTCCGGCCGCCGAAGGAGGCGCAGTTCGCCGCGGAAGAGCACATCATCGCGGGCAACGTGATCGGCTACGGCGCGACCGCGGGCGAGATCTTCTTGCGCGGCAAGGTCGGCGAGCGGTTCTGCGTGCGCAACTCGGGTGCGCTGGCTGTCGTCGAGGGCGTCGGCGACCACGGCTGCGAGTACATGACCGGCGGGCGCGTGGTGGTGCTCGGCGGGATCGGGCGGAACTTCGCGGCGGGCATGTCGGGCGGGGTCGCCTACGTGCTCGACCTGACGCCGCTGCGCGTCAACCGCGAGATGGTCGACCTCGACCCGCTCGACGACGAGGACACCGAGTTCCTCCGCGACGCGGTGGAAAGGCATTACGTGGAAACGGAATCCGCCGTCGCGCACGCGCTGCTGGCAGACTGGGACGTCGCCGTGGAGCGGTTCGGCAAGGTCATGCCGAAGGACTACAAGCGGGTTCTGCAGGCACAGGCCGCGGCCGAACGCGACGGCCGCGACGTGAACGAGGCGATCATGGAGGCCGCTCATGGCTGACCCCAAGGGCTTTCTGACCACCAAACGGGAAACCCCGAAGAGCAGGCCGGTCGACATCCGGATCCGGGACTGGCGCGAGGTCTACGAGGACTTCGCCTCCACGAAACTGGAGAAGCAGGCCGGGCGCTGTATGGACTGCGGCATCCCGTTCTGTCACCAGGGCTGTCCGCTCGGGAACCTGATCCCGGAGTGGAACACGCTGGCGTGGAACCAGGACTGGCAGGAAGCGATCGAGCGGCTGCACGCGACGAACAACTTCCCGGAGTTCACCGGGACGCTGTGCCCCGCCCCGTGTGAAACCGCCTGTGTGCTCGGCATCAACGACGATCCGGTCACCATCAAGCGGGTCGAGATCTCGATCATCGACCGGGCCTGGGAGGAAGGCTGGGTCACCCCGCAGCCGCCGAAGACCAAGACGGGCAAGAAGGTCGCTGTCGTCGGCTCGGGCCCGTCCGGGCTGGCCGCCGCCCAGCAGCTGACCCGCGCCGGGCACGACGTGGTCGTGTTCGAGCGGGCCGATGCCCCTGGTGGGTTGCTGCGGTACGGGATCCCGGCGTTCAAAATGGAAAAATGGCGGCTCGACCGCCGGCTGGACCAGATGCGCGCCGAGGGCACGGAATTCCGCACCAGCGTGAACGTCGGCGTGGACGTCACCGTGGACGAGCTGCACTCGGCGTACGACGCGGTCGTCCTGGCCGGCGGCGCGACGGCGTGGCGTGACCTGCCGATCACCGGCCGGGAGACGACCGGCGTGTACCAGGCGATGGAGTTCCTGCCGCTGGCCAACCGGGTCGCCGCCGGCACCCTGGACGAGACGCCGATCAGCGCCGAAGGCAAGCACGTCGTGGTCATCGGCGGCGGTGACACGGGCGCGGACTGCGTCGGCACCTCACACCGCCAGGGCGCCGCTTCCGTGACGCAGCTGGAGATCATGCCGAAGCCGCCCGAGTCGCGTTCGGACGCGCACCCGTGGCCGACCTACCCGATGATCTACCGGGTCTCGTCGGCTCACGAGGAGGGTGGCGAACGGCTCTACTCGGTCAACACGCAGGAGTTCCTCGCGGACGACGAGGGCAACCTGCGTGCGCTGCGGCTGGTCGAGGTGCGCAACGAGGACGGCAAGTTCGTGCCGGTCGAAGGCACCGAGCAGGAACTGCCCGCACAGCTCGTGCTGCTGGCGATGGGCTTCGTCGGCCCGCAGCGTGAAGGGCTGCTGACGGAGCTGGGCGTGGACCTGGACCAGCGCGGGAACGTGGCGCGGGACAAGGACTTCCGGACCAGCGTGGACAACGTGTTCGTGGCCGGGGACATGGGCCGCGGCCAGTCGCTCATCGTGTGGGCCATCGCCGAAGGCCGTTCGGCGGCTGCCGCCGTGGACAGGTACCTGGTGCCGGATCGGGACCTGCTGCCCGCCCCCATCGCCCCCACGGACCGCCCGCTCACGTAGGGACGGCAAAGACTGGGCGCCCGCACGGCAATGGAGCCGTCGCGGGCGCCTTTCTTTGCGTAGCGGAGCGGGTTTCTTTGCGTAGCAGAGCGGGTTTCTTCGCGTAGCGGAGCGGGGGTCTTTGAACCCGACCGAGTTGGTGGTCATCCCGTCGCCTGCCCTGGCCCTCATACCGCTACCGCAGGCGACGGGATGACCACCGACGCAACCACCCACTTGCGGTGAGTGGATCTGCAAAACCCCCTGTTATCCCGGAGCCAGCCTCCCCGGCGAGGGGCTTCTTTGTCTTTTCCCCTCGGCCTTGCTTTGGCTCAGCTTGGGACAGCAACGGACGCGCGCAGGGCGCGCTAGGGGACCCCTCCGCCGCCCCGATCGGTGAGTGTTTGCGATCTTGGGGCTGGGGATCGGAGCGGCGGAGGGGTGTGGTCGTCGGGACGGCTCGCTTCGCGTTGCCGGGCGGCGGATGAGTGGGTGGGAAGGGCGATCAGGCGGGGGGCGGCTTTTTCCCTTGATCACTACGACGTTCGGGTGAAAAAGGGTGCTGGATGCATTTGCCCGAGCGAATCGGCTCCTTAAAAGGGAGGCGGTTTACCGGGGGCGGCCTCGTGAGTCCACCGAGGAGGGGCACCGATGCCCGTTGACCTGTCCACGCAGCTGAGCTGGCGCACGACGACCGGCGACGCCGCGGACATGCTCGACGAACTGCAGCCGAACATCCTGAAGGCCCACGTCCGCGACCACCTGCAGGTGCTGCTACTCGAATTCCGCGATGGTGCGGAGGCGCGTGCGTTCCTCAGCTCCGTGGCGCGCCTCATGAAATCCGCTCGTGCGCAGCTGGAAGAGGTCGCGGCCTTCAAGGCCACCAAGACTCCTGGCACCCCGTACATCGGCCTCGGCCTGACCGCCGGCGGGTACGCCACGCTCGGCATCGCGACCGCGCCCACCGACAGCGCTTTCCTTGGCGGCGCGAAGAAAGCCGCACCCAAGCTCGCGGACCCGCCGGTACAGGACTGGGACGAACCGTACCGCCAGGCGATCGACGCGATACTGCTGATCGGGGACGCGCGGCCCGGGCCGGTGTGGGCCTTGCGGGACCGGATCGATGCGCTGCGGCCGGAGTCCGTCCGGGTGCTCGGCGAGGAGACCGGGCACGGGATGACCAACGAGAACGGGGACGGCATCGAGCATTTCGGGTACGTCGACGGGCGTAGCCAGCCGCTGTTCCTGACCGAGGACCACGAGTGTGCCACCGGTGAATGGGATCCGGCCGCCCCGTTGAGCCAGGTGCTGGTTTCCGACACCGCGGCACCCGATCCCGGCGTGCATTTCGGCAGCTACTTCGTCTTCCGCAAGCTGGAACAGAACGTCCGCCTGTTCAAGGAAACAGAGAAAAGGCTCGACGATTCCGGGCAGCCCGGCGCGACGCTGATCGGCCGTTTCCCCGACGGGACCCCGCTCGTTTCCCCCGACGCCAACGATTTTACCTACGACAACGACAAGCTGGGCCGCAAATGCCCATTCCACGCCCACATCCGCAAAACCAACCCACGCGGATCAGGTGGAGCCGAGCCGCCCGAGCGAGAACGGCTGCACCTCATGGCACGGCGCGGGCAAACCTACGGCAGGAGGCTGGACGACCCCGGCACCGACCTGCCACCCATTTTGCGCCCCACCTCAGGCGTCGGGCTGTTGTTCATGGCATTCAACAGCAATCTCGGCAACCAGTTCGAGTTCACCCAGCGCCTGTGGGCCAATGACACCGGATTCCCGATCACCCCGGACGGATCACGCCCGGGCCGGGATCCGCTGATCGGCCAGTGCACTGCACCGGAATGGGGCCGCAACGGCGTAACGGCCGCCGATCCGGTATCGCGGATGGTCACGCTGAAGGGCGGCGAATACTTTTTCATGCCATCGCTCGCCTTCCTGCGTGCATTGTGAGCGAAAAGCCAACAGCCTGCCGGGTGATCCCCGGCGTACCACACGGCAACCGATTTCCTTCTCGCCGAGAAAGCGGGTAGTAGTTAGGCGTGGATCGACACGAACGCCTGAACACGTTGCTCGAAATGGTCGGGCAGCGCGACAGGATCGAAGTCGAGCAGACCGCGAAGGAGCTCCAGGTTTCGCCGGCCACGATCCGGCGCGATCTGGACCACCTCGCAGGCCGGCAACTGCTGACGCGCACCAGGGGCGGCGCCGTCGCCGGGAATGTCGCGTATGACCTTCCCCTGCGCCACAAGGCGGCCACACACTCCGCCGAAAAGCAACGGATCGGGGCGGCCGCGGCGAAACTCGTGCAGCGCGGGATGGTCATCGGGCTCAACGGGGGCACCACGGCCACCGAGGTGAGCCGCGCGATAGCCACGCGCCCCGAGTTCAACAACACCGACAACGCGCCGGCGCTCACGGTGGTCACGAACGCGCTGAACATCGCGCACGAACTCACGGTGCGCCAGTCCATCAAGATCGTCGCCACCGGCGGGGTCGCGCGCGCCCGGTCGTTCGAGTTGACGGGGCCGCTCGCCGAACTCATCCTGCACGAGGTCAGCCTCGACCTCGCGCTGATCGGGGTGGACGCGGTGGATCCGTTGCGCGGACTGTATTCCCACCACGAGGCGGAGGCGAGCGTGAACCGGTTGCTGGCCGCCCGCGCCCGGCAAGTGGTCGTGGTGGCGGACAGCTCGAAGCTCGGCGGCTACGCGTTCGCCCGCATCTGCGCCACGATGGACGCGCACGTGCTGGTCACCGACACGGACGCGAACCAGAGCCTCGTGCAGGCCTTCGAACTGGAGGGCGTGCAGGTCATCATGGCCTGATCAGCCGCAGCAACGCCGTGGTGTCGAGGTGCTCGTCGATCGCGTCGGCGAGCCTGTCCAGCATGGACTCCCGCAGGCTCGCGAAGCCCGGCGCGCCGGGGCTCGGCGCCCAGTCCGCTCCGCACTGCGCGGCCGCTTCGGCGAGCCAGGCGCGACGGAAGCCGTCGTTGTCGAGCGTGCCGTGCCACGTGGTGCCCCACACCGAACCCACGCGCCAGCCGTCGAGGAAAGGTTCCGCTTCGCCGTGCGCGCTGGCAACGCCGTGGTGGATCTCGTACGCGTCGACCTCGTGCCCGCGCCACTCCCCGACCGGACGGCCGAGCACCTTCTCCTCCGCGAAAGACACAGTGGTCGGCAGCAGCCCCAGCCCGTCCACGGCACCAGCGCCGGATTCCACGTCGTCCTCGATCTTCCCGGCCAGCATCTGGTAACCGCCACAGATCCCGAGCACCGGCCTGCCCGCCGCGGCCCGTTCGGCCAGCGCGCGGTCGAGGCCGCGCGAGCGCAGCCACCCCAGATCGTCCACAGTGGCGCGAGTGCCGGGCAGCACCACGATGTCGCTGGCGCGCACCACATCCGGCTCCGCGGTCAGCTGCACCGTCACGCCGGGTTCCGCGGCGAGGGCGTCCACGTCGGTCGCGTTGGAGGCGCGCGGAAACCGCACCACGGCAACGCCTAGCGAACCTCGCTGCGGCTCACGCGCCCAGCCCGCCGCGGCGAGCGCGTCCTCCGAGTCGATCCATACCCCGTCCAGCCACGGCAGCACACCCAGCACCGGCCGCTCGGTCAGCTCCGCGATCTTGTCCAGGCCCGGCCGCAACAACCCCACGTCGCCCCGGAACTTGTTCACGATCCAGCCCGCCAGCAGCGCCTGATCCTCCGGCTCCAGCAAGGCTTTCGTGCCGTACATGGCGGCCAGCACCCCGCCGCGATCGATGTCGCCGACCACCAGCACGGGCAGGTCGAACCGCCGCGCCAGCCCCATGTTCACGTAGTCGCCCGCGCGCAGGTTGATCTCCGCCGGGCTGCCCGCGCCCTCGCACACCACCACGTCGAACCGCGTGCGCAGCTCCGCGAAAGTGTCGAAAGCCAGTTGTGCCAAGGCTTTCCGGCCGGTCGCGTACTCGCCCGCTTCGAGCGTGCCGAACGGTTTGCCGAGCGCGACGATGTGCGAACGGTGGTCGCTGCCCGGTTTCAGCAGCACCGGGTTCATCGCCGCCTCCGGCTCGACCCCGGCGGCACGCGCCTGGAGCCATTGCGCGCGGCCGATCTCCGCGCCGTCCGCGCAGACCATCGAGTTGTTCGACATGTTCTGCGACTTGAACGGCGCGACGCTGATCCCCTGCCGCGCCAGCCAGCGACAAATCCCAGCGGTGACAAGGCTTTTCCCGGCGTCCGAGGTGGTCCCGGCGATCAGCACGCTCATCGCGCCACCGCCACGGCCAGCGCGGCGAGCCCGACCAGCCGCGACAATCGCACCGAGCGCCGAAGGTCCGCCGCCTCGGGCGTGACCCCGTCGCCGAGCGTGCCGCGATCCTCGGTCACGCCGCCGTAGGTGTTGATGCCGCCGAGCTGAATGTCCAGCGCCCCGGCGAAAGCGGCCTCGACCTGTCCGGCGTTCGGGCTCGGGTGCTGCCCCGCGTCCCGCCGCCACACCCGCCAGGCGCGGCGAGGGCTCCCGCCGAGCAGCGGCGCGCAGCAGGCGGCGGCGAGCGCGGCCAGCCGGGCGGGGACGAGGTTGGCGACGTCGTCGGCGCGCGCGGCGGCCCAGCCGAACCGTTCGTACCGGGACGAGCGGTGGCCGACCATGGCGTCCAAAGTGTTCAGTGCGCGGTAGCCGAGCAGGCCGGGCAACCCGGCCACGGCGCCCCACACCAGCGGGGCGACCACGGCGTCGGAAGTGTTCTCGGCAATGGACTCCGTCGCCGCGCGGGCGATCTCTTTCGTGTCCAGATTCGTGGCGTCCCGCCCGCACAGATGCCCGAGGCGGACGCGGGCCGCGGGCAGATCTTCGGCTTCGAGCAGCCCGGCCATCACGTCACCCTCGCGGGCGAGGCCGCGACCGCCGAGCACAGCCCACGTGGCGATGGCCGTGACCGCGAAGCGCGCGAAAGGCTTCCGGGCAAACGTTTGCGCCACCGCGCCAAGACCGGCCGCAGCTCCGACGCAGGTGACGGCGTACGCGGCGCCGCGCGGTCGCGAGTCGGCCCACATCCGGCGTTCCAGCGCGCCCGCCACCCGGCCGAACGCGGCCACCGGATGCCCGCGACGCGGGTCACCGACCGCCGAATCCAGTGCGTAGCCGGCCGCGAGACCCAGCGCGGTCAACGATCTTGCATACACCACGAACGTGACGGTAGCCGGTGCACGAGAATGCCGGGTATGACCAAGCTGACCCAGCGGCTCGCCACGTCGCTCGAGTTCGCCGCCCGGCAGCTCCGCCGGTACGGGCGCGACGAGGACAAGGTGCTCGTCCTCGGCGGGGTGCGCTCGGGCAAGTCCCGCCACGCCGAGCGGCTGATGAACAGCCACCCCGAGGTCGTGTACGTGGCCCCCGGCTATCCGGCCTCCGAAGACGATCCGGAATGGGCCGCGAGAGTGGCCCTGCACCAGGCCCGCCGCCCGGCGAACTGGCGCACGGTCGAGGCCGAGGACCTGGCAGCCACCGTGCGGAAGGCGTCGAGACCGCTGCTCATCGACTGCCTCGGCACCTGGGTGAGCCGGGTGCTGGGCGAGGTCGGCGCGTGGGACCAGGCCGAGGGCTGGGAGCTGCGCCTCGACGAGCGCATGGAGGATTTCCTCGACGCCTGGCGGGAAGCGCACGTCCCGATCGTCGCGGTCACCAACGAGGTCGGCATGGGTGTGGTGCCCGCGACGGTGTCCGGGCGCGTGTTTCGTGATGTGCTGGGGGCGCTCAACAACCGGGTCGCCGCGGAATCGGACAGCGTCCAGCTCGTGGTGGCCGGGCGTGTACTGCACCTCGGCGAAAGGGCGCTGCTGTGATCGACATTCCGCTGCCGGACTCCGATGCCCGTGAGGAAGCGCTGACCAGGCTGGACGCGCTGGTCAAACCGCTCGGCGCGCTGGGCAGGCTGGAGGAACTGGCCGCCTGGCTGAGCGCCGCGCACGGCATGGTGCCGCCGCGCCCGCTGGACGACGTGCGCGTGGTGGTCTTCGCCGGTGACCACGGGGTCTCCGGGGTTTCGGCGTACCCGCGCGAGATCACGGCCGCGATGGTGCGTGTGTTCCTCGCGGGCAAGAGCGGGGTCAACGTGCTGGCCCGGCAGGTCGGCGCCAAGGTGCGGGTGCTGGACATCGCGGTGGACGACGAGCTGGCCGACGTGCCCGAGGAGGTGCGGCAGTACAAGATCCGCCGCGGCTCGGGTTCGATCGACTTCACCGACGCGCTGGAGCCGGGCGAAGCCGAGCGTGCCTTCGACGCGGGCCGCCTGGTCGCGAACGCGGAGATCGCGGCGGGTGCGGACCTGCTGATCCCCGGGGACATGGGTATCGGCAACACCACGGTCGCCGCCGCGCTGGTCGCCGCGGTGCTCGGGGTGCCCGCCGAGGAGGTCGTCGGCACCGGCACGGGCGTGGACGAGGAAGGCCGGGCGCGCAAGGTCGCCGTGGTCGAGCGCGCGCTCGCGCGGCCGCGCGGATCGGATCCGTTCGCGGTGCTCACGGCGTTGGGAAGCGCTTGCGCCGCGGCGACGGCGGGTTTCCTGGTGCAGGGCGCGGCGCGCGGTGTGCCGGTGCTGTTGGACGGTGTTTTCTCCGGCGCGGCAGCACTGGTGGC
This sequence comes from Amycolatopsis acidicola, assembly GCF_007713735.2. Classification (GTDB taxonomy): domain Bacteria; phylum Actinomycetota; class Actinomycetes; order Mycobacteriales; family Pseudonocardiaceae; genus Amycolatopsis_E; species Amycolatopsis_E acidicola. The sequence continues at coordinate 8,001 of NZ_VMNW02000004.1, read as the reverse complement.
GCGGGAGATCGCGCCGGACGCCGTGCACTGGTGGCTCGCCGGGCATCGCTCCACCGAGCCGTCCCAGGCGTACGCGCTCAAGGCGCTCGGGCTGGAGCCGATCCTCGACCTCGGGTTGAGGCTCGGCGAAGGCAGCGGCGCGGTCCAGGCGGTGACGACGTTGCGCGCGGCGCAGGCGATCATCTCCGACATGGGGCTGCTGGCCGATCTTGCTTGATTCGCTGCGGATGGCGGTCGGCACGCTGACCGCCCTTCCGGTCCCACCGCCGCGCCGCATCGACGGCCGGGTCGCGGGCGGCGCCATGTTGCTCGCCCCGGTCGCGGTGATCCCGTTGGCGGCGCTGGCCGGTCTGGTGATGTGGGGCGGGAACGCACTCGGCCTGCCGGGGCTCGCGTCGGCGGGGCTGGCTGTCGGCCTGGTCGCGCTCGGCAGTCGTGGCCTGCACCTGGACGGGCTCTCCGACACGGCCGACGGGCTCGGCGCGTCGTACGACCGCGAACGCGCGCTGGAGATCATGCGGCGCGGGGATTCCGGGCCCACCGGGGTGGCCACGCTGGTCCTGGTGCTGATCGTCCAATGTGGAGCGTTGTCGGCCGGCGGGGTGGCCGCCGCCATGGCGGGCGTGCTGGCCGGGCGGTGCGTGCTGTCGCTGTGTTGCGCGCGGGGCGTGCCCTCGGCGCGGCCGTCCGGGCTCGGGGCGACGGTGGCGGGTTCGGTGCCGATCCCGTTGGCAGTGCTGGTCTTCGTGGTGGCCGCGGGGCTGGCCGTGCTGATCCCAGGGCTGCCTTGGTGGCGCGGGCCGCTGGCGGTGGTGATCGGCTACCTCGCGGCGGGCGTCGTGCTGTGGCGCTGCACGCGGCGGCTGGGCGGAATCACCGGCGACGTGCTCGGCGCGTGCGTGGAGGTCGCCACCGCCGGGGTTTTCCTCGCGCTCGGCTGATCCTTGCGCCGGGCCGGATCGCGGGGCAACGGCTGCCTTGAGCGCCGTTCAAGCGCGGCCCACGGCCCGCCGCACCTCGTGTTCGGAGACGCTGAAGTGTTCCGACGCGACGATCGCCGCGGTGTCGGGGTCGCTGCCGGTGATCGCGTCCACCAGCGCCCGGTGTTGTGCCAGCGCCACTTCGTGTTGCGGCGCGGTGAAGGGCTCGTGGCTGATGCCGAGGCTGACCTGCGCCAGCAGGCGCCTGCTGAGATCCGCCAACAACGGGTTGTGCGCCGCGGCCGCGACGCAGCGGTGCAGATCCACGTCGGCCGAGCGGGCACCCGTGCCGGTATTCGCCTGCTCGTACCGTTTCACCGCACCGAGAAGCGCCGCGTCGTCCTCCAGGGTGTGGCGCTCGGCCGCCGTCCTGGCGACGAGCGACTCGACCAGCCGCCGCAGGTCGAAGAGCTGTTCCAGCTGCGACCAGTCCTTGCTCAGCCGCTCCCGCACCTCGTCGGCCGTCCGCTCGGCCCAGTCCCCGCGCACGAACGAGCCGCCGGTGCGCCCGCGCCGGATCTCCACGTACCCGGCCTTGCGCAGTTCCGCCAGCGCCGCCCGCACCGTCACCCGGCTGACTTCGAGCATCTCGGCGAGCTCGCGTTCGGCCGGGAGCCGCGCGCCCGCCGAGTAGTCGCCGACCGCGATCGCGGCGATCAGCCGATCCGCGACCGCCTTGGCCGCCGAGACCGGCTGTACGGGTGTCGACAACTCCCGCTCATCTGTCACTCGGCCATCGTAAGTTGCGCAGCGCCCGGAGGAAGCCTTCTGTCACTTCCGGCGACCGCACGGCAACGCGAAGGTGATCTGTGCTCAGCCCGGGGAAAGTGTCCCCGCGGCGAACGGCGTAACCGGCTTCCCGCAGGCGCAGGCGCAGGGTGTCGGCGCCGGGTGTCTCGACAAGGACGAACGGCGCCCGGGGTGCCCCGAGCACTTTGATGCCGAGTTCTTCCAGGCCCACGACCAGATTTTCGCGGTCCCGCTCGGCGTCGAGGGCAAGCCGCCCGGCTTCTTCGAGCGCGGCCGGACGACAGCAGGCGACGACAGCGCGGGCGGCCAGCGTGGAAACCGACCATGGCGGTTGAACGGCCGACAACCGCTCGATCACGGATGGTTCCGCGAGAACGTACCCCGCGCGCAGTCCGGCGATCCCCCACGTCTTGGTCAGGCTCCGGATCACGGCCACACCCGGAACCGCCTCCCCGGCAAGGGATTCCGGCTCGCCTGGCACGGCGTCAAGGAAGGCTTCATCGACCACGACCAACCGGCCGGGCCGGGCCAGCGCGCGCAACGCCGACGCGCGATGCAGTACGGACGTCGGGTTCGTGGGGTTGCCGACGAACACCAGCTCGGCGTCCTCGGGAACGAGCGTGGGATCGAGTTCGTAGTCACCGGAGAGCAGCACGCGGCGCACGTCGTGCCCCGCCGCCCGCAGCGCCGCCTCGGGTTCGGTGAACTGCGGATGCACGACCACGGCCTTGAGCGAACGGAAAGCCGTTGCCAGCAAAGTGAAAGCCTCCGCGGCCCCCGCCGTCACGAGCACGTCCCGGACAGCGCGGCCATGCCTCGCCGCCACCGCGGCCGTCGCCTCGCTCGCGTCCGGATACGCCGCGAGGTCCGTGAGCGCGTCCGCCAATTCCTTGTGGAGCCACGCCGGCGGCTCGGGCAGCCGGACGTTCACGGCCAGATCCACCAGCCCGCCGCCGACTTCGACATCGCCGTGGTGGTGCAGATCGTAGTCAGCCATGGGCGTGCACCGCAGCCGCGAACCGGCTCGCCAGCGCGGGATGCCCGGCCCAGTGGACATGCAGGTAGGACGCGTGCAGCGTCCGCGAAGCGAACCCCTCGGCCTCGCCGTCCCACTCCCAGGCTGGCGTTTTCCCTTGCCTGGGAAGGACTTCCGTGCGGTGGAACTCGTGCCCGGTGACCTGCTCACCGGGCGTCGCGAGCAGGTGCTCCGCCGGAGCCGTCGCACGCCGGTAGCCGAGCGCACCGCGTTTCCTCATCCGCGCCACGGCGTCGAGCGCGCCGATCATCGGCAGGCCGTCGATCTCCTTGCACAGATACAACAACCCCGCGCATTCCGCGACGACCGGAAGTCCATTGTGGATCGCGTCCGCCAGCTCCTCGCGCAGCGGGAGGTTCGCCGACAGCTCCTCGGCGTGCACCTCGGGGAAGCCGCCACCGAAGTACAGTCCGGCACAGTCATCGGGCAACGTCTTGTCCCGCAACGGATCCAGCTCGACGACGTCGAGGCCTTGCGCGGCAAGGAGTTCGTCGGTCTCGGTGTAGCGGAACGTGAACGCGGGCCCGGCCGCCGCGGCCACCACCCGCCTCCTGCCCGACCACGAACCCGCGGGCTGCCAAGGCTTTCCCGTCAACGCGGGCGCGCCTCGCGCCACCCGCACCACGGCTTCGAGATCCACGCCTTGCGCGATCCACTCCGCGAGCTTCGGCAACAGCCGCTGCGACTCCGCCGCCCGCTCGGCCGCGGGCACGAGCCCGAGATGCCGGCTCGGCGCGTGGATGTCCTCGCTGCGGCGCAACGCCCCGAGCACCGGGATCCCCGTCGGCGCGAGCGCGGCACGAATCTCGTCCTCGTGGCGCTGCGAGCCGAGTTTGTTGAGGATCACGCCCGCCAGCTCGATGCGCCTGTCGTACTGCGCGAACCCCAGCACCGTCGCGGCGACGCTGCGACTGGCCGCGCTCGCGTCCACCACCAGCACCACCGGCGCGCCGAGCAGCCGTGCGACGTGCGCCGTGGAGGCGTAGCCCTCGGTGCCGAGCGCGCCGTCGAACAGGCCCATCACGCCCTCGATCACGGCCAGCTCCGCGGCGCCGTGCAACAGCAGCGGCACGAGCAGTTCTTCGCTCTGCAGAAAGGGATCCAGGTTGCGCGGCGGCATCCCGGTGGCCAGCGCGTGATAGCTCGGGTCGATGAAATCCGGGCCGACCTTGTGCCCCGAAACCCTGATCCCGCGCGCCCGCATCGCCGCCATCAGCCCGGCGGCGATGGTGGTCTTGCCGTGTCCGGAGCCCGGGGCCGCGATGACGACCCTGGCTACCACTCGATCCCCCGCTGGCCCTTTTGCCCGGCGTCCATCGGATGCTTGATCTTCGTCATCTCGGTGACGAGATCCGCGGCCTCGATCAGCTCGGCGGGCGCGTCGCGGCCCGTGATCACGACGTGCTGGCGGCCCGGCCTGTTCGTGATCGCCTCGACCACGTCGGCGACCTCGATCCAGCCCCATTTCAGCGGGTACGTGAACTCGTCGAGCACGTAGAACCCGTGCGTCTCGGCGGCGAGCCGGCGTTTGATCTCCGCCCAGCCCTCACGCGCGTTCGCGGCGTGGTCCTCGTCCGTGCCCGCCTTGCGCGACCAGCTCCAGCCTTCGCCCATCTTGTGCCACTCCACCGGCCCACCTTCGCCGGTCTCGTCGTGGAGCCTGCCGAGCGCGCGGAACGCGGATTCCTCGCCCACCCGCCATTTCGCGGATTTGACGAACTGGAACACGCCCACCGACCAGCCCTGGTTCCAGGCGCGCAGCGCCATCCCGAAGGCGGCGGTGGACTTGCCCTTCATCACGCCGGTGTGCACGGCGAACACCGGCCGGTTGCGGCGCTGGCGCGTGGTGAGCCCGTCGTCGGGGACGACCTCGGGTTTGCCCTGTGGCATCAGGCGGCCCTCCGCAGCCGGGATTTCACTTCTCCCGCAAGGGAATCCGCCGCGACCTCGCCGAGCGGCACGTGCTCCGCGCCGAGGTGCTCCGCCAGCTCCGCGGCCAGCCCGAGGCGCATCCGCCCGGTCTCGCAGTCCATCACCAGCGACGTGACGCCCTCGAACAACCCGGCCGCCGCCTGCGCGCGGCGCACCGCGTCCGGCCCGCTCGTGGCGCGGCCATCGGTGACCACGACCAGCAACGGGCGGCGGCGCGGATCGCGGATCGACTCCACGCGCAACACCCGTGCCGCTTCGAGCAAACCTTCGGCCAGCGGGGTCCGCCCGCCGGTGGGCAGCGCTTCGAGCCGGGAGGCCGCGGCTTCGACGCTGATCGTCGGCGGCAGCGACAACTCGGCCGCGCCCGCGCGGAAAGTCACCAGCCCGACCTTGTCCCGGCGCTGATAGGCGTCCAGCAGCAGGGAAAGCACGGCGGCCTTGACCTCGCGCATCCGCGCCCGCGCGCCCATCGACCCGGACGCGTCCACGCAGAACAGGACGAGGTTGCCTTCGTTGCCCTCACGCAGCGCGTAGCGCAGATCTCCCTTGCGCAGCACCAATCCCGCCCCGCCGCGGCCGCGGCCGCGCTGGTGCGGAGCCGCCGCGCGGAGTGTCGCGACGAGGTGCGGTTTGCCTTCACGCACGCTCGACGGCTGGACGCCGACCGTCCGGCCGCTGTCGGTGATCGCCTTCGAGCGGCGGCCACGCTCGCCCTCGCCGACCCCGGCGACCTTGAACAGCCTTGCCCGGTAAGGCTTTCCGGCACCCGCGTGCTGGGTCCCGGAGTCCGACGGCTGCCCGCCCGCGTCCGGCTGCCGCTGGTGGCCCTGGTCGCCGTCCGGCTGCGGACCATCCTCGGACGACGGCGCGTCGGAACCCGAGCCGGGGCCGTCGTCGTCCGGGCCGGGGCCTTCCGGCTCCGCGTCCTGCAACGCCTGCTCGAGCTGTTCCTCGTCGATTCCCGGCGCGTCGAACGGGTTCCGCCTGCGACGGTGCGGCAGCGCGAGCCTCGCCGCCACGCGAATGTCCTCAGTGGACACTTCGGCGCGGCCGCTCCACGCGGCGTGCGCGACCGCCGTGCGGGCCGTGACGATGTCCGCGCGCATCCCGTCCACCTCGAAGGACGCGCACACCTCGGCGATCTGGCGCAAGGCTTCGTCGGTCAGCACGACCGAGGGCAGCAACTCCTGTGCCGCCTGGATTTCCTTCGCCAGCTCGGCGTCCTCCGCCGAGTAGCGGGCGGCGAACGAGTCCGGATCCGCCTCGTAGGCAAGGCGGCGGCGGACGACCTCCGCGCGCAGCTCCGGGTCTCGGCTCGACGCCACCTCGACGGTCAGCCCGAACCTGTCCAGCAGCTGCGGCCGGAGCTCGCCCTCCTCCGGGTTCATCGTGCCGATCAGCACGAACCTCGCCGCGTGCGAGACCGACACGCCCTCACGCTCGACCGTCGCGCGGCCCATCGCCGCCGCGTCCAGGAGCGTGTCCACGAGGTGGTCGTGCAGCAGGTTGACCTCGTCCACGTAGAGCAGGCCGCGGTGCGCCGCCGCGAGCAGACCGGGCTGGTAGTCCGTGACGCCTTCGGCCAGCGCGCGCTCCAGGTTCAGCGAACCGACCACGCGGTCTTCCGCCGCGCCGACCGGCAACTCGACCAGCCGAGCCGGGCGTTGCACGGCGGGGCCGTCGTGCGGGCCGTCGGGGCAGGCCGGGTCCGGCGCCGCGGGGTCGCAGGAGAACCGGCAGCCGCGCACGACCTCGACCTCGGGCAGCAGCCCGGCGAGCGCGCGCACCATCGTGGATTTCGCCGTGCCCTTCTCGCCGCGCACGAGCACGCCGCCGATCGCGGGTGAGATGGCCGACAGGACGAGCGCCAGCCGAAGATCCGGCATCCCGACGACAGCGGTGAACGGATACGGCCGCATCGCACTCCTCTGGCTCGTGGCGGGTCCGCGCCCACCTGATCTGGCCGCGTGCCTGGCGAAAAAGCACGCAACGACGCCGAAGCTCTGGCTCCCGGCCGTTGCCGGCCGGTCACAGTGGCGGGACCGCCCCGGTCTTGCACCGGGTTCCACGACGACCGTCGCCAGGCATCATCGCATACGGTTTCGCTTCGTGACGATCGTTGTGACGGGGATCGGGGCCGACGGCTGGGCCGGTCTGCCGGAGCACGCGCGGGCCGCCATCGGCGGCTGCGACGTGCTGTTCGGCAGCGCGCGGCAGCTGGACCTGGTGCCGCTCGACCTGCCGAAAGTGCCGTGGCCGAGCCCGCTGCTGCCCGCGCTCGACGGGCTGGTCGCCGAGTACGCCGGGCGGCGGATCGGCGTACTGGCCAGCGGCGACCCGATGCTGTCGGGCATCGGCACGACGCTCGTGCGGCGGTTCGAGGACGTCGAAATCGTGCCTGCCGTGTCGTCCGTCACCCTGGCCCGCGCGCGGCTCGGCTGGTCCGCGGAGGAGACCGAAGTCGTCAGCGTCGTGGGGCGGAACGTGCACCGGCTGGCGCGGGCGCTGAGCTCGGGCGCGCGGGTGCTGGCGCTCAGCTCGGACGCGTCGACCCCGGCGACGATCGCGGAACTGCTGACGGCGCAAGGGTTCGGCGAGAGCCGGATGACGGTGCTGGAGGAGCTCGGCGGCCCGGCGGAACGCCGTGTCGAGGCGCTCGCCGGCGCGTGGTCGGCCGAGGTGGGGCCGCTCAACGTCGTCGCGATCGAGTGCGTCGGGCGTGGGCTGTCGACCGTCGCGGGCCTGCCGGACGACGCCTTCGAGCACGACGGCCAGCTCACCAAACGCGACCTGCGCGCGCTCGCCCTCGCCCGCCTCGCGCCCGCGCCCGGGGAGCTGCTGTGGGACGTCGGCGCCGGTGCCGGGAGCGTGGCCGTCGAGTGGTCGCGGGTGCATCCGCGGAACCGGGCGATCGCGATCGAGCGCGTGCCGGAGCGGGCCGCACGGATCGCCCGGAACGCGGAAAACCTTGGTGTACCGGACATCCGCGTCGTCACCGGCGCGGCGCCGCAAGCGCTTGCGGACCTCCCCGCGCCCGACGCGGTGTTCCTCGGCGGCGGCCTTTCGGCGTGGCCCGCGTGCTGGGCCGCGCTCGCCCCCGGCGGCCGGCTCGTCGCGCACGCCGTGACGCTGGAGTCCGAACAAACCCTCGCCACGGCCTACGCCGAGCACGGCGGCGAACTCGTCCGGGTCGCCGTCGAACACGCCGCCCCACTCGGCGGATTCACCGGCTGGACACCCGCCCGGACCGTCACGCAATGGAGCCTGCAGAAATGACCACGCCCCCACCGCCCTCCTCCAGCC
>NZ_VMNW02000049.1 GCF_007713735.2 Amycolatopsis acidicola | reverse complement strand
AACCCCGACAACGAAAACAAGCCCCCGGCGGAAAACCGCCGGGGGCTTGCGACGTTCAGGGTAGGAACGACGTCAGATGACGCGCACCTTCTGGGCCTGCGGACCCTTCTGGCCCTGCCCGACCTCGAACTCAACGCGCTGGTTCTCCTCGAGGGTGCGGAAGCCGCGCCCATCGATCTCCGAGTAGTGCACGAAGACATCGCCCTCGCCGCCGTCCTGGGCGATGAAGCCGAAGCCCTTCTCGGCGTTGAACCACTTCACAGTGCCTTGCGCCACCGCTTTACTCCTCGTTACATCCGCATCGGCTGTCACCGTAGCGACACCCGGGCCGCCCCGGGCGGTTCCAACGAGACGAGCAAGAAGCGTGCGGCTCCGGGCTCGCGTCAGAAGTTCCGCGAGTGTGAAGCCACTAACACGCAAAACGACGGCCTAGGGGCAGCGTACCGGGATCTGGCGAAATCTGAACCCCTATCCGGGACCCTCCTCGATGTCACCTAAACGTCGTACAAAAAGCCACGCGAAGATCACGGGTACACCCGATAGGCTGAGGACCTCGGGGACGTTCGCAGCAAATCGTGAGCTCGATCACACCCTGACCTGTCAACTTCTGAACGCGCAGCGGCGTCTGATGAGGCAAATGGGGAAAAGGGGAACCAACGAGTGACACGACTCAAGACCGCGCTGATCGGCCTGGGGCTGGCCGCGGCGCTGGGACTCAGTGCCTGCACGAGCGGATCCGGTCCGTCGACAACGGACACGCAGGCACCCGCGGGCGGGGCGGCCCCCGCGCAGGCCGAGGCGGCCAAACTCACGACCACTCCGGCGAACGGCGCGCAGGACGTCGCGCCCGGCGATCCGGTCAAGGTGACCGTCGCCAACGGCGAACTGCAGAACGTCTCCCTCACCAATCCCGACGGCAAGCAGGTGGCAGGCCAGCTCGCCGCGGACAAGCACAGCTGGACCACCACCGAGGACCTCGGCTACGGCAAGACCTACACCTGGACGGGCAGCGCCACCGGCGAGGACGGCAAACCGGTCCAGCTGTCCGGTTCGTTCGGGACGGTCACGCCGAAACGGCAGATCTCCGGCAGTCTCAACGTCGGTGACCAGCAGACGTACGGCATCGCGATGCCGATCGCGCTCACCTTCAGCAGCAAGGTGACCGACAAGGCCGCGGCCGAGCGCGCGCTCTCGGTGGAGACCACGCCGAAGACCGAAGGCTCGTGGGCCTGGCTCTCGGACACCGAAGTGCACTGGCGGCCGAAGGAGTACTACCAGCCGGGCACCAAGGTCACCGTCAACGCGAACATCTACGGCGTCAAGATCGGCGACGGCACGTACGGCAAGTCGGACGTGAGCTCCACGTTCACCATCGGCCGCTCGCAGATCGTCAAGGGCGACACCAGGACCCACCGGATGCAGGTGATCAGGGACGGCGTGCAGATCGCGGACTACCCGGTCAGCTACGGGCTCGACTCGGACCCCGGCCGCGTCACGCACAGCGGCACGCACGTGGTGATGTCGAAGTACCCGGTGTACTCGATGAGCAACCCGCGCTACGGCTACACCGACGTGAACGTGCCGTGGGCGGTGCGGATCTCCAACAACGGCGAGTTCATCCACGGGCTGGCGTCGTCGGTGTGGGCGCAGGGCAAGAAGAACATCTCGCACGGCTGCCTGAACCTGTCCCCGACGAACGCGAAACAGTATTACGACGGGGTGCTCACCGGTGACCCGGTGGAGATCACCGGTTCCACCCAGCAGCTGTCGGCCAAGGACGGGGACTACTCGGACTGGACCTATTCCTGGGACGACTGGGCGAAGCTGTCCGCGCTCGCGAGCTGAGCGCGTAACGACGACGGCCCGTCCGGAGCACGGCTCCGGGCGGGCCGTCATTCATTTCCTAGAAGACGTGGCCGTCGAGTTTGGACTCCGGCGGCACCGGCACTTCGATCTGTTCGGTGACCTCGTGCTCGTCCAGCAATGCCGGTACCGGGGTCATCTGCTGGGTCATGTCGTCGAGCAGCCGGGCAGCCTCGGCCACTCCGGGTGCTTCTGTCCTGTCGGTCATTTGCCGCCGTCTCCTCCCACGCGGTACCCCCTATCTTGCCGTGGTGCACATCACGGCTCAACGCCAGGTAGAGGCGAAATACGCGAGGCCTTCGCGGCGATGAAGTAGTGGGCCAGGAAGTGGCCCGTCAACTACCGAACCCGGCAACCGCGAGTGCGGCGGAGGCCGGCCGGAAAGACTCCGAGGAGGAAGCAACATGGTGTTCACGGCGCTGTTCGTCGAAGGTGGCCTTGCTGTTGGTATTGCGGCGCTGTTGGTGACCTGGTCCCGCCGCCGCTTCATTCCTCGCGCCGAGGCCACCATCGCCGAAGTCGCGGAGTGAGCGAAAGGGCCGCGCCTCCACCTGGGAGGCGCGGCCCTTTTCCTTGTGGCGCAATCAGCTCGTGGCCGCGCGCAGCCCGTCCGAAGGCGACGACTGCACGTTGATCTTGGCGATCGGCACGCGAGCGGTCTCCGGGATCTTGATGATCGGCACGATCGCGATCACCGCGGCGATCATCAGGTAGAACGCGGGCCAGTCCTCGTTCCCGGTGCTGTGGATCAGCGCCGTGACGATCACGCCACACGTGCCACCGAAGACCGAGGTGGACACGTTGTAGCCGATCGCGAAGGACCCGTAGCGCACGCGCGTCGGGAACATCGCCGGGAAGGTCGACCCGATCACCGCGAGCATCAGCACGAGCAGGAACGCGACGATGCCGAACCCGACGATCAACAGGGCGAGGTTCCCGCTCTGCATCAGCTTGATCGACGGGTAGCTCAGCACCAGGAACCCGATCGCCGCCGTCAGCAGCAACGGTTTCCGGCCGATCCGGTCGGACAGCGCGCCGAGCGGGGCGATGAGGATCATCTGCACGACCTCCACCCCGATGATGATCAGGGTCGAGGTGTTGTCGTTGATCTTCAGCGTGTCCGTGAAGTAGGTCGGCATGGTCGTCAGCAACATGTAGTCGGCGATGTTGAGGAGCAACACGATGCCGATCAGGTTGAGGATCATCCGCCAGTTCTCGGTGAGCGTCTCCTTCAGCGGCGCCTTCTCCGCCTTCTCGCCCGCCTTCTCCATGCGCTTGAACTCCGGGGTGTCCTCCAGCTTCGACCGGAGGTAGAGACCCACGATGCCCAGCGGCAGCGCGACGAAGAACGGAATCCGCCACGCCCAGCTCGAAACCTGCTCCGTGGTGAACGACAGCGTCACCGCGAGCACGACGACGTTTCCGAGCACGTAACCCGACAGCGTGCCGAACTCCAGGAAGCTGCCGAAGAACCCGCGGCGCTTCGTCGGCGCGTACTCGGCGATGAACGTCGCCGCGCCGCCGTACTCACCACCGGTGGAGAAGCCCTGGATCAGCCTCAGCAACAGCACCAGGATCGGGGCACCGATGCCGATCGAGTACCCGCCGGCGTAGGTCGGCAGGCAGCCGACCAGGAAGGTACAGCCCGACATCAGCAGAATCGTGATGGCCAGTACGCGCTGGCGGCCGAGCTTGTCCCCCAACGGGCCGAAGAACGCTCCGCCGAACGGCCTAACGACGAACCCGATCGCGACCAGAGCCAGCGACTTGAGGACCGCATTTCCTTCACCGGGGAAGAAGACCGTGCCGATCGCGGTCGCAATTGCGCCCGAGGTGAACACACCGTAGTCGTACCATTCGGTGGCGTTACCCATCGCGGAGGCGATGACGGCCCGTTTTACCGTTCTCTGGTCGATTTCCGTTTCCTGAGCCGCTGCTTCTGCCATACGCCCCGACCTCCTCGTGCACACAGTTCCGTTCCAGCGATCTTGCGACCCTAGTACCTAGCCAGCGATTGGTAGTAATTTTCTCGCTTCTGGTGGGTCTTGTCTCTCCGAGCACGGGGTCGGCGCGAAACGTTGGGGCAACCGGGTTAACTTGTTCGGATGGACGAGGTATCCCAGACGCGCCGGCGCAGTACGCCGTGGCCCCCGGTGGAGACCGAGCCACTGGCCGTGCACCCTGACGCGCCCGGACCTGGTGCGCAGCTGCCCATGCACTACATCGAGTGCTTCGGCTGCGGAGACGTGGACGGCGGGCTGCACATGACGTCCACCGTCGGTGAGGAACATCTTGTGCGCTCGCGGTTCGAGGTCACCAGGGCACACCAGGGCGCGCCCGGCCTCGCCCACGGCGGCCTGCTGGCCTGCGCGTTCGACGAGGCGCTCGGTTCCGCGGCAGGCAACCTGCTGCGGCGCCCCGCGGTCACCGGAAAGCTCGAAACGGATTTCCTGCGCCCGGTGCCGGTCGGGTCCACCTTGTACATCGTGACGAAGCTGGACGGCGTGGCAGGGCGCAAGATCTACGTCAGCGCCAACGGCCGTCTCGACGCCGAAGACGGGCCGCTCGCCGTCCGCGCCCGCGCGCTGTTCGTCGAGGTCACGTTCGAGCACTTCACCTCGCACGGCTCCGCGGACGCGCTCGAGAAGTTTTCGCAGACCGCGGGCCGGTCACGGGAGGACTGGGACATCAACCCGTGACCGGCGCGCCCGGTCACGTCAGCGTGCGTGGCCGGATGGCATTGGCCCTGTCGACCAGCCCGATCCGGTCCTCCTGGTTGTGCGCGAGCCTGGCAAGCGTGCGGTAGCAACGCTCCAGCCCGAATCGAACGTCCCTTTCGGACAGTGGGAAGCCGAGCACGCGGGTACCGGTGCTGTGCCCCGGCGGGGCCGAGCGCACCCATTCGAACGCCGCTTCGAGCACCTCCGCGGCCATCCTGGTGCGGCGCTCGGCGTCGAGGGAGAGCCTGTCCAGCCGGGCGCTCGCGTCGGCGAGATCCCCTTCGGACACCACGGCGTTGCCGTTCGTCCTCGTCCTGATCTTGATCGCGGCGACCTGCGCCGCCGTGTAGTGCGTGGACGACGCGGGCACCGACTCCAGCACCTCGACGGCGCTCGTTCGCGCGCCCTGTGCCAGATACACCCGCGCCAGGCCGAAAGCCGCGCTGACGTACGACCGGTCGGTACGCCACACCAGTTCGTACAACCGGGAAGCCGCGAAGTAGTCGCCGACGCCTTCGGCACTCACCGCGAGCGCCAGCTTCGGGGCGATCTCGCCGGGGAGATCGTCGTACACCGCTTCGAAAGCCACCTGCGCGACGCGCTGCCTGCCACCGGCGAGCTCGATCAGCCCGCGGTGCCAGTCGATCCGCCAGTCGTGCGGGTAGCCGGCGCGGATCGCGAGGTACTGGGCCGCCTGCAGCTGCCTGCTCGCCTCGGCCAGCTCGCCCAGCTCGATCCGCGCGCGCACGATGCGCAGCCGCACCTCGATGGACTGGGCGGGCGCGCTCTCCAGCGAGTCGATGGCGCCCTGCGGATCCAGCGCCGCCATCGTCGCCAGCACACCGGCCGCCGGGTCGCTCGTGTCCACCTGCGGGATCGGCAGCCCGGCGACGACCTCGCCCGCGGCGGGCGGCGGCACCCGCTCGCCCGAGCTCTCCGGCACCACGATGTCCACGCCGAAGGTGGTGGTCTCCGGACCGAACACAGTGGACACGCCGGGCCGCTGCCGACCGGTGCCCATCGCGAGGATTTCGCGCAGCACACCGGAAAGCTGGTCGGCCATGTCCTCGGCCGTGATGAACCGGCGATCCGGGTCCTGATGCGTCGCGCGCTTGAGGAAGCGGTGGTAGGAACCGAAGAGCTTGAACAGCGGGACGTCGTCCGGGCTCGGCAGCGTGGCCTTGTACTTCGTCGTGTAACCGTTGAACTCGAAGCTCAGCACGGCGAGCGTGCGGCCCACCGTGTACAGGTCCGAGGCGACCGAAGCGCCTTGCGTGGCCAGTTCCGGCGCGCTGTAGCCGGTGGTGAAGAACAGCGGGCTCTCGTAGTCGTCGAGCCGCCGCACCGCGCCGAGGTCGATCAGCTTGAGCTGCTCGTGCGTCTGGATCACGTTGTCCGGCTTGAGATCGCAGTACAGCAGGTTCTGGCTGTGCAGGTAGCCGAGCGCGGGCAGGATCTCCAGCCCGTACGCGAGCACCTGCGCGATCGGCAGCGGCTCCGGGCGCCCGGCTTCGCGGTAGTGCGCCAAAGCGAGCTGCCGCAGCGACTGCCCGCCGACGTACTCCATCACGATGTAGCCGACCGAATGGCCCGTCGTGGGGTCGGGGTGCTGCACGAAGTTGTAGATCTTGACGATGTTCGGGTGCTCGACCTCGGACAGGAACCGGGTTTCGTTCACCGCCGCGGCGACGGCCGTCGCGTCGCCGGTGTCGATCAGTCCTTTGAGGACGACCCAGCGGTCGTTGACGTTGCGGTCCTTGGCGAGGTAGATCCAGCCCAGCCCGCCGTACGCGATCGCGCCCAGCACCTCGTACTGGCCACCGAGCAGATCACCCGCGCCGAGTTTCGGCACGAACGAGTAAGGCGTGCCGCACTTCTCGCACACGCCCTCGGGGCCGGCCTCGCCGCGGCCGACCTTCGCGGAACAGTTGCCGCAGAAGCGTTTCCCCTCGCTCACCATCGGATCGGTGAGCACGGCCGAGGCCGGGTCGCGGTAGGGCACCGGTGGCACGTCGACCAGGCCCGCGCCCAGCCTGCCGCGACGCGAAGTGCGCCGGCCGGTGCGGCGCGAGCCGTGCGGGAACGACCCGGAGCCCGTGCCCGGCCCGCTGCTGGGGCCGCTTCCGCTGACCGGGCCACTGCCCGAGCCGGTGTGCCTGCCGTCGCTGGAGCGTTCCGGGACCACGCTTTCCGTGCCGGGGTCGGGGAGTTCGACCTTGTCCGACGGGGTTTCCACCGGCGGCGACGGCGGCATGATGCTCGACGTCGGCGGCGCCGGGTTGGCGAGCACGCTGGTCAGCTGCGGGTCGGGCATCGCGCGGGGCGGCCTGTTCGCCTGCTGCTGCGGGGTGACCGGCGGCATCGGCCGCTGTCGTGGCGGCTGTTGTGGTGCCTGCTGTTGTGGCGGCTGGGGCGGCCGCGGCGCGACGGGCTGGATGTAGCTCGTGCGCTCGGCGGCGTTTTCGGCCATGCCCTCCAGGCTTCCGGAGATCGGCTCGTTGTCGTCCGGTGCCGCGTGCCTCGGGCGGGACTCTTCCGGCATCATGCAACCTTCACTGGTACGAAACGGCGGGCGGCGTCGCGGGGCCGAGCACGGGCGCGACCCAGTAGTCGTAGTTCTGCTGCCACACCCCGTTGCCGCGGATGGTGTCGAGCACGGAGTTGACGAACCGGACCAGGTCCTCCTGGCCCTTGGCGACGCCGACCCCGTAGTTCTCCTTCGTGAACGGGGCGCCGACGACCACCACGTTCGGATCCTGTTTGGCCATCCCGGCGAGGATCACGTCGTCGGTCGAGATCGCGTCGACCTGCCCCTGCTGCATCAGCACGAGGCAGTCCGACCAATTGCTCACGGACACCGGGATCGGCTTCGCCGGCGCGTTCTGGATCGCCTGCAGCGACGTGGAACTGCTGGCCGCGCAGACCTTCTTCGCGCCGAGGTCGGTCAGCCCGGTGATGCCGGAGTCCTTGCGCACCAGCACGCGCTGGCCGGCCTGGTAGTAGTTCGAGGAGAAGTCGATCTTCTGCAGGCGGTCGCAGGTGATGCTGTAGGTTCGCACCACGATGTCGACGGTGTGGTTCTCCAGCACGGCTTCGCGCTGCGAAGACGGGATGGCCGTCCACTGCACGTGGCCCTGCCACGTGCCGAAGATGGCGTCCGCGATCTGCTTCACGATCTCGATGTCGAAGCCCTCGAGGTTGCCGGTGGCCGGGTTGAGGAAGCCGAACAGGTAAGTGGTCTGGTCCACTCCGGCGATGATCCGGCCGCGCTGCTTGATCTTGCTCACCGTGGACCCGGACAGCGACGGATCGGGCGACAGGCTCCGGGTGTCGCAACTGGACGAGGCGCTACCGCCGGCCGCTTTCTCGGCGCCGCCGACCTTCGCCGGCATCGGCGGCTGAACGCTGCCGACCGGAGCCGGGTCGACGGGCGTGCCCGCGCTGCCGCAGGCCGCGCCGAAGAGAGCGAACGCCGCCAGCAGCGCCGCGAGTCTCAGTTTTCTCACCGGTACTCCCTCAGCCGGTCCCGGATGCCCATCGTCACCCCGCCCGCGGCCACCACGGCCAGCACTCCCACGCCCGGCGCGAGCGCGGTGAGCGCCCGATCGGCTCCGCGCGTGCTGTCGAGGAAGTTCTGCCGCCCGATGCTGATCGCCTTCACGAGCGCGTTGTCGAGCTTGGTGAACGCGACCGCGGAACCGTTCGGCAGCGAGGTGTCGATGGCCTGTTTGACCGCGTCCGAGTAGGAGCCCCCGTCGTCCTTGGCGCGAACGTCCTTGTGCGCCACCAGCCACGCGTCCGCGGAGGACACGGCGGTGTCGATGTTCTGCGCCGCTTCGCCGGACATCAGGCCCTGTGCCTCGTGCAGCAGACCGGTGAAGATCGGCGCGAGCTGCTGGAAGTTCGTTTCGTAGTCGGCGCCGTCACCGCGGGCCACCAGCGTCATCGTCTCGTCGGCCCTGGCCTGCACCGCCGCGCTGCGCGCGCGGACGAGCACGTCCACCGGGTGGCTGCCGTCGTCCTGCCCGGAGCCGACCAGCGCGGACTGGATGATCAGCGCGACCGCGCCCCACAACAGCACGACCACCATCGCGCCGGTCGCCACGACGAGGCCGATGTTGAGCAGCCGGTTGGTCCGCCGTGTCAGATACACCTGGGTGACGACGAGCGCGGCGAGCAGCACCACGAGCAACGCCGTGGTGAACCACGGGAAGCCGCTCACGTCGTCCTGTTCGGCGCCGAGCCGGTCGGTGTCGATGTGGTAGAGATCGGAGGCCGCGGGCAGGATCGTGGCCCGCATCAGGTTGGACGCCTCGCGCAGGTACGAGGCGCCGACCGGGAAGCCCTGCATGTTGTTCTGGCGGGCGGTCTCGATGATGCCGGTGTAGACGGGCAGGTTCCGGCTGATGATGTCGACCTTGGTGGCCGCGTCGGCCACGCCTTCGGAGTCCGAAGCCGCCTTCGCGAGTGCGGCGCCGGCGCTGGCGATGTCCTGGTCGTAGCGGGCGCGCAGCTCCGGCGGCTCGGTGCCGATCACGAGGAAGGCGTTGGCCGAGGTCGCGTCCGCGTCCGACAGCGAGCGGTAGACCTCCTGCGAAGCCGCCGTCAGCGGCTCGCGGTGGTCGATCAGCTCGTTGATGGTGTCCTTCTTGCCCTGCACGACGAAGGTGCCCACGATGCCGGTGACCAGCGTGAGCAGGACGAGCCCGACCGCGATCACGGTGAGCCTGCCCGGGGTGGTGCGGACTGAGCGGATCAGCCCTCGCACGGCCGCGGCCGGCAGGTCGATCAGGCCCGCGAACCCGGAGCGGGTGGGCTGGGACGAGGGGGGCGCGTCGGGCGCGGGCGGCGGTTCGGCCGTCGGCGCGCCAGGCCGCGTCGCGGTGCTCGTCATCAATTCCACCCCTCGCCCGGTTCTACCACCGGCATGAAGGTATCCGAGTCGCCGTGGCCGTCGCCATCGACTCCGCCGGGTCGCGGAGATTCACACCCTGCGGACGCGGGGCGTTATTGATATGTGGCTGACCGGTTGCCGCGTCGAGTCACGATCCCCGGCGCGGTGGAAAAAGGCAGTACCCGCCCGGGCGCGTCGGGCCCGCGCACCACCACCTCCACGCCATCGGCGAACCGGTACGGGCGCCGCGCGAGCACTGAACCGTAGTTTCGGCGTAGCCGCGACATTTCCGCCCGCACGGTGACAGTGCGCGCGGGGTCGCCGAACAGGTCGGCGGCGAGCTCGGCCGCCGAACGCCCCTCGGGGAAAAGGCTGATCAGGTAGAGCATTTCGGCGTGGCGGGGACTGAGCGTGTGGGTCCAGGAACCGGCCGTACCGGCGATGGTGAGTGTCGAGTCCGATTTGCTCAGGTCCAGTTCGACGCGTGTCGGCACGCCGTCCTCACCGGCGAGCCGGACCAGCCAGCCGCCGGGCACCGGTTCGAGCACGCAGCTCCCGAACGCGGGCAGCCACACCTGGCCGGGCGCGCAGTGCGCGGGCAGCGCGATGCGATCCACCGGCGCGAGCCCGGTGGTGGCGGCGACCCAGCCGTGCCCGTCCGCGACCACGGCACGTCCGCTCAGCTTCGCCAGCGTCGGCAGCGCGGACGCGCGCAGGCGCTCCAGTTCGGCGAGATGGTCGTTGCGTAGCTTGGATTCCGTCAGCCGGGCGACCGCATCGACGAGCGCGAGGGTAGTCGCGTGCACTGTCTGTGCCGGTCCGGAAAGGTCGACTACGCCGAGCAGGTGACCGTCGCGCGGGTCTCGCAGGGGCGCGGCGGCGCAGGTCCACGCATGGTGCGTGCGCACGTAGTGTTCGGCCGAGTAGACCTGGATCGGCCTGCGCGCGACGAGCGCGGTGCCGATCGCGTTGGTGCCCACCACGTTTTCGTGCCAGCACACGCCTTCGACGAACCCGAGCCGGTCGGCCCGGCGGCGGACCGTGCTGCTGCCTTCGCGCCAGAGCACCGCACCCTCCGGGTCGACCACCACCATGATGTGCGCGGCTTCCTCGGCCACCCCGACCAGCCCGTCGCGAAGGATCGGCAGCACACCGGCCAGCCCGCTGTCCGCCCGCCGTTGTTCGACGCCAGCCGGATCCAGCGGCTCGGCCTGCCCGCCGCGGTCGGGATCCACGCCGAGACTGCGCATCCGCTGCCACGAAGCACCGATCACGGGCCGTGGGCTGTCCGGCGAGATTTCGCCGGACAGCGCGGCTTCGCGCACCTTCGCGAGGGCGCGCGCGTACCGCCGGGGGTCCGCCCCGACCGGCAGCGCTGCCTCGAGGTGCTGAGCCATCCTCCTCAGCGTGACACCGGCGGCACCGCTTCCACAACGGCCGCCGGGGATTCCATGTGCACCATGTGCCCGGCGCCCTCCACCAGGCGAACCCCGGCGAGCTCACGCGCGTTGACCGGCGGGATGACCGCGTCCTGGCCACCCCACACGAACGTGACCGGAACGTCCACTTCGGACAGCAGCGGCCGCACGTTCAGTGGCCTCAGCAGGAGGGTGTCGAGCAGGGTCGTGAGCACCTTGTCCACCCCGTCGAGCCGTTTGTACTTCATCAGGTCGTCGGCCAGTTTTCGGGTGGCCTGCGACGGGTCGGCGAACAGCGCTGCGAGGTGCGGTTTCAGCTCACGCCGGGACGACGCGGTGGCGAACCCGCGCAGGTAGTCCGCATTGACCTCGTCGCCGAACCCGGCCGGCGCCACCAGCGTCAGCGACTCCACCCGGCCCGGCTCGCGCGCCGCCACGGCGACGGCCACCGCCCCGCCGAGCGAGTGCCCGACGAGGTGAGCCCGCTCGATCCCTTGCGCGGCAAGGAAACCCAGTACCGCGCCGGCCAGGGTGTCGAGGGAACCGTCGCCGACGTCCTTCGTCGACTCGCCGTGCCCTGGCAGGTCCAGCGCGTGCACGGTCCGCGTCTCGGAAAGCGGTTCCTGCACGAACAGCCAGGAGTTCTTGTCGCCGCCGTAGCCGTGGATCAGCACGACGTGCTCCTCGCCTTCGCCGAGCGTGGCGAACGAGATCGTGCGCCCGTCCACCTGCACCGTCCCCGTGAGCGGGCCGGCGACCTCGGCGACCGCGCCCGAGTCCAGCTCTTCGCGGGCTTGGCGGGCCGCTTCGTCGATCTCCGCGTCGGTCACGTCCGCCGACGCGATGAGCGCGATCGTCCCGCCGACCGGCACGTCCTCGCCGACCTGCGCGATCACCCGGCGCAGCACGCCCTCGTCGGAAGCCTCCAACGTGCCGGTGATCTTGTCGGTGTCGATGTCGGCCAGCTCGTCGCCGTCGGCGATCTCGTCGCCCTCGTGCGCGATCCACTCGGTGACCTTGCCGCTCGCCATGGACAGCCCCCATTTGGGCATCGCGACCTTGGCGATCATCGCGTCCACCCGGCCACCGCCTTGGCGGCGTTGACGACCCGCTGCGCGTCCGGGATGTAGAGGTCCTCGAGCGCGTCCGAGAACGGCACGGGGGTGTGCGGCGCGGTGACCATCTCGATCGGCGCGCGCAGCGACCCGAACGCCTCCTTCGCCACCAGCGCGGAGATGTCCGTGGCGAGGTTGCAGCGCGGGGTCGCCTCGTCGACGACCACCAGCCTGCCGGTGTTCTCGACGCTCTCCAGGATCGTCTCGGTGTCGAGCGGGCTGGTCGTGCGCGGGTCGATGACCTCGGCCTCGATCCCGGAACCGGCCAGCTCCGCGGCCGCGGCCTCAGCCACCGACACCATCCGGCCGATGGCCACGATCGTCACGTCGTCCCCGTCGCGCACGATGTTGGCTTCGCCGAAGGGGATCGTGTAGCTGTCTTCGGGCACCTCGCCGCTGGAGTCGTACAACGCCTTGTGCTCGCAGAAGATCACCGGGTCGTCGTCGCGGATCGACTGGGTGAGCAGGCCCTTCGCCTCGTACGGGCTGGACGGGACGACCACCTTCAGCCCGGGGATGTGCGTGAAAATCGGGTACAGCGCCTGCGAATGCTGGGCCGCCGCCCGCAGCCCGGCGCCGTACATCGTGCGGATGACGACCGGGGTCTGCGCGTTGCCGCCGAACATGTAGCGGAACTTGGCCGCCTGGTTGAAGATCTGGTCGAAGCAGACGCCGAGGAAGTCGATGAACATCAGCTCGGCCACCGGCCGCAGCCCGCGGGTGGCCGCGCCGATCGCGGCCCCGATGAACGCCGACTCGGTGATCGGGGTGTCCAGCACCCGGCCGGGGAAGCGGTGATAAAGCCCTTTGGTGACACCGAGAACGCCGCCCCACGCGTCGTCTTCGCCGGGGCTGCCCGCCCCGCCCGCGTTGTCCTCGCCCATCACGATGACCGCCGGGTCCCGTTCCATCTCCTGCGCGAGCGCCTCGTTGATGGCCTCGCGGTAGCTGATCGTGCGTGCCATGGGTAGCTCCTCAGTACGAGACGTAGACGTCGGTTTCCAGATCGGCGCGCCCGGGTTTCGGCGCGGCCTTGGCCTCGGTGACGGCAGCCTCGATCAGGTCGGCCACCTGCGTGTCGACGGAGTCCAAAGTGGATTCTTCGAGCTGGCCGGTCTCGGTGACGCGGGCGCGGAACCGCTTGAGGCAGTCCAGGTTCTCGCGCGCGTCGGCCACTTCGGTGGCGCGGTAGGTCTGCTGGTCGCCCTCGAAATGCCCGAAGTACCGGGTGAACTTGACCTCGATCAGCGTCGGGCCGCCGCCCTCGCGGGCGCGCTGGATCGCCTCGCCCGCCGCCTCGTACACGGCGAAGAAGTCGAACCCGTCCACGATCACGCCCGGCATCCCGAACCCGGCGGCCCGGTCCGCGATGTTGTCCGCGGACACCGACCAGGTGCTGGACGTGGCTTCGGCGTAGCCGTTGTTCTCCGCGATGAAGACAGCGGGCAGCTGCCACACCGACGCGAGGTTGAGCGCTTCGCACGTCGTGCCCTGGTTGCTCGCTCCGTCGCCGAAGAACGCGACGCCGACTCCGCCCGTGCCCTGCTGCTTCGCGGCGAGCGCGGTGCCGCAGATCAGCGGCGGGCCGCCGCCGACGATGCCGTTCGCGCCGAGCATCCCCTTGGACAGGTCGGCGATGTGCATCGACCCGCCCTTGCCGTGGCAGGAACCGGTTTTCCGGCCGTAGATCTCGGCCATCATCGCCTTGACGTCCACCCCCTTGGCGATGCAGTGCCCGTGCCCGCGGTGCGTGCTGGCGATCGAGTCGCGGTCGTCGAGGTGCATGCACACGCCGGTCGCGGACGCCTCCTCCCCGGCGTAGAGGTGCACGAAGCCCGGGATGTCGCCGGTCGCGAACTCGTCGTGCACCCGTTCTTCGAAGGCGCGGATGGTACGCATCATCCGGTACGCGTCGAGCAGCGCGTCGGCGTCAAGGCCGCGCGCGGCGCGTGTTCGCAAGGTGTCCGTCATCGTCGACGTTCCTTTCTGTGGTGAACAAACCGAGTTGAGCCGCTTCGGTCATGGCAGCGGTGACGTCTACGCAGCGCGGTCCGTCGAGCCGCAGCCGGACAGTGGCGCCTTCGCCGCGGCGGAGCTCCAGCTCGCGCTCGCCGTCGACAGCGATGACTCCGCACGGCGCGATCTCCACGGGCTCGTCGGGCGGCAGCTTGCGGAACTCACCAACGCCGACGGGCACGACGAGACCGGGCGCGATCGGCGCACGGACCACCCAGCGCGCCTGCTCGGGCGGGGCGAAGGTGAGCGCGACGCCCGACGGCGTCGCACGGCTGGACGGGCACAACTGCCCGGCGACGCTGGACAAACCGATCGCATCGGGCTCGGCGAACGTGCAGTACAGCTCGGTCAGGAGCGCCGGCTCCCACAACGCACGCGAGCCGACGTACGGCGAGGTGGAGCCGCACACGTCGACGAGCGCGAGCTCCACGCGATCACCGGCCGCGACTTCGAGCACCGCCGCGCGGTGGGTCGCGTCGACCGCTCCGGTGGCCACGAGCCCAGCGGCGAGCCCGGCAACGGTGGCCTCCCGCAACTGCGGAAAGGCGTTGTTGGTGCCGGTGGAAAGCGGGAGCAGCGGCACGTCCCCGCACGCGCCCGCGGCCACCCGCGCCGTGCCGTCCCCACCGAGGCAAACGATTGCGCCCGCACCGGCGGCGATCATCCGGCGGACGGCGTTCGTGGTGTCGCGGGCTGTTCCGGTGAGCGGGTCCTGGTCGCAGAACTCGACCTCCGGCCAGGGGTCACGCCGCGCGCGTACAGCGCGCAGAACAGCGGCGGAGATCCCGGCGAGATCGGTGGACAGCAGCACCCGGCCGACGCCGACGGTGGCGAGCGCGGTGAGCATCCGCTGCACCATGTTCGCCTTCTCGGCGGTCGGGAAGACCGAAGCCTTGGCGACGAGGCGGCGGATGTCCCGGCCGGAAGCCGGGTTCGCCACGACGCCCACTGTGTGCTCGGTCACACTTCAATGGGACACCTCGCGACGGCCGTCGCGGAAGGGTTGCAAGGGGTTGCACGCACGAAAGAGGCCCTCGCCCGGAACGGACGAGGGCCTCTTTCGAAGACCTAGATCAGATGACGCTGACCGAGGTGGCCTGCGGACCCTTCTGGCCCTGGCCGATCTCGAACTCGACGCGAGCGTTCTCCTCGAGGCTACGGAAGCCGTTGCCCTGGATCTCGGAGTAGTGAACGAAGACGTCGCCGCCACCGTTGTCGGGAGTGATGAAGCCGAACCCCTTCTCGGAGTTGAACCACTTCACAGTGCCCTGAGCCATAAAAGTATTCTCCATATACTGCAAATCAACGAGGCACCGTTTCGGTACCCCAGGTCGACCGCGAGACGGTTTGCTCTCCCGAATGGGAAACCACTACGCCCGCGAAGTCTTGCGAGCGTGGGTGAACACGAACACAAAATCCTGAGACCACGATCAGTACATCACAGATCGGGCTCGAGCGCCAGTTTGCTCAGCCTCGCCGGGGTCGGCCAGCGCACCTGCCAGGCCCAGCCCACTTTTTCGAAGATCCAGATCAGCCTCGCCGTGATGTCGATCTGCCCGCGCTTGACGCCGTGCCGCGCGCAGGTGGGGTCGGCGTGGTGCAGGTTGTGCCAGGACTCGCCGAAGGAGAAGATCGCCAGCGGCCAGAAGTTCGCCGCCTTGTCACGGCTGACGAACGGGCGTTCGCCGATCATGTGGCAGATCGAGTTCACCGACCACGTGACGTGGTGCAGCAGCGCGACCCGGACGAGGCCGGCCCAGAAGAACGCGGTCACGCCGCCCCAGACGGACCAGGTGATCAGCCCGCCCATGATCGCGGGCAGCAGGAACGTGGCGGCGACCCAGACCGGGAAGAGCGCGTCCACCCGGCGGACGTCCTTGTCGGCGAGCAGGTCGGGGGCGAAGCGCTCGGCGTTGGTCACCTCGCGCTCGAACAGCCAGCCCATGTGCGCGAACCAGAAGCCCTTGGCCAGCGCCCTCGGCCCGGTGCCGAACAGCCACGGGGAATGCGGGTCGCCAACGCGGTCCGAAAAGGCGTGGTGCCTGCGGTGGTCGGCGACCCACGTGGTCGCCGGCCCCTGCGCGGACAGGTTCCCGGCGATCGCCAGCGCGATCCGCAGCGGCCGGTTCGCCTTGAACGAGCCGTGCGTGAAGTGCCGGTGGTAGCCCGCCGTCACGCCGAGCCCGGAGATCACGAAGAACGCCGCCCCGAGTCCGATGTCGAGCCAGCTCAGCCCCCAGCCCCACGCGAAGGGCACCGCCACGGCGAGCGCGACCAGTGGCAGCAGCACGAACACCTTCACCAGTACGTGCTCCGGCAGCGACCTGGTACCGGAAATGATGGGCTTCGGTTTGCGGACCGGAGATTCGACAGGCATGCAAAAATACCAATTTCATGTTTCGGGGAAAATGGCGAGTAAATACAGACACTACGCGAGGGCAAGCGGGAAGGCGAGGAATAGCTTCAGCAACCACACGCGGATATCACACGCGTATAACGGTCAGTCGGCCCCGTGCTCGGCACGGAACAGCGCGCTCAGCCGGACGTCCGGGTTGATCACGTCGGGGTCGGTGCGCACGTCGATCACGCTCGGCCGTTGGTGGCGCAACGCCCGGCCCACGGTGGGCTCCAGCTGCTCCGGCGACTCGACGGTGTAGCCCACCGCGCCGAAGGAACGCGCCCACGACGCGAAGTCGACCGGGTTGAGCGCGACGCCGGAGAGCCTGCCGTGCGTGCGCGCCTGATGGATCGCGACATCGCCGTACAACCCGTTCTGGATCACCACGACGATGATCGGCGCCCGGTAGCGCACCGCCGTTTCCAGTTCCTGGCCCGTCATCATCACACTGCCGTCGCCGACCATCGCGACCACCGCGCGTTTGGGCTCGGCCAGTTTCGCGGCGACCGCCGCTGGCACGGCATAACCGATGATCCGGTCCGCCGGGCCGAGCTGCGTCCGCGGTTCGGTGAAACACCAATAACGGTGCACGAATGCGGCGAAACTGCTCGAGTCACTGGTCACCACGGTGTCCTCCGGCGCCACCTTCCGCACCGCGCGGACCACCTCCGCCGGGTGCACCAGCACGCTTTCGCTGGTGTCCGGCGGGGTCATGTACGTGTGCGTGGAGGCGTTCGCCGCCGAACTGCGCCGGGTGCGCGGCTGCGCCACCGCGCACAGCTCGCGCAGGAACGGGCCGATCTCGCAGTCGATGCGGAACGTCAGGCCGCGGCGGCGGTGCGGGGTGAGCCCGGTGCCGATCATGACCAGGGTCTGGCTCGCCGACGGGTACCGGAAGTTCTGCGTGGTGGTCTCGTCGAGCCGGGTGCCGATGGCCAGCACCAGATCGGCGCGATCGAGCGCGTCCAGCTGCCGCGCCGGGATGCCGGGCCCGAGGTGCCCGGCGTAACGGGCGTGATTCTCGGGGAAGGCGTCCTGGCGGCGGAAGGCGTTGTAGACCGCGAAACCGAGCTGGTCGGCCGCGGTGATCAACTCGTCGCGCGCCGGCCGGGCGCGGCTGCCCGCGATCACCACGGGATAGCGCGAATCGGCGAGCAGGGCCGCCACCTCGTCCGCGGAGCGGATCAGCTGGCCGGACCGGTCCGGCGGCGGGTCCGGCTTCGGCAGCACCGCGTCGAACGGCGCCACCCAGAAGTCCGTCGGCACCGACAACACGGCCGGGCCGCGCCTGCCGCGCTGCACCTCGTGCAGCGCTTCGGCGAGCAACCCGGGCACCTCGGCCGCCGTCTCGGCGCGGGCCGTCCACTTCGCGAAGGGACGGAACAACCCGAGTTGGTCGGGGCCTTCCTCCTCGTCCGGTTTCAGGCTCTTCGACGGGCGGTCGGCCAGCAGCACGATCAGCGGGGTCTCGTCCTGATGCGCCGTCTGCACGCCGATCGCCAGGTTCATCACCGCCGGCCCGGTGGGGCCGAGCAGGATCGCCGGGACGTCGCGGAGCTTGCCCTCGGCCTCGGCCATGAACGCGGCCGCGGACTCCTGGCGGACGGTGACCAGAGTCATCGAGGGGTCGAACTGGATCGCGTCGAGGAGTTCGAGGAACGAGTCACCCGGCACGGTGTACGCACGCCGCACCCCGGCGTCGACCAATATCCGGACCGCCGTGCGCGCAACGGTCCACGCTCGCTGATATGTAATAGATCAAGTTAAACAGCGCTCACGGGACCGGTCAAGTTTCCTTGGTGCGCCTAAGCTCGGGGCCGTGCCCAACGAGAGCGTGTTCACCTACGGAGCGCCCGCGCTGAAGTACGGAGCCGGCGCGTGCGACGAAATCGGCTACGACCTCAAGCAGACCGGCGCGCGGCGCGTGCTCGTGGTGACCGACCCCGGGGTCGCCGCCACGGGCTGGCCCCAGCGGATCGCCGACGGGCTGGCGGGATACGGCCTGCTGGCGGAGGTTTTCGACGGAGTGCACGTCGAGCCGACCGACGTCAGCATGGCGAAAGCGGTCGAGTTCGCGCGCGGCACCGGCCCGTGGGACGCGTTCGTCGCCGTCGGCGGCGGGTCCTCGATCGACACCGCGAAGGCCGTGAACCTGTTGACCAGCAACGAAGGCGAGTTGATGGACTACATCAACCCGCCGGTCGGCGGCGGCCGCGCGCCCGCGGCGCCGCTGAAACCGCTCGTCGCCGTCCCGACCACCACCGGCACCGGGGCCGAAAGCACCACCGTGTGTGTGCTGGACGTGTTGTCGCTGCGGGTGAAAACGGGCATCAGCCATCTGAAGCTGCGGCCGACGCTGGCGGTCGTGGACCCGCGGCTGACCGCGTCACAGCCCGCCGGCGTCACGGCGGCGAGCGGGATGGACATCCTGTGTCACGCCGTGGAGAGCTACACAGCCAAGCCCTACACGGAATTCGAGCGCAAACAGCCTGAACAGCGCGTCCCCTACTGCGGTTCGAACCCGGTCGCGGACATGTTCGCCGAGCGCGCGCTGACGTTGCTGCGCGAGGCGCTCCCCGCCGCGGTGGCCGACGGGGACGACCTGCGGGCACGGGAAAATCTGGCCCTGGCGGCGACTTTCGCCGGGATGGGTTTCGGCAACGCGGGCGTGCACATCCCGCACGCGAACGCGTACCCGATCGCCGGGCAGGTCCGCGACTTCGTGCCCGACGGTTATCCGCCGGAGGAACCCCTTGTGCCACACGGGATGGCCGTGTCACTCACCGCGCCGGAGGCGTTCCGGTTCACGTTCACCGCGGCGCCGGAGCGGCACCTGCGGGTGGCGGAGCTGCTCGGCCCGGACGTCGAACGCCCCGCCGACGACGCCGACCACCTCCCCGAAGTGCTGCGACGCCTGATGTCCCGTATCGGGATCCCGAACGGGATCGGCGCGGTCGGCTACGGCGAGTCCGATGTGGACAGCCTCGTCGAAGGCGCGGTCAAGCAGCAGCGGCTGCTGTCCATCGCGCCCCGCACGCCGACCGAGGAGGATCTGGCCGGCATCCTGCGTCGTTCGGTGAGCCTGTGGTGAGTTACCCGCACTGGCGGACGGTGCCGACGCGCTGGAAGGACAACGACGTCTACGGGCACGTCAACAACGTCGTGCACTACTCGGTGATGGACACGGTGATCAACACGTGGCTGATCGAGCGCGGCGGGCTGGACGTGGAGCGGAGCCCGGTGATCGGGCTGTGCGTGGAGTCGCACTGCAGTTATCTCGGTTCGGTGTCCTTTCCGGACACGCTCGAAGTGGGGCTGCGGGTGGCGCACCTCGGCCGGTCCAGTGTTCGCTACGAAATCGGGATCCATCGCCAGGACCGGGCGGAAGTGATCGCGGAGGGACATTTCGTGCACGTGTTCGTCGACCGCGAGACGCGGCGCCCGGTGCCGGTCGAGGGCAAACTGCGCGACTGCCTGGAGGCGCTCCGGCCCGCCTGACCACAGTGGACTCTCAGGTGACGTTCAGCCAAGGAGCGACACGGCGGTGGCAAACTGGTGCCGGGAGCGGCGCACTTGGCCTGCGCCGCTCCCACCTCACGCGCGCGACGAGCGCGACTTAGGCCGGGCTAAACTGCGGCCGTGATCCCAGGTTTCGCGATAGCCGTGACGGTGTGCGCACTGGCCGTCGCGTGCTGGAGTTTCCTGCAGGCCGCGCGGAACAAGGAGCCGAGCAAGGCGCTGCTGGCCGGCCTCGGCGTGGTCGAGGTGCTGCTGGTCGCGCAGCTGGTGATCGGGGTCGTGCTGCTCATCGGCGGCGGGAAGCCGGGGAACCTGGTCACGTATCTGGCTTATCTGATCGGCGCGCTGGTGATCATCCCGATCGGCGCGGCGTGGGCCTTGGCCGAGCGCAGCCGGTCGAGCACCGTGATCCTGGGCATCGCCTGCCTCGCGATCCCGGTGATGGTGCTGCGGCTGCACGAGATCTGGGGAGGCGCGAGTGCCTGAACAGAAGAACACCGCGACCGGGCCCGGCCGGATCCTGGTGGCTGTCTACGGGATCTTCGCGCTGGCCGCGACGTCGCGGGCGGCCGTGCAGATCTCCACCAAGTTCCACGAAGCGCCGCTCGCGTACCTCCTGTCGGCGGTCGCCGCGGTGATCTACATCGTGGCCACCGTCGCACTGGCCCGCCGCGGCGCGACGTCCTGGCGGGTGGCGCTCGTGTGCTTGTCCGTGGAGCTGCTCGGGGTGCTCGTGGTGGGCACGCTGAGCATCTTCGACCGCGAGGCCTTCCCGGACGCCACGGTGTGGTCCGTTTACGGCGAGGGGTACCTGTTCATCCCGCTGGTGCTGCCGATCATCGGGCTGTACTGGCTGCGCCGCACCGCGCGGGTGGCCACGGGCTCGTAGGACTGTGCAGCAGGCTCCCATGATCACCCAGCCTGACGACGACCGCGCGACGCCGCCCGTTAGACTGCCGGGTGAGGGCCGTTAGCTCAATTGGTAGAGCTGTGGACTTTTAATCCATAGGTTCCGGGTTCGAGCCCCGGGCGGCCCACAAGATTAACACCCTTGCTGACCTGCCCGGATGTCGACTCCGACGGATCTTGCCGGGCGAAATTGTGATCTTGCGTGGGCTCCTCAAGGGCTCGCCCAGTGCACGGACCTGCATGAATAGGTCATCTTCGGCGCCGTGTGCCAGCTGCGACGGGTCGGCGCAGCCCAGTTCGCCGCCAGCGCCGTGCGCGCAGGCGGGTGCCGGTGGTTGCTGCGGCCTTGAGCACAAGCTTTGCGGTGGCCTCGGCAGCCTGGCGGGCAAGGGTCGGCAGGACGCTGGAACAGGTGCCGGCGGTGAGCACGATGCTGGCGTGCCCGAGCATGTCCTTGTCCACGGCCCTCGCTCAGGCGTTTGCACAGGTTGGCTACGCAATGGACACTCGTGGAGCGCTTTCAGTGACCGTGGGGGTATGCGAGCAGTGGATGGACCGGGTTTCCATGTGGATGTCGACCGGGTCGACGAGGCCGCAGCAGGCATCCAGCAAAGCGTCGATGACCAGGACAACTTCGAGCTACGAGACCTCTGTGGCGACGCTGCGCTATACGGTCACACCGGCGTGCACGACGCCTTGATGGACCTGTGCGTCCGCTGGAGCGACGGTCTGGACACACTGACCGATGACGCCGGCGCCATTAGCGATGCCCTGTCCAAAGCGGTGCAGGCCTACCGCAGCATCGACACGGACACGATCAAAACCCTGACCAGCGACCCCGGCGAACAGGCTGTCGACGGTGGCTGAGCTCGGCGACACACAAGACCCGAAACAACTTGTGCCCGGGACTCCCGAAGCGATCGAGGAGAACGCGCGAGTCCTGCGCGCCCGCGCCGATCGGGCCGGCCGCGCCGGTGAAGGGCTGCAGGCGATCGACACCGGTGCCTGGGACGGACCGGCAGCGAAGGCGTTCCACGACAAATTCAGCTATGAGCCCGGCAAATGGCTCACCGCCTCCGATGCGCTGCAAGCAGCCGCAGGCACGCTCGAGGACTACGCCACCACACTTCGCTGGGCACAATCACAAGCCACCGAAGCCATCGCGCAGTGGAACCAGGGCCAATCCGCCACACAGCAAGCCACGGCGGAACACAACCAGGCAGCGGCGCAAGCCGCAGCGCAGAACCAACCACCACCCGCCTTCTCCGACCCCGGAGAAGCGAACCGACAAGCCGCCCGAGACACGCTGGACCGTGCCAGGACTCAACTGGCATACGTAGGCGACTCCACGGCGAACGCCTTACGGGACCAGGCGACACCGGCCCCGCAGGAATCGAGTTGGCTCGACGACCTCGGGAACTTCGTCGTGGATGCCGGAACTCACCTGGTGAACGGACTTGCGTCATTCGGCAACGCGATGATCAACCACCCCCTCGACGTTCTCACGGCCGCCGCCGGCGCAGGCTTGACCGTCATCAGCGCCGCCGGGGAGGGACTCGGCGTCGCCCTGGACGCGACCGGCATCGGCGCCGCTGCCGGCGTACCGATCAACGCCATCTCGGCGGCGGGTATGGCCACCGGAGCCACGATGGCAACCGGCGCTGTGGCCGACATGGCAATGCACGCCTCCGGCGACGACCACGTCTCTCCCATTGAGTCATCGGCAAGCTCCTCCGACGACGTGCAGGAACTGTCCGCGTCCCAGCAGCGCTCAGTTCGCTCACTGCAACGCAACATCGAAGAACACGAGGACAAACTCTCGAAATACCGCGAAAACCCGGACGCTTACGACAACCAGGGAATCCTGAAAAACGCACCGACACCCGAGATACGGCAACGTATCATCGACGGCAGGATCCGACACCTGGAAACCGAAATATCCACCTTCAAACAACAGATCAACGACATCCTCGGAGGCCGCGGGTAATGAGTGACCCCTTACAAATTTCCACACAGCACCTTCGCGCGGCTTTCGAGGCAGCTCTAACCCGCCTTACCGAGCAAGAGGGGGAAAACATCACCCTGGAGCGCGACTATTTCTGGTCGGTTCCGCCGAACGAACTTTACAACGTCTATGAGCAGCCACAAGAACTCACAATCGGACAGCTCTCCGAATCCTGGCAAAACATCCAGAAGCTGACCGAAGACACCTCGGCCGCGATCCCCCAACACCTGATCTGGATCGCCGACATTCTCCGCGCACTCGGCCACAGCAAAACACGCAAGCCTTTGACGCAGTAGACGCATATCGCGCGGCAGGCACAGGAGGGTCTTGTTCGCCGTACTCCCGAGGACGGCAGGCGAATATGAACGAGACGGTCGCACGGGGCGGGGCTAGCCGATACAGTAAGACCTGCGACTGAAGAAACACGTATCCGCTCCATCCAGCATGATCACGGCCTGCGGGGTGGCGAAGATCTTGTCGTCGCTCTCGTCCATTGGCGGGAGTTGGGCGGTTGTGACGCGCATGAAATCACCAAACGTAGGGACCGGCGGCAAGTTCGCTGTCGGTGATGGCCAGCCCGTCGTAGGTCGCGCGGACGACCATCGACATCGGCTGTGCACCGACTTCCCGGAACACCTCGGCGAGATGCGTTGTCAGGTAGTGCGTCGCGCCGAGTGATCCGATTCCGTGGATACCCGCGATATGGACGATCACACGGTTGTCGATCATGTGCCGTGCCACATACGCCACGTCGGCGGGCTGCGGCTGCTTCGGGTCGTCGGTGGGTGAGCCGACGCGGGATCCGTCCACTCGCTGCTCGATCCACCATCGGCCGTCGTCCTCGACCATGCCCAACGCGGGATCTTGCGCCATGAGGTCGGCGCCGATCGGGGCGGACTTCGGGCCGCAGACCACGATGACGTCTCCCGCCGGCACTTCCGTTCGCTCGGGTTCGATGGTGTAACGGCTGGTTCCCAGAGACATGCTGGTCAACAGGACTTCGAGCTGGTTGCCGGTCTCCGCGTCCTCAGCGGCGATCAACGGGCGTTCGCGGTCGGTCGTCTGGTAGCGGTACGGCACACCGATACTGACCGGGCCGACGCCGAAGAACACCCGCTCGGCGACCGGGGCCGTGCTGCGGATCTGCGTGATCCGGCCCTTCGTGATGCCCAGCGCCGCCGCGATCTCCGTGTAGCTCATCCCCTGGTCGCGGTGAGCCTCTTCAATCGCGGCCTTCCGCAGGCGGGCAAGCTCGGTGGCGCGTTGCTGGTACACGCGCGAGCGCGGGGAACATCTGGATCTCCTGCTGCTTGGTGACAACACGGTGATCTTGCCGGACGAGATCCTGACTGATGACCGGATGGACCGGCTGGATCTTGAGCCACGGCGGAAGTACCGGGAGCGCTTGGCCGCTGGGTATGGGTACGACGACGAGCAGGCGGAGTTGCGGAATAGGGAAGGCAGGTACTGGATCGCCGAGACGGCACCCGAAGCTGCATGGCACGGCATCGGAGTGACCCAGGCACGCCTCAGACACACCCTGGCTAGCGGCAGCAACAGACGGCGCTTACAACACGCTGGAACATCTCAACCTAATTGCCTGGCCAGCCTCTCTCAATAGCCCAAGGAAAGAGTTGCAGGATTTACTTAAGAGGTCTTTCAATAACTAACCCGAACGCGCAGCACGCCTGGCTTGAAAATCGACCACATTCTCACCCTTGACGCGCGTAAAACTCGGGCCAACAAACGGGAGCTCCGAAGCCTTGGCGTGCCTATCGACAATATTGGACGCGAGTTCTTCCGACCATGCCGCTTCGGTTGCAAGCAATGGAATGTTCGGCCCAGGCCCGTATCGCATTTCGGCCATTTTTCTAAAAGCACGCGGTTTTTCCACCGGAACATGTCCTGGCTCTGCCCGGTTCCATCCACGTGCACTAATCTGCCTGTAAAGGCCGACAGCCCGATCCTGGTCTATGAGATTCAATTCACGCGCTCGCCTGATCAACGTTCGAAGCGAGACGCCCCAACTTGTCTTCATCATAGTCAAAGTTGACAACGTTATTTTACTCGGAAACTCGTTCTTGATGCTATTGATGGGCGTCAGCAGCTCAGCCGCGAAGGCGTCTGCCTCCCGCTCAACTTCTTGCCCGCTGCGTTGACCGTCATGCAACACGAGGTGCCCCAGTTCGTGTGCTGCCGTGAACCGTAGCCTGTCTCCGGGAACCCCGTCCAAAAGACAGATTGTGGGTACTCCCTCTCTCCAAGCACAGAAAGCATCGATGTTTGATTCGACGATGGGGAGACCTATAACCGTCACGCCGACCTTTTCAACATCAAGGATCAACGAGTGTATCGGCTCGTCTGAATTGAATCCTAGCCAGGACCTAACTTCCTGTGCAGCATCACGGGGATTTGCGCCATAAAGTTGACGCAGGCCGACCGGGAATAGCGTGTTCCCGCCACTTAGTTCTTCAAATTTCTCCGCAATCAAACGCGCCCATTGCAGCGCGGAGTTTCGCGCACTTTCAGTCACTCTGCTTCGCGCTCGAAATTGGGGCGTGTGCGCTCGAAGGTCAACATCAGGAGATCTCGTAAGAAAGTCGACCGTCACACCCGTGGAAGCCGCAATCAGTGTAGCGACCTCTTCGGTGGCTTCCACTCTACCCTTTTCAATGCGAGATAATTGCGATTGAGTTATTTCGGGGATATTCTGTATTAAGGCAGCCTGAGTAAGCTTATGCATTTCTCGCAACTGCTTAATTCGTTCCCCGTAAAACATTATGTCGTTCCAGTTTCCAGGTTAGGATATTCAATGTCGGCTTGAAGGAGGCGCAAGTCTTCCGCGCGCAGGTTCGCCATCGCTCGCGTAAGTTTGCCCTCCCAACTGCACTTAAAGCTATCCCTGCGGTGGTCGCCTGCTACCGGCCGGTACATCCGCATCTGCTCGTCGAGCCTACCTTGATCATCACTCCAGGTGAGAAGGATGTTGTCTGCATCAAGCCCATCGAGTGCGGGCTCCTGTCGCCAGAACTCTTGCTTCTTTACCGACCGGCCGGGGAGAGGCGGTGCGATCTTTCCAGACCTCGCCTTACTTGTTCGGTAGACCCGGAGCGCTACCCCCCTGTAGCCGATGAAGATGCCCGACATAGGAACCAGCGGGCGGCCAGAATCCTCGTCGCGGGCCAAGAAGCCTTGTCGAGTGAGCTCCTCAACAGCGAGACGTCGAGCCTGGTGGACGTAGTAGTGCTGATCGTCGTCTCGTTTCAACCTGTAGTCCGCGTGATCAGACGTTGCAGTAGTCAACCCGTACTGAAGGGCATCGAACAGAGCTGGAATGACAGGCTGGATCGCCTGCACAGTGTCACGGTAGCTTGCCATGTGCATATCATGACAGCGAAGTTCACATCTACTGGCTGCGACACACCGCCGCACGGGCCGGTCATCAAGACCACCTCCGCCGTCGCTCGCAAGATCTGCCAGTCGGACAGCTGTTTGGTTCGACGTCAAGGGCTGTCGGGCTTCAGTTGACGCTTGACGTTGCCGAACTTGGCTCTACGGGATCAAAGGCGGCGCGTAAACGCGCCGCTCGGGCCACGCTCAGTCACAAAGCCGGTGGCCGGAACCCTCCGGGGCAATCAGCTCGACTCAGCAGAAGACCCCTGGACCAGCTCTGACAGGTTGACACGGACGGCTGCCCTACCGGCACGGCCCTAACGCTCTGCCTGTGGCTACGACAAACTTGCCGCTGACCACAAGCTCATCGATGGGGGTGTCATGCGACCTGGCTGGTTGATCGCAAAGACGACAATGATCGTCATCCTGGCAGGACTCATAGCCTGGTGGTTCTTCGAGTCGATTCCGGTCCACCTTTGGCTGCCCTGGGGGCTCTTGCCCCTGGCGGTCGTCACCGCTTTTCTTACGCACCGTGTCACGCGGACGCCTCTCACCCCTGGAAGTGTGGCCTGGTGGGTGGCGTCTGAGGCTAGGCAAGGTAACGAGGCACGGTCGTACCACCCGGATCAGCCTCGCGATACTCGGGGACACTGGACCGCAACGAGATCAGGAAGGGCCGCAGGGACTGCGGGCACGCTAGCGACGGTGGCAGCAACGGCTGTTGTAAAGCCCGCGCTCCTCTGGATCCTCGTCCCTTCTGTCTTGCTATTGGCTGCAACTGCCGCAGTCCTCTTCGCCATAATCACCCTCACTGCGGCTCGTGGACGAGACCTGGATCGGCGAGATGCGTCCCATGACGTGCTGCGGACACTGCTTAATCGATCGCAGCCACCTGAAGACAGCTCCGACAATCGCAACGTGGTATCCGGAGCAAACGACCCCGATCCGGAAAAGTGATCAGTCGGAACGACAACGCAGAAGGAGCCGCCCACGTCCGCAACGATCGCCGACGTGGTCGCCTTGCTCAAGCTGGGTACGGCGATCGACGCCCGGCGACACTTCGCGCCACGGCCAACGGGTATCGGGGCAAGCGGGCGGCGCGGCGTCGGAACCGCGGAACGGGTGGAGGCGTACCCTTCGTCCCTGCCTCGCCTTCGCGCCGGGACTGTCTCCGCCCACCTGCACCGTCGCCGGGCTGCCGCTTTACTGCAGCTAAACGACCACAGAACCCCGGAACGGTCCGGAAACCACCGGAAGGCCGCCGGAGCCCGAACGCCAGGTCATGAGCAACAACGAGAAAGATCAACAACCATCCGGCAGTGTTGATCTTGTACCCATAGGTTCCGGGTTCGAGCCCCGGGCGGCCCACTTTTTCGCCTGGTCAAAGTCCCAGCAGCGGCAGCCCGCAGCCCGTCGGCGCGACCGCCACAAACCCCTCCCTCAAAGAGCTCCGACACTCGCCGGATCGCCCATCGGCCCCACAGCCAAGATCGGCGTCCGCCCACGCGGGCACGACACGCCCACACTCTGTGGGGCACCTGCCGAAGATTGGCACAACATGTAGTGTCTCTCGTGCTGGTGGTTCGCCCTTGGTCTTCCGAGGCCGGGGCGACGAGAGAGGGAACCCGGTGGGAGTCCGGGACTGCCCCGCAGCGGTGAGCGGGAACGAAAGCCGTCACGGAGCACTGGGCGCGAGTCTGGGAAGCGACGGCCGGTAGGTCCACCGCGAGGTGGGCGCCCGTGAGTCCGAAGACCTGCCACCTGCCCGTGCGCCGACCGGCGCGCGGCAACCCGGCGGCGACGACCGCCGGGTCCGGTGCGAGCTCGCGAGGAGAGAGCTGTGACCCACAGTGTGGCGGTTCCTGCTGCCAAAAAAACCGGGACACTCCGGGTACTCCGGCGCGACGGGAACGTTTCCCCGTTCGACGCCGACAAAATCTCGGTGGCGCTGGCCAAGGCGTTCCTCGCGGTGGAGGGGGACGGGGCAGCCGCGTCGTCCCGGATTCACCACGTGGTGGCCGAGCTGACCGGGCAGGTGGAGGCCTCCCTGCGCCGGCACGCCAACGGCGAGGCCGTGCACATCGAGCAGATCCAGGACCTGGTGGAGCTGGCGCTGATGCGCGGCGGCCACCACAAGGTCGCCCGCGCCTACGTCCTCTACCGCGAGGAAAGGGCCAAGGCGCGCGAAAAGCCCGTGGACCGCGCGGCTTCCTCGGACGTCGACTGGGCCCGTGTCGAGAAGATCGTCGCCGAGGCTGTGGCGGGGGTCGACGACGTGTCGGCCGAGCCGGTGCTGGCCGAGGTGCGCCGCAACGTCTACCCGGGGATCGGCTCCGGCGAACTGGCGACGGCGCTGATCATGGCCGCGCGCACGCTGGTCGAGCGCGAGCCGAACTACTCCTACGTCACGGCACGCCTGTTGCTGGACAAGCTCCGCGGCGAGGCGTTGACCTACTTCGCCGGCGAGCCAAGGCAATCCAGCCAGCACGAGCTGGACTACCCCGGCTACTTCCGCGCGTACCTGGCCAGGGCGGTCGAGCTCGAACTGGTGGACCCGCGGCTGGCCACCTTCGACCTCGACCGGGTCACGGCCGCGATCAGGCCCGAGCGTGACCTCGACTTTTCCTTCCTGGGCCTGCAAACCCTCTACGACCGTTACTTCCTGCACCACGGCGGCACGCGCTTCGAGCTGCCGCAGGCGTTCTTCCTGCGGGTGGCGATGGGGCTGGCGATCCGCGAGGACGACCGCGAGGCCCGCGCGATCGAGTTCTACGAGCTGCTGTCGTCGTTCGACTTCATGGCGTCCACGCCGACCCTGTTCAACTCCGGCACCACGCGCGCGCAGCTGTCCTCGTGCTTCCTGACCACTGTGGACGACGACCTGGACTCGATCTTCCAGTCCTACAAGAACAACGCGCTGCTGGCGAAGTACTCGGGCGGCCTGGGCAACGACTGGACGCCGGTGCGCGGGCTCGGCGCGCACATCAAGGGCACCAACGGCGAGTCACAGGGCGTGGTCCCGTTCCTCAAGATCGCCAACGACACCGCGGTGGCCGTGAACCAGGGCGGGAAACGGAAGGGCGCCGCCTGCGCCTACCTCGAAACCTGGCACATCGACGTCGAGGAGTTCCTCGACCTGCGCAAGAACACCGGGGACGACCGGCGGCGCACGCACGACATGAACACGGCGAACTGGGTGCCGGACGAGTTCCTCCGCCGCGTGGAGGCCGACGCCGAGTGGACCCTGTTCTCCCCCGACGAAACCCCGGACCTGCACGACCTCTACGGCAACGCCTTCGCCGACGCCTACCGCGCCTACGAGGCCGCGGCCGACCGCGGCGAGATCAAGGTGTTCCGCCGGGTCCGCGCGGTCGAGCTGTGGCGGCGGATGCTGACCATGCTGTTCGAGACCGGGCACCCGTGGATCACCTTCAAGGACCCGTGCAACCTGCGGTCCCCGCAACAGCACGTCGGCGTGGTGCACTCCTCCAACCTGTGCACCGAAATCACGCTGAACACCAGCGCCGGCAACGAAGTCGCGGTGTGCAACCTCGGCTCGGTCAACCTGCTGCGGCACGTGACACCCGCGGGCCTGGACACCGAGCGTCTCGAACGCACCGTGCGCACCGCCGTCCGCATGCTGGACAACGTCATCGACATCAACTTCTACACGATCCCCGACGCCCGCCGCTCCAACCTGCGCCACCGTCCGGTCGGCCTCGGCCTGATGGGCTTCCAGGACGCGCTGTTCGAGCTCGGCCTGCCGCTCGCTTCGCAGGCCGCGGTGGACTTCGCCGATCTCAGCATGGAGCACCTGTCCTACTACGCGATCTCCGCGTCCTCGGAACTGGCCGCCGAGCGCGGGCAGTACGAGACGTTCGAGGGTTCCTTGTGGAGCAAGGGAATCCTGCCGATCGACTCGCTGCGCCTGCTCGCCGAGGCGCGCCAGGGCGACGCGCTCGACGTCGACACTTCGTCCACTTTGGACTGGGAAGCGCTGCGGCAGCGAGTGCGCACCGGCGGGATGCGCAACTCCAACGTCATGGCCATCGCGCCGACCGCGACGATCTCCAACATCTGCGGGGTCGGCCAGTCGATCGAGCCGCAGTTCCAGAACCTGTTCGTCAAGTCGAACATGTCCGGCGACTTCACCGTGATCAACCCGCACCTGGTGGCCGCACTCAAACAGCGCGGGATCTGGGACGAGGTGATGGTCTCGGACCTGAAGTACTTCGACGGCAGCCTGGGGCAGATCGACCGGGTGCCCGCGGACCTCAAACAGCTCTACGCCACCGCTTTCGAGGTGGAGTCCCGCTGGCTGGTGGACGCGGCCTCGCGGCGGCAGAAGTGGATCGACCAGGCCCAGTCGCTGAACCTCTACATCGACGCGCCCAGCGGCCGCAAGCTCGACGAGCTTTACCGCTACGCGTGGCGCAAGGGGCTCAAGACCACGTACTACCTGCGCGCCCGCGCCGCGACGAGTGTGGAGAAGTCGACGCTGCGCGGCACGGACGGGAAGCTCAACGCCGTCTCGGCCACCCCGTCGCCCATCCCCGAAGAACCGGCCGCATGCCGGATCGACGACCCCGACTGCGAGGCCTGCCAGTGACCGACCTCGAGACCTCCGACCTGACCGGACTGGAGGCCATCGCCCACGGCGCGGCCAGGGTGAACGTCGACGACAAGGCGATGATCAACGCCCGCGCCGACGTGAACCAGCTGCTGCCGCTGAAATACCGGTGGGCTTGGGAAAAGTACCTCGCAGGCTGCAACAACCACTGGATGCCGACCGAGGTCGCCATGCAGGCCGACATCGCGCTGTGGAAGTCCTCGACCGGGCTGACCGAGGACGAACGGCTGATGCTCAAGCGCAACCTCGGGTTCTTCGCCACGGCCGAATCCCTGGTGGCGAACAACCTCGTGCTGGCCGTGTACCAGCGGCTGACCAACCCCGAATGCCGGCAGTACCTGCTGCGCCAGGCGTTCGAGGAAGCCGTGCACACGCACACCTTCCAGTACATCTGCGAAAGCCTCGGCCTCTCCGCGGGCGAGCTGTTCAACATGTACCGCGAGGTTCCCTCCATCACCGCCAAGGACGCCTGGGCGCTGAAGTACACCCAGGGCCTGGAAAACGGGGCGCTGCGGGACGACCAGGACTTCCTGCGTGACCTCGTGGCGTTCTACGTGGTGTTCGAGGGCATGTGGTTCTACACCGGGTTCGCGCAGATCCTGTCGCTGGGCAGGCGCAACAAGATGGTCGGCATCGCCGAGCAGTACCAGTACATCCTGCGCGACGAGTCGATCCACCTGAACTTCGGGATCGACTGCATCAACCAGATCAAGCTCGAGAACCCGCACCTGTGGGGCGCGGAGTTCCAGCAGGAGGTGCGCGGGATGCTCACCGAGGCGTGCGCGCTGGAGGTCGCCTACGCGCGCGACACCATGCCTCGCGGGATGCTCGGGCTTTCGGCGGAGTTGTGTGAGCAGTACATGCACTTCATCACCGACCGCCGCGCCCAGCAGATCGGCCTGGCCCCGATCTTCGGCGAGGCCGAGAACCCGTTCCCGTGGATGTCGGAGGCGATGGATCTGAAGAAGGAGAAGAACTTCTTCGAGACCCGCG
Organism: Amycolatopsis acidicola; assembly: GCF_007713735.2. GTDB lineage: Bacteria > Actinomycetota > Actinomycetes > Mycobacteriales > Pseudonocardiaceae > Amycolatopsis_E > Amycolatopsis_E acidicola. Next base: position 29,315 of record NZ_VMNW02000049.1, on the reverse strand, counting down.
TGACCGAGTACCAGACCGGCGGATCGCTGGACTGGGACTGAGCCCGGTGCCTGCCGCCGCTTCCGGCGGCGGCAGGCACCGCGGCCCGTCAACGAGTCCGGCTGACGACGAGCGAGGCGAGCCGCCACGTCCCGGGGTCGGGCACACGCGGGGCATCGACGAGCGTGAGGTCGGGAAAACGGCTCAACAGAGCGGTAAGCGCGACCTCCGTCTGCACACGGGCCAGCGCCGCGCCGAGGCAGAAGTGCGGGCCGTGGCCGTAACCGAGGTGCGCCACCTCGTCCCGGCGCACGTCGAGCCGCAGCGGGTCACTGAACACGCGCGGGTCGCGGTTGGCCGCGGCGAGCGCGGCGGTGACGGCTTCTCCTTTGCCCACAGGCATTCCACCGATTTCGACCTCCTCGCGCGCGAACCGCACCACACTCAGCAGCTGCGGCCCGCACCAGCGCGTGAGTTCCTCCACGGCGCGCGGCATCAGGCCCGGCTCGGCGCGCACCGCGGCCAGCTGCCCGGGATGGCGGAGCAATGCCTCGACCGCGTTCGTGACGAGGTTCGTCGGGGTCTGGCCGGCGAGGACGAGATGCCAGACGAACGTGACCAGCTCGGTCTCGCTGAGCTGGAAACCGATCAGCTCGGACAACAGGTCCGCGCCGGGCTCGCGCTCGCGGCGGCCGACCGCGGCCTCGGCGTCGCGCATGATGTCGGGGATGGCCTCGGCGAACTCGCGCGGCCGCCCGGACGCGATCGCGGCGCCGTAAGTGCGCCAGGCGGCGCGGTCTTCGGCCGGGATGCCGACGAGTTCACAGATCACGTCCATCAGCAGCGGCCGGGCGAAATGCGGCAGGAGGTCCACCGGGTCCGCGGCGGGCAGCTCGTCGAGCAGCCTGTCGACGATGCACGCGATACGCGGCCGGAACTCCTGGGCACGGCGCGCGGTGAACGAGGGCGAGACGAGCCGGCGCAGCCGCAGGTGCTCGGGGCCCTCCATCTCCTGCATGGTCCGCATGTACTTCAGGCAGTGCTCGGGGACGTCGGGCCGCAGGTAGCTGTCCGCGCTCCGCTCGAAACGCGGGTCGACCAGCAGCGCCTTCGCCTCCTCGTACCGGGTCGCCGCCACGATCGCGCCGAAGCCCGGCGTGCGCAGCCGCACCAGCGGGCCACGCTCGCGCGCGTCGCCGTAGGCGGCGATGGGATCCCGCAGGACCTCGGGGTCGGACAGCTCGAGTTCGGGCACCGCGACCATGAAAGACTCCCAGATGCTTATCCCAGATGTTCACATCATTTGGATGGTCACCGTATCCTACGTTCGCGAGCACGTCGAGGAAGGGACGAGATGGCCCGGCTGAGCAGGGTGGAGACGCAGGCGCAGAACCGCGGGAAGGTACTCGCCGCGGCCAAGGCGGAGTTCACCGAACGCGGCTTCCGCGAGACCAAGATCGACCGGATCGCCGAACGCGCGGAGCTGACCCGCGGCGCCGTCTACTCCAACTTCCCCAGCAAACGAGCGCTGTACTTCGCCGTGCTGGCGCAGGTGGCCGAGCAAGACGCCGAGCCGGAGCACCCGCCGACGGCACGGACCGCCGGCGACGCACTGGCGGACTTCGCCCGCGCCTGGGTGGACCGGATCCCACTCGCCAGCGACGAGCAGCACAGCCCGGCCCGGCTGGACCGCGACCTGCTCCCGGAGATCGCCTCCGACCAGCGGACCAGCCTGCCGTTCGCGCAGCTGACGAACCTCGGCGCGATCGTGCTCGGGCTCTGCCTGGAGCACACGCGGCACCGGTCGCGCATGGTCCAGGTCGCCGAGCTCGCACTGACGACACTGCACGGCGCGAGCCAGCTCGCCTCGGCGGCGCCGGGCTTCGGCGACCCTTTCCACCTCGTCCTCGCCTGCGAGCAGCTCGCCGGACTCGATCTCGACGACGTGTGGCAACCCGCGTATCTCCAGCACATTTCGCCCGCGCGGCCGGTGGACCAGCCGTGGACGCCACCGGAGCTGACCGACGCGCTCCGCGACGAACCCGTGAAGCCAGGCGACGACGAAGTGGTCGCCGTGCTCGGGCTGCACCGGCTGTCCGCCGTCGAGGAAGCGCTCCGTGTCGCACCGAGTGTCACTTTGGCTCTGGTGACCGGAAATCCCGGCGAGCTGGGCCCGCTCGCCCGCCTCGCCGTCGCCGATCTGCGCCGTTGCCTTCGCGCCGCCGTACCGCCCAAGCACTGGCCCCGACTCCGGATCGTGCACGACGAATCCGGCGCGGTGGCCGCCGCCGCGGGGGTGTCCGCGGTCAGCGATGCCACCGAAACCGCCGTCCGGATCAGGGAAAACCGGATCGTCGCGCGCGCCGAGGGATGGGGCGCCTGCCACGCGGCAGCCTCCACATAGGAGCGGTTCGCGTGAACAGCCGTCAGTAGCCCTGCCACGGGTGGGCTACCATCCGCCTTCCGCCCGGAAAACAGTTCAGATCAAGAGACGGTGTCATGAAAACCTTGACCGCGCAGCTGGCCGCATTCGACGAGCAGAAGGCCGCCCGTTTCCGAGGTATCGTGCTCCGCCAGCTCATCCGGGCCGGTTGCGAAGCCCCGGCCACCACCTCTCTCCTGCATCTTTTCCTGCTCCCGCCCGCCGAGGGCAGCAGCCGGTTCGCGATCTATGAGACCAGCCAGCCCGCGGACTTCTCCCTCGAACTCCCCGAGCTGACCCGTACCGCTGTCGAAGCGCTCAAGGCCGCCGACCTCGACCCGCGCCGGACCGAAGGCGCCGACCAGAGCTGGCGTGAGGTCGACGCCGACGAGGACGCGCTGTACCTCGGCACCGGCGCCAGGTTCGCGAGCTCCAACCCGGAGCTGAACTGCACCACGATCGCGCGCCTCGTCGACGAGACGGCGCTGTATCTGACGCAGACCACCGACGGTCAGCCGCTGCTCGCCCAGGTCAGCAACCCGTGCCTGATCAACGACGAGAAGCTGCCCGCGGCCGAGATCGCCGAACTGGACGCGCCGCCGTTCCAGCTCATCGACACGCTGGAGCAGTGCCTGCGCTGAGCGGCCAACACACCGACGGGAGGGGCCAACACACGCGCGCCAGCGGCCAACACGCCAGCGGGAGGGGCCAACACAGCAGCCGGGGCTATGCGGGCTCGGGGGCGTCGGGCTCCGGCCAGCCGAGCGCGGTGTCCAGCGCACGCTCCACAATGGACGACATCGTGCTCAGGTAGGTCGCGCTGACGTGGTTGTTGTCCAGGTATATCAACACGTTCCCGAGCACCGGCGGGCAGACGTCGGCCGTGCAGTAGTAGTCGCTGAAGTCCCCGAAGGACACGTTCGGCGGGACGTCGTCGAGCTGTGTGTACGGGGCTTCCGGCGCCAGCAGGTCCGCCCTGGCCGTCGCGCATTCGGGGGCGTCCTGGCCGTTGGTCTCCGCGCACGCCGAAGGATCGAAGTCGTAGCGCGGGTTGTCGCGCACGGCGAACACCGGGATGTTCGCCTGGTCCAGTTTCTGCCACTGGGCAACGAAACCTGGCGGGGTGTACTCGGTCAGCCCGACCCTGACCTCGCGCGTCGCGGTGGTGAACACGGCGTCCGGCTGCAGGTCGATGATCTCGTCGGCGGCCGCGGCGTTCCAGTCCCGGCAGGCGGCGTCGTCGGGCACGATCTCGGAGTCGACGGAGAACGGGCAGCCGCCGCGCGACATCACGATCAGCTGCCAGTTCCGCCGCTGCGCGATCGGCTCCAGCGCCGCGATGAACTGCGTCGGATGCGAGTCGCCGACGATGACGATGCGGCGTTCCGGCTCGTCGCTTTCGGTCCGGCACACCTGCAGTTCCGCGCCGCGGGGCGAGTCCTCGCAGTTGTCGATCCAGGCCCAGTCCTCCGGCAGCGAGATGAACGACGGCGCGAGCGGTGCGTCGGGCGCGCCGTCGTACTCGAAGCCCGCGGTGCGCGACATCGCCCCGGGATGGTCGCGGTCGCCGACCGGGATCGTGTGCACCCGTGCCGTACAGCTGCCAGCCGCCGAGCACCGCGGCCAGCGGCAGCATCGCGACGGCCGCGAACCGGTACGCACCCCAGTTCGTCAGCCGGACCGGGTTCTCGATCAAGTGGTAGGTCGCGACGGCCAGCAGCGCCGACAGGCCGATCACGAACGCGCCGCCCAGCAGGCCGACCTCGGCCCGCTCGCGGACGACGAGGTAGAACACGAGCACCGGCCAATGCCACAGGTAGAGCGAGAAACTGAGGTTTCCCACGTACTTCAGCGGCCTCGTGGACAGCACCCGCTCCGCGCCACCGCCGAGCAGCACCAGCGCCGCGGACAGGGTCGGCCAGAGCGCGACGAAACCGGGGAAGACGGTGCCCACCTGGAACACCAGCCCGCACGAGACGAGCCCGATGATCCCGAGCCAGGCGACCAAAACCTGCGCGAGGTGCGGCAGCACGATCCGGTCGATCGCCAGCGCCAGCAGCCCGCCGAGGGCGAACTCCCACACGCGGGTCAGCGAGTGGAAGTACGCCAGCGGCTGGTTCACCGCGGTCAGCCAGATCGAGAACGCGAGCGAGCCGGCGAACAGGACGGCCAGCACGAACACCGGCCGCAGCCGCGCCCAGAAGACGAAGGCGAACAGCAGCGGCCAGACGACGTAGAACTGGCCCTGGATCGCCAGCGACCAGAAATGCTGCACCACGCTGGCGGCGTCGTGCTGCGCGAAGTAGTCGGCCGAGTCCGCCGCCAGCCGCCAGTTCTCCAGGTAGAGCGCGGACGCGAGCACCTCGCGGATCGTCTGCAGCCAGCGCGCCTGCGGCAGCAACACCACGCTCGCGGCGGCCACGACCAGTAACACGGTGAGTGCGGCGGGGAACAGCCGTTTGATCATCCGGCCCCAGGTCGCCCGCAGCGCGATGCGGCCGCGGACGCCGGCGCGGACCAGCTGTCCGGTGATCAGGAAGCCGGAGACCAGGAAGAACACGTCCACGCCGCCGGAAATCCGGCCCAGCCAGACGTGGTAGACCACCACCAGGACGCACGCGAGTGCCCGTAGTCCCTGCAGTTCCGGCCGGTACCTTGATCGCACTTCCGGACCGTATCAAGATGCCTGATACACCGGTTTTGCCGAGGAACGGTTCGATCGTGTGGAGTGGGGGAATGACGACGTATGTTCTGGTGCACGGGGCCTGGCACGGCGGCTGGGCCTGGGAGCGCGTGGCGGCGAAGCTCCGCGCGCAGGGCCACGAGGTGCACACCCCCGACCTCGCCGGTCTCGGCGATCGCGCGGACGGGCTGAGCCCGGAGATCGGCCTGCGCCGGCACGCCACGGAGCTCGCGTCGCTCCTCGAAAGCCTCGACGACGTGGTGCTCGTCGGGCACAGCTACGGCGGTTTCGTGGTGCGCGAGGCGGCCGACCGCCAGCCGGGCAAGGTGCGGCGGATCGTGCTGGTCGACGGCTGGGTGGGGCGCGACGGCGAGTCGATGGACAGCCGCGCCCCGGCCGGTTTCCGTGCCTGGATCGACAAGCTGACGACCGACGGGATCATCGCGGTGGCACGGGCCGCGAACGTCGGTGTGACCGAGCCCGAGGACGTGCGGTGGGTGGAGTCGAGGATGACCCCGCAGCCGCGGCTCACTTTCGCCGAGCCCACCGAACTCACCGGCGCGGTCGAGGAAATCCCCTGTCAGGCGGTGTTGTGCGTGCCCAACACCAAGATCCCGTTCGGCGCCTGGGCAGCCGAATTCGGCTGGCCGGCGGTCGAAATCGCGTCCGGGCACGACGTGCTGGTGACGGAGCCGGACCGGCTGGTCGAGGTGCTCACGGCGGGGTGATCGCTCACCCCGGCGGCGGTGGCGGGTCCGGCGGCGGTGGCTCCGGCGGCGACGGGGGCACGGGTGGCTCCGGCGTCGGTATCGGCCCTGGTCCCGGGTCTGGCAGCGGGTCAGGGCCGGGTGGCACGGGGTGCACCATGACGGCCTCCTTCCAGGGGCTGACATTCCTGGCTACCCGGTCGCGGCGTTCTAAACTCGAAGGTATGCGCGGACGTCGTCCGGTGACCGAGGTGCCCGATGTGATCGGCTTGGGCACCGAGGACGCGTGCGACATCGTCCGCCGCGCCGGGCTGGTCCCACGCGGGCCGGACGGCGAGGCGTCGCCGCAGCCGGGCGTGGTCGTCGCGCAGGCGCCGGTCGCCGGGGCGGGCGCCACCCGCGGCGGCGAGGTCGTGCTGTGGACGCAGCTCGGGCCCGGTTCCGGAAGCGACATCCTTCCACCGCCTCAGACGGATTCGGCCCTGCAGCCCGTGTAACCCGAAGCCCGGTTGACATCAACCCGAAGCGGCCTCCATAGTACGGAGACTAGAGCGCGCTAGTAGAGCGCGCTAACATGCGGAGGTGTGCCGTGGTCCGCAGCTTCGACCTCGTCACCGCGGGCCGGATCGGAGTGGACATCTACCCGCTGCGGACGGGCGTCGGGCTGGAGGACGTGGAGACCTTCGGCAAGTACCTCGGCGGCTCGGCCACGAACGTCGCCGTCGCGGCGGCGCGGTACGGGCTGCGCAGCGCGGTGGTGACCAAGACCGGCGCCGACCCGTTCGGCCGCTTCATCCGCCGGGCCCTGCGCGGCTACGGCGTCGACGACCGGTTCGTCGGCACCAGCGAACACCTGCCGACCCCGGTCACGTTCTGCGAAATCTTCCCACCGGACGACTTTCCCCTTTACTTCTACCGTTTCCCGAAGGCGCCGGACCTCGACCTGCACCCGGAGGACTTCGACCACGACGCCGTGCGGGACGCGAAGATCTTCTGGGTCACGGTGACCGGCCTGTCCGCCGAGCCCAGCCGGTCCAGCACGCTCGAAGCGCTGAAAGCCAGGGGCCGCAACGGAATCACGGTGCTGGACCTCGACTACCGGCCGATGTTCTGGGACTCCCGAGAGCAGGCGCGCGGCTGGGTGCGACAGGCGCTCGACCACGTGACGGTGGCGGTGGGCAACCTCGACGAGTGCGACACGGCCGTCGGCACACGCGATCCTCGCGAGGCGGCGAAAGCGTTGCGGGACAAGGGAGTTCAGCTCGCCGTCGTCAAGCAGGGGCCGAAGGGCGTGCTCGCGGTGGACGACTCCGGTGAGGTCGAGGTGCCGCCGGTGCCGGTGGAGGTGGTGAACGGCCTCGGCGCCGGTGACGCGTTCGGCGGCGCGCTGTGCCACGGGCTGCTGGCGGGCTGGGAGACCGCGCGCATCATGCGCTTCGCCAATGCCGCCGGCGCGTACGTGGCCGGGCAGATCGCCTGCTCGGACGCCATGCCGACGCAAGCGCAGGTGCTCGGGAAACTGGGAGAAGCACAGGGTGTCTGACAGGGTGGCGGCGATCGTCCGGCAGCGGGTCCGGCGGCCGGAGGCGATCGCCGAGGCGGCGGCGCGGCGGACCAGGCCGCGGTCGTTGTTCGGCCCGCACGGTCGTCTGATGATCATCGCGGCGGACCATCCGGCGCGCGGCGCGAACAAGATCGGCGCCGCCCCGCTCGCGATGGCCGACCGCGGCGAGCTGCTGGACAGGCTGTGCCTCGCGCTCGAACGTCCTGGCGTGACAGGGGTGCTGGCCACCGCGGACATCCTCGAGGACCTGCTGTTGCTGGGCGTGCTCGAGGGCAAGAGTGTGTTCGGTTCGATGAACCGCACCGGGCTGGCCGGGTCGAGCTTCGAGATCGACGACCGGTTCGCCTGCTACGACGCGGAAACCATCGAGGCGATGCGGTTCGACGGCGGCAAGATGCTCACCCGCATCGCGCTGGACGACCTCCACACCCCGGGTGTGCTCGCCGATTCCGCGAAGGCGGTGAACGAGTTGGCGCGGCGACGCCTCATCGCGATGGTGGAGCCGTTCCTGTCCCGCTGGGTGGACGGGAAGCTCGTCAACGACCTGTCGTCGGAGGCGGTGATCCGCTCGGTCACCATCGCCTCCGGGCTCGGCCGGACCTCGGCGTACACCTGGCTGAAGCTGCCCGTCGTCGAGGACATGGAGCGCGTGCTGGCCTCGTCGACGTTGCCCGCGGTGCTGCTCGGCGGCGAGGTCGCGGACGTCGACACGGCCTACGCGTCCTGGCAGAAAGCGCTTTCCCTCCCGACCGCGCAGGGGCTTGTGGTGGGGCGTTCACTGCTCTACCCGCACGACGGAGATGTCGCCAAGGCAGTCGACACGGCAGTGGGGTTGCTATGAACCTGTATCGCCCGGCGGGCAGCACCGCCGAAAAGCCGTTCAGCGCGGTGATCACGCCTGAATCCGCGGGCTGGGGCTACTCGGGGCTGCGCATCCTCGAACTCGACGGCACCGAAACCGTGACCACCGGCGAGTTCGAGAGCCTCGTGCTACCACTGTCCGGCCGCTGCACGGTGGCCGTGGACGGGGAGACGTTCGACCTCACCGGCCGCGCCGGGGTGTTCGACGCCGTAACCGATTTCGCTTACCTGCCAAGGGAAACCGAAGCCACGCTCACCGGCAGCGGCCGAATCGCCCTGCCTGCGGCGAAAACCGAAGTGAAGCTCCCCGCTCGCTATCAGCCCGCGGACAAGACGCCGTCGGAGCTGCGCGGCGCGGGCAACTGCAGTCGCCAGGTGAACAACTACTGCCTGCCCGACACCTTCGAGGCCGATCGGCTGCTGGTGTGCGAGGTGCTGACGCCGGGCGGCAACTGGTCGTCCTACCCGCCACACAAGCACGACGAGGCGCGCGAGGACGAGAGCGAACTGGAGGAGATCTACTACTTCGAAGTCGCTCGCGAAGGCATGGGCTACCAGCGTGTTTACGGCACCGGAGAACGTCCGATCGACGTGCTCGCCGAGGTGCGCGGCGGCGACGTGGTGCTGATCCCGCACGGCTGGCACGGCCCGTCGATGGCCGCGCCCGGCTACGACCTCTACTACCTCAACGTCATGGCCGGGCCCGGGCCGGACAGGGCCTGGCTGATCTGCGACGACCCCGCGCACGGCTGGGTCCGCCAGACCTGGGAAGCCCAGGACGTCGACCCGCGCCTGCCCTTCGGGAGCGACCGATGAGACTCACCACGGCACAGGCGCTCGTCCGCTTCCTCGCGGCGCAGTACTCCGAGCGCGACGGCGTCGAGCAGCGGTTCATCCCGGCGATGTGGGGGATCTTCGGGCACGGCAACGTCGCGGGCATCGGGCAGGCGCTGGTGCAGTACCCGCGGGAAATGCCGTACTACTTGGCGCGCAACGAGCAGGGCCAGGTGCACGCGTCGGCCGCGTTCGCCAAGATGCGCAACCGCTTGCAGGCCTTCGCGTGCACCGCTTCCACCGGGCCCGGCTCGACGAACATGATCACTGGCGCGGCGCTCGCGACGACGAACCGGCTGCCGGTGCTGCTGCTGCCGAGCGACGTGTTCGCCACCCGCGTCCCCGACCCCGTGCTGCAGCAACTGGAGGACACCCGCGGCGGCGACGTGTCGGTGAACGACGCTTTCCGCCCGGTGTCGAAGTACTTCAACCGGATCAGCCGCCCGGAGCAGCTCATTCCGGCCGCACTGGCCGCGATGCGCGTGCTCACCGATCCGGCCGAGACCGGCGCGGTCACCCTCGCGCTGCCGCAGGACGTGCAAGCCGAGGCTTACGACTGGCCCGACGAGTTCTTCCGCCGCCGGGTCTGGCACATCGGCAGGCCCGCGCCCGAAGAAGCTGCGCTCGCTCGCGCGGTAGAACTGGTGCGGGGAGCCGAAACCCCACTGATCGTGGCCGGTGGCGGCGTGGTGTACTCCGAAGCCGGGCAGGTGCTGCGGGAGTTCGCCGAGGCCACCGGCATCCCGGTCGCCGACACCCACGCCGGCAAGGGCGCCGTTCCGTGGGACCACCCGTGCGCGGTCGGCGGCCTGGGCTCCACCGGCACGTCGGCGGCGAACGCACTGGCCGCGGAGGCGGACGTGGTGCTGGGCATCGGCACCCGCTACTCCGACTTCACCACCGCCTCGCACACCGTGTTCGGCAACCCGGACGTGCGGTTCGTCAATCTCAACGTGGCCCGCCTCGACGCGGCGAAGCACTCGGCGGAAACGCTGCTCGCCGATGCGCGGCTCGGAATCACCTCGCTGCACAAGGCTTTGCGCGGGTGGCAGGTGGACGAGTCGTACCGGTCGCGCGTCCGGAGGCTGGCCGACGAATGGAACCGCAAGGCCGACGAGTGCTTCACGCTCGGCCACGGCCCGCTACCCGCGCAGACCGAGATCCTCGGCGCCCTCAACGCCGCGTTGGACGACCGCGACGTGGTGCTCAACGCGGCCGGTTCGATGCCCGGCGACCTGCAGATGCTTTGGCGCGCAAGGGATCCCAAGGCCTACCACGTCGAGTACGCCTACTCGTGCATGGGCTACGAGGTGGCCGCCGGCGTCGGCGCGAAGCTGGCCGCACCCGACCGCGAGGTCGTCGTGCTGGTCGGCGACGGCTCGTACCTGATGATGGCGCAGGAGATCGTCACGCTGATCGCCGAGCGGCTCAAGGTGATCATCGTGCTGGTCCAGAACCACGGCTTCGCGTCCATCGGCTCGCTCTCGGAATCCCTTGGCTCCCAACGGTTCGGCACCTCGTACCGGTATCGGAGCGAAACCGGGCTGCTCGACGGCGGGAAGCTGCCGGTGGACCTCGCGGCCAACGCCGCGAGCCTCGGCGCCGAAGTGCTCACGGCGTCCACTGTGGACGAGTTCAGCACCGCGATCGCCCAGGCCAAGGCGAACTCCACGACCACCGTCGTGCACGTGGAAACCGATCCGTACGGCCCGAACCCGCCCGGCTCGGCGTGGTGGGACGTGCCGGTCAGCGAGGTGTCCGAACTCGAATCCACCGCCAAGGCCCGCGAAACCTACGCCGCGCTCAAGCGGACCCAGCGCCACTACCTGTAGGAGCGAGAAGTGCACGTGACAACGGAGTCGCTCATCGGCAACCTCTGCCTCGGCAGCGCACCCGACTCGTGGGGCGTCTGGTTCCCCGAGGACGAGCACCAGACCCCGTACACCCGGTTCCTCGACGAACTCGCGGAAGCCGGGTACGAGTGGCTCGAACTGGGCCCGTACGGCTACCTCCCGACCGACCCCGCGGTGCTCGCCGAGGAGCTCGCCAGGCGTGGCCTGCAGGTCTCCGGCGGCACCACCTTCGGCGCGCTGCACCGGCCCGAGCTGTGGGAGGAAATGCTTGCCCAGACGAGGAAAGTGGCCGAACTGACCACCGCGGCCGGCGCGCACCACCTCGTCTACATCCCGCCGATGTACCGGGACGAGAAGACCGGCGAGTTCACCGAACCGACCGAGCTGACGGCCGCGCAATGGGCGTCGTTCGGCCAACGCGCGAGCGAGCTGGGCAAGATCCTGCTGGAGGAGTACGACGTCCGGCTGTGCCTGCACCCCCACGCGGACAGCCACATCCAGGCCCAGCCCGAAATCGAGCGCTACCTCAACGAGAGCGACCCGAGGTACGCCAACCTGTGCCTGGACACCGGGCACGTGGCGTACGGCCGCGGCGACAACCTCGACCTGATCCGCCGGTACGCCGAACGGATCGGGTACGTGCACATCAAGCAGATGGACCCGGCGATCGTCGAGCAGGTGTATGCGGAAAAGCTCAGCTTCGGCGAGGCGGTCAGACGCGGTGTGTGCGTGGAACCGCCCGCCGGTGTGCCCGACCCGGCGGAGATCGTCGATGCGTTGTCCACTTTGGACGCACAGATCTTCGTGATCGTCGAGCAGGACCTGTATCCGTGCGCGCCGGACGTGCCGTTGCCGATAGCCGTGCGCACCCGCGAGTACCTGGGCAGCCGCGGGCTCGCCGGCACCACCCGCCCGGGGGTGACCGCATGACCGTCGGCATCGGGGTGATCGGGGCCGGGATGATCGGCCAGGACCACGTCCGCCGGATCACCGACGTGGTCACCGGCGCCGAGGTGGTCGCGGTGGCGGACGTGGACGCCGCCCGCGCCGAAGAGGTCGCGTCGAGGGTGCACGCCAGGGCGCTCGCAAGCGGGCAGGACGTGATCGACGACGACCTCGTGGACGCGGTCGTCGTCACGTCCTGGGGGCCGACACACGCCGAGTACGTGCTGGGCGCGATCGAAGCGGGCAAGTACGTGTTCTGCGAGAAACCGCTGGCCACCACGGCCGAGGACTGCCTGCGCATCGTCGACGCCGAGCAAGCCTCGGGGCGGCGGCTGGTGCAGGTCGGGTTCATGCGCCGTTACGACGCCGGGTACCGCGCGATGAAGCAGGTCATCGACAGCGGCGAAATCGGCGCTCCGCTGCTGATGCACTGCGTGCACCGGAACCGGAGCGCGCCCGAGAGCTACCACTCCGACATGGCTGTGCAGGACACCGCGATCCACGAGATCGACACCATCCGCTGGCTGCTCGACGAGGACATCGTGAGCGCGCAGGTGGTGAAACCGCGCAGGACGTCGAACCGGTTCGAGCACCTGCAGGACCCGCAGTTCATGCTGTTCGAGACCGCGAGCGGCGCGCGGGTGGACCTCGAGGTGTTCGTGAATTGCCGGTACGGCTACGACATCCAGTGCGAGACCGTCGGAGAGACCGGCACGGTGCGCCTGCCGGACCCGGAATCGGTGTGGGTGCGCGGCGCCGGGCAGCTGCGCGCGAATGTGGTGCAGGACTGGAAACAGCGGTTCGGCGCGGCCTTCGACCTGGAGTTCACCGAATGGGTTTCGTCCATTGAGGACGCACGACCGGCCGGCCCGAGTGCTTGGGACGGCTACGCCGCCGCCGTGATCAGCGACGCCACCACGGAAGCACTCCACTCCGGCCACGTCGTTTCCGTGCTGCTGAAAGATCGCCCCGCGTTCTACGGGTGAGCCTCACGCGGGACTGTCCTCACTGGACAGTCCCGCGGGTGAGGTCACTGGTTGACCGAAGCCAGTCCCTTGGGCGCGGCGGCCACCGCGCGGTGGATCGCGTCGGCCAGCGCGAGCGCGGCCTCCTCGGTCAGCTCCACCGGCACCCGGGCCGACGGGCCCTCATCGGGGTTGATGAAGTCGATGTTCACGGTGTGGCCGAAGGGCGCGTGCACCGGGTGGTCGACGTACACCGTGGCGTGCGAGAGCTTGAACCAGCCCCGCGCGGCCTTGCCGCTGCCGGTGACCTCGATCTTGTCGGTCTGGTATGTGCACATGAGAACTCCTTACGCCGCGAGGTGCTCGCCGAAGAACCTGAAGATGCGCTGCCAGCCGTCGACCGCCGCCTCCGGGCGGTAGGCGGGCCGGTCCACGGCGAAGAACGAGTGCCCGGCGTTCTCGTAGGTGTGGAATTCGTGCGGCTTGCCCAGCTTGTCCAGTTCCTCGCTCAACCGGGCCGTGGCCTCCGGCGAGGGGTGCTGGTCCTCCGCGCCGAACAGGCCCAGCAGCGGACAGGACAGCTGCGGGGCGAGGCCCAGCAGCGGCTTCATGTCGGCCATCTGCGGCGGCGGGTCCTCGACGATGAAGGCGCCGTAGCAGTCCACGGCCGCGTCGATCTCCAGGCTGCACGCGGCCAGGAACGTCTGCCTGCCACCGGAACAGTGCCCGATCACGCCGATCTTGCCGTTGGCGTCGGGCAGGCCCCGCAGGTGCTCCGCGGCGCCGAGGACATCGCCGACCAGGCGGGCGTCCGGCACCCCGCCCGCGGCGCGGACGGTGGCGGCGGCGTCGTCCGGGTCGGCGCCCGGCGCTTCGCGCGAGTACAGGTTGGGGCACAGCGCCTGATAGCCGTTGACCGCGAACTTCCGCACCATCTCCTTGGTGGCGGCGTCGTAGCCGGGCATGTGATGGATCACGACGACCCCGCCGTGCGGGGCGCCGTCCTCGGGAGTCGCCAGGTAGGCCTCGATCTCGTCGCCACCGTGCCCGGCGATCGAGATCGTTCCGGCCCGAATCTCATCGATCATGACCCCAGCTTGGCACGATCACCTGTCCGGGGCATGAACGCCTGCTCGAGGCCGCCGGCGTCCCGGGTCACGGTGGCGCCGGCGGGCTCCAGGCCGGGATCAGCCGGCCTTCTCCTCGCCCTCTTCGGGCTGCTGCTCGGCGTCGCCGCCGACGAGCTGCTCCAGCCGCTCGACACCGAACTCCGCGGTCAACGCGGCGAAGATCGGGGTGGTCTCCAGCTCCTTCTGGGACACACTCATGTCGTACACCCTCCTCACCCGCCCGTGTGGTCACGTGCGGTTCGTTCTCGCAGGAAAGGCACCGTCCCCTACGCCTCTGCGTCCTACGAGAGTGTTAACGCAAGATTATGTTACCTACTCACAGTGAGCGACCGCCTGACAACCGAAAAAAGTTCACACAGAACGTCGCGATGACAACCGCCCGGGCCCGGCCCATAATGAATGGGAAGAGGCGGTGCGGGCATGGCACTTCACGGAGAAGAGCAGCGGCGGCTGTCCGAGATCGAACGGCAGCTCGCCGAGGAGAATCCACGCCTGGCCCAGCGGTTGGCAGAACTGCGGCCGATGCGGATTCCGAGTGTGGTTCTCGCGATACTGGGCGCCCTCTGTTCGATAGCCTGCGGTTTGTTCCTGATGGTGGCGGGTGCGCAAGCCCACACTTCGTTCCTGATCGTCTTCGGCACCGTGCTCTGCATCGGGGTGCCGACGGCGATCGTCTGGCGAACCTGGCTCTACCGCCTGCGCTGACCGCGGCGCACGATCTTGTAGCCGGCGTCGGCCAGCACCGTCGGCAGCGACAGCACCACGTTGCGGTCCTTCTGCCGTTCTTCCTCGCCCAGCTGTGACCAAGGCCGCAGATCGGGGTGGAGTTTGCGCTCGTTGTCCCGCACCGGGCCGTAGCGCCAGCCGTCGGCCTGACGCTCCTTCATCCAGCGCTCGTGCTCGATCACGGCCAGCCGCTCGATCTCGTCCGGCTCGAACGTGAACGGCGCCTCTTCCAGGCTCGGCACCGCCGCGCAGCCCACCAGCTCCAGCTTGCGCTCGATATCCCCGGCCTGTGCGCGGTTCGCCTCGCGCAGCGTCTCGGGCAGGTCGTCCCAGTTCACCAGCGACGGGTTGGTGGCCCGCGTCTGGCCGAGCGCCTGCTGGTCCCGCAGGTAACGCCGGTGCACGGCGCGCGCCAGCGAATCGGTGATCCGCTCGGACAGATAAACGCTGGCCATGTCCAGTACTCCTACGAACCGCAGCCGGTCCTCTTGACCGTGCTGGACAATCATCTCACCTACACCGGCCAGCTGCGCCATTCTGACGATCACAGTGCCCCGGGTCGCGTCCACGGTAGCCGCCGCCGTGAGGCCGTCGCGCAGCGCCCGCTCTTCGTCATCGTGGCAGACGAACACCCGGTGCACACCTGGTTCCGGATGGTAGACAGGCACCACCTCGACCACGCACGACGCGGCGAAGAACGGGTGCCTGGCCCGGAGTTCGGCCACCGCGGCCGCCCCGTCGGCGTCGACGACGGTGACCTCCACCGGCCCGGTCCCGGCCCGGTCCGCGCGCCGCGCCAGCTCCAGGAGCAGCGCCCGGCCGAAGGCGCTCAGCCCGATCACGACGAGCCGTTCGCCGTCCGGCTGTTCGGTCTGCACGACCTCCTTCGCGGCGACGCCGTCCAGGGAGAAGAAGTCCACCTCCAGTCCCGCCTGCCAGCGCCCGTCGCGCAACGCCTCGCCCAGCTCGGGATCGGCGACGTGCGCGTAGATCTCCAGCGGGGTGTGCACTTTCCGCTCGACCTGGCTGGCGGCGAGCACCGTCGCGATGTTCGCCGGCGTCTCGTCCGCGCAGGCGTACAGCCGCGTGGCGCGGGCCAGCCCGGCGGCGTTCAGCACGCCCGCGTTCCGCGCGCTGGCAACGGAAACGACGCGATGCCCGGCGTCGGCGAGGTGCGCCACGAGCGTGCGGGCGGCCACCGACTCGCCGCAGACGACGATGTGCCCCGCGCGGCGGCGGGCGCGGAGCCGCGCGATCTCGCTGGCGAACAGCAACCGCGCCGTTTCCAGCACCGCGTAACCGGTGACCGCCGGGGTCAGGAAGCGGCTGATCTCCAGCGGCCACGGGTACGGGCCGCCGTTGCTCACCGGCGCGGAGTTGATCACGAACAGCTGCAGGTCGTAGTAGGCGAGGTCGATCGGGCGATGCGCGAACTGCGGCGAACCCGCGAGGTACTCGGCGAGGCCGACGTAGCCGAGTACGAGCGAAACCACGGCCAGTACGGCGAAGAGCACCCGGATCAGCACTGCCGGTCGTGACGTCAACGAGCTCTCCGCACGGTAAGAACAGGGGCGTGTCCAGTGTGGAGCAACTGCTGCGGTTAGTCGACGACGAGTTACCGTCCGCGATCGCACTGCGGGAACGGTTGCACGCGGTTCCGGAAAGCGGTTTCCGGGAGGTGCGCACGGCGGAGCTGATCGCCGCGGCGCTGCCCGCCGAACCGCGTCCAGTGGCGGGAACCGGCCTGGTGTCAAGGATTGGCGGGCCGCGCGGAGTGCTCGTGCGCGCCGAGCTGGACGGGTTGGAGATCCCCGAGGAGACGGGCGCGCCCTTCGCCTCGACGAACGGGCACATGCACGCGTGCGGTCACGATGTGCACAGTGCCGCGCTGGTCGCTCTGACGCGTGCCGTGCACCGGATGCGGGACGAGCTGCCCGCGCCGTTCACCGCGGTGTTCCAGCCCAGCGAGGAGCGGCATCCCTCGGGTGCGCTGGCGTTGCTCGAAGAGTTCACGGAGGGCTTCGACGCGGTGGTCGCCGCGCACCTGCATCCCTTGCTGGCGTGGGGATCCATCGGCGTGGAGCCCGGTGCGGTGAACGCGGCCTCGGACGCGGTGGAGATCGTGCTCGACGGGGTCGGCGGGCATGGCGCGTACCCGCATCTCACGTCGGATCCCGTGCTGGCGCTGGCGCAGGTCGTGGTCGCGCTGCACACGCTGGTGGGCCGGCGCGTGGATCCGACGCACGCGGCGGTGCTGACGGTGGGCAAAATCGAGGCCGGGACTTCGGAAAACGTGATCCCGCCCCGGGCGCGCGCGTGGGCGACGCTGCGCGCACTCGACGCGGACGATCAGGCGACGTTGCGGGAGGCGGTTGTTTCGACCATCGAGGCCGTCGCCAGGGCCCACGGCTGCACGGCCACGGTGCGGTTCACGAAAAGCGAGCCGCCGTTGGTCAACGACGACTCGCTCGCTTCGCTGGCCGCCGCGCTCGCCCCCGCAGCGGGCCTCGCGGTGGCCGCGCCGTGGCGCTCCTGCGGCGGCGACGACTTCGCCCACCTGCACCGGCTGGGCCCGGCACTCATGGCTTTCGTCGGCCTCCGCGACGCCCCCGGCTTCCGGCCGCGGCCCTTGCACCACCCGGAGTTCCTACCACCGGCGGAAGCGGTGGGCGCGGTAGCGTGGACGCAGGCGGTGGGCTATCTGGCCGGGTCGCGACGGTAGTCGGCGTCAGCGCTCGCAGGATCCGCGTGTTGGCCCGCCACGCAGGCGTGTTGGCCCGCCACGCGGGCGTGTTTGCCGGTGGCGTCGGCATGTTGGCCGCCCCCGTCCGCGGGTTGGCCCGCCACGTGGGTATGTTGGCCGCCCCGTCAAGCGAGTGGGCCGCCCCCGTCCGCGCGTCGGCGCTCCCGCTGGCATGTTGGCCGCCGAGGGTGACCAACACACCAACCCCACGAGCCAACAAACGCGCGCCGACAGCAAACACGCCGACGCCACCGGCAAACACGGCCGAGCCCAACGGCAAGACCTGCCTCAATCGCGGCCTGGCCGGTCCTTCTGGAAGACCACGATGCGGAACGGCAGCGTCGGCGCTCCGACCACCTTCACGCGCGTCTTGAAGCCGTGTGCCTCCGCGGCCTTGCGCAGCAACGAAACCGGCGCCGCGCTGGTCATGTCGGTGTTGCCGGCCATGTAGCCCTCGACCTTGTCGTCCGAGAGGCCGTACCGGGCCATCCACTCGCGCCATTTCTCCATCGACGACGAGCCCTTGCGATCCCCGTTGACGCCGAACACGTCCGCGAAGATCAGCGTGCCGTCTTCGGTGGTGTGCTCGGCGCAGTTGCCGAAGAACTCGTCGAGCGTCTCGTCCGTCGGGTCCGGGCCGATCAGGAAGTGCATCACCAGCGAGCCGAACACGACGTCGTACCGGCCGTCCACGTCTTCCCACGCCGTGCCGCGGACGAGCCGCATGTCCAGCCCCGTCTGCTGTTCCGGCATCAGCCGCTCACGCGCGAACTGGACCATCTGCTCCGCCCGGTCGACACCGCGGTACTGCCGCACCGGGCCGTGGTGCTCGAGGTCGTAGAACGGCCGGTTGATGTTGCGGATCCACGGCACGATCTCGCTGGTCAGCCTGCCCGTGCCATACCCGATTTCGAGCACGCCGACCGACCGCATGCTGTCCGCGTAGATGCGCAGGATCTCCCGGAACACCGTGGCCGCGCAGTCCCGGATCATCTGCGCGTAGTTCGGGATCCAGCACCGGATGTGCCGTTCGTAGTCGTCGAAGTAGTCCGGGGAGCGGAATTCCGTCTCGCTCGTCCAGTCCTCGTCCCAGTGCCCGATGTCGTTGCGCGCCACCCAGGCGCGGCGCAGGTCGGCCGCTTTCATGCTGGGCTCGAAGCGGACCGCGCGCGCCTTGATCGAGTCGTAGAACTGGGTGGCGCTGGCGAACCGCAGCGCATTTCGCTCGATGACCAGCTGGCGGCCGTCGATGCGGCCGGGGTTCGGCCGGTAGCCGCCGATCAGGTCCGGGTCGAGCAGCAGCAGGTGATGCCCGACCGCGCCCGGCCCCATCGGGTGCACCTCGCCCGGCCGCAGCTCCTCCTTGGCGGCGATGAAGATCTCGTACGGCCTGTCGCGGTGCCGGGCCTGGTGCTGCTTCCACAGGTTGATCTGGCGGGCGAGCTTGCTCTCTTCCTCGAAGAACCACGACCAGTCGATGAGGAACACGCGCTCGCTGACGTTGGCCGTCATCTCCTCCGGGTGGTCCGGAGTCCAGAACTGCTCTGTTTCGTCGGTCAGGTCGGCGATCGCGCGGACCTCACCGCCGTCCCAGCCGCGCAGGCTGGAGAAGCTGGGCAGGTAGTAGTCGGCGTCCACGACCAGCTGCGACGCGCCGCCGGAGTCCAGCTCGTGGGCGAGCGCGCCGGCCCAGCCGCCGAGCAGGTGCAGGCTCGCGTGCTCCTCGGGGTAGCCGTCGATGAACTTGTTGATCTGCTCGTTCAGCGAGTTGCGGCCGTGGCGGGCGGAGCGCTGCCCCGGCGAGAGCGTGGTCGCGGCGAGTTTGCCCAGCCAGTCGGCGAACCGGGACTCGAAATCCTTGAACCCCAGCTCGTCCCCGACGTCCGCCGGGTACGAAAGGTAGTCGGGTTCGCCGAAGTTCTCCGGCAGCCGCTCGGAGTCGTACTGCTTGACCACCACGAGCGGCAGGTGCAGTGCGTGCGCGTAACCCGCTTCGTAGGCCAGGTTCGGGCGCTGTTTGCTGCCCTCCAGTATCACCAGATCGGATTTCACCAGTTCGTCGGACACCTTGGCACCGATGTCCTTGTTGACGCTCTGGTTCTCGTTCCAGTCGTAATAGTCGAAGCCGTGCTCACCGAGCTTGGTCTTCATCACGGACAGCGCTTTCTTCACGGCGTCCGGTGAGCCGGCCTGGGTGGACCAGGCGAGGAATGCGGTGAGCCGGGCCAAGGAGACCTCCGAATAGGACAACGCGGGGACACGCAGTTTATCGGCGAAGGACGCGCCCGCTGTACGGTTCGGCGAAAACCGTTACGGACGGGCGCGGGAAATCAATCGCGGGACGACGAACCAGAGCACGATGAACCCCACGCCGACCAGCCCGCCGACAACGCCCATCGCGACCGGGCCGTAAACCACCTTCGCGATCAGCGCGACGGTATCGGTGACCGCCGCCGCCAGGCACACCAGTCCCGCCAGCACCGCCCGATTGCCCCAGCGGACAATGACGTCCCTGCTCCCGGTGCGGAAGAGGATCCGGTGCCATGCCGCCGGCGCGGTGAGCAACGCCGTGGCCAGCGCGGCGAGCACGACGGCGAGCAGATGCATACCCTTCTCGAACCCGGCGGCCTCGCGAAACTGCGCGGTGAACACCACCGACAGCAGAAAACCGAACAGGATTTGCACCCCGGCCTGCGCGACGCGCAATTCACTGAGCAGATCGCTCACATTGCGTGAAAGCTGCTGGTTCCGCGTCTCCTCTCCGGGGTCCGCCACGGCTCACTCTCGATGCAGCCTCGTCGAAGCGCGAACCACCAGCTCCGGTTTGAACACCACTTCGCGGTGCTCGACCGGCCCCTCGCGCTCGCTCGTCTCCGCGATCAGCAGCTCCGCCGCCGTGCGGCCGAGACGTTTCGCGGGCTGACGCACCGAAGTCAGCGGGACGGCGGCGGCACCGGCGAACTCGATGTCGTCATAGCCGACGATCGCCATCTCCGACGGCACCCGCACCCCGGCGGCGACCATCGCCTGCAAGACGCCCAAGGCGAGGAGATCGTTGGCGCAGAACACCGCGGTGGGCCGCGGACTGATCCCGAGCAGCCGCGCACCGGCGTCACGCCCGGACGCCACGTCCAGCGCACCCGTCTCCAGCACGGAAAGCCGCGCGCCCGAGTTCTCCAACGCCGAACGCACACCTTCCTCACGTTCGCGGCACTGGGTCAGGATCGTCGGCCCGTTCACGAAGGCGATGTCGGTGTGCCCCGTCTCCAGCAGATGCCGCGCCGCCAGCGCCCCGCCCGCCACGTCGTCCACCGAGACGGAACTCGCCTCCGCCACCGGCACATTGCGGTCCACCAGCACGTACGGGATCCCGCGGCGGCGGAACGTCCGCAGCGCCGCGCCGTTGCTGTCCACCGGGCTGAGCAGGACTCCACGCACGCGTTGCTCGGCGAGCATCGAGAGGTACGAAGCCTCGAGCTCCACGCGCTGCCCGCTGTTGCAGGTGATCACGTTCAGGCCTTCGTCGTGCGCCGCTTCCTCGGCGCCGCGGGCGAGATCGACGAAGAACGGGTTGCCGAGATCGAGCACCAGCAAGGCCATGATCCGGCTGCGGCCCGCCCGCAACTGGCGTGCGGACTCGTCGCGGACGTAGCCCAGTTCCTCGATCACCGAAAGCACGCGCGAGCGGGTGGCGGCCGAAACCACATGTGGCCGATTGACCACATTGGACACCGTGCCGATGGAAACGCCCGCGCGCCGGGCGACTTCCTTGATGCCGACCATTGGCCCCCTCGCTCAAGTCCGGACGACAGCGTACCACGCGGATGAAACGTTTCAGGTACCAGGAAACCCGCACCCGCAAAGGACTCCCGCGTATTCTCGCCGACGTCGCACGCACTCGCGAACCGGCCTGCCGTGCCGATCACCAGAGCAGGAAACGCTGGACCTTCAGCGCGCCGCGGCGGATCATGAAACCTCGCCACCGCGAGGACTCGCCGACGGATCACCAAACCCATGGCTACCCCGAACTCGCGGCGCGCCAAGAGACCCGACATCCCAGCGCACCACCAAACCTCGGCACCCCAAACCGTCCGCCGCCCAATCGCCCCCGCGGGCCCGCCAAGCCAAGAAACCCCAGGACTCCCGGGAGAGCCAAGAAACCCCAGCGCCCCCCACTCGATCACCCCCAGCTCCCGGCCGCCGCCGGACACAGCGGGTCCCCAATCCGGTCACTCGCCGTGAAACGATTCATAACATTCCGGCTCATCGCGAAACGGGTCTTGTCCGGGCGAGCGCGGTTGGCTACCCTCACCGCTTAATACGTTTCAATATGTGACCTACGTCAATGTCGACTAGGAGGCCCACATGACATCCCCGGAGACCGTCGGCGTCACGCCGGCCGAGGACGGCGGCACCGTCACTCGTGAACAGTGGAAATGGTCCGTGCTCGCCGGGATGGCTTCCTACCTCGACGCGGGGTCCATCGTGGCGCTCGGGTCCGGGCTCGCCCTGTTCCAGGTGTACCTCGGGCTCAGCGACGGCGCGGTCGGCGCGCTCGCCGCGATCGGCCCGAACGCCATCGGCTGCGCGATCGGCGCGGTGATCGGCGGGCGGCTCGGCGACCGGCTCGGCCGGAAACGCATCTACAAGTACGACCTCCTGGTCTACGCGCTGGGCATCGCCTGCATCGGGCTCGCGGTGAACGCCCCGATGCTGTTCATCGGCACCTTCGTCGTCGGGCTCGCGGTCGGCGCGGACGTGCCGACGTCGCTCGCGCTGGTCGGCGAGTTCTCCCCGTCGAAGCATCGCGGGAAACTGCTGAGTTTCACGCAGATAGCGTGGAACGTGGGCCCGGTGATCGTGCTGCTGATGGCACTCGCACTGTCCTCTTTGGACCTGCTCGGCATCCGGATCGTGTTCGGCATGTTGTTCGTGGTCGCGCTCGTGACGTGGGCACTCCGCCGCGGGCTCGCCGAATCCGCCCGCTGGCAGGCCGCTTCCCAGGAGCCGGTGAAGCAGAAGCTGCGCGCGCTGTTCTCCGGCCCGAACCTCAAGGCGCTGATCTGGACCGCGACGATCTACCTGTTCTGGAACATCGCGGCAGGCACGAACGGCATCTTCACCCCGTACATCATCAAGACCCTGCACGCGGGCAGCCAGGCCGCGAGCGTCGCGCTGTCCTGCGCCGGGTTCGTGATCGGCATCCTCGCGACGATCCCGTTCATGCGGCTGGTCGACAAGGGGCACCTGACCCGCAAGCGGATGTGGGCCGCGGGCGCGGTGATGCAGGTGCTCGCCTACGTCGCTTACCTGGTGTTCCCGTTCAACATCCCGGTGATCATCGCGAACATCGTCCTGTTCGGCGTCGGCGCGGCGTTCGCGGGCGAAGCGGTGTACAAGATCTTCAGCCAGGAGCTGTTCCCGACGATGCTGCGCGGCACCGCGCAGGGCTTCACCTTCGGCATCGCGCGGACCTTCCTCGGCATCTGGAGCTTCTTCGTGCCGACACTGGCGAGCGCGGGCATCGGGCCGGTCGCCGCGCTGCTGGCGGGGTGCCTGCTGATCAGCGGGGTCGCCGGGTACTTCTTCATGCCGAACACCACCGGTAAGTCGCTGGAGCAGATCCAGGCGGAGCGGGCCGCCGCATGACGTTGCTCGACCGGTTTTCCCACCCTGGCCCCGAGTTCTCGCCGTTGCCGATCTGGTGGTGGAGCGGGGCCAGGGTGACCCGGGACCGGCTGCGCCGCCAGCTGGAACGGCTCGTGGCGCAGGGCGTCCGGCAGGCCGTCGTGATGTGCCTGGCTCCCACCGGCCCGATGTTCGGTTCGGTGGCGGACGATCCGCCGTTCCTCAGTCCGGAATGGACAGAGCTGCTCGACGCGGCCTGCGCGGACGCCGCCGAGCTGGGTTTCCACCTGTGGATGTACGACCAGATCGGCTTCTCCGGCGCGAACTTCCAGGGCCGCCTGACCGCGGCGAACCCGGAGTTCGCGGGGCTCGCGCTGCACCGCGAAGGCGGCGAGATCACGCATCGCGTCAGTGGCTTCGACTACTTCGGCGTCGAGGCCTGCGCGGCACTGCTGGATCAGGTCCACGGCACGCTGGAGCGCACGGTCGGCCGCTGGTTCGGCACCGTCATCCCCGGCTTCTTCCAGGACGAACTGCCCGCGATGCCGACCTGGGGCCGCGATTTCGCGGAGACGTTCGCCGAGCACTACGGCTACGAACTGCCGCTGCCCGCGCTGTTCGAGGAAGGGCATTCGCCGTGGATCCGGCGTGACTACCACGAACACCGCGCGCGGCTGGCCCGGCGCGCGTTCTTCGACCCGCTCGACGAATGGTTCGCCGACCGCGGCCTGATCTGCGGTTTCGACCAGGCTTCCCCGGCGCGGGAAGGGGATCCGGTCGGCGGGGTGCAGCTCTACGGCGACTACCTCGGCACGCATTCGGGCTTCGGCGCGCCCGGCAGCGATCACTGGGGCGACCCGAAGGTACACAGCTCACTCGCGCACGCGCACGGCCGCCCGCGCACGTGGATCGAGGCGTTCCATTCTTCTGGCTGGGGCGGTTCGCTGGAGGAGACCTACGACTGGCTCGCGCCGTTCCTCCGCCGTGGCGCGAACCTCTACGACCCGCACGCCGTGTACTACTCGACCGTCGGCGGCTGGTGGGAGTGGGCGCCGCCGTCGACGTGCTGGCGACAGCCGTATTGGCCCTCCTACCACCAGTTTTCCACGGCCGTCGCACGGTTGTGCTCCGTGCTGAGCGCGGGTACGCACGTGTGCGACACGATCCTGCTCTCGCCGACCACGACGGCGCAGGCGTTCACAACGCTGGACGGGCCGCTGGAACCGGCCCAACGCGCGGCGGCGTGTTTCCACGAACTCAACGGGGTCAGCGCCTGGTTCGCCGAACAGCGCGGGGTGCTCGAACGGGCCGGGATCGACCACGACGCGCTGGACGAGCACACCATCGCGGGCGGCACGATCGTCCACAACGGACTCCGCATCGGCGAGGAGACGTACCGCAATGTCGTCGTGCCGGACGTAACCCTGCTCGATCCCGATGCGACACAACGCCTTTCCGAGCTGGCAGCCTCGGGCGGAACGGTGGTCTGCATCGGCTCGATCCCCGACGGGTTGACCGGAGCAATACAGATCGACAGCCCTTCGGAACTCGCTCTGCCCGCGCCCGCCGTTCGCGCGGACGCGCCGTTCCTGTTGCGACGATACGGGAACACGCACGTGCTCCTGCTGACCGCGCACGACGAGCGCACCGGCACGCAGGCGCCGATGGTCCACCTGGCCGACGAGAACTGGGCGAGCAATGGCTTTCCCTGGGAGGACTACTGGCGCCAGCTTCGCGAGAACGGGTACGACTTCGTCTCGCCCGCAACGCGAGTCGCCCGCGTCGAAGGGCTGACTTCCCGTGCGCAGCAATGGGATCCGCGCACCGGAGCGCGCACGGAGCTGACGGTGACGAACGGAGTCACCGAAGTGCCGTTCCGCGACGGTCCGGTTTCGCTGGTGGTGTTCGGTGACGACCTGCCAGAGCCGACCCGCGCCACGCTACCTGCGCCCACCGGCGTCACCGCGCTCGAAGGCCCGTGGCGGGCGCTCGCGGAGTCCACTTTGGACAACAGCGATGGCGACCTCGCCGCGTCGGCACGGGATGGCGTGCTGCCGATCGAAGTGTGGCGGTTCGAGCACGAGGGCCGCACTGTAGTCGCGGGCTACGGTGAGTTCGCCGAGGGCGTCGAATGGTCGCTTTCCCGGGGCATCCTCAAGGACCCCATCCACAACGAAACGCTGGGGCCTAAGGGTTACGTGCCCGAGGAGTTCCTCGACTGGCGGCAGGTGCGAGCCGGGGAAACGGTGCGGGTGCGGACGAATCTGCCGCTGCCCGAGCGGTCCGGGCTGTTCCTCGCGGTCGGCTCGAGTGCCGCGCGCCGGGTGTGGGTCGACGGGCGGGAACTGGCCGCCGAGGGCGACGGCTACCAGACTTTCAGCCCACTACCAGCGGAAACGGCCAGTCGGACGGTGCCACTGGAGCTGGAGCTCACGGCTGACGAGGACGGGCCGGTGCGCGCGTCGTTCGCCGTGGTCGCCGATCCCGACGCCTACCGACGGCCGGAATGGCTCTGTGGCACCGAGATCAGCCACACCTTCCGGCTCGACGAGTGGCCGGCGGACGCGACGATGCACGTCGGCAGCGAAGGAGCTTGCCGGGTGTTCGTCAACGGCGTCGAGGTCGGAAAACAGGGCGACTTCAATCCGTACCCCGGGCATCGCGAAATCCGGGTGCACCCCTATGAGCTGCGGGAATTTCTGCGGTCAGGCGAGAACACAGTCTCACTGCAGCTGACCGAGGACGCTTTCGCGAGCGTGGACGCGCCCGGACTCGGCCTGCTCAGCGGGCCGGGGTGGGACGGCGCGACGCTGCGCCGGAAGCACACCCGCGACCCGCGGTTCCTGTGCGCGGGGCCGAGGCCGCATCCGCTGCCGGGCGCGCACTGGCTCGAACCCGGTGCGGCGCAGGGGGATGTGGTGGTCCCGGTGATTCCCGACGTCCGGCCCGGCGGCGAGCGCGTCGAAGAGCTGGGGTTCCCGGCGCCGCTGGGGATGACCGCGTTGCGGGTGCCGACCGATCTCGACGTCGTGGTGCGTGTCGGCGACGCCGAGTACAAGCCGGTGGAGCAGCGAGTCCGGCTGCCCGAGCCGTTGCCCGCCGGTACTCCGGTGATCCTGCGGATCACGGCGACCGACGGCCGGCGCGGCGGAGCGCTGGTGGATTCGGCTGTGGAGGTCGAGGTCGCCGAAGCCGAGACAACCCTGCTGAGCTGGGAAGATCTCGGGCTGCGCGCGCTGGGCGGGCAGGTTCGTTACCGCACGACTTTTCACGCTCCGGGCGGCCGGGCGGTGCTGGATCTCGGAAGCGTGCGTGGCACCGCGGATGTGCTGGTCAACGGCGAACTCGTCGACCGGCTCGTGTGGGCTCCGTGGCAGGCCGAGGTCACCGATGTGGTGCGGGCCGGGGAAAACGAGCTGGAGATCGTCGTGCGGGGCACCCTCGCCGGGTACCTCGACGACGCGTCGCCGACCACAGCCGTCGCGGCCGGGCAGGTCCGCACCGGGTTGTTCGGGCCGGTGCGGCTCATCGAGTACGGAGAGAGGCCATGACAGTCAGTCCCGTTCGGTTCGAGCACCTTGATTCCGCGCTGGGCGTCGGCACCGCCACGCCACGGTTGTCGTGGCAGGTGAGAACCGAAGACCCGGAATGGGCGCAGACGGCCTACGAGCTCGAGTCCGGCGGCACGGTGGTGCGGGTGGAGTCGGCCGAGCAGGTGCTGGTGCCGTGGCCGTTCGAGCCGCTGGCCTCGCGGGAACGCGCCGAAGTGCGGGTGCGGGTGGCTTCCGGCGGGGCGTGGTCGGACTGGAGCGGACCGTCCACAGTGGAGGCTGGGCTGCTGGCTCCGGAGGACTGGTCGGCTCGGTTCATCAGCCCCGCGCACGACGGCCCGGCGCCCATCCTGCGCCGGACCGTAACGCTGCGCCCAGGCATCCGGTCGGCCCGGCTTTACGCGACGGCACAGGGTGTCTACGAGGCGACGCTGAACGGATCCCGGGTCGGCGACGAGGTGCTGGCCCCCGGCTGGACGTCGTACGAACACCGCTTGCGCTACCAGACGCACGATGTCACCACGCTGTTGCGGGAGGGCGAGAACACGCTCGATGTGCTGCTGGGCAACGGCTGGTTCCGCGGCAGGCTGACGTGGTCGGGCAAGAGCGCATTCTACGGTGACCGGCTGGCGCTGCTGGCGCAGCTGGAGGTCACCTACGAGGACGGCACCACCGAGGTGATCGGCACGGACGAGCAGTGGTCCGCGCACGACAGCGGCATCCTTGCCGACGACCTGTACGACGGGCAGCGCACGGATCTACGTCCTCGCGAGTCCACTGTGGACTCCGTCGAGGTGGTCGAGGCGGACCTCGGCCGGCTGGTCGCGCCGGAGGGGCCGCCGGTGCGGGTGACGCAGGTGCTGCCCGCGGTGCGGGTTTGGGAGTCGCCGTCGGGTAAGACGCTGGTGGACTTCGGGCAGAACCTCGTGGGCTGGGTGCGGCTGCGGGCGCATGGGCCGGGCGAAGTCACGGTGCGGCACGCGGAGGTGCTGGAGGACGGCGAGCTCGGCGTGCGGCCGCTTCGCTCGGCGAAGGCGACAGACAGCTATCTGCTGCCCGAGGGCGAGCACGTGCTGGAGCCGAACCTGACCTTCCACGGTTTCCGGTATGCCGAGGTCAGCGGGGTCGCGGAGTTCACCGCGGAGGCCGTCGTGGTGGGCACCGACCTGCGGCGCACGGGATGGTTCGACTGTTCCGACGAGGATCTCAACCAGTTCCACCGGAATGTGGTGTGGGGGATGCGCGGGAACTTCCTCGACGTGCCGACGGACTGCCCGCAGCGCGACGAGCGGCTCGGCTGGACCGGGGACATCCAGGTGTTCTCGCCGACCGCGAGTTTCCTGTTCGACACCGCGGGTTTTCTGTCCAGCTGGCTCGGCGATCTTGCCGCTGACCAGCACAAGGACGGCGCGGTGCCGTACGTGATCCCCGATGTGCTCTATGACCCGGAGCCCACGGCAACGGCCTGGGGCGATGCCGCTGCCGTCGTGCCGTGGGTGCTGTACCAGCGTTTCGGCGATGCGGAGATCCTGGCGCGACAGTACGAGAGCATGCGCGCCTGGGTGGACAAGATCGCGTCGCTGACCACGGATGGCGTGTGGGCGGGCGGTTTCCAGTTCGGTGACTGGCTCGACCCGACCGCGCCGCCCGACAATCCGTTCGCCGCGCAGGCTTATCCCGACGTGGTGGCGACCGCGTATTTGGCGCGCTCGGCGGAGATCGTGGCCGAATCCGCGCGCGTGATCGGCAAGGACCCTGCGCACTACGCCGCCCTGGCCGCTTCGACGCGCGAAGCGTTCGTGCGCCATTACGTGACGCCCTCGGGCCGGGTGCTTTCGGACGCTCCGACCGCGTACGCGTTGGCGCTCGAATGGGCACTGCTGCCGGAGGCTTCGCAGCGCGCCCACGCAGCGTCACGGCTCGCGGATCTGGTGCGGGGCAACGGTTTCCGCATCGCGACGGGTTTCGTGGGTACCCCGCTGATGACCGACGCGCTGGTGAAGGCCGGGCGGCCGGACCTGGCGTACCGGCTGTTGCTGGAGAAGGGGTGTCCGTCGTGGTTGTACCCGGTCACGATGGGGGCGACGACCATCTGGGAGCGGTGGGACAGCATGCTGCCGGACGGGACGATCAACCCGGGGGAGATGACGTCCTTCAACCACTACGCGCTCGGGGCGGTGGCGGACTGGATGCACCGGTCGGTGGCGGGGCTCGCGCCCGCGGCGCCGGGGTATCGGGAGATCGTGGTGAAGCCGTTGCCGTACAAGGCTTTGACGCACGCGACGGCCCGGCATGACACCCCGTACGGTGAGGCCGAGGTCTCGTGGCGGCGCGCGGACTCGCAGCTGACGCTCGAGGTCACTGTGCCGCCGGGCAGCCGCGCGACGGTGCACCTGCCCGGCGGCGGGACGGAAGTGGTGCGGCACGGGCGGCATTCGTGGACGGTGGCCGAGCCGGCGCCGGAGCAGCGGCCAGTGCGGACGGTGCGGGATCTGGTGGATGCGCCGGAGCTGTGGGAGGGCGCCGTCTCGGTGCTGGTTTCGCACGAACTGGCCCGCGACGCCGCCGATGCCGCCGCGCAGGCGGCACCGTACTTCGATGCACCTGCGGGCGACTTGCCGATTTTCCTGGCCCGCAAGGACCCGACAGGCAGTGGCGAGGCGGCGCGAGAGGAGCTGGTGAAGCTCCTGGGCTGAGGTTGGGGTTGGTGGTTGGGGTTGGTGG
>NZ_VMNW02000048.1 GCF_007713735.2 Amycolatopsis acidicola | reverse complement strand
GACCACACCCCTCCACCGCCCCGATCCCCAGCCTGCTCTTGCGATCTTGGCGCTGGGTCAAGGCATCTTTCCCGCCTTGACGCGGCGGCAAGATCGCGAACACTCAAAGATCGGGGCGGTGGAGGGGTGTCACTACCCGAGCTCAGCCGAGGTCCGATGCAGATCGCGCCGGAACGTCTCGCGGACGGTGAACACGGCGACGAAGGTGATCACCGCCATCGCGACGATGTAGAGCGACACCGACCACGCGGACCCGGTCGCGGCCAGCAGCGCGGTCATGATGAACGGGGCGAGCCCGCCGGCGAGTACGGAAGCGATCTGGAAGCCGAGCGAGGCGCCGGAGTACCGCACGTCGGCGGGGAACATCTCGGCGTACAGCGCCGCCTGCGGGCCGTACATGGTCGCGTGGATGGTGAACGCGACGACGAGCCCGAGCAGCACCAGCGGCACGGAACCGGTGCCCACGAGCCAGAACAGCGGGAACGCGAAGGCCGCCATCAGCACGGTGCCCACCAGGTACTGCTTGCGGCGGCCGCGCCGGTCCGAGAGGGCGCCGAACAGCGGGATCGTCACGACCTGGGTGAGCCCGGCGGCCATGACGCAGATCAGGATCGTCGTCTTGGACAGGTGCGCGTAGTGCACGCCGTAGTCGAGCATGCCGCTGATGAGGATGTAGAACGTCGCGTTGACGACCATGAACGCGCCCGCGGCCTGCAGGATTTCGCGCCAGTACTTGCGGACCGCCTCGCGCAGCGGGGCCTTGCGCCGCCCGGTACCGGCCGAACGTTGTTGCAGCGTCCGGAAAACGGGCGTGTCCTCGATTTTCAGCTGGACGTAGACGCCGATCACGACGAGCACGAGCCCGGCCAGGAACGGGATCCGCCAGCCCCAGCTGTCGAAGTCCGTTGTGGACAGTGTCGCGGTCAGCACGAGGAACAGCGCGTTGCCGACCACGGCACCGGCGATGGATCCGGTCTGCACCAGGCTGCCGTAGAACCCGCGCCGGTTCGCGGGCGCGTGCTCGGTCAGCAGCAGCGCGGCGCCGCCCCATTGCGCGCCCACGCCGATGCCCTGGATGAGCCGGAAAACCACCAGTAGCACCGGGGCCCAGACGCCGATCGCGGAGAACCCGGGCAGCAGGCCGATCGCGAACGTGGACCCGCCCATCACGACCATGGCGCCGACGAGCGGGGGCTTGCGGCCGAACCGGTCGCCGAGGTGCCCGGCGACGATCCCGCCGAGCGGCCGCGCGAAGAACCCGACGGCGAAGGTGGCGAACGACGCGAGCGTGCCCGCGGTGCTGTCGAACGACGGGAAGAACTGCTTGCCGAACACGAGCGCGGCCGCGGTCGAGTAGATCATGAAGTCGAACCACTCGAGGACCGTCGCGAGCACCGACGCCGCCGCGAGCTTCGCCATTTTCGGCTTGGCCGCCCCGTCCGCGCCGCTCGCCGCCTCCGCGGCGGTGTGGGGTTTGTCCGGGCTGACGGGCATGGCATACCTCCGTTGGCTGCCTGACGAACGATCGTTCATAACGTAGGCGGCCGAGCCGGCGAAGGCAAGAGGCGGGTCAGCCCGGCGTCGCTTCGAGGAGCGCCAAGGCGAAGCGGGCGTGCTGGTTTCCCAGTTCCTCAGCGGAAAGCCGGCCGCCGGGCCGGTACCACGTCGAGATCGCGGACACCATCGACACGATGTTCCGCGCGGCGTCGTCCGGGTACGGCGTGCGGAACTCCCCGGCGGTGGCACCCGCCGCGACCAGTTCCTCGTAGATCCCCTGCGTGCTGTCCCGCGCCGCGACCACGCGTTTGCGCGCCGCGCCCGTCAGGTAGCGGATTTCGCTCAGTGCCACCAAAGACGCCACTTGGTGGTCCACGACGAACCCGACATGGGCCCGCACCGCGGCGCTGAGCCTGTCCGCCTGGCGCCTGCCCGCGCCGCGCACCGCCTGCTGGATCCGGTTCAGCAGCTCGTCGTTCGCCATCCGCAGCACGGCGGCCAGCAGGTCGGATTTGGACGGGAAGTAGTTGTACAGGTTGGACAGGCTGGTCTTCGCGCCCCGAGCGACGTCCCTCATCGACGCCCCGTAGAACCCCTTGTCCCCGAAGGCTTCGAGCGCCGCGTTCAGGATGGCGGCCTCACCGGCCCGCGCGGTGTCCGGGATGAGCGTCGGGGAAGAACGTTCGTTCATGTCGGGAGTTTAGTTTGACGGAGAGTCGCTGGTCAAACCGTCCTGGCCGGGAGGTCTTGACGAATCCGCCGGGCCATGATGTTTTAAGAACGTTCGTTCGTATCGCGCCGGAGCGCGCGGAACCGGGCGGCGGAGATCGGGGTGAGGATGTTCTTCGAGGAATTCCAGGTGGGGCAACGGTTCACCAGCGCCACGCGCGAGGTGGGTGAACGGGACCTCGCGGCCTTCACGGAGCTGAGCGGGGACCGGCACCCGCTGCACACCGAGGGCGGTGGCCGGTTCGCCGCGCCCGTGCTGCACGGGCCGTTCGGGCTCGCGGTGTTCCTCGGGCTGTTCCACGAGCTGGGCATCATGACCGACTCGGTGCTCGCGCTGCTCGACACGCGGTGGCGCTACCGCGCGCCGATCCTGGTCGGTGACACGCTGCATTTCGAGCTCACCATCACCCGGTGTCACCGCACGTCCGCGGGCGACGAAGGCGTGGTGAACCGGCACGTGAAGCTGCTCAACCAGGACGGTGTCACCGTGCAGGAGGGCACGACCGCGGTGCTCGTCCGCGCACGGGACAGCGGCCCCGACCCGGCAGGGCGGGCGTTCGGCACCGTCGCCTGGGGCGAGGCGGTGGTGGAGCGGCTCGGCGCGGAGTTCGCGGCGGCGACGGCCACCTGGGACGGCACGATCGGCCTGCGCAGCGGCGATCACGAGGTGCACCTGCGGATCTACCGTGGCCGGGTGCTCGAAGTGACCCGCCGCACACCGCTGGGCGCGACGTTCGTCCTCGGGGCGGACGAGCTGACCTGGACCGAGCTGATCACGGGTGAGCACAACGACTTCATGCGCCGGGCGATGCGGGGCGAGTTCGAGGTCAGCGGCAGCGGGTACGAGTACCTTCGGCTGACGAAGGCACTGGCACTGCTCGTCGACGCGGCACGGGAGGTGGCCCGATGATCGAGGCGTCCTATGTGGACATCGGCGGCACACTGTCCTATGTGGAACAGTGCGGTGCTGGGCAGCCGGTGCTGTGCGTGCACACGGCCGGGCAGAGCGGCGTGCAGTGGCGGCGGACGACGGAGGAACTCGCGGCGCTGGGCTACCGCGTGATCGTGCCGGACCTGCCGGGCCACGGCCGGTCCGAACCCGCCCCCGGCGGCCCGGTCGATGACCTCGGCTGGTACGCGCGGTGGTGCGTCGAGCTGATCGACGTGCTCAGGCTGTCCCGGCCGTTCGTGGTGGGCTGCTCGATCGGCGGCAAGATCGCGCTGGACGTGGCCACCCGCGTCGGTTCGCGGCTGGCGGGCACGGTGGCGATGGCGGCCACGGCGGGCCCGGGGCGGGTGAGCATGAACGGCCTGCGCCGGGAACTGGAGGACATCGCGGCGCCGAGCCGGACCGACCGCACCTACCTCGGCACGCTCGCCGTCGTCGGGCGCGCCGTGCCGGCCGAACGAGCCGAGCTGATCGCGACGATGCACCGTCGTGAGGATCCGGCAGTGTCCACTTCGGACCTGCTGGGCTGGGGAAGTCACGACGTGCGAAGCGGTCTGGCCGACATCGGGTGCCCGGTGCACCTCGTTGTCGGCGAGGACGACCTCTGGCTCGACCCGGCCACGGTGCGCGCGACGGCCGAAGCGGTGCCGGACGGGCGTTTCACGATGCTGGAGGGCATCGGGCATTATCCGATGGAGGAGCTGGATGGGTTTCCGGCGCGGCTGCACGGCTGGCTGAGCGAATGGGCGGTGAAGGCATGAACCTGTGGTCCCTGCTCGACGGCCGGGATCCCGGCTCGGTCGTCGCCTTCGACGCCGGTGCCGGCCCGGTGACCACCGATGAGCTGCGGCAGCGCGCGCTGGGCGTCGCGGAATCTCTGCGGCGGGCCGGAGCCGGAGCGGGGGACTGCGTCGCGGTGTGGCTGCCGAACTGGTCGGACGCGCTGGCCTGGCAGTTCGGGGCGGCCGCGGTCGGCGCGCACGTGATCGGGGTGAACACCCGCTACAACGTCGACGAGGTAAGGCATGTGCTGGAGCGTGCGCGGCCGGAAGTCGTTGCGCTGGCCCATGATTTCCACGGACTCGACCTCCTCGGCCGGCTTCGGCGCGCGGTGGGCGAAGGCACCCCGCCGGAGGTGGCCGTCGTCCCGGGACCGGGAGGGCGGCCTCCCCGGGATCTCAGCGGCTACGACCTCGGCGCCGGCGCCTGGCTGGTCGCCACGGGCGGCGAGGATGCCGGAACGGCGACCGGCGACGAGCTGGCCGTGGCGTTCACCACGTCCGGCTCCACGGGAAAGCCGAAACTGGCCGCGCACAAGGCTTCCGCAGTCGTCGAGCACGCCAGGTACGACGCCGCCGGGATGGACGTCGGGCCGGGGGACGTCGTGGTGTGCGCGCTTCCGCTGTCCGGGGTTTTCGGCTTCAACACGGCGACGGCCGCGATCGCGGGCGGCGCGGCCTGCCTGCTGGAACCGGTCTTCGACGAGCGTGCGCTGCTCGCGGACATGGCCAGGCTGCGGGCGACGCACCTGGTGGGCGGCGACGATCTCGCGGGCAGGCTCGCCGATGCCTGGCAGGGCGAGGACCTGCGCGCGTGGCGGTGGCTGGGCATCGCCGATTTCGTCGGCCGGTCCCGCGAACTGGCGGAATGGACGCTGCGGGAGTTCGGCACCGTGACCACCGGTGTGTACGGATCGTCGGAAGTGTTCGCGCTGACGGCTTTCTGGCCCGCGGACGAGCCGGAGGCGCGGCGCTGGCGAGGCGGCGGGAAACCGGTGTCGCCCCGGATCGAAGCGCGTGTGGTCGACGGCGAACTGCAGCTGCGCGGCCCGAACGTCGTCGACGCGTACCTGGGTCAGGACAACCCGGAGGCGTTCACCGAAGACGGCTGGTTCCGCACCGGGGACCTCGCCGAGATCCACGACGACGGCGCGTTCACGTACCTCTGCCGGATGGGCGATGTGCTGCGGTTGCGGGGTTTCCTCGTCGAGCCGGCGGAAATCGAGCAACGGCTGGCCGAACACGAGGCGGTGATCTCGGCCAAAGTGGTCGGCATCCGCGGCGACGAAGGCGACGAGGCGATCGGTTTCGTCGTCACGGAGGGCGAAACCGACGGCGAAGCACTCCGCGAGTGGTGCGCGCGGACCCTCGCGAAGTTCAAGGTCCCCGCCGAAATCCACGTGATCGGCGAAATGCCGACCACCTCGGGCACGAACGGGATGAAGATCAAGGCCGCCACCCTGCGCGAATGGGCCCTGGAGCGGCGGAAGTCCGCCCGGTAGCGCCTCAGCCCGCGTTGAGGTCGCGGGGGTCCACCGTGCCCGGCCCGTTGCGCAGGCCGGTCACGGTCGCCGTGCCGAGCGCGCCCGTGCGGTCGAAAACCGTGGCCGTGCCGGTCGCCACGCCTTCGTGTTCGACGCGGAGTTCCGCGGCGAGGCCGACTTCGGCCCCGGCTTCGGGCAGCCGGGCGAGCGCGAGCGTGACGTCGGCATTGATGAACTCGATGCCGTGGTCACCCCAGTTCGCGACGAGGTTGACGATGTCCGCGGCCATCGCGGTGTGCTGGAACGGCGTCGGCTTCTCGCCGAGCACCACCGGGTACGGGCACTGCCACAGCATTTTGCGCGCGGCGTTCTGGTGCTGCGCCGGCGAACTCGTCCAGCCCACTTTTTCGCTGTAGTACAGGCGGGGTTCGGTTTCCGACGTCGGATGCAGCGCGGGCGGCGGCGCGCTGAACCACTCGGCGGGCGACCACGTCCTGCCGTCCGGCGGCAGGGAAGTGGCGAGGAAGAGCCCGCTCGCCCTGGCCACCAGTTTGTCCTTTTGGTACAGGAACGCCTCGACGAGACACAGCCGCCGCCCGCGCCGCACGACGTCGGCCACCGCGACGCACGGATCGGCGGAAGCCGGGCGCAGCAGGTCGAGAGTCCACCGGGCCGGCTGCAAAGCGGCGCCACCCTCCTGCGCCACCGGCTCCGCGGCGCGGGCGAGGAGCCCGCTCACGGCCATCCCGCGGAGCTGGTCACCCGAGCCCCAGCGGCTGAACGCGCTGGGCTGGGGATGCAGGATTTCCTTGTCAGGCCGCGATTCGGCCCGGAAGTAGCCGGTGGTCACCCAGCGAACCTACATCATTTCAAGGACCAGCCCGGCGGGCCTACTGGTTCCGGAGCGTCCGGTAGGTGAAGTCGGTCAGGTAGTCGTTCAGCTTCAGAGAGGCCTCCGAGGCTTTCGTCTCGTCGCCGTGGCAGATGGCGCGCAGGATGTCGCCGTGCAGGTCGGCCGCCGCGCGCAGCTCCGACTTCGGCTCGCGCAGGTGGGCGAACCAGAACCGCCGGGAAAGCCCTTGCAGCGGCGCCATCGCCAGCGAAATGAACTCGTTGTGCGACGCGTCGACGATCACGGTGTGGGTCTGCTTCAGCAGGTCCCCGAACTCCTCGGGGTCGTCGCCGTCGAACCCGGCGAGCACTTCCGCGAGTTCGAGGATTCCATCGCGCTGCGCCGTCGTCGCGCGGTGCGCGGCCAGCCGCACGGCCAGCTCTTCCAGCGATCGCCGCAGTTCCAGCACCTTGAGCTGCGCCTCGATCGACGTGGAGGCGACGAACACGCCCTGGCTCGGGTGGATCTCGACCATCCGCTCGCGCGCGAGCCGTTGCAGCGCCTCGCGCACCGGCGTGCGGCCGAGTCCGGTGCGTTCCATCAGCCGGGCTTCGGACACCAGTGATCCCGGCGGGAGCTCCTGGAACGTGATCATCCGCTCCAGCACGTCGTAGGCCTGGTCGGCCTTGTTCGCCACGGGCTGCCTCCTGCTCGCTCTCCGGTCGCCTCTGGACACTACCGCCACCGGTCATGTACAACCAATACATGACCAATATATCGGTGTGGTCGCTCTCGGATACCGCTCCTGATCAGGGGCTCGACGTGCTGGCCGAGGTCGACGTGCTCGTCGTCGGCGCGGGCGCCGCCGGAGTCGCCGCAGCGGTCGTCGCGGCCGAGGCCGGGAAGTCCGTGCTGATCGTGGAGAAGTACGGCTTCGCCGGTGGCGCGGCCGTTGCGGGGATGTCCGGCACGATCTGCGGGCTGTATCAGGCGTCGGAGACCGAACGTGCACCACGCCAGATCGTGACCGGCTTCACCGAGCGCTTCCGCCACGAGTTGTCCACGCGGGGAGGAGTGACCGGGCCCCAGGTCTACGGCAAAACGTGGACGGTCGCGCACGATCCGTTGGTGTGGCGGGAAGTCGCCGACGATCTGCTCGAGAGGGCCGGGGTCTCGGTGCTGTTCCACACTGCGGTCACCGGCGTGCTCCTCGACGGCGACGCGCACTGTGGCGTCGTGGTCGAGTCGAACGCCGGCCGGGCCGTGATCCTCGCCGCGCGCACGATCGACGCCTCCGGGGACGCGGCGGTCGTCGCGCGAGCCGGATACCGCTACAGCTTCGGTGACGCCGGCGCGATCCAGAACCCGACCATGTTCTTCCGCCTCGGCAACGTCGATCTCGCCCGGTTCCGGGAGTTCTACGGAGAGGACACCATTTGCCCGCCTTACGTCACCGAGGAAATCGTGCGGGCACGGGCCACCGGTGCCGACCTGCCGCGCGAGAAGATCTGGATCTTCGCCACGACCAGGCCGGGCGAGCTGATGGTCAACGCCACCCGGCTCGCGGGGCGCGACGGGCGGATGCTCAACGTCATCGACCCCGCCGACTTCACCGAAGCGGAGATCCTCGGCCGCCGTCAGGTCCGCTCCTACGCGCGGTTCCTGACCGCGCGGATCCCCGGCTGTGAAAGCGCTTTCGTCGTGGACACCGGGGTGGAGGCCGGGATCCGGCAGACCCGCACCATCGCGGGCATCGACCGGCTGTCCAATGAGGACGTTCTCGCCGCGCGCAAACGGGCGGACGGGATCTGCCGCGTCTCCTGGCCGATCGAGCTGCACGCCGGCGACCGGCCGAAACTGACCTGGCTGCTCGACGACTACTACGAGGTGCCCTACGGCACGCTCGTCCCCGAACGCGGCGAGAACATCATCGTGGCCGGGCGCTGCCTCAGCGCCGAGCACGAGGCGCTGGCGTCCGCCCGCGTCACCGCGCAGTGCTTCGAATACGGCCATGCCGCCGCCGTGGCCACCCTGCTGTCGCTGGACAAAAGCATCGCCTACCGCGATCTCGACGGCGTCGGCGTGCGCGCGGCGATGGCCGCGAACGGCAGCGCGCTTTCCCTTCCCTGACTGGAGAAACCACCACCATGGACAACCTGCGGAGCAACTTCGAGCCGGGCACCACCCGGTGGGCCGTGCGCCGCGCGCAGTGGAGCGCGATGGGCATCAGCCTCGAAGACCAGCACAAACCCAAGATCGCCGTGGTCAACACGTCTTCGAAGCTTTCGGTGTGCTTCGCGCATCTCGACGACGTCGCGGACGTGGTCGCCGGCGCGATCCGCGAAGCAGGCGGGCTGCCGCTGGAAATCCGGACCACCGCGCCCAGCGACTTCGTCACCAGCGCCGGCCGCAAGGCCCGCTACCTCATGCCCACCCGCGATCTGGTCGTCAACGACGTCGAATCGGCCGTCGAGGGCGCCCAGCTCGACGGCATGGTGTTGCTGTCCAGTTGCGACAAGACCACCCCGGCGCACCTGATGGCCGCGGCCCGCCTCGACCTGCCCGCCGTGCTCGTCATCGGCGGCTACCAGCGCGGCGGCACGTATGTCGGGTGCTCGGTGGACATCGACTCGGTGTACGAGTCGGTCGGCGCCGTCGCCTCGGGAAAGCTGAGCGTCGACGAGCTGGGGGAGATGGCCGACACCGCCATCAAGGGCCCCGGCGTGTGCGCGGGGCTGGCCACCGCGAACACCATGCACGTGCTCGCCGAATCCCTCGGCATGACCATGCCGGGCTCCGCACCGATCCGGGCGAACTCCGAGCCGATGCTGGAACGTGCCGCCGCGGCGGGAAAACGCGCGGTCGACCTGGTCCGGGAGGGACTCACCGCACGGAAGGTCATCACCCGCGAGGCGATCGAGAACGCCGTCGAGGTGGCGCTGGCGCTCGGCGGATCGGTCAACTGCATCCGGCATCTGACGGCCGTGGCCGCGGAGGCCGATCTCGGGCTGGATGTGGTCGCGCTGTTCGAGGAAAAAGGCCGCGGTGCGCGGCAACTCGCCGCGATCCGTCCGAACGGGACACACCAGGTGTGGGACCTCGACCGCGCGGGCGGGGTGCAGACGGTGTTGCGCGCGCTGGAATCCCGCGTGCACACCGAAGCGCTGACCGTGTCGGGCCGGACGGTCGCCGAGCTCATTGCGGACGCGCCCGAGCCCGACGGAGACGTGGTGCACCCCTTCGACAAGCCGGTCACCGACGAACCGGGGTTGCTGATCCTCCGGGGCTCGCTCGCGCCGGATGGTTCGATCGTGAAGGTCGCCGGGGTGGGCTCGGCGCGGCGGCAGTTTTCCGGCCCCGCCAAGGTGTTCGGGGGCGAAGACGAGGCGATCGCCGCGCTGGGCGACGGTGAGATCGAGCCCGGGCACGTGATCGTCCTGCGCGGGATGGGGCCGCGCGGCGGCCCTGGCACGGTGTTCGCCGCGAGCTTCGTCGCCGCGTTGAACGGCGCGGGCCTCGGCGGCCAGGTCGCGGTGGTCACCGACGGGGAACTGTCCGGGCTGAACCACGGACTCGTCGTCGGCCAGGTGATGCCCGAGGCCGCGGACGGTGGCCCGCTCGCCGGCGTGCGGGACGGGGATGTCGTGTCGATCGACCTCGACGCCCGCCTCATCGACGCCGAACCCGTGCGGGACGGCGCGCCCGTGACCTCCGGTGACCCCTCCGCCGAGCGTGGCTGGCTCGGCCAGTACGCCGCGCTGGTCGGCCCCATCCAGCGCGGCGCCGTGCTGCGCCGCCCCTGATTTTCCCCGCCACCCAAGGAGATGGCCCCATGACCGGGACACGACGACAGGCACGCCGGGCTGGCGTCGCCGCGCTCATCGGTACCACGCTGGAGTGGTACGACTTCCTCATCTACGGCACCGCCGCCGCCCTCATCCTCAACAAGCTGTTCTTCCCGGCGGTGAGCCCCGTCGCGGGCACTCTCGCCACGTTCGCCACCTACGCGGTCGGGTTCCTGGCGCGGCCGCTGGGCGGGATCGTGCTCGGCAGCCTCGGTGACCGGGTCGGCCGCAAAACCATGCTGGTGCTCACGATCGTGCTGATGGGCGTGGCCACCGCGCTGATCGGCGTGTTGCCCACCTACGACCAGATCGGCCCGTGGGCGCCGGTCCTGCTGATCCTGCTCCGGCTCGTACAGGGCTTCGGAGCGGGCGGCGAGTACGCGGGCGCAGTGGTCCTGTCGGTCGAACACGGCGACCAGCGGCGCCGCGGCCTCGCCGGTGCCTGGGCGCCGGCCGGGTTCGCGGCCGCGACCCTGCTGGCGACCGGGATCTACCAGCTGTTCCTGCTGCTGCCCGACGACCAGTTCCGGCAGTGGGGCTGGCGCGTCCCGTTCCTGCTCGGGATCGTGATGCTCGTGGTCGGGTACTTCGTGCGCAGCGGCGTCGAGGAGACCCCGGCGTTCGAAAACGCGCGGAAAACGGCGCCCGCCAAGGTTTCCCTGTTTTCCGCGCTGCGCGAGGAACCGCGGAGTTTCTTCGTCGTGGTCGGCGCCCGGTTCGCCGAGAACGGGTTCGCTTACCTGTTCCCGGTTTTCGCGGTCGCTTTCCTGACCAAGCAGCTGGATCTCGCGGAGTCGCTGGGCCTGACCGCGGTGATCATCGCCTCGGCCGTGCAGGTGGTGTGCGTGCCATTGTTCGCCTGGCTGTCGGACCGGTGGGGGCGGCGGCCGGTC
The DNA here is from genome assembly GCF_007713735.2 of Amycolatopsis acidicola. Classification (GTDB taxonomy): domain Bacteria; phylum Actinomycetota; class Actinomycetes; order Mycobacteriales; family Pseudonocardiaceae; genus Amycolatopsis_E; species Amycolatopsis_E acidicola. The sequence continues at coordinate 51,937 of NZ_VMNW02000048.1, read as the reverse complement.
TACGCCACCGGGGCGGTCGCGTCCGCGGTGTGGACGGTGCCGTTCTTCCTGCTGCTGGAAAGCCGGGACCCGGTCGCCGTCGTGGTGGCTTTCGTGGTGGGGCTGGGGATCTGCTATCCGGCGATGCTGGCCCCGCAGGCCGCCTGGTTCGCGGAACTGTTCGGCACCAGGACCAGGCTCGCCGGGTTCGCCTTCGCCCGCGAGGTCGGTTCCGTGCTGGCCGGCGGTTTCCTTCCGTTGATCGCCACAGCGCTCCTCGCGTGGTCCGGGCACTGGTGGCCGGTCGCCGCGTACCTGGGCGTGCTCACCGTGATCACGCTGGTCGCGCTCGCCGCCGGGCCCGAAACCCGGCGTCGCGACCTGGAGTCGGCGCCGGTTCCGGCGGGCACCGACGAAGCCGTGCGGCGTTAGCTCAGCCGAGCGCCTCCCCGAATTCCGCGGTCAGCTCGGTGACGGCCCGGTCGACGGCGGGCGAGATGCCGGGCATACCGAAGTACGGGTGGATGAACCCGGGGTAGACCCGCAGCATGACGGGGACGCCGGCCTGGAGCAGGCGTCCCGCGAAGACGATGCCGTCGTCGCGCAGCGGGTCGAACCCCGCGACGCCGATGATCGTCCGCGGCAGGTCCGCGAGGTTGTCCGCCAGCGCGGGGGAGACCCGCGGATCGCGGGCGAGCGCGGCATCTCCACCGAAGTAGAGCTTGTTGACCACCTCGAGGTCTTCCACGGTGATGAAGTAGCCCTCGGCGTTCTCGGTCTTCGAGGGGTACGACGCGGTGGCGTCGGTGAACGGCGAGGCCAGCAGGAGGGCTTTGACTCCGGCGCCACCGGGCCCGCCGCTGGCGGCACCGAGCGCCGTCACGATGGCGAGGTTCGCGCCGGCGCTCTCCCCGGCCAGCCCGATCCGGCTCGCGTCGCCGCCGAGGGAGCCGATGTTCTCGCGCACCCAAGCAAGCGCGGCAGCCGCGTCCTCCGTCGCAGCAGGGAACGGATTTTCCGGTGCCAGGCGGTAATCCACGGACACCACGACGGCGCCCAGCTCGTGGCTCAAGCGCCGGGCGACATCCTGGAACAGGTGCGCGCTGCCGAGCACGAACCCGCCGGGGTGGAGGTACAGGACCGTCGGCACCGGCCCCTCGGCCAAGGGACGGAAAACGGTCAGCCGCGCCGAGTCGAGCGCGACCTGCTCCGCCGAGGCGACCGGCGCGAACGACGAAGGGTCCCAGCCACCCTCGATGGCCGCGGCCAGCCGCGAGCGCATTTCGTGAGGCTCGCCCTCGAACGCGCCCGGCGCGCCGGCGGAACGGAGGAAGGAGAGGAACTCGGCGAAGCCGGGGTCGAGGGTCATGCGTTTCCCTTCCGAAGGCACCGGTTACCAGCCCAGCGGCACCTGTTGCCGGCCCGGCGGCACCGTTGTGTTACCACCGGGGCACCAGTCCGTCCAGGTCCGGTCGGGGGCTCCTGGCCGTTTCGATCTCACCGAGCAGCTGCCAGTACTGCTCTTTTTCCTCCCAGTCGAGGGAAAGCGTCACAACGCGGGCAGCACAACAGCGGACGCCCACCAGGACCTTTTCCCCGTAGCTCGTCTGCTTGGCCTGCTCGTTGAGCCGCTCGTGCCAGACCCCAGGCTCCCCAGCGCTCGTGGCCGGGTCACGCAGCGCGAACGTTGCCAATGCCGCGAACCCCGCCTGCACGGAGTCCTTCACCGGCGGCCCACCGGCGATCTCCAGAACCGCCAGCCGCGCAACGGACGACAGCAGGCGATCTGCTTCCTCGTGGTCGAGGCCTGTCGTGGCTTCGCGCACCTGCGCGCGCAGGGCGTCGACGTCCTTCAGCGCCTGGTGCCTGTCCGCCGGGGCGACGCCGCCGTCCCGAGCCAGCGTCCGCTGGACGTCCGCGACCCGCTCCGGGGCCAGCCCGAGGAACTCCGCCGTCTCGGTGAACGCCGGCTCCAGCCCCGTCTTGACCTTCGGGAACGTGGCGCGAACTCGTTGCCGTGACGCCCCTTTCCCGGTCTCCTTGATCTGGTCGCGCGCCAGATCGAGCAGCTGGACGAGATCCGCGGCGACCTGCTGGAGGGCCTCGCCCGCCACGCCGGTGTTCCCGGCGCGCCGTGCGGCCGCGCGGGCTTCCTCGTGCGCGCGCAACCGGTCCAGCGAGAACGGGCCCTCCGGCGGCACCAGCTCGTCGCCTTCTTCGACGCCCGCCGGCTCCTCGTGCCCGCCCGGATTCGGTTCCCCCGCGCCCCGCCGCGACTCGACGAGCTGTTCTTCCTTGCGTTGCCGGAAGAACGGGTCGAAGCCTCCCGGGTTCGGCGCCGCGTGGGTCATTTCGTCCGTCCTCGCGATCCTTCGTCGACAGGGCGAAACCACTGTCGCACAGTGGGGCCCTCCGGCGTTCACCGGATCGGCCGTAAGGCGCACGGACCGTGCACGGCAGGACCGGAAGCGAATACGGAACACCGCCCACGAAACTTCTCGTAGGGGAGGATTCACGATCATGCGGCAAAGTCTGGTGACGGTGACGGCCGCGTTGATTGTCGGCAGTGGTCTCGTGGCGGGCAGCGCGACCGCGTACACGGCTGAAATACCGGCTCAGTCGAGCCCCCAGCCGATGGAGACGACAGTGCCGAAATGCCTTCACGACAAGGAGGACAAAGGAATATTTGGCGGATTCAACTGGTCGTCGCAACACTCCATTGTGGAAATTGGGAGTGTGTTGTGGCGCAAGGACAAGCGCGAGCGGCGATTGCGGCTGGTCGGCCGCCGTTGCGGTCTCCGGGGCGGCCGCCGGTCAATCGGCGCGACGAGCGGCAGCGTTTCTGGCGGTTGATCGCCCGGGGACTGTCCAGTGAGGATGCCGCGGTCGCGTGTGGTGTGTCGATGCCATTGGGGTCACGGTGGTTCCGTGAGGGTGGTGGCATGCCATCGATCAGCTTTGAGTCGTCGTCGGGCCGGTACCTGTCGTTCGCCGAACGCGAGGAGATCGCACTGTTGCGGTCGAAGGGAACCGGGGTCCGGGAGATCGCGCGCCAGACCGGCCGTTGCGCATCAACGATCTCGCGAGAACTGCGACGTAACGCGGCCACTCGAGGTGGTCGTCTGGACTATCGGGCATCGGTCGCGCAGTGGCATGCCGACCGTCAGGCACGCCGCCCGAAAGTCGCCAAACTCGCAGCCGATGAGCGACTACGGGGCTACGTCCAGGACCGGCTCGCCGGCGCCGTCACCGGCGCGCACGGCAGGGCAATCCCCGGCTCAGAAACGCACTGGATCGGCCGCAGGCACGGACCTCGCCAGGACCGCCGCTGGGCCACCGCATGGAGCCCGGAACAGATCGCCCGCCGACTCCCGTTCGACTTCCCCGACGATGACACCATGCGCATCTCACATGAGGCGATTTACCAGTCGCTCTACATTCAAGGCCGTGGAGCGTTGCGTCGCGAACTGACGGCGTGCCTGCGCACCGGTCGCGCGCTGCGGGTCCCCCGAGCTCGCAGCCGGGGCGGGGAAGGAAGTTCGTCACCGAAGACGTGATGATCAGTCAACGGCCCGCCGAGGTCCAGGATCGGGCCGTTCCTGGTCACTGGGAAGGAGATCTGATCATCGGCTTGCACCGTTCCGCGATCGGGACCCTGGTCGAACGCACCACGCGTTTCACGATGCTGCTGCACCTGCCACCCATGCCCGGCCACGGCGATCCTCGCGCCAAGAACGGCCCACCGCTGGCCGGACACGGAGCCGCAGCAGTCCGCGACGCTATCGCCTCCACCATCACCGCCTTGCCCGAACAACTACGCATATCGCTGACCTGGGACCAGGGCGCGGAAATGGCCCAGCACACCCAACTCCGGATCGACACCGGGCTACAGATCTACTTCGCCGATCCCCACAGCCCCTGGCAGCGCGGCACGAACGAGAACACCAATGGCTTGCTACGCCAGTACTTCCCCAAAGGAACCGACCTCGCCCGCTACAGCCGACGTGACCTCAACGCCGTCGCCGCAGCCCTCAATACCCGCCCCCGCAAGACACTCGGCTGGAGAACCCCCTCCGAGGCGCTGAACGACCTGCTACTCTCGCACGAATAAACCAGTGTTGCGACCACCGATTGAATCCGCCTTTTATACGACTATCTGGGTGGCGAGCACCGGTAAACGCCATTACCGGATCCAGCTCATCATGGCCCGCGGCGCCGACAACCGCTGTTTCTCGATCGAGCCGGGCCAGACTCGCAGTAACTGTTCCCGGGGCGCCAGCCCGTATTTGGACCGGATCATTCTCTGCTGAGCAACCTCCTTCCGCCGGATCCGCGTTGTCCCCGCCCGCGCGTCGCGAATCCGACGCGGACCCGGCGAGTGTCTCTTCGCGGATAGCGAGGACGTGGTCAGCCATAATCGCACCATTCGGTGAGCTTGCCTGCCTCGTCGAAGGTCATCAGGGAGGCCACGTCGAGCCGGCACTGCTCGCCCGCCTTGCCGAAGCCGGGCACGTCGACGGCAGCGGTGCCCTGCCATACCGTCTCGCGGAAGACGGTACGACCGGAGACGGCCCAGCGCGTCGTTTCGCCGATCGACCGGTCCGGGAACGCCTGGCCCATCGCGTCGATGGTCTCGAACATCTTGTCCCGGCCCTGGGCGCCCACGCCGCGGTTCTGGTGCACCACGGTCACGTTTTCGTGCACCAGTTCGCGAAGCGCGTCGTAGTCGAACCGGTTCCAGGCGTCCACCACGGCCAGCGCGCGGTTGAACAAGCCGGTGTCGTGCGTCGTCATGGTCAGCCCACCTCGATCGAGAATTCGTGGATGCCGCGGGTCGGCATCGAGAAGGTCTTGATGTCCTGATCCGGCGCGAGCCGGAACCGGGGAACGCGCTCCAGTAAGCGATCCAGCGCGGTCCGCATCATCAGGCGGGCGTGGTTCGCGCCGAGGCACCGGTGCGGCCCGACGCTGAACGCGACATGGCGGACGTCTTCGCGGTGCAGGTTCCAGGTGTGCGGATCGGGGAACCGCGCCGGATCCCGGTTCGCGCCGTTGTAACTCGTCCACACTTTCGCACCGGCCGGCAGGTGGACACCGGCCAATTCGGTGTCCACGGTGGCCGTTCGCTGCAGGGCGGTCACGTTGGCAAACATCCGCAGCCCTTCCTCGACCGCCGCGGGGACGAGTGAGCGATCACCGGCCAGCTCGGCAAGAGCGTCCGGGTGGCGGGCCAGGTGGTGCACGATCCCGCCCAGCACCGTGCCGACCGACTCGGTGCCCGCGATCGCCAGCGGCACGACCACGGCCGTGCGCTCGGCCATCGTCGGTTCCCGCCCGTTGATGTCCCGCACCACGCAGACGGCGCTCACCAGATCGTCGGGGAGCGGGTCCGCCATCCGGGCGCGCACGAGGTCGGCGGCGGCGTTGTTGATGTTCACGAACGCCGCGCCGGCGATCTCCGGGGTCTCGCCGACGAACAGGTCGTGACTCCAGTGCATCCAATCGTCGATCTCGTCGCCGGGCAGGTGCAGGATCTCCGAGAACACGACCTTCAGCTGGAGCGGCCGCAGGAGGCCCGCCATCACCGGGAACCGCCCGCCGGGCAGCACCCCGCCGAGTAGCTCGTCGGTCACCTCGCGGATCTTGTCCTCGTAACCGGCTACCCGCTTGACCGTCAGGTAGGGATCGATGATCTTGCGCCAGCCGGTGTGCACCGGCGGGTCGAGGTCCTCGGGCAGGAACCGGCCCTCGTTCTTGGGTGGTTCGGCCCGGTTGTCACCTCCGAGGATCGCGACCCCCTGCTCCGACGAGAACGTGCCCGCGTCCCGCAGCACGGCGAACACGTCCTGGAAGCGCGTCGCGAAATAGCAGGGAGTACTGCCCTGGGTGTGGACGCCGAGCGAGGCTTCGGCCTGCAGGCGCCCGATGGTGGGCCAGAACTCGTCGTTGAACTCCTCGGACCACAGGTTGACGGGACAGAGCCCGTGCCCGGCCCCGGACTGCGCGCCGCTCACCGCGCCTCCTCCACTTCGATGGCGAATTCCGGGCAGCAGCCGGCGATCTCCTTGGCCCGCCCGGCTTCGACCGGCTCGTCACTCGTGAGCACGGCGAGCCCTTCGTCGTCCGCGTCGATGAGCTCGGGCGCGATCTCGTAGCAGCGCCCGTGCCCCTGGCACAGGCCGAGATCGATCCGCAGTTGTGCGCGCATGGTGGTTGCTCCTGCGCGGTCTCAGGCGCGGGCGAGCTGCCCGGCGTCCACGGGGATGGCGACGCCCGAGACGTAGCGCGCTTCGTCGGAAGCGAGCCACAGCACGGCGTTGCTGACGTCCTCCGGCTCGACCCAGGGCGCGGGTAGCAGAGTGAGCGTCCCGTAGGCCTTGGCCGCGTCCTCCGGCGTCGGGTCGTCCACCTCCGGGATGAACATCTTCAGCAGCGTGTCGTTCATCGCCATCGGGGTGTTGACGGTGCCGGGGTTGACCGAGTTGACCCGGATCCCACTCGGGCCGAGTTCGTTGGCCAGGCTCAGCATCAGGCCCTGGATGCCGTGTTTGGACGCGCCGTAGTGGGCCATTCCCGGTACGCCGCGCAGCCCGACCGTGGAGCTGACGAACACGATCGAGCCGGCGCGCTGCGCGAGCATCGCGGGAATGACGGCCTTCGCCGCATGGAAGGCGCCGACGAGGTTCGTGCCGAGGATGTCGTCCCACTGCTTGTCTGTCAGCTCGTGCGCGGCACCCTGGTTCGCGATCCCGGCGTTGGACACCAGGACGTCGATCCGGCCGAACTCGCCGAGCGCCTCGGCGACCACCGCGTCCAATGTGGCCTGATCGCGGACGTCGCCCGCTCTCGCGATGATCCGGCGGCCCTCTTTTTCCACCAGGCGCGCGGTTTCGGCCAGGTCGCCGGGAGTGCCCTGGCCATACCGCAGCGCGGGCTGGTCCCGGCACAGGTCGACCGCCACGATGTCGGCCCCCTCCTGCGCGAGCCGCACGGCGTGGGCGCGGCCCTGCCCCCGGGCGGCGCCGGTGATCAGCGCGACGCGTCCTGCTACCCGTCCCATTGGTCCTCGTTTCATTCCGAAGGCGTTGACGCCCTGATTTCGAAACCCTCTTCGCCTCAGCGACGGTAGTGGCACGGGACACAGTCCGTCAAGATTCCTCATGATGTTTATCGCGCTTGCGCTCTTTCCTCATGAGGTTTATCTTGCTGGAGGTCGAGGCGAGCGAAGGGAGGCCCGACATGCCGGCAACCAGCGCGCCGGGAGCCGGCAGGCTGTCCGGCCAGTGGGCGGTGATCACGGGCGGCAGCAAGGGAATCGGCTTCGGGATCGCCGAGCTGTTCGTCGCCGAATCGGCCCACGTGGTGCTCGCCGCACGCGACGAGGCGGCACTGGGCGAAGCGGCGACCCGGTTGCGTGCCAAGGCGGGGGAGGAGCAACGGGTGGAGACCGTGGTGGCCGACACGGCCACCCGGTCCGGTGTGGACGGTCTGTTCGACCGCCTCGCCGCGGAGCTTCCGGTGCTCAACATCTTCGTCGCCAACGTCGGCTACGGGATCTTCCGCGAGTTCCTCGACGTCACCGACGAGGACTGGCAGGGCATCGTGGACACGAACCTCACCGGGACGTTCCGGTGCGCCCAGGCGGCCGCGCGGCTCATGCGGGACAGGCCGTCCGGCAACCGTTCCATCGTCGTGGTGTCTTCTATCCGCGCGCAGGGTACCCGCCCCGGCACGCTGCCGTATTCCACGACGAAGGCGGGGCTCAACCAGCTGGTGCGCGTGGCCGCATACGAGCTCGCTCCGCTCGGTATCCGGGTCAACGCGGTTTCACCAGGGCTCGTCGTCACGCCCATGGCGCTGGCGAACAACCCCGGCGCGGAGGAGCTCGGCGCGGAGCTGGCGCCGCTCGGCCGGGCGGGCCTGCCCGCCGATGTCGCTCGTGGCGTGCTTTACGCGGCGGAGCCGGCGGCGTCCTTCGTGACGGGCTCGAATCTCGTGGTGGACGGAGGGGAATCCTTGTGGTGAAGCCGCCGCGAGGTGTCGTCGTGGTCGGCGCGGGGCTCGGTGGGGTGCGTACCGTGGCGCGGCTGCGCGGGGCCGGGTATCGCGGCGAGATCACACTCGCCGGCGCGGAGCCGCACGCACCCTACGATCGCCCGCCGCTGTCGAAACAGATCCTGACCGGACACTGGCCGCCCGAACGCGCCCGCTTCCGCGAGCTGGCGGGGCTGGATGTGCGGGCGCGCCTGGGCGTGCCCGCGGTGGGATGGCGTGAGGGCGTCGTGGAGCTAGCCGACGGCACGGAGCTGGCTGCCGAAGCGGTCGTCGTCGCCACGGGGGCGCAAGCGAAGACGTTGCCAGGCCAGCCGGACGGGGTGCACGCGTTGCGTACGATGGACGATGCGCTGGCGTTGCGCGCCGCGCTGGCCGGCGCCGGTTCGCTGCTCGTCGTCGGCGCCGGTTTCATCGGTGCCGAGGTGGCCAGTGCCGCCCGTGCTCGCGGGATGGAGGTGACTGTGCTGGAGGCGCTCGAGGTGCCCTGCGCACGCGCGCTCGGGGCGGAGGCCGGGGCCCTCTGCGGCAGATTGCTCACCGAAGCCGGGGTCGATCTGCGGCTGGGCGCCCGGCTTTCGGGCTTCGCAGATGCCGCCACCGTCGAGCTCGCGGATGGGACCCGACTCATGGCGGACGTCGTGCTCGTCGGCGTAGGGGCCGCGCCCGCGGTGGACTGGCTCGCCGAAACAGGGGTGGACGCGGGCGCGGGCTTAAGGTGCGACGAGCGGGGGCGAGTTCTCGGAATGCCAGCGACGTGGGCTGTCGGCGACGTGGCAGCGTGGGCAGATCCCTTGCGCGGTAAGCATTTCCGCTACGAGCACTGGACCAGCGTCACGGACCAGGCCGCGATGGTCGCCGCCGATATCGCGCGAGTGAAGCCTCCGGCGCCCGCGGTACCGTACGTGTGGTCCGATCAGTTCGGGCTCAAGATCCAGGTGCTCGGACGGCCCGAACTGGCCGACGAAGTGGTGCCACTGCATGGAGACGGTTTCACCGGCGGTCCGGTGCGCGGCACGGTCGCCGGCTATTTCTCGGGGGAGCGGTTGGTCGGCGTGGCCGGGTTCGGTGCCCCCAAGCCACTGGCCCGCTACCGCGCGCTCGTGGCCGCGAACGCGCTCAGGTCGGAGATTCCCCTGGCCTGAACCAAGTCGCGAACGGTCGCTCACGCATCCGCCCAGGATCCATAGCCGCCTTCGAGAAGGCGCCTGCTGGCGGCGAAACGCTGTCGGACACGGCATTTCTCGCCTCGAGCACCGCCGAGCCACCGCCACTCGACACGATCGCCCTGTCGTGACAACGCAAGACCGGCGTCGCCACCTTGTTCAGCTGTGTCGGCAGACCAGCCGTACCCGCATTACCGGGAACTGCCGGGAACCCTCGCTAGCGCCACTCGATCGTCTCCTTCAGCAGCTCCGGCCAGCGTTCCCGGTAACTGCCGACCACCGTGCCGATGTGGTCCTCCATCAGCGACGCGGCTTTGCGCGGCTGGCCCGCGATGATCGCCTCCGCGATCGCGGTGTGCGAATGCAGCATGTGCGCGCTTTCCGCGATCGGGTCGATGCTCTCCAGCACGTGGTCGGTGACGATGTGCGTGACCGCCTGGGTCAGCAGGGTCAGCACCCGGTTCCCGCTCAGGTGCGCGATCACGGCGTGGAAGTTGTTGAGGTCCTCGAACACCTCGTCCCGCCCGTGCCGGTCCGGGTCGTAGTCCAGGAACGGCGCGAACGCCTCCTGCTTGCGGGCCCGGTCGGGCAGCCGCGCGACCCTCGCGGAGAGCGGGGGTTCCAGGATCTGCCAGGTGTCGAACAGTTCGTCGTAGGTGGCGCCGCTGAGTTTGAAGTACAGCGTGGCGGTGCGGGCGAGGTACGCGGCGTTGATCGGTTCGACCACCGGACCGCCACCCGGGCCCCGCCGGATCTGGATCAGCCCTTGGACTTCGAGGAGCCGCAGCGCTTCCCGCAGCGTCTCGCGGCTGACGTTGTAGTGGGCGAGCATCTCGGCCTCGCTGCGCAGCTTGTCGCCCGCCCGCAGGGCGTAGGCGACGATGTCATCCACGATCGCGGCCGCCGCCGTCTCCGAGGATTTCGGGGTGCGCCGGGTGAACATCGGTTTTTCCAGCTGGGTGCTGCGGAACACCGTGCCGGGGTGGTAGACGATCGGGATCCCGTCGTCCTCGTCCGCCGGCGGTCCGCTCATCGAAGCCCCCTTCGCGCCCATCGGGCGATGCTACCGTTGCTCCTGAGAATACCGGACGAGCCCCAGCTCCCCGGCCACTTCCGCCAGACGCGCGTGTTTGTCCGCGCCACGCCACACCTGATCGGCCCACACCACCAGATCGGTCATTCCCTCGGCCGCGAACCTGCGGGCCAGCCGCGGGTCCGGCCGTTCGATCCGGAACCAGCAGCGCAATGACGTCGTGCGGCCTTCCGCGGTGCAGGCCGCGGCGAGTTGGTCGCGCAGCCTGGCGGCCGTCTCGTAGTCCAGTGTGCCCGAGCTGAGCCAGCCGTCGGCCAGCCGCGCGGCCCGGCGCAGCGCGGGTCCGGAGTTCCCGCCCAGCACCAGCGGAATCCGTACCGGGTTGGCCGAAACCTGGACCGGGCCGAACCGGAAATGCTGACCGGCGAAGGAAAACCAGCCACCATCCGAGGCCGATCGGACGATCTCGAGGCATTCTTCCAGCCGGCTGAACCGGCCGCGGAACTCGATGTCCAGTGCTTCGAACTCCGCGGCGAGCCAGCCGGCTCCGGCGCCGAGGAGGAATCGTCCGCCGGCGATTTCCTGTACCGTCGCGGCGATTCTGGCGGTGGCCAGCGGATGCCGCAGTGGCACGAGGTACACGCCGGTCGCGAGCGAAATGTGGCGTGTCCGCGCTGCCGCGGCGGCGAGCGTCGTCATCGGGTCGGGCAGGCGCACGGCCGGGTCCACCAGCGGACCGGAATGGTGCTGTGGCTGGCCTTCGCGGGTGGGATGCGGTTCGGTGGCGCCGGCCGGGGTGACCACGTGCTCGCCGAGCCACAGCGTGTCGAACCCGCATTCGTCCGCGGCGGCGGCCAGTTCCGCGAAGTCGGCCGCGTGCACGTCGTAGGCGCTGATGCTGACCCGGCAGGAATCCGTCATCGGTGTGCACCTTTCGAAGAAAGTGTCCGGTGGACGGGACTCTACGCGAACGGAAGGAATTCCTCATGAGGGTTGACAGTGCTCGCGGCCGGCCATAGGCTGGTGATATTCCTCATGAGGATTAGAGAAGGGGGTGATGAGGTGCCGGATAACGGTCGTGCGCCGAGGCGGCGCCGTGGTCCGCTCGCCGGGCTGCTGGTCGCCGATTTCTGCTGGATGGGCGTGGGCGCCGTCGCCACCCGGATGCTCGCCGATTTCGGTGCGGACGTCGTGAAGATCGAGGACCGGACCCGCCTGGACATGCCGCGCCGGCTCCCGTTCTACAAAGGAGAGGTCCGCACCTACGGCGAGGAGGATCCGAACCCCGACCCGGACAAGGGTGGTCTTTTCAACAACTACAACCGCAACAAGCTCGGCGTCACCATCGACATGCGCACCCCGCGCGGGCGGGAGATCGCCGAGCGGCTCATCGCGAAATCCTCGGTGGTCACCGAGAACTTCGCGCCGGGCGTGATGGAACGCTGGGGGCTCACTTACGAGCACTTGCGGGAGCTGTGTCCCGAGGTGATCTTCGCCCGGATGAGCGGGTACGGCCACCGCGGGCCGCACACCGAATACCGCAGTTACGGTCCGGTGATCCAGGCGGTCAGCGGTCTCACGCACATCAGCGGGCTCCCCGGCCGTGAGCCGAGTGGCTGGGGATTCTCCTACATGGACAACCAGGCCGCCTACTACAACTCGGCGGCGATCCTGATGGCCCTGCTGCACCGTGAGATGACCGGAGAGGGCACCCTGATCGACGTGTCCGCGCTCGAGGTGGGGATCAACCTGCTCGGCCCGGACCTGCTGGACGTCGGGGTGAACGGGGCCGTCACCCGGCGGCCCGGGTTCCCCTCCGGTAACCGGCTCGAGCACCCGAGGGCGGCGCCGCACGGTGTGTACCCGGCCGCCGGGGACGATCGCTGGATCGCGATCGCGGTGTTCGGTGACGCGGACTGGGCAGCGCTGGTGACGGCGCTCGGACGTCCTGCGTGGACGGATGATTCGCGTTTCGCCACACAGGAATCGCGCTGTGCCAACCAGGACGCGCTGGATGAGCATCTCGCGACGTGGACTCGCGAGCGGGAGGCGCACGAGGCCATGCATCTGCTGCAGGCGGCCGGGGTGGCGGCGGGCGCCGTGCAGAACTCCCAGGACCTCGACGAACGGGATCCGCAGCTGGCACACCGCGGCACGTTCTTCGAACTCGGTCACCCGGTCATCGGCGAGGCACGGTTCGAGGGGAGTCCTGTGCTGTTCTCCCGGACCGAGCAGGACAACTGGCGTTCGGCGCCCTTGCTGGGGGAGGACAACGAGTACGTGTGCACCCAGTTGCTCGGCATGTCCGCCGGCGAAGTCTCCGAGTTGGTCGCGGAGGGAGTCCTGTGAGCGCGAACCCTTATGCCGCACTGAAAGTCGTCGAATTGTCGGCCGACTCAGCGGGGGAGTACACCGGAAAGCTCCTCGCCGACCAGGGTGCCGAAGTGATCAAGGTGGAGCCGCCCGGCGGGGCCGTGAGCAGACGGATCGGGCCCTTCGCCGCCGGCCGTGCCGACGCCGAGGCGAGCCTGCACTACCGTTGGTACAACACGAGCAAACGCAGTGTTGTCCTCGATGAGTCCACTGAGGACGGGCAACGGGCGCTGGCCGGACTCCTCGAGGGAGCGGACATCCTCATCATGGGGCGGGCGGCGGCAGGCAGTTCGCCGCAGGCATTGACAGAGGCGCATCCGCGGCTCATCGTGCTGGCGGTGACGCCGTTCGGGCTGGATGGGCCCTGGGCGGACTACCGCTCGAGTGATCTGGTGGCACTGGCCCTCGGCGGTCCGCTCAACTCCTGCGGGTACGACGACCACTCGATCCCGCCGATCCGGCCGGGCGGGAACCAGGCGTACGCGACCGCGGCGAGCTTCGCGCACACCGGGCTGCTGCTCGCGCTGCTGGAACGAAGGCGGTCCGGGCGCGGACAGGTCGTGGATGTCTCGATGCACTCCGCGCTCGCGGTCAGCGGCGAACTGGCGAACCCGTTCTGGTTCTACCCCAAAGCGATCGTGCGGCGGCAGACGTGCCGGCACGCCCAGCCCACGCCGACCCAGCCCGCGCTGTTCGAATGCGCCGACGGCCGGTGGGTCTACTTCGCGCTCATCCTCGCCGACCGGAAACCGTGGCAGGCTCTCGTCGACTGGATGGATTCACTGGGGCTGGCCGCGGACCTGGTGCAGCCGGAGTACGGCGAACTGGCCTACCGGCAGGCGAACTTCTCGCACATCCAGGACCTCGTCGAGGTGTTCTTTCTCCTGCTGGACGGGGACACCGCGTACCACGAGGGCCAGCGGCGGGGGCTGCCGATCGGGATCACGAACGCCCCCGAGGAACTCTTCGGTGACGAGCACCTGGCCGCGCGCGGCTTCTTCGTCGAAGTGGAGCAGAGCGGCGGTGAGCCCGCGTTGCAGCCTGGCAGCCCGTTCTGGTTCAGCGCCTTCGCCTCGCCAGGGCCGGGCCGGGCGCCAAGGTTGGGGGAGCACACGCAGGAGGTGCTCGGGACATGAGCTGGCGGCGAGACGGGTGCGCCATCACCGGCATCGGCGCCACCGAGTTCTCCAAGGACAGCGGCCGTAGCGAGCTCTCGCTCGCCACGGAGGCGGCCAGAGCGGCGCTGGCCGACGCCGGGCTGACCGCGTCCGATGTGGACGGTGTGGTCTCCTGCGATCACGATCTCGTGACGTACGGCGGCATAGCCGAATCGCTTGGCGTTCCCGATCTGACCTACTGGGGGCAGACCGGGCCGGGCGGCTCGGGTCCGTGCGCGATGGTCGGGCAGGCCGTCGCCGCGATCCTTTCGGGCCAGGCCACGACGGTGCTCGTCTACCGCGCGCTCAACGGCAGGTCCGGACGCCGCTTCGGCCAGGGAACGGCGGACCCGGCGGCCCGGGTCGGGGGCAAGGGCAGCTACGAGGAGTTCTTCGCGCCGTACGGGCTCGTCACGCCGGGGCAGTTCTTCGCGCTGCTGGCGCAACGGCACATGACCGAATACGGCACGCGACACGAAGCGCTGGCGCACATCGCGGTCGCCTGCCGGGAGGCCGCGAACCGCAACCCGGCGGCGCAGATGCACGACAGGGTGCTCAGCCTCGACGACTGCGCGGACGCGCGCCCGATCTCCCTGCCGCTGCGGCTCTTCGACTTCTGTCTCGAGACCGACGGGGCGTGTGCCGTGATTGTGACGGCGGCCGAACGAGCCGGGGATTCACCGCAGCCATCGGTGCTGATCCGCGCGGTCGCCCAATCCACCGGGCCGCGGGTGCAACCGGGCGTGATGTACCCGATGCTGCAACGGCCCGACGTCACCGTCACGCCTTCGGCGACGGCGGCGGGCACGCTGTTCTCCCGTGGCGGACTCGGTCCGTCCGATGTGGACGTCGCCCAGTTCTACGACTGCTTCACGATCACGGTCCTGCTGCAGCTGGAGGATTTCGGGTTCTGCGCCAAGGGCGAAGGCGGTCCGCTCGCGGAGAGCGGCGCTCTGCGGCGTGGGGGCACATTGCCGATCAACACCGCGGGCGGGAACATGTCCGAGGGCTATGTCCACGGGATGAACCACGTCCTCGAAGGTGTCCGGCAGCTACGGGGTACCTCACCGTCGCAGGTCGAGGGCGCGGAGGTAAGCCTGGTGACGTCCGCGCCTCCTCCCGGGACGTCCGCGCTGCTGCTGGTGAAGGGGTGATGAGCGTGGGCCTGCTTCCCGTCGAGGACGATCATGACACCAGCGGGTTCTTCGCCGCGGCCCGGAGGGGCGTGCTGGTGCTGAAGTTCTGCGTCAGATGCGCGCAGGTATTGCACCTGCCGAGGCAAGCATGTTTCGCCTGCGGCTCATGGGAAAGCGAGTGGCGTGCTGTCGAAGGCCGGGGCACGTTGTACGCCTGGACGGTCGTCAAGCACCAGGTCCATCCGGCCTTCCCGGTGCCTTACACCGTGGTTGTGGTCGATGTCGCGGGCCAGCCCCGGGGCACCCGGCTGACGGGCCGGCTTCCCGGGGAGCCGGAACTCGCCGCTGGGCAGCCGATGCGGATCCGGTTCGACCGGCTGCCCGACGGTGCCGTCCTGCCCAACTGGGAGCCCGGGGAGTGATGCCCTAGGTCTGGCCACGGTCTAGCTGTGTGAAAGCCGGGAGCAGCGACGCCGCGGGGCCTGCCCGCTGCAGGTCGGAAGCCTTGATGCCGCTGTCCTTGCCCACCGGGAACCGGGGGACTGATGCCGCGGGGCCCACCGGGAACCGGGGAAGTGATGCGTCGGGCCGCGCGCACTGGAAGCCGGAGGGAGTGGGCTACAGGCCGTTCGACTTGGTGCGGCCGAACCGATCACACTGAGGGATGCTCAGCCGGGTTCGGCGGTTTCGTCCGGAGCGGACAGGAGATAGTCACGGGCTACGGCGCGGTTGTACTTCGTCAGCATCGCGCCCAGGGCGTGTAGCTCGTCCTGGTGCCAGCCGTGGAGGAGTTCCGCGGTGCGCTCCCGCCGCTGCACCCGGGTGTGGGCGAGCAGTTCGCGGCCCTCGGCGGTCGCGCTGACGATGCCGCGGCGGCGGTCCTGGGCATCGGCGGTGCGTTCGACGAGCCCGTGCGCCCGGAGGGCCGTCACCTGCCGCCCCACGGTCGACGGGTCGAGGCCCAGTTTCGCCGCGAGGGTCGCGATGTCGGCGGGGCCGATCGCGTCGAGGGTCCGCATCAGCAGGTAGCTCGCTTTGTCGAGTTCGCCGTAAATGTCGCCGCGCCGGCGCAGCAGTTCGAGGTTGCGGGCGATGACCGCCGTCTGCACTTCGATCACGTCGAGCGCGTCGACGCCGTCGTCGGTCCACCACTGATCGCGATCCCGGGTCATCTCCGCCACTCCAATACCGGTATGATACCGATATTGTACGAGTTCGCCGGTGTCGCCGGATCGAGACCAGAGGGGTATCTCCGGGCGCCGGCCGGGAGAGGGTGTGGATGGCCACCGGGCCGCGGTTTTCGTTTCGCCAGCTGAGGGACAGGTGCGTCGCCGCCGACCCGGGGCTGATCCGGTTGCGGCAGGCCACCTCGGCCGCGTTCGCGATGATCACCGCGCTCGGCGTCGAATACCTCTTCGCGCACCTGCAGGACCTGGGCGCGACGGGGCCGCTGATCCCGATGCTGCTCGGCGCCGTCCTCGCGCTGATGGGCGCGATGGCGCTCACCAGCGGCGGCCCCTGGGTGAAGGCCCGCACAGCCGTGTTCTTCCCGGTCGCGCTGGGGCTCGGGCTGGTGCTCGGCACCCTGGTCGCCAGCGACGTCGACGTGATGCTCGGCGTGTTCGTGCTGGTGATGTTCGCCGCCGTGTTCGTGCGCCGGTTCGGGCCCGCGTTCTTCTTCTATGGCTTCATGTTCTGGATGGGCTACTTCTTCGCGTCGTTCCTGCACGCGACGGTGGAGATGCTGCCCTGGCTCCTAGCCGACGCCGCGGTCTCGACGCTATGGGTGTACCTGCTGTCCGTCACGATCCTGCGGACGAACACCCGGCGCACGCTCAACCGCACGGTGCGCGCGTTCGGCGCCCGGGTGCGGGCCGTGGCACGGGTGTGTGCCGAACTGGGCGACATCGACGAGCGCCAGGCCGACCGCTGGCAGCGCCGCGTCCAGGCGCGCCGCAACCGGCTGGCGGAGACGGCGCTGGTGATCGAGGCCTGGTCGGCCGAGCCGGGCGCGCTGCCGGAGGGCTGGTCGGCGGTGGCGCTGCGACGGCACCTGGTCAACGCGCAGCTGGCGATCGAGGACCTCGCGACGGCGGCAAAGGCGCTACTCGGCGGTGATCCGCGGGTGAAGGCGAAGGCGGCCGCGATCGCCGGGCAGGTGTCGCGCCGCGAGTACGAGGAAGCCGACGCGGCCGCGCGGGTCCTGCTGTCCACTTTGGAGCGTGCCGGGGAACGGGAAGGCGGTTCCTGGTGGGCTGCCCGGCACTTCGGGACCGCGGTGACCGAGTACGTCGCGGTCACGAGGCGGTTCACCGAGGTGGTCACGGGCGAGGCGGACCCGGAGTTCGAGCCGGTCGTGGGCCTCGTCTCAGGGGGCATGCTGCCCGGATCCGCCGCGGTGGCGGGCGACGTGCGGCCCCGGGGGAAGTGGGGGCCGCTGTCGCGGCTGGATCTCACGTCACGCCAGGCGATCCAGGTCGCGATCGCGGGCGGGCTGGCGATCCTGGTCGGCCGCGAACTGTCGAGCACGCGGTACTACTGGGCGGTGCTGGCCGCGTTCGTCGCCTTCGCCGGCACGGCGACGCGTTCGGAGACCTTCGTCAAAGCGGTGAACCGGGTGCTGGGCACGCTGGTCGGGCTCGGCGCGGGGATCGGGCTGGCGCATCTGACGGCCGGGCACACGGCGTGGATCCTGGTCGTGATCACCGGGAGCATGTTCTGCGGGCTGTACCTGATCCAGGCCAGCTACGCGTTCATGATCTTCTTCATCACGATCCTGGTTTCCCAGCTTTACAGCGTGCTCAACGAGTTTTCCCCCGAACTGCTCGTGCTCCGGCTGGAGGAGACCGCGATCGGCGCGACGATCGGGTTCCTGGTGGCGCTGACCATGACCCCGCTCAGCACGCGGGACGTGGTCCGCGCGGTGCAGAAGGACCTGCTGACCGACCTCGCCGCGCTTCTCACGGCCACGGCGGAGCGGCTTCGCGGGCAGCAGGCCGAGGATCTCGACGTGCTGGCCCGCACGCTCGACGACCGGCTGCGTTCGCTGTACCTTGTCGCCGCGCCGCTGACCCGGAAGCTGTTGTGGAACAACGATCCGCGCCTCGCCCGGCATCGGCTGACGTTGTTCGCCTCTTCTGTCCACTATGGACGGGCGTTGGCCGCGGCGATGCACGAGGCGGCTCCCGCGCCCGGGCTCGGCGACGGGGGCACCGCGCTCGCGAGCACCTGCACCGGGCTGGCGGAAGTGCTGACCGCGCCCGGCCACCGGCACGAGCCCGCGGAGCAGCTGCGGGCGCACCTGGCGGACGCCGACGCGGCGTTGTTCACCGGAGCCGGGAACGACCATCCCGCCCACGATCCGCTGCTGCACCTGTGGCAGCTGCTGTCCGAGCTCGTCGCGGCGGCGCCCGTCGCGTTGCCCCCGCGCAAACGCGCCGTCAGCGGGCTTGCCGTCGAGGGCACGGTCCGTGAGAGCACGGGCGCGGCCCTCGCGGGCGCGACCGTCACGCTCGTCGACACCTCGGGGCGGCAGCTCGGCAAGGTGAACACCGACGCGCGCGGCGAATACAGCCTTGCCGTTCCGGCCGCGGGCACCTACCTGCTGATCACCCTCGCGCCGCGGCACGAAGCCTGTGCCTCCCGCGTCACACTCACCGCGGGGCCGGAGATCTACGACATCACGCTCGTCGCGTCCGTCGCGCTCACCGGCACGATCACCGCGGACCGGCCGGTGGCCGGCGCGAACGTCTCACTGGTCGCGGAAACCGGCGTGGTCGCGACGTCCACCCGCAGCGATTCAGCGGGCCGGTTCACCCTCGCCGGTGTGGCGCCCGGTCCGTACAACCTGGCGGTCTCGGCGGCCGGGTACCTTCCCGCCGCACGCACTGTCGTTGTGCCGGAAGGAAAACCCGGGCACGAGGACGTGCGCCTGACTCGCGCGGTGACGCTGACCGGCTACGCCAGCACCCAGTCCGACGGGCGTCCCGTAGCCGGGGCCCGGATCACGGTGCGGGACCTGCACGGCACGCTCATCGCCACCACCGACACCGACCACTCGGGCCACTACAGCATCCCGGAAATGCGGCCCGGCCGGTACACCGTGACGGCGAGCGGCTTTCACGCTGTCCGGCATCCGCTCCGGGTGCGGCAGACGGAGCGTGTCACCCTCGACGTGGAACTCAAGCACCGCTGTTAGCGAAGCGGCCCGCGAACCCGCGAAGCGGCACGTCCGCGCTCGTGAGAATGCCCGGCGGCGCCGCGACCACGGAGCGGATCACGTTGAGCGCGGGCAGCCCGGTCACGGTCATCCCGATCGAGGCGAAGGCCTCCACACTGGAGAAATCCGTGCCGGGCTTGGGCAGCACCTGGTGCTTGCTGTAGATGCACGGGTCGCCCTGGATCTTCGTGACGTAACAGCCCTTGATGTCCCATTTCGGGTCGGTGTGCGGGGTCATCTGCCATTCCAGATGGGTCTCGATCCGCGGCACCCCGTCCACGATCCCTTGGTACTTCAGGTAGTTCGAGCCCAGCGAGCCCTTCGGCAAGCGGTACCAGCCGAGATCCACGTCCTTCGTGCACGCGCCCAGCTCGGCGGAGAACGTGACGTCGTCGAGCTCCAGCCCGAAGCAGTCGGCCATCAGGTAGACGGCGTCGCCGAAGACGCGCGTGTACTTCTCCAGCATCGCGGGCAGGTCCGGATCGCCGACCGGGCGCCCGTAGCCGACCTCGCGCCAGGTCTCGGCCGAATGGTGGCACGAGACGTCGACGGACTCGATCGTGGTGACGTTCTCGATCTCGCTGACGTCCGCGCTGTGCACGACGCCGAGGATCTGGTTCAGGCCCGGGTTCATCCCCGTGCCGTAGAAGGTGGAGCTGCCGCGGCGGCACGCGTCCGCGAGCACCTCGCTGACCGGTTTCCCCGACGGGTGCGGATGGTTGCGGTCGCGGTGGTGGCCGGTGATCCAGTCCGCCGTCGTGACGATGTCGATCCCCGCTTCGAGCACCTTCTCGTACAACGCCTCGTCCGGGAAAACGCCGTGGAACGTCACGACGTCCGGCCGCGCTTCGATGATCTCCGCGATGGTTCCCGTGGCGCGCACGCCGATCGGCGCCAGCCCCGCGATCTCACCGGCGTCGCGGCCTATCTTCTCCGGCGAATAGCAGTGCAGGCCGACGAGCTCGAGGTCGGGGTGGCGGCCGATGCGCTTGATCATCTCGGTGCCGACGTTGCCGCTGGCCACCTGGAACACGCGGACCGGCCGGTCGGGGGCGGAGTTCATGGCGCACCTTCCTGAGGTTCAACGTGCCGGCGTGGCAAGGGTTTCCGGGTAGAACTGGCGCGCCCACTCGCGCAGCGCGGTGAACCCGGCGTACTCGCCGCGGGCGAGCGCGGCGGGGTCGGCGTAGCGCTGGTGCGACCAGATCTCGACGTCGGCGAGGAACTGATCGACGACGCCCTGGGATTGCCGTCGCGCGATGGCGCCGGACTCCTCCTCGGACACGCCCGGCTGCCTGCCGATCCACACCGAGAACCGGACGTCGCACGTGCTGTCGTCGACCGGGGTGACCGCCGTGGCCGTCCGGTTGTCGAGCATGCCCCAGCTCTTGGTGACCGCCAGGCCGAGGCCGGCGTTGATCGCGTGCACGCCGCTGTCGATCTCGTCGGCGCTGGCGGCGGAGCCGTCGAAGCTGATCGTGAAGTCCACATAGGACACCGGGCCTCCGAAGTCGTGCCGGGTGAAGATCGGCACGATCGGGACCTTGTGGACGTACTTGAAATGGGCGAAGTCGACGCCGTTCTCCAGGACGTACTGCGGATGCAGCTCCAGGCCTTCGCGCAGCAGCAGGGAGCCGGGGTACGCGGGGTGGTACCCGGCGGCGCGGGCCCCGTCGTCCCAGCTCGTGAACACGTCCGGGACGTCGAAGTACGGTTCCCCGCCCTCGGCGTCGTGCCAGATGTAGACGGCTTCGTTGCGCTCGGCGACGGGGTAGGTGGTGATCTTCCGGCCCAGGTTGGGGCGCGGCTCGTACGGAATGCAGACGTTGCGGCCCGCCGCGTTCCACTCCCAGCCGTGGAAGGGGCATTGGATTCTGTCCCCGAGTACGGTGCCGCCGTAGCCGAGATGCGCGCCGAGGTGCTCGCAGTACGCGTCCATCACGGTGACCGCGCCGGATTCGCCGCGCCACGCGACGAGCTCGCGGCCGAAGTAGTGCATCCGGCGCACGGTGGCGACTTCGATCTCGGCGGACCAGGCGACCTGGAACCAGCCGGTCGGTTTCATCGACAGTGGCGGTTTGGCCATTCGGACCCTCCGCTCCCACGGGTAACCGTGCTTCTGCTTTACAGAATCGCGATTCTGGACGAAGCTAGCACAGGGCCCGCTGCGGCCACAACGCTCGCGTCCGGGGCGGGAACAGTGGGACACAACAGAAGCAGAAACAGCGACCAGCCGGGAGGAGGAGCCGATGGGCACGGCAGGGGAGCCCGCCGTGGCGGGCAGTATCCGGGACGCGCGCAGATCCCTTTACCGCCAGCGGATCCTGGCCGCGGCGGAGCACGAGTTCGCCGCGGCGGGGTTCGCCGACACGAGGGTGAACGCGATCGCCAAGACGGCCGAGGTCTCGCTCGCCACGGTGTACAAGACGTTCGCGGGCAAGGCGGAGATCTGGGACGCCCTGCACGCGGACCGGATGGAAGCCCTGCTGGCCGAAGTGGAACCGGCGACCAACGGGGTCTCCTCACCGCTGGAAAGGCTTCTCGCCGGGGTTGCCGCCGTCGCGCTTTTCCTTACGCGGCAAGACGCCTATCTCGAACTGAGCATCCGCGCTGGTGCCGGCTGGGCCGGAGCCGAGTCCGGGCACGGGGTGCAGCGCACGGTGTGGGGCGCGGGGCTGGACATGATCGCCCGCGGTGTGGAAGCGTCGGTCGCGAACGGGGAACTGCGGGGCATCCGGCCCCGGGTGGCGGCGGGCATGATCGCCTCGGCGCTGCAGATCTGGTTGTCCGACTGGGTGAGCTCGGGCCGGGACAGGGCACCCGACGCCGTCGTCGGCGAGCTGGTCCTGCATCTGCGCTGGATGCTCGCCGGCCCGGGAAACCAGGACTAGGAAGCGGGGATTCGTGGCTGCCGGACCGATCGAGGAGACCGCCGGGAAACCCGTGCCCCCCGGCCAGGAAGAGCGCCGCCGCCGCATCATCGACGCCGCGCTGTCCGTGGCGTCCCGTGGCGGGTACGACGCGATGCAGATGCGCACGGTGGCCGAGCGCGCGAACGTCGCGCTGGCCACGCTGTACCGGTACTTCCCGTCCAAGATCCACCTTCTGGTCTCCGCGCTCGCGAGCGAGTTCGAGGACGCGCGCGAGAAGTTCGGCCGCGGCGTGATCCCCGGCGACACCAGCGCGGAGCGGCTGATCTTCGTGCTGAACCGCAACACGCTGATGATGCAACGCAACCCGGACCTGACCGAGGCGATGGTGCGCTCGTTCCTGTTCGCCGACACCAGCGCGGCGACGGAGGTGGAACAGGTCGGGCGGCTGATGGAGGACATGTTCGCGCAGGCGATCCGGATCGAGCGGCCCAGCGGCCGCGAGCGGGCGGTGTTCCGGCTCATCGCGGACGTCTGGATGTCGAACCTGGTCGCCTGGATCACCCACCGCGCCACCGCGAAGGACGTGGCCGAACGCCTTGAGCTGTCGGTGAAACTGCTCGTCGGCGGCTCGCGTTCGCTAGGACAGCAGCCGGCGTAGCAGGCGGTTGCCGAAGCCGAGGCGCACGAGCCCGTCCAGGTTCCGCACGGTTTTCGCGGTGTAGGGGTACCACAGGCTTTCCTTGCGCGATCGCCCGCGGGACAGCAGAACCGGCTGTACGTGGGTGAAACCGAGCAGGGAGTCGGTGCCGTTGACCCGCCCCACGCCACTGTTCTTGCGGCCGCCGAAGGGGGCTTCCGCGACGCCGTAGATCACCGCGGCGTCGTTCTGCACCACCGATCCCGTCTTCAGCTTTGCCGCGATGCGCCGCGCTTTGGCGCCATCGCGGGTGAAAACGCTTCCCCCGAGTCCGTATTCGCTGTCGTTGGCCCAGCGGATCGCCTCGTCCTCGTCGGCCACGCGCATGATCGCGGCCACCGGCCCGAACGTCTCCTCCCGCATGAGGTCCATCTCGTGCGTGGCGTCGACGACGACGGTCGGCTGGAAGTACAGGCCCTCGCCACCGGCCTGCACGCCGCCGACCGTGACGGTGGCGCCCTTCTTCCGGGCGTCGGCGAGATGCCGGTTGACGATGTCGGGCTGGCGGTCGGAGAACAACGGGCCCATGTCGTGGTCGCCCTCGCCGTAGGTGACGGCTTGGGCTTTCTCTTGCACCAGGCGGATGAACTCGTCGGCGACCGAGTCCACGACGTAGATCCGTTCGACGCTGAGGCAGACCTGCCCGGTGTTGAACATCGACAGGTACACCGCGCCCGCGGCGGCCCGCTCGAGGTCCGCGTCGGCGCAGACGATCATCGCGTCCTTGCCGCCCAGTTCCAGCGTGCACGGGATCAGCCGCCGCGCGCACGCCGTGGCGATGGACCGTCCAGTCGCGACACTCCCGGTGAAGCACACCTTGTCCACCGTGCCTTCGACCAGCGCGGCGCCCGTGCTCCCGTCCCCGTGCACGACCTGCAGGACGTCCTCCGGCACACCGGCCTCGTGCAGCACGCGCACCGCCCATTCGCCGGAGCGCGGGGTGACCTCGGATGGCTTGAGCACCACGGAGTTCCCGGCCAGCAGCGCCTGCGCGACCGGGTTCAGCGACAGCACGAACGGCGCGTTCCACGGCGTGATCACCCCGACCACCCCGAGCGGCTGGTGGTGCACGTACAGCTTCTTCATCGGGCGGATGTAGCCGTGCGTGCGGCGCCGCCCGTCCTTGAGGTCACCGGGCGCGCGTTTGCTCCAGTGGTTGAGGAAATCGCACGACGGCACGATCTCGATGGCCAGCGCCTCGGCGCGCGGTTTGCCCGTCTCGTCCCGGATCGTCTCGACGATCTCCTCGCGCCGGGCGACGAGCACGTCGATGGCGCGGCGCACGATCCCGGCCCGTTCTCGGACCGGAAGCGCGGCCCAGGCCGGTTGCGCGGCGCGGGCACGTTCGAGCGCACCCTCCACATCGGACTTGGTGCTCACGGCGATTTCGCCGAGGCTGTGGCGGTCCACCGGGCTGTGCAGGCGCAGCCTCCGGTGCCCGTCGGCGGTCTCGGCCAGCGGTTCGACAATGGCCATGGGTTTCTCCTCGGCGGTGACCTACTCGTAGCTGACTTGCCAGTGCTTGATGCCGTTGATGAAGCTCGACCGCAGCCGCTCGGGCTCCGCCACCTGCTTCAGGTCCGGCAGCACGTCGGCGATGGCGGTGAAGATGAGCTCCAGCTGCAGCCGCGCCAGGTTCGCGCCGACGCAGTAATGGGCGCCGGTCCCGCCGAAACCGAGGTGGGGATTGGGATCGCGGGTGATGTCGAACGAGAACGGGTCCTCGAAGACCTCGTCGTCGAAGTTGGCCGAGCTGTAGAACAGCGCGAGCCGCTGGCCTGCTTTGACCTCCCGGCCGCCCATTTCGAGGTCCTCGGTGGCGGTGCGCTGGAAGGCGATGACGGGGGTGGCCCAGCGGACGATCTCGTCGGGCGCGGTCTTCGGGCGCTCCGCTTTGTACAGTTCCCACTGCTCCGGGTTGTCCACGAAGGCTTTCATGCCTTTCGTGGTGGCGTTGCGGGTGGTCTCGTTCCCGGCGACGGTCAGCAGGATCATGAAGAACCCGAACTCGTCGGAGGTGAGCCCCTCGCCGCCCACGTCGGCGGTGACGAGTTTCGACACGATGTCCCCGGCCGGGTTTTCCCGCCTGCTCTCGGCCAGCTGCCAGGCGTAGCCGAGGATTTCCGCCGAGGCCAGCACGGGGTCGCCGTACTCGGGGTCGTCGAAGTTCAGCATCTGGTTGGACCAGTCGAACAGTTTGGCCCGGTCGTCCTGTGGCACGCCCAGCAGTTCGGCGATCGCCTGCAGCGGCAGCTCGGAGGCGACCTGCTCGACGAAGTCGCCCCCGCCTTCCTTCCGTGCTTTGTGGACGATCGCTTCGGCCCGCTCGGTCAGCGCCGAGCGCAGGCTTTCCACGGCGCGCGGGGTGAACCCCTTGTTGATGATCCCGCGCGTGCGGGTGTGCTTCGGCGGATCCATGTTGACCAGCATGGTTTTCGTGGCTTCGAACGTCTCGCCGGTCAGCACGCCGGGGTAGCGGATGATCGAGCCGTTGCGGTTCGAGGAGAACAGCGTGGGGTTCCGGGAGATCTCCCGGATGTCCTCGTGTCTGCTCACCACCCAGAAACCGCCGTCGTGGTAAGGGATGCAGTCCTCGCCGGACTGCGCGTTCCACCAGAGCGGGGCCGTCCGCCGCAGCGTGGCGAACTCCCCGGCGGGTGTCCTCTCCAGCCACAGGTCCGGGTCGGCGAAGTCCGTTCCGGCCGGGATCGCGGCAACGCGTTCTACTTTTGGAGTCGAAGTCCCAGGTAGAGGGTGGGAAACCATACGAGAGCACGTTACCTGTATGGGAGCCGGCGCACAAGGATCGGACGGCCGGGGCGCATACTGGGAGGATGAGACGACCGGCCTGGAACGGGTCGCCGCCACTCGGTGGCGAGGAGGCGAGGGCCCGGATCATCGAGGCCGCCATGCGGTGCGTCGACCGGTACGGCCCGGACAAGGCCCGGCTTTCCGACGTCGCCGTGGAGCTGGGCGTGATCCGGCAGACGGTGTACCGGTATTTTCCCAGTACGGAAGAGCTTTTCGCGGCGGTCGGGGACGCGGCGCGCGAGAACTACGTGAACCGGCTGGTGGCGCACGTGGCCGGGGTCACCGCGCCCGGTGAGGTGCTCGTCGAGATCCTGGCCTACACGATCGAACGCGTGCCGCGGGACCCGTACCTCGGGCTTTTCCTTACCGCGGGCCAATCGGACGCGTTCTCGCGCCGGGCGATGTCCGCCGCCGCGTTCGAGTCGTGCCAGGAGGTGCTCGCCCGCGTGGACGTGGACTGGGGCGAACTCGGCTACGAGGGGCGGGAACTGACCGACCTGGTCGAGTTCCTGCTGCGGATCCTGTTGTCGTTCCTCGACGACCCGCTGCCGCGCCGCGACGGTGCCGGGCTGCGCCGGTTCCTGCGCCGCTGGGTGCTGCCGGCCGTGGTGTCCACTGTGGACGCCGGAGGCTACGACAGGTAGGCGATGATCGCCTCGCTGAGGCCGCGGCGCGCCTCGTCGAGGTCGGTGTACGTGCTCAGATGACGTTCCCCGTGCAGGCCGCGCATCGCGCCCGGCAGCAGGGCGCGGATCCGCTGCAGCTTGGCGTCGTCCACGTCGAGGTTCTCGAAGGCCGTTTTGCAGGCGTGGGTCCAGTTCACGTCCCAGGCGGCGAGCGCGGCGGCGGTCAGCGGGAACTCGGACTCGAGTTCCTCGCGATGGCGGGGGAGCGCGTGCCGGAGGCTTTCGATGGCCCGGGATCCGGGCGCGTCCAAGGCGCTCCACAGGTTTTCGACGATCGCGGGCACCAGTTCGGCCAGCGTGGGCGGCCCCGGCGTGGGGATCAGCGGGCCGCCGTGCTCGGAGATGTACCCGAACACCGCCGCCCACAGCCCGTCGACGTCGCCGAACTGGTGCTGCACGGTGCCCCAGGTGACCCCGGCCCGCTGCGCGATCAGGTTGGCGCTGGCCGCTTCGGGCCCGCCCTCGGCGAGGCAGCGGATGGCGACCTTCAGCAGGTTCCGCCGGGTTTCCAGGCCACGCCGGTTGAGTCTGGTTCCCTTGGCGCTCAACGTCACGACGCCACTCTACTGTGCCGGAGATTCTCATAGAGGGTTTACCGACAACTGGCCGATGAGCTAGCCTCGGCATCGTTAGCCGTCGCGCCCGAACCTTTTTCTCGCCGCCCGCATTCCGTTCCGGACTCCTGCGAGGCGTGGAGGGACGCTGGAATGACAAGTCGGTACGCCACCCTTCGCCGGAGTGAGCTGGCCCTGCTGCTCCCCGAACTGCTCTTGTCGGGCCAGCTGATCGACAGATCGGCGATGGCCTGGTGCATCGGCGCTTTCGGCCGCGAAGGGATGACCGGGGTCGCGATCGAGGAATGGATGGCGTCGAGCCCGATCTACACCAAACGCATGCAGCGGGCCCTGAAGTACGAGGGCACCGACGTCGTCACGATTTTCAAGGGGCTGCAGCTGGACATCGGCGCGCCCCCGCAGTTCATGGACTTCCGTTACACGGTGCACGACCGGTGGCACGGGGAATTCCGGCTGGACCACTGCGGCGCGCTGATGGACGTCGAGCCGCTCGGCGACGAGTTCGTCACCGCGATGTGCCACGACATCGAGGATCCCACCTTCGACGCGACCGCCGTCGCCACGAACCCGCGCGCGCAGGTGCGGCCCGTGCACCGGCCGCCGCGGCGCCCGGCGGACCGGACCCCGCACTGCGCGTGGACGGTCGTCATCGACGATGCCCATCCGCCGGTGACCGAATCCGAGGGCTGCCGCCGGTTGCGGAAATCGCGGGCGGCGACACTGGAACTCGGCGAAATCGATCCCGCGGACGAGGGCCGTTCCGACTATTCCGGCGCGCTGGTGAGCGATCTCGATTTCGCCGGATTCTCCCATTCCGCCCTGATCCGGATCGCGGACGAGGTGTGCCTGCAGATGCACCTGCTCAACCTCGGGTTCCTCCAGGCGGTGGCCGGGCGGGCGGAAAGCGAGGAGCAGCGGCAAGAAATCTGCGCGAAACAGCTTCTCGGCATAGCGGGTATCGCGGCCGAACGGATCCAGGGGGCGCTCGGCTTGCCGCGGTCGGCTGAGGGGGCGCTGCGGGTGCTGGAGCTGCATCCGCTGCTCAATCCCGCCGGGTACGTGCATGCTTCGGTGGACGGGGAGATCAGCGTCGAGCCGTCTCCGGCGCACGTCGATGGGGCGTGGATTTCCTTGTGCGGACCGGACAATGTGGCGCCGCTGCAGGCGATCGTGCGGGCCGTCGACCCGCACCTGGACGTCGAGGTGGAGGGCACGGCGGAGGACTGGACGGCCCGCGTCGTCGAGCGGGCCGAGGCGGCGAAGGAATTCACCGAAGTGGCCATCACGAGGGTGAGCTCCGGCGCGGCTTTCGTGTTCCAGCCGCGCAAGTCCCTTCCGATCACCCCTGTCGGATAGGCCGCGCCAGGTCGCCATCCCTTGCAATGGTGGAAGGAAGGCCATGACCGAAACACGATTCGACCTCTCCACGGTGTTCGCCACCGTCGCTCGTGCCGTCCCGGACCAGGAGGTCCTGGTGTGGCGGGACCGCCGCTTCACCTACCGGCTGCTGGACGCCCGGATCGACGGCGTCGCGCACTACTTCGCCTCTCGCGGCCTCGGTTGCCACACGCCGCGCTCGGCGCTGGCGAACCACGAGTCCGGGCAGGACCACGTCGGGCTGTACCTGCGCAACGGCAACGAGTATCTGGAAAGCATGGTCGCCGGCTGCCGGGCCAGGGTGGCGCCGTTCAACGTGAACTACCGCTACGTCGGCGAGGAACTCGCCTACCTCCTCGCCGACGCGGGCGCCCGCGGGCTCGTCTACCACGAGGAGTTCGCGCCGCAGGTCGCCGCGATCCGTGATCGGCTGCCCGGGCTCGAAGTGCTCATCCAGGTCGCCGACGGCAGCGGCAACGCGTTGCTGCCCGGAGCGGTGGACTACGAAAGCATCGTGCCGACGCCGGCCCCGGCGACGCCCCTGCCGCAGCCCTCCGGCGACGATGTGTACTTGTTGTATACAGGCGGTACAACGGGAATGCCCAAGGGAGTCCTGTGGCGCCAGCACGACGTGTTCATCGCGGCGATGGGCGGGACGCCGTTCGGCACCGACCAGCCGTACCGGAGCTACGAGGAGATCGCGAACGCGGCGCGGGCGGCGGCGGGCGGGATCAAGCTGATGATGACCGCCCCGTTCATGCACGGCGCGGCGCAGTGGTCGACGTTCCACATCGTCAACGGCGGCGGGAAGATCGTGCTGCCGGACGACGTGCACCGGCTCGACTGG
The DNA here is from genome assembly GCF_007713735.2 of Amycolatopsis acidicola. Lineage (GTDB taxonomy): Bacteria > Actinomycetota > Actinomycetes > Mycobacteriales > Pseudonocardiaceae > Amycolatopsis_E > Amycolatopsis_E acidicola. Next base: position 22,956 of record NZ_VMNW02000048.1, on the reverse strand, counting down.
GCCGGCGTGCTCGCCACGGTGGCGCGGGAGCAGGTGATCAGCATCCCGGTCGTGGGCGACGCGATGGCCCGCCCGATGCTCGACGAGCTGGAGACCGGGAAGTACGACCTGTCCTGTCTCGCGGCGGTGAACAACGGCGGCGCGCCGCTCACCCCGACGGTCCGTAAGCGGCTCCTGTCCGCGCTGCCGCACGTGCTGCTGCTCGACGCGGTCGGCTCGTCGGAGACGGGCATCCAGATGAACCACGTGTCCACCGCCGGCGCGGAGGCGGAAACCGCGGTGTTCCAGCCCGACGACGCCACGATCGTCGTCGACGAGCTGCGCGAACGGGAGCTGCGGCCGGGCGAGGGACAGGGCTGGCTGGCGAGCAAGGGCCGGATCCCGCTCGGCTATCTCGGTGACGCGCGGAAGACGGCGGAGTCGTTCCCGGTGCTGAACGGGCAGCGCTACAGCGTGCCCGGCGACAAGGCGGTGCGGCTCGCCGATGGGCGGATCCGGTTGCTGGGGCGGGACGGCGTGACCATCAACTCGGGCGGGGAGAAGATCTTCGCCGAGGAGGTCGAGCGGGCGGTCGCGGCACATCCGGACGTGCGCGACGTGGTCGTCGTCGGCAGGCCTTCGCCGAAATGGGGCAGCGAGGTGGTGGCCGTCGTGCAGCTCGCCGAATCGGCCGACGTGAGCGACGGGGAGCTGCTCGAGGAATGCGGCCGGCACGTCGCCCGCTACAAGGTGCCCAAGGCGATCGTGCGGTGCCCGGAGGTGCTCCGTTCGCCGAGCGGCAAGGCGGACTACCGCTGGGCGCGCGAGCAGGCGTGCGCCGGACAGGAGAGGAAACCAGATGCGCCACGGCATCGTGTTGTTCACGAGTGACCGGGGAATCACGCCGGACGCGGCGGCCAAGGCGGCGGAGGACGCCGGGTTCGCCACGTTCTACGTGCCCGAGCACACGCACATCCCGGTCAAGCGCACGGCCGCGCATCCAGGGACCGGCGGCGAAACCCTGCCGGACGACCGGTACCTGCGCACGCTCGACCCGTGGGTGAGCCTGAGCGCGGCGGCCGTGGTCACCAGCCGGATCCGGCTCGGCACGGCGGTCGCGCTGCCGGTGGAATCGGACCCGATCACGCTCGCGAAGACCATCGCGACGGTGGACCACCTCTCCGGCGGCCGGGTGGTGCTCGGCGCGGGGTTCGGCTGGAACACCGACGAACTGTCCGACCACCACGTCCCGGCGGGGAAGCGGCGAACGGTGCTGCGCGAGTACGTCGAGGCGATGCGTGCACTGTGGACGGAGGAAGAAGCCAGCTATACGGGGGAGTTCGTCGAGTTCGGGGCGTCGTGGGCGTATCCGAAACCGGTGCAACGGCATATCCCGCTGGTGATCGGCGCGGGCGGCGGGCCGAAGACGCTCGCGTGGATAGCGGCCAACGCGGACGGCTGGATGACCACGCCGATCGAGCAGGACGTGCCGCAGAAGATCAAGCGGCTCAAGGAGGAATGGGCCTCGGCCGGGCGCGCCGGAAGCCCGGAGATCCGCGTGCTGGCGACGACCAAGCCGACCCCGGAACTGCTGGAGGCGTGGGAAAGCGCCGGAGTCACCGAGGCGATCTGGGGCCTGCCGGACAAGCCGCCCGCGGAGGTGATCGCCTTCGCCGGGCGGCTCGCCGGGAAGCTCGGGCTCTAGGTTTTGTTTGTAAGGGGCGAAGCCGCTTGCGGTGAGGACGGCGGCTGGCACCGCCGGGGGTTTGAATCGGCGGGGCCGCGCGGAGCGTGTCCGTTGAGGGTGGTGGCGGGTGACGGGTGGGTGGCCGCTGGCGAGGACAGCGCCGACGCTGAGAATAAAGTCCCCTACCGGCACCGCTACGCAAACCGCATTTGACCATTTCCTAGGAATACTCGATCCGGATGTGGTCGGTGATGGGGAGGGCCTGGCAGGCGAGCACGTAGCCGTCCGCCAAGTCCTCTTCTTCGAGTACCTGGTTGTTCACCATGCGCACCTCACCTTCGAGCACGCGGCATTCGCAGGACGCGCACACGCCTTCGCTGCACGAGGAAGGCGCGTTGAGGCCGTGGGCGACCAGCAGGTCCAGCAGCCGTTGGTCGCGCGGCCAGGCGAGCTTGTGCTGCCGTCCCTCGATCGCGACGTCGACCTCGGCGGCGTCCTCCTCAGGACTCTCCGGCGGCAGGGGAGTGGCAGCCTCGAAAGGGTTGCCGCCCAGGGAGTTGAACCGTTCGACCCGGACTTTCTCTCGCGGGAACCCGAGTTCGCGCAGGGTCTCGCGCACGACGGCCATGAACGGCTTGGGCCCGCAGATGAACACCGGGAGCCCGGTCAGCCCTCGGGCGTACGCCTGGACGGACGCGGCCGTCGGCAGGCCCTGCACCGATTCCAGCACGTGGTGGATCACGAGCCGGCCGGGGTGCTCCGCCTGCAGGTCCTTCAGCTCGCCCTTGAAGATGACCGAATCCTCGTCGCGGTTCGCGTAGTACAGGTACGCGCGGCCGTCGCCCTCGGCGAGCAGGGAGCGCAGGATCGACATTATGGGCGTGATCCCGCTGCCCCCGGCGAACAGCAGGTGATCCTCGCCGTAGGACTTCGGCGTGAAGGTGCCCGCCGGTTCGAGCACGTCGATCTCGGTGCCCGCCCGCACGTGGTCGCAGATCCAGTTCGAACCGAGCCCGCCGTCGACGCGTTTGACCGCTATCCGCAGCCTTTCCCCGGTGTGCGGGGAACTGGCCAGCGAATAGCAGCGGGCGATCGAGGAATCGCCGTCGGGAATCCGCACGGTGAGGAACTGTCCCGGCCGGTAGCCGAAGAATTCCCGTTGCCGCGGCGCGAGCTCGAACGTCACCGAACAGGAGTCGTGGGTTTCGTCGGTCTTTTCCGCCACGCGGAGCCGGTGGAAATGCACACTGGACATGAGAAACGTACCTCCGGGACCCGGGAGGAGACCGCGGGCGCTCAGGATTCCGTCAACGTGATGAACAACAGTCTAGACGGGTGTCCAGTCCGGCGGCAAGAACGTCCGCCGTGTGCTTTTCCGCGGTGCGATCAGCGGCGGCGGCGCTTGGGCTGGGCCGGCTGGTTCCGCATGATCAGCTCGGTCACCTTGGTGAGCCTGCCCGGCAGATCCTCGAATCGCAGGTACCCCGTGCCGGCCAGCACCAGGCTGCCGATGAAGGCCATCGTGAACGCTTCACCCGAAATGCCGTGCAGGGGGCCGATCACGTCGGTCATCCGGCGCACCAGCTCGCTGCCGATCTGGTCGCGCAGGCGGTGCACTTCCGGGTCTTCGGCCAGCAGCGCCGTGGTGCAGGCGCGGGTCAGCTCGGGCTCCTCGGTGAACAACCGCGCGATGCCCTGCATCGCCTTGGTGAGCGCGGCGGAGGACGACGGCGTGGCGGCGGGCTTGGGCGCGGGCAGCTCCTGCAGCTTCCACCACAGGATCGAACACAGCAGGTGTTCCTTCGAGGAGAAATAGGTGTACGCCGTGGCGGGCGAAACGTCCGCGCGTTTGGCGACCGACCGCACCGTCAGCTCCGGGTAGCGCACGGTCCGGACTTCCTCGAGGGCGGCGTTGAGCAGGCGCTGCACGGTGTCCGCGCGGCGCCCGTCGACGATGCGGCGCACTGGCTCCATCAGGCGGCCCTGAGCACGGCGGTGTCGGTCATGAACTCATGGTAACCGTGCGTGCCGGGCGTTCGTGATCCGCCACGTACCGCGATCCGGTGCAGTACGGCTCAGCGCCTCACGAACCGACCCGGTCCGCGTCCTCGAGCGGGACGCCGAGGCCGGTCGCGAAACGCTCCAGGGCCAGCCGCGCCAGCGGCAGGTCCACGCCGAGCTGCTCGCCCAGCGCGAGCGCGAGCGACAGGTCCTTGTTCCCGAGTTCGCGCACGTGCGTGAGGATCGGATACCAGTTGTCCCCGGGCGCGACCGGAGCGGTGGTGTCGCGCAACATGATCGCGCCGGGGCCGCCCGTCACGGCGTCGGAGTGGCGGACCACCTTGCCCAGCTCGACGAGGTCGAGGCCCGCGGCTTCGGCCAGGCGCTGGGCCTCCGCGGCCGCGGTGAAGGAAACGAAGTGCAGCAGGTTCCGGGCCAGTTTGGCGCGCGTCCCGGCGCCGGGCGGGCCGGCGTGCAGCACGTGGTCCGCCCAGTGCCCGAACACCTCACGGCAGCGTTCGAAGGCTTCGTCCGTCCCGCCGACCATGACGGCGAGCTTTCCCTTCATCGCCCCGCCGGCGCCGCCGCTGACCGGGGCGTCCACGAACAGGATCCCGCGGGGTTCGAGCTCGCGGGCGAGCCGGACCGCGGTCGAGTCCGCGATGGTGGAGTGCACGGCGACGACCGTGCCCGGCGCCGCGGTTTCGACGATTCCGCCCGCGCCGAGGAGGACTTCCTCGACCTGCGCGTCGTCCCGCACCATGATCGAGACCACGTCGGCCGTTTCGGTGACGTCACGCGGGCGGCTCGCCGCGCGGGCGCCGGCCTTCGTGAACGGTTCGAGCGCTTCCGGGCGCGCGTCCTGCACGACGAGCCCGTCCGGCCGGTCCAGCAGTCGCCGGGCCATGGGGGCACCCATCTGGCCGAGCCCGATGAAACCCACGGGAGCCATTGCTCGTTCACCTCTTCCGGGTTGCTGGACAACTGTCTGGACGATAGTTCGTCGTGAGGGCCGCGGGCAAGGGTGAATGCTTGCGGTGCAAGGGGGAATGGCTTCTACTGGCCCGATGGCGGAGGATCGCGCCGTACTGGCGGGCAAAATCCGGGAACTGATCGACGCGCTGGTGCTGGCGGACGCCGGGACGGCCGATCTGGCGGGCGCCGCGGAGCAGGTGGAAAAGGCGACAGCGGCGCTGCGTCCACATGGCCGCGACTCACCGCTCCTCGTGACGCAGCTGGCGGACGGGATGTGGCTGAGCATCAACAATCCCGTGGAGGGGCCGGGGAATCCGCTGGCGCCGCCGGTGCGGTGGACGTACCTCGGCGAGGACGCCGTGCGCGCGCGGGTCGATTTCGCCGCCGCGCACGAAGGCCCGCCGGGCCGGGTGCACGGTGGGTGGGCCGCCGCGGTACTCGACCACGTGGTGGGCAGAGCGGTGGCCGCCGCGGGTTTTCCTTCCATGACAGCCTCGCTGACGCTCGATTACCACGCCGGTACCCCGTATGGCGTGCCGGTCGACGCGGAAGGCAGCCTCGTCCGGCGCGAGGGGCGCAAGGTGCACGCCACCGGCCGCCTGCTCGCGGATGGGCAGGCGACCGTGACGGCCACGGCGATCCTGGTGACGTTCGATACCTCCGGGATCACGCCCGCGGTGGGCTGAGGGCGTCCGCGCGCCTTGTCGCGCCGAACGCGGGTGGAGTAGTGTCTGGACAAGTGTCCATCCGTCCGCTCGCGGAGCAGAGCCCGACACCGCGCCGAGCGTGAGAGGTAACGATGACCGAGGTGGCCTCCGTCTCCTTCAACCCGTACGACTACGAGTTCCACGAAGACCCTTACCCCGTCTACGCGCGGTTGCGCGCGGAAGCTCCCGTCTACCGCAACGACGAGCTGGACTTCTGGGCGTTGTCCCGCTACGCCGACGTCACCGCGGGATTCCGCGACCCGGCACGGCTTTCCAGTGCCAACGGGGTTTCGCTCGACCCGGCCGCCTACGGCCCGCACGCGCATCGCACGATGTCGTTTCTCGCCATGGACGATCCGCGGCATCAGCGGATGCGTTCGCTGGTTTCCCGCGGGTTCACGCCCCGGCGCGTGCGTGAGCTCGAAGGGCGGATCGCGGAGCTCACGCGCGAGCACCTGGACGCGGCCATGGAGCAGAACGAGTTCGACTTCATCGCCGAGTTCGCGGGCAAACTGCCGATGGACGTGATCTCGGAACTCCTGGGCGTGCCCCAGGAGGACCGGGACCGGTTGCGGCACCTGGCGGACATGGTGATGCACCGGGAAGAGGGCGTGCAGGACGTCCCGCCGGCGGCGGTCGAGGCGTCCCTCGAACTGGCCCAGTACTACGTCGAGATGTACAAGGACCGGCGTAGCCACCCCCGCGAAGACCTGACGTCGGCGCTGATCGAGGCCGAGATCGACGGGGATCGCCTGCGGGGCGAGGAGATCATCGGGTTCCTGTTCCTGATGGTGGTGGCGGGCAACGAAACCACGACCAAACTGCTCGGGAACTCGCTGTACTGGGGCTGGCGCAACCAGGACCAGCTCGCCAAGGTGTTCGCGGATCCGGCGGCGGTGCCGGACTGGATCGAAGAAACCTTGCGCTACGACACGTCGAGCCAGCTCATCGCGCGCACGGCGACCGAGGACATCGAGTACTACGGGCAGACGGTCCCGGAGGGCGCGCGGGTGCTGCTGCTCGTCGGTTCGGCGAACCGGGACGCCGCCGTGTTCAGCGACGCGGACGAGTACCGGATCGGCCGGGCGCCGGAGGAGCAGATCGCGAGTTTCGGCGGTGGCGGGCATTTCTGCCTCGGCGCGCACCTCGCGCGGCTCGAAGCCAAGGTGGCGCTGACCGAGCTGGTACGCCGCGTCGGCCACTACGAGATCGACGCCGACCACGCGCAGCGGGTGCATTCGACGAACGTGCGCGGATTCGCGCGGCTGCCGGTTCGCTTGGAGGTGCGCTGAAATGCCCAGGTTCGAACCGAATCCGGACCGTCGTCCGTCCATGGTGACCGGTGCGTCCTCGGGCATCGGCGCGGCCACGGCGGCCGTGCTCGCCAAGGCGGGGCATCCGGTGGCGCTGGGTGCCAGGCGTGTCGAGGAATGCGAGAAGGTCGCCACCGCGATCCGGGAGGCGGGCGGTGAGGCGTTCGTGCACCGCCTGGATGTCGCGGATCCGGGCTGCATCAAGGAGTTCGTGGGCGCGGCGACGGAGGCGATCGGGGAGATCGAGATCCTGGTGTCCGGGGCGGGCGACATAGACGCCGCGCCGGTGCACGAACTGGACTCGGACCGCTTCGCGCGCCAGATCGAGGTGAACCTCGTGGGCGCGCACCGGCTGGTCTCGGCGGTCGTGCCGGACATGGTGCGGCGGCGGCGCGGTGATGTGGTGTTCATCGGCTCCGACGTGGTGCGGGCGCCGCGGCCGCGGATGGGGGCTTACGTGCCCGCGAAATCGGGCGTGGAGGCGATGGCGCGGGCGATGCAGATGGAGCTGGAAGGCACCGGCGTGCGGGCGTCGATCGTGCGCCCGGGGCCGACGGCCACGGGGATGGGCACGACGTGGGACCCGGCCGTCATCGGCGCGGTGCTCGAAGACTGGAACCGGTGGGGTTTCGCGCGCCACCCGTACTTCCTGCGCGCCTCGGACCTGGCGGCGGCGGTCCACCAGGTGGTGTCCGCGCCGAGGGGCGTGCACTACACGATCGTCGAACTGGAGCCCGAGGCCCCATTGAAGGACTGACCTCAGCCGTGGGTGGCTGCGCGGGGCTTGACGGCTCCCTGCTCGCGCAGCCACTCCACGGTGTCGCGGAAGGTGTCCACGGTCGGCCGGTACTCGCAGCCGAACGTGGACAGGGTGGCGCTGTCGTCGGTGGGGACGGCGCTCGTCATCACGATCGCGGCCTCCTCCGACAGCGGCGGGGCTTCCTTGCCCTGGGCCCGCATCTCGTCGCAGCGGCGGCCGAGGTCGATCATGTCGGCCGAGGCGATCCGTTTGTGCGGCACCTCGCAGCCGGCCGCCGCGGCGAGGGTCTCGGTCCATTCCGCCCACGTCAGGAACCGCCCGCCGGCCAGGTACCGGCGGGGCTCCGCGGGCGCTTCCACCGCGTTCGCCAGCAGTCGCGCGAGGTCGCGGACATCGATGACCCCGACGCCCCCGTCCGGCACCAGCATGAACGTGCCGAGCGCGGCGACGATCGAGCTGAAGCCGCCTTCCAGGTGCGGCGACTGCGGCCCGTACACGCCGCCGACGGTGAAGTCGACCACCGGCGCGCCCTGACTTTGCCACTCCAGCACCAGTTCTTCGGCCTGGCGCTTCGACGCCCCGTACGACGACAGGGGTTCGGCCAGCGGGGTGTCGAGGGTGATCACCGGGTCCGTCGCCGGCAGGTAGCTGCCGACCGTCGAGGTGTACACGACGGGCCCGATCCCGGCCTCGATCGCCTGGCCGACAACGGTTCGCACGCCGTCGGCGTTGGCCGTGCCCTTAGGCCCGACGCCGCCGGAGACCCCGACCTCACCGGCCGCGTGGATCACCGCGTCGCAACCCTGCAAGGCGGTGGCGACGGCGTTCTCATCGGTCATGTCGCCGGTGGCGACTTCGGCGTCGACGCCGAAGGGAGCCAGCGTGGCCCGCAGGCGTTCGGGATTCCGGGCCAGGGCGCGCACTTCGTGACCGCGACGCCGCAGCGTCGCGAGGGTGTGCGAACCGATGTACCCGGAGGCGCCCGTGACGAGGATCTTCATGTGCTCCAACCTCAGCGCGGAATCGCGGGAAGTTTATTGACAATCGTATGGACAGGTGTCAAGTTTGGTGGCGGCGCGCGCGGGTTGTCAAGGATCTCCCCAGGGAAGGAACCTCTGCGATGAGCAACGGTGCCCCGGACGTCAGCCTCCTCGACGGTGAGTTCTACGCGGGCGACCCGTATCCCGCGTTCGCGTGGATGCGGCGGAACCAGCCCGTCTACCGCGATCCGAAGCCCGGGGTCTGGGGCGTGACGCGCTACCACGACCTCAAGAAGGTGGCCACCACGCCCGCGCTTTTCTCGAGCGCGCAAGGGATCCGGCCCGACTACCCGGCGATGCCCTACATGATCGACATGGACGACCCCGAGCACCGCCGTCGGCGCCGGCTCGTGGGGGAGGGGTTCCTGCCCAAGGCGGTTTCGGCGCGCGGGCCGTCGATCGGCGCGATCTGCGACTACCTGATCGACCGCGTCTGCGAGACCGGGCACTGCGATTTCGTCCGTGACCTGGCCGCGCCGCTGCCGTTGTTCGTGATCGGCGACATGCTCGGCGTGCAGCCCGCCGACCGCCCAGATCTGCTCCGGTGGTCCGACGACATGTTGCGCGCTCTCGGTTCTCCGGACGACGACGCGATTTCGGGGGCCATGACCGCTTTCGCCGAATACACCGGGTACATCACCGAACGGATAGCGTGGCGGCGGCGTGATCACGACGAAAGCGATCTGATCGGGATTCTCGCCAACGCGGAATTCGACGGCGACCGGCTGACCGACGATTCCCTCACGATGGAAACCCTGCTGATCCTCGTCGGCGGTGACGAAACCACCCGGCACGTGATCAGCGGCGGGATGGAGGCGCTGCTCGCCCATCCCGACCAATACGACCGGCTGGCAGCGGATCCCACGCTGCTGCCGGGCGCGCTGGACGAAATGCTCCGCTGGGTCTCGCCGATCAAGAACATGGCGAGGACGGCGACGGCGGACACCACGCTCGGTGGCGCGGAAATCCGCGAGGGAGACACGCTGCTGTTGCTGTACCCCTCCGCGAACCGCGATGAAGAAGTATTCGAAAAGCCCGAGGAATTCGATATCACCCGGCAGCCGAACGAACACGTCGCCTTCGGGTTCGGCCCGCATTTCTGCCTCGGCAGCAAACTGGCCAGGCTGGAACTGCGCGAAATGTTCAGCAGGCTGCTGACCCGGCTCCCGGACCTGCGCCTCGCGGACACCGGGCCGCTGCCCCGGCGCGCGGCGAACTTCGTCTCCGGCATCGAATCCATGCCGGTGACGTTCACCCCGACGCCGAGCCGCGCCGCGGCGGGCCACTGACCCGCCGCGGCCGCGGCCGCTATTCCTTCGCTTCCTTCTTGCGCCGGGCGATGACCTTCTCCACCGTCATGTACAGCTTCGTGCCCAGCGGCCAGCCGACGTAATGGGTCAGGAACACCGCGATCTCCCGCAGCTGGTCCTCGGTCAGCTCACCGTTCTTGAGCGCGGCGGTGACCTGGACTTCCGCGAGGTCCTCGATGCCCTGCGCCGCGAGGAGACCGAGGAGCATCAGCCTGCGGTCCCGCATCTCCAGGCCCGGCCGGGTCCAGATGTCGGCGAAGAGGTGGTCGAGGGTGTAGCGGAAGAACTCACCGGGGCGGTCCGGCATGTCCCAGCCGTAGACCTTGCTCATCATGTCCAGCCCGCGCTGGCGCGTCTCGTCCGTCATGCTGCACTTCCCTGCTCGTCAGGACCGGAAGGTCTGGCCGCCGTCGACGTTGAAGATCTGGCCCGTGATCCAGCCCGCCTCGGGGGAGAGCAGGAACAGGCACATCCCGGTCAGGTCCTCCGGCTTGCCGAGCCTGCTGATCGGGAACGCCTTCACCATGTTCCGCACGACTTCCGGCGGCGTGCTGGCGCGGGTGGCCTCCGTGTCGATCGGCCCGGGCGCGATGGCGTTGATGCGGATGCGCTGCCCGCCCAGCTCGGTGGCGAGCTGCTGGGTCAGGCTGTTGATGCCTGCCTTCGCGAGCCCGTAGAACCCGGAGTACACCCACGCCGCGGTGGAGGACTGGTTCACGATCGCGCCGCCGCCCCGTTTGCGCATGTGCGGCACCACGGCGCGCGTGCACAGCAGCGCCCCGTTGAGGTTGACGCTGAGGAACTTCTGGTAGTAGTCCCAGTCGACGTTCAGCAGGAAGTCGAACTTCATCGTGCCGTAGATGGCGGCGTTGTTGACCAGGAAGTCGATGCCGCCGAAGCGTTCGGCGGCGAACGCGGCCATCGCCTTCGTCGACTCCGGGCTCGCCACGTCGACCTCGGTGAAGGCGGCGGTGCCGCCGTCCGCGGCGATCTCCTTGACGACGTGCTCACCCGCGGTGGTGTTCAGGTCCGCGACCACCACGCGCGCGCCCTCGGCGGCCAGCGCGCGGGCGTACCCCTCACCGATCCCGCCCGCGGCGCCTGTCACGATCGCGGTCTTGCCGTCGAATCGACCCATGATCTCCCTTTTCTACGCAGGCTCGGCGACGAGCTTGGTTTCCAGGTACTCCTCGAACCCGGCCACACCCATTTCGCGGCCGGTGCCCGACTGTTTGTAGCCCCCGAAAGGCGCGTCGACGGCGTACCAGACCCCGCCGTTGACCCCGACCGTCCCGCTCCGGATCCGCGCCGCGACGGCGCGGGCGCGCTCGAGGTCGCCGCCGTGCACGGTCCCGGAAAGGCCGTAGGGGGAGTCGTTCGCGATCCGGACGGCGTCGTCGTCCCCGTCGTGGGGCATGATCACCAGCACCGGGCCGAAGATCTCCTCACGGGCGGCACGCGCGTCGTTGCCGAGGCCCGCGATGAGCGTCGGCTCGATGTAGAAGCCTGTTTCCCTGCCTGCCGGGCGTCCGCCGCCGCAGACGATCTTCCCGCCTTCGTCGCGGGCGAGCTTCAGGTAGCCCTCCACGCGCTCGCGCTGCCGCGCGGAGATCACCGGACCGCAGATGGTCCGCTTGTCGGCGGGGTCGCCCACCTTGATCCTCCGCATGGCTCCGGCCGCGGCCTCGACAGCGTCGTCGTACTGGTCGCGGGGGACCAGCAACCGCGTGGTGAGCGCGCAGCCCTGGCCGGCGTGCGTGCAGACCGTGAACGCCGCGATCGCGCACGCGCCCGCCAGATCCGCGTCGTCGAGCACGACGTACGCGGATTTTCCGCCCAGCTCAAGGAAAACCTTCTTCAGCGTGTCGGCGGCGGTGCGCATCACCGACCGCCCGGTCGCGGTCGATCCGGTGAACGACACCAGGTCCACGCGCGGGTCCTCGACGAGCCTGCTGCCGAGCGAATGGTCGTCGGAGGTCACGATGTTGACCACGCCGGGCGGGAAGCCGGTCTCCTCGGCGATCAGCTTGCCGAGCGCCGCGGCGCACCACGGGGTGTCCGGCGGGGGCTTGAGCACCACGGTGTTGCCCGCCGCCAGCGCCGGGGCCAGCTTGGCGAACGTGATCTGGTGCGGGAAGTTCCACGGCGTGATCGCGCCGACCACGCCGGTGGCCTCGCGCTGGATCCAGCGCCGCGTCGGGATGCCCATCGGCTCGGCCTTCCCGAGATCCTGGCGCCATTCATAGGATTCGGCCAGGTCGGCGTACCAGTCGAGGTAGCCGACCGGCAGGTCGAGCTGCGGGCCGTAGGTGAGGGCGACGGGCACGCCCGCCTCCGCGACGGTCAGCTCGCGCAGCTCGTCGCTGTGGTCGCGCAGCACTTTCGCGAACTGCCGCAGCACGCCGGCACGCAGGGCGACATCGCGGGACCACTCCGTTTCGTCGAACGCGCGCCGGGCGGCGGTGATCGCGTCGTCGAGGTCGGCCACGTCGGCGTTGGCGGCGTGCCCGAGCACCTCTTCGGTGGCCGGGTTGAGGGTGACGAACTCACCGGCGCCGCCGCGCCGCAGGTGGCCGTCGATGAGCAGGGGGGAGGCCGGGTCCGGCCAGTCGAAGGTCATCGGTGCGCTCCACTGATCTGGACAACTGTCTGGACTGTAGTCCGCGCAAACTCCCGGGCGCAACAAGCGGGAGACGATCTCCGCCGCCGCATGGACGCTCATCTGGACGGTTGTCCAGGCGAAGGGGCCGTGTTACGTTCCGCTACGCCGTGGTGCGGATGGGTCTGTGCGGTTCTGGCGGCGATATCGGGAAACTCATTTCGTGGTGCCGGTCGGCGAGACGGTGGTGGCGCAATGAAACTCAAGGTCGACTACGACTCGTGTGAAGCCAACGGCGTGTGCGAAGCGTTCGCGCCGGACGTCTTCGAGCTGGATGAGGACGACAACCTCCACGTCCACGCGGAGCCGGGCGAGGAGAACCTCGAACGGATCCGCCAGGCCGTCCAAGGCTGCCCGAAAATGGCTCTGGCACTGGAAGAAGACGGCCAGGGGACGTGAGCGCGGGCCGCGGCGGTTGTCTCCGCGGGATTGGTGGAGTACCGTCTGGACACGTGTCCAGTGACGTTACCGCCGAGTCCACCCGGCGCCGGCTGACCCCGCGGCAGATCGAGATGGTCCACCGGCTCACCGAGGCGGCGCTGGAGGAGGTCCGCGAGAGCGGGTACGCGAACCTCACCCTGCGGAACGTGGCGGGGCGGGCGGGAGTGGCCCCGGCGACCGCGTACACCTACTTCTCGTCCAAGAACCATTTGCTCACCGAGATCTTCTGGCGCAAGCTGCACGCGCTGCCGCTCGTGGCCGAGGACGACCGCCCGCCGGCGGCGCGGGTCGCGAACGTGTTGCGGGACATCGTCTCTCTGATCGTTTCGGAACCGGAGGTCGCCGCGGGCTGCACCGCGGCGCTGCTGGGCACCGATGCGGACGTCGCGCACCTGCGCAGGCGGGTCGGCGCGGAGATCCGCGCCCGCCTGGCCGCGGGGCTGGGACCGGCGGCGGCGCCGGAGGTGCTCAGCGCGCTGGAGTTCGCTTATGCCGGCGCGCTCATGCACGCGGGAATGGGCGCGACCTCGTACGAGAACATCGCCGAAGGTCTCGTGTCCACCGCGGAGCTGATCATGCGAGGCGGTGACTTGTGCCTGGCCGTACAGGAGGAAAAGAAATGACACTTCTCGAGCCGCCCGAGGTCTCCCTCGGCACCGGGGACGGCGACCATCTGGAGGAGCTGCGGGCGGACCCGATCGGGCTGATGAAGCGGGTGCGCGGGGAATGCGGCGACATCGGCAGGTTCCGCATCGCCGGGCGGCCGGTGGTGCTGCTTTCGGGCGCGGAGGCCAACGAGTTCTTTTTCCGGTCCTCGGAGGAGGAGCTCGACCAGGGCGAGGCCTATCCTTTCATGAAGCCGATCTTCGGCGACGGCGTCGTGTTCGACGCCAGTCCCGAACGGCGCCGGGAGATGCTGCACAACCAGGCGCTGCGCGGCGAGCACATGAAGGGCCACGCCACGACCATCGCCGCCGAACTGGACCGGATGGTCGCGGACTGGGGCGACGAGGGGCAGATCGACCTGCTCGACTGGTTCGCCGAGCTGACGATCTACACCTCGTCGGCCTGCCTGATCGGGCAGAAGTTCCGGGAGGAGCTCGACAGCCGGTTCGCCAAGCTCTACCACGACCTGGAGCAGGGCACGGACGCCATCGCCTACGCCGACGCGTACGCGGACATCGAAAGCTTCCGGCGCCGGGACCGCGCGCGGGCAGGGCTCGTCCAGCTCGTCAGCGACATCATGGCGAAACGCGCGGCCGCGCCGCCCGCCGGCAAGGACGACCGCGACATGCTCGACGTGCTGATGTCGGTCAAGGACGCCGACGGCGAGCTGCGGTTCTCCGCCGACGAGATCACCGGCATGTTCATCTCGATGATGTTCGCCGGGCACCACACCAGCTCCGGGACGGCGGCCTGGACGCTCATCGAGCTGCTGCGCCACCCCGGCGAGCTGGACAAGGTGGTTCGCGAGCTCGACGAGCTGTACTCCGACGGCTCGGAGATCAGTTTCCGGGCCCTGCGGCAGATCCCTCAGCTCGAAGGCGCGATCAAGGAGGCGCTGCGACTGCACCCGCCGCTGATCCTGTTGCTGCGCGTGGCGAAGGAACCGCTGGAGGTCAGCGGCTACCGCATCGAGGAGGGACAGCTCGTCGGGGCGACGCCGGCGATCTCGAACCGGATCCCCGAGGACTTCCCCGAGCCGGACGAGTTCCGGCCGGAGCGCTACGCCGAACCGCGCCAGGAGGACATCGTCAACCGGTGGACCTGGATCCCGTTCGGGGCCGGGCGGCACCGCTGCGTCGGCGCGATGTTCGCGATGATGCAGCTGAAGGCGATCTTTTCCTTGCTGCTGCGGGAATACGAGTTCGAGCTCGCGCAGCCCGGGGAGACCTATCGCAACGACCACAGCAAGATGGTCGTCCAGCTCGCGCAGCCCTGCGTGGTGAACTACCGCCGCCAGAGCAGGGCATGAGGGTGGAAGCCGATCTCGATCTCTGCCAGGGACACGCCGTCTGCGAGCTCGAGGCGCCGGAGGTGTTCACGGTCCCCAAACGCGGCAAGGTCGAGATCCTCGAAGAGAACCCGCCGGACGAACTGCGCGACGACGTCCGCCGGGCCGTGAAGTACTGCCCCACCCAGGCTCTTCTCATCAACCAGGAAACCTAGGAGGCGAAGCCATGCCGGCATTCCCCAGGGCCGAGCTCGACGACATGGTCGGGTACTGGCTCGCGGAGA
This sequence comes from Amycolatopsis acidicola, assembly GCF_007713735.2. Lineage (GTDB taxonomy): Bacteria > Actinomycetota > Actinomycetes > Mycobacteriales > Pseudonocardiaceae > Amycolatopsis_E > Amycolatopsis_E acidicola. The sequence goes on along the minus strand of NZ_VMNW02000048.1, from coordinate 7,846 downwards.
ACGAGAAATGCGAGCAGAACGGGGATTGGCGTCCTCTCGCCGAGCTGTACACCGCCGACGCCACCTACGGCTGGAACATCGGGCCCCAGCAGGATTTCATGGCCGTCGGCCGCGACGAGATCCGGGACCTGGCGTTCGGGCAGGAGATGGAGGGGCTGGAGGGCTGGACGTACCCGTACCAGCGGGTGCTCGTCGACGACCGGCAGGGTGAGGTCATCGGCCTGTGGAAGCAGATCGCCGACGCGCGGCGCCCGGACGGCACCCCGTACGAGGTGGTCGGCATCGGCGGCAGCTGGTTCCGCTACGCGGGCGACCGCAGGTGGGACTGGCAGCGGGACTTCTTCGACTTCGGCAACGTGTCCGCGCTGTACCTGGACATGATCAAGGCCGACGCGCTTTCGGCCGGGATGCGGGCCCGGATCCAGAAGGCCACGTCCGGCAAACCGCTGCCGGGGTTCTACCAGCAGGGCCAGGCGCCGGTTCCGATCTGGTAGCGCCCCGGGCGGGGATGCGGCCTCGCACCCGGAATGACTCGAAGCAACGGAGCTGAGTCGGCGGAGGCGCTGTCATGACCAGTGTGGACACCCGGGCGATCCGGCGCGCCACCACGACGGTGAGGACCCCGGGATGAGCCGGAGCGTGCTGCTGCGCCGGCTGCGTCACCAGCTGCTCGGGCTGGTGTTCCTGCTGGTGTGCGTGGTGTTCATCGCGGCGACGATCGCCGCGTACGACAAGGCGTTCACCAGGACCTCCCTCGTGCGCCTCGACACCGACCACGTCGGGAGCCAGCTGGTGAAGGGCTCCGACGTGAAGGTGCGGGGAGTGGTGGTCGGCGAGGTGCGTTCCGTCGCGACGAGCGGCGACCACGCCACGGTCGAACTCGCGATGGACCCCGGCCGGATGGCCGAGATCCCGGTGGACGTCACCGCGCGGCTGCTGCCGAAAACCCTGTTCGGCGAACGCTATGTGGCGCTGCAGATCCCGGAGGACTCCTCAGGGCGGCAGCTGACCGACGGCGACGTGATCAGCCAGGACCGCAGCAGTTCGGCGATCGAGCTGGAACAGGTACTCGACGCCGTGATGCCGCTGCTGCAGGCCGTCCAGCCGGAGAAGCTGTCCGCCACGCTGAGCGCCGTTTCGACCGCCCTGCAAGGCCGCGGCGAACAGCTCGGCCAGACGCTCTCGCAACTCTCGGACTATCTCGGCGGCCTGAACCCTTCGCTGCCGGACATCAAGGCGGACATCGCGGCGTTCGCCAAGGTCGCCGACACCTACACGCAGGCGGCGCCGGACTTCCTGCGGGCGATGTCCGATCTCACCACGACCACCAGGACGATTTCCTCCCAGGCACAACAGCTTTCCCAGCTTTACGGCTCGCTCTCGACGTTCTCCGAGGACCTCGGCAGCTTCCTCAAGGTCAACGAGAACAACCTGATCCGGCTCACCACCACGTCACAGTCCACTTTGGATCTTCTGGCCGAGTACGCGCCCGAGTACCCGTGCCTGCTGCAGCAGCTCGCCGAGTCCGTGCCGCGGGCGTACCAGGCTTTCGGATACGGCGTCGACGACAGGAACCACATCGTGATCCGGTTCCTCGCCGACCGCGCCAAATACGAGCCGGGCCAGGACGAGCCGAAGTACCTCGACCGGCGCGGCCCGCGCTGCTACCCGCAGGTCGCCCCGCCGGGCCGGTGGCCGCAGTATCCGCCGGACGGCCCGGTGCAGGACGGCTCGGCCCATCCGCCGGTGCCGCCGGGAGAGAACAGTCCCCTGCCCGGCAACGGAACCATCCAGTCGGGCTCCGGCACGACCGGCGGTGCCTCGGTGTCGAACTCACCGGCGGAACAACAGCTGCTGAACGTGCTGGTGTCCCCGGCGCTGGGGACGACGCCGGAGGACGTGCCGGGGTGGGCGGGCCTGCTCGTCGCACCGCTCTACCGCGGAGCCGAGGTGGACGTTCAATGAGGAACTTCGTCGCCCCGCTGATCAAGACCCTGATCTTCGCCGTGGTCACCGTGCTCCTGACCGGGATTCTCGGCGCCACCATCGCGAACACGAACTTCGGCGAGACCTCCGGCTATACCGCCCGGTTTATCGACGCGTCCGGCCTGCAGCCGGGAGACGACGTGCGGATCGCCGGGGTGAAGACCGGGCAGGTCGACTCGATTTCGGTGCTGACCGAGGGCACCGCGCACTACGCCGAAGTGCGGTTTTCCCTGGCATCGCAGTACCAGCTGGACGTGGCCACGACCGCGACCGTGAAGTACCGGAACCTCGTCGGGCAGCGCTACCTGGCGCTTTCGACCGACCGGGACGGCGAACCGCTCGCACCCGGCGGGATCATCCCGCCCGCGCAGACCCAGCCCGCGCTCGATCTGACCGTGCTGTTCAACGGGTTCAAGCCCCTGCTCCAGGCGCTCGACCCGCGGCAGATCAACCAGCTGTCCTCGGAGATCATCCAGACCTTCCAGGGCGAGGGCGGCACGATCGACAGCCTGCTTTCACACACCGCGTCGCTGACGAACACCCTGGCGGACAAGGACCAGGTGATCGGCCAGGTCCTCGACAACCTCAACACCGTGCTCGCGACCGTCAACGACCGCGGCCCGCAGCTGGGCAACCTGATCGACCGCACCCAGCAGCTGGTGACCGGGCTGGCACAGCAGCGCGCGCCGATCAGCGACGCCGTTTCGGCGTTGTCGGAGCTGACGAACACCACGGCCGGGCTCGTCCAGGACGTCCGCCCGCCGCTGCAAACCGACATCCAGCACCTCGGCGTGCTGTCCGGCACCCTCGCCGATTCCTCGGACCTGCTGCGGGAGGTGCTGCAGAACCTGCCGGGAACACTGGAAAAGTTCACCCGGACCCTGAGTTACGGCAGCTGGTACAACTACTACCTCTGCAACCTGTCCGGCACGATCGGCATTTCCTCGCTCGACATCGAGATCCCGATTCTCCCGCTCCCCGCGACCGAACTCCCGGCGAGGTGCAAGTCGTGATGAAACCACTCCGCGAACGCAACCAGGCGGCCGTCGGCGCGGTGGCACTCGTGCTGATCGTGCTCGTCACCGTGGTGTCGTACTTTTCGGACAGTCTCCCGTTGCTCAGCAGCGGCACGACCTACGAGGCGTACTTCGCCGAATCCGCCGGGCTGACCCCGGATTCCGACGTGCAGATCTCCGGGGTGAAGGTCGGCGAGGTCAGCTCGGTGAGCCTCGGGGACGACCAGGTGCTGGTGAAGTTCAAGGTCTCGGGCACGAAGGTCGGGGACGCCTCGACCGCGTCGATCAAGATCAAGACCTTGCTGGGCGACAAGTTCCTCGAACTGCGGCCGGTGGGGGAGCGCGCGCAGGATCCGGACACGCCGATCCCGGTTGCCCGCACCACCACGCCGTTCCAGCTGCAGGACGCCTTCCAGCAGCTGACCGACACCGTCGGCACTATCGACACCCAGCAGCTGGCGCAGAGTTTCGAGGCGATCTCCGGCGATCTGCAGAACACGCCGGGGCCGTTGAAGGAAACGCTGACCGGGCTGTCCTCCTTGTCCCGCACGATTTCCTCGCGGGACCAGGCGCTCTCGCAGCTGATGGCGAACACCAGCCAGGTGTCGAAGATCCTCGCCGACCGCAACGGGCAGCTTCAGCAGATCGTCGGCGACGGGAACCTGCTGCTGCAGATGCTGAAGCAGCGTCAGGACGCGATCGACTCCCTGCTGACCGGCACGCAACAGCTTTCGCAGCAGCTGAGCGGGCTCGTCTCGGACAACCAGGCGCAGCTGGCGCCGACGTTGCAGAAACTCGGCCAGGTCACCGACATCCTCCAGCAGAACCAGGACAACCTGCGGCGGAGCCTGGCGCTGTTCGCCCCGTTCGCCCGGCTCGGCGCGAACGCCACCGGCAACGGGCGCTGGTTCGACGGCTACATCTGCGGGCTGCTGCCGCCGGACATCGAGGCGGGCGGGGTCTCGGTCAACCCGGAGGGCTGCGCCACCCCGCAGGCCGCGCCGGACCAGGGGGTGAACGGCGGATGAGCATCGAAACCCAGGCGCAGCGCGGGGTTTACCGCTGGGTGGCCACCGGCGCCGTCGTCGCGCTGCTGCTCACCAGCGGCCTGTGGCTGGCGTTCCGGGACAGCGGCGGAACCCGGATCTCGGCGCTGTTCGACAAGGCGGTCGGGCTCTACGCCGGTTCCACCGTCCGCGTGCTGGGTGTCCAAGTAGGACGGATCAGCTCGGTGACCCCGCAGGGTGGCGACGTCCGGGTGGACATGCAGGTGGACGCGGGCGTGCGGATCCCGGCGAACGCCGGCGCCGTCGTCGTGGCGCCGAGCCTGGTGTCGGACCGGTACGTGCAGCTCACGCCCGGCTACCGCGGCGGGCCGCTGATGGCCTCGGGCACGCTGATCCCGCGCACGCGCACGTCCACGCCGATGGAGATCGACGACCTCTACAGCAACCTCGACAAACTCTCCACCGCGCTGGGCCCGCAGGGCGCGAACTCGGACGGCGCGCTGTCGGACCTGCTGAACACCGCGGCGAAGAACCTCGACGGGAACGGTAAGAACCTCAACGACACCGTCACCGAGCTGTCCGATCTCTCGCGCTCGCTGAACGATTCGAAGGGCGACCTGTTCTCCACGGTGCGGAACCTGCAGTCCTTCACCACGGCGCTCGCCGACAGCGACAACCAGGTCGACCAGTTCTACCGGAACCTCGATGACGTGACCGGGTTTCTCGCGCAGGACTCCGGAAACCTGGGCGGCGCACTGTCCTCTTTGGCCGGTGCGCTGACCGACGTGCGGCGGTTCGTGGACCAGAACAAGGACGGCCTGACGTCCAACGTCAGCAAGCTCACCAGTATCACGCAGGTGCTGGTCGCCGAGCGGTCGGCGCTGGCGGAGACGATCGACGTCGCCCCGACGGGCATGACGAACTACATCAACTCCTACGACGCGGCGTCCGGCACGATCGCGTTCCGCTGGGACGCCAACGAACTGACCAACCCGTTGTTCACCACGCTGTGCCGGGTGCTCAAGGCGGGCACCCCGGTCGGCCTGCCGGATGTCGTCAACAACGTCTGCAGCGCGCTGGAGCCGGTGGTGAACGGGGTCGCGAAGGTCCCATCGGTCACCCAGCTGCTCGCCGACATCACCAGCGGCAAGCTGCCCCCGCTGCCGTTGCTGCCCCTGATCTCGATCCCGGAGGCGGGGCGATGAAACGAGTCCTGGGCGTCATCTCGGGGATGCTGCTGCTCGCGGGGTGCAGCACCGGCGGGTTCCACGGGCTCTACGACACACCGCTGCCCGGCGGTGCCGAGCTCGGCGACCATCCGTTCCACCTCACCGCCCAGTTCGCCGACGTGCTCGACCTCGTGCCGCAGGCGAGCGTGAAGGTCGACGACGTGGCGGTGGGCCGCGTCGACAAGATCGACCTGTCGCGGGACGAAAAGTCGGCGACGGTCTCGATGACGGTCAACGGCGACTTGGAACTGCCCGCCGACGCCTACGCCCAGCTCAAGCAGTCGAGCCTGCTGGGGGAGAAGTTCGTCGAACTCGAGCAGCCCGCCGGGCGGGCCGGGGAGGGCAGGCTCGCCGAGGGTGCGGCGATTCCGCTGGCCCGCACCGATCGTGGTCCCGAGGTCGAGGAGGTCCTGGGCGCGCTTTCCCTGCTGCTCAACGGTGGTGGCCTCCAGCAGCTGTCGGACATCACCCGCGAGCTGAACCGGGCGCTGGTGGGCAACGAGGCCGACATCCGGTTGCTGCTGTCGCGTGTGGACACTCTCGCCACCGGACTCGACGGGCAGAAGGGCGAAATCGTGCAGGCCATCGACGGGCTCAACCGGCTGTCGTCGACGCTGGTGGGGCAGCGGCAGAACCTCGCGACCGCGCTGGACGATCTCGGGCCGGGCATCCAGGTCGTGGCCGAGCAGCGTGACCAGCTCGTCGGGATGCTCCAGTCGCTGGACCGGCTTTCCGGGGTCGCGGTGGACACCGTGCACAAGAGCAAGGACCAGCTGCTGGCCAACTTACGCGCGCTCGCGCCGACGCTGCAGAAGCTCGCCGAAGCGGGGGACAACCTGCCGAAGGCGCTGAAGATCCTGCCGACGTACCCGCTGCCGGACATCGCCGGGAACTCGATCAAGGGTGACTACGGCAACGTGGACGTGCGCCTCGACCTCGACCTCGACTCGATCCTGCAGAACGTCGAAAACGCCGGGCGCGTCACGGTTTCCGTGCCCAACGCGTCCGTCACCATTCCCACCACGTTGCCGCCGCTGCCGCTGCCCGCGGCGCCGGGCACCGGCTCGTCGTCCGGCGGGCTCCTGGGCGGGCTGCTCGGAAACCTGCTGGGAGGTGGGCGCTGATGCTCGTCCGCAAGCACTGGATCAAACTGTTCGTCTTTCTGGTCATCGCCGTCGTGTCGGTCGGGTACGCGGGCGGCCGGTACGCGGGGCTGGACCGGCTGTTCGGTGCCCGTGGTTATGTGGTGCACGCGCAGTTCACCGATTCCGGCGGGATCTTCACCAACGCCGAGGTGACCTACCGGGGCGTCGCGGTGGGCAGGGTCACGGCGCTGCACCTGGACCCGAAGGGCGTGACGGTCGATCTCGACATCGACGGGGACGAGCGGATCCCCGCGAGTTCCGAGGCCGTGGTCGCCGACCGGTCGGCGATCGGTGAGCAGTACGTGGACCTGCGGCCCAAGACCGAGGACGGGCCGTACCTGCGGGAGGGTTCGGTGATCACGCGGGACCACACCGGGCTGCCGGTCGCCCCGGACACCGTGCTGACCCACCTGGACGGGCTCGCGTCCAGTGTGGCCCCGCAGTCGCTGCGGACCGTCGTGGACGAGACCTACGATGCTTTCGCCGACACCGGCCCGGATCTGCAGCGGCTGCTGGACACCGCGAGTTCGTTCACCGCCGAGGCGCAGCAGAATCTGCCGCAGACCACGCGGCTCCTCGACGACGGGCGCACGGTACTGGAGACGCAGCAGCGGCAGGCGGGCAGCATCACGTCGATCGCGCGCAGTTTCCGGCAGATCTCGGCCCGGCTCAAGAGTTCCGACCCGGATCTGCGGACGGTCATCGGCCAGGCGCCCGGGCTCGCCGACGACCTCGACGGCATCCTCGCGACCACGGGCAACGATATGGGCGTGCTCATCGCGAACCTGCTGACCACCGTGCAGATCACGTCGGTGCGGACGAGCGCCTTGGAGGAGGAATTGGTCGCTTTCCCCGTGATGTCGGCGTTCGGGCGCTCGGTGAGCTCCAATGGCGAGGGGCAGCTGGGGATGGTGCTGGACTTCTTCGACCCGCACTCCTGCACGAAGGGATACGAAGGGACGAACCAGCGCGGCGCCAACGACACGGCGGACATCCCGCCGAACACCCAGGCGTACTGCGCGGAACCGGCCGGCAGCGCGACCGATGTGCGGGGCGCGCAGAACGCCCCCTACGCGGGCGCGCCCGCGACGCCCGCGCAGGCACCGGCGGCCAGTTCCCCTTCCGCCGCGCCCGCGCAGGTGCCGGTGACGAACCAGCTGCCGGGTGTGCTCGGGCTGGCGCGGGGGCAGGGAACGCCGAGCCTGGGAACGTTGCTGGGATTGGCGAACTAGGTGTACTGGCCCGGGAGGTTGCGAACGTGGGGACACGTAGTCGGATGATCTTGGCGTGAGGGAGGACCTCCGGGTTTGGTGTGGATCACCACAATCTGCACCATGCCACGGAGGTCCTCGTGTCACACCGTAATGCCCCGTTGAGTCCGACTGGCAGACTGCGCCTGGCCCGTTGTGTGGTGGACGACGAATGGCCGCTATGGTGAGCTGCTGAGCGGTTCCAGGTGTCGG
>NZ_VMNW02000047.1 GCF_007713735.2 Amycolatopsis acidicola | reverse complement strand
CGACCGATTTCCTTGCGGCTTCGGGCTTTCCGTGCAGGCTGAGCCACCGCGCCGACTCCGGGATGAACGCCGCGCCGGCGAGCGCGACCAGCGCGGGCAGTGCGCCGAGGGCGGCTGGGTCTACATGGCCGTGCTGCGCACGGTCATCGGGTTCGCGACGGCAGGCTACTTCGTGCAGGTTTCGCTGGTGCACGAGTTCATGCCGCCGCGACGGCGCGGGATGCTCACCGGCGTGGTCTCCGCGATCACCACCGGCGGGCTGCTGCTCGGCTCGTTCAGCGGGGCGTACCTCATCCCGGGCATCGGCTGGCGGTGGACGTTCGCCCTCGGCGCACTGCCCGCGCTGGTCGCGCTCGCCGGCGCGGCGTTCATCCCGGAGTCGGCGCGGTGGCTCAGCCTGCACGGAAAGCCCGAAGCCGCAAGGAAATCGGTCGCGTGGGCGCTCGGGGAAGCGCGGTTCGACGGCGAGCTGGACGTGCCCCCGCCGAGCCCGCACGACCGGTGGCGGCACATCTTCGCCTTCCCCCGCCAGGTCGTCACCTCGACGCTGGTGAATCTCGGGCTGATGACCGGCTACTACGGGATCGTGCTGTGGGCGCCGATGCTGCTGGCACAGGTTCAGCTGATCTCCTCGGGCGACGCGGCGAAGGTGATGATCGCCTTCAGCGTCGCGGGGATCGGCTCGCGCCTGCTCGCGGCACGGCTGGCGGACCGGGTCGGCAGGCGCCGCACGGGCGGGTACTTCGCGCTGGCGGCCGCCGTGGCGACACTGCTGGCCGGGCTGACCGGCAACGGGATCTTCCTGCCCGCGTCGCTGTTCTGGCTGCCGCTGCTGGTGGCCTTCGTGTTCGCCGACGGCGGGTTCTCCGTGTGCGCCCTGTATTCCACGGAGATCTGGCCGTCCCGGTTGCGCGGCAGCGGGTCCGGCTACGCGGGACTGACCGGTTCGGTCGGCAAGATCCTCGGCCCGGTCGGGCTCGCGGTGATCGTGGGCTCCGGCAACATCGTCAGCCCAGCGGCCACCACTTCGGCCGTGGTACCCGCTTTCTCCTTCCTCGCGGTGTGCCTGCTGGTGTGCGGCGTGACCTATCTGTCCCTCGGGGTCGAGGCCAGGGGCCGGTCGCTGGAGTCGATCGACCGGAGCCTGGCGGGCGAGTCCGCGCCGCGGCTGGAGGACGCCCATGAGTGAGCTCCGGATCGGCATGATCGTGCCGTCGCTGAACACCATCGCCGAGGACGACTTCCGCGCCTTCTGTCCGGCCGACGTCGCCTACCACGTGCACCGGATCCGGCTGCGCAAGGAAAACGGCCGCGTGACCACGGAAAGCCTCGCCCGCGCGTACCTCGAAGCGACCGACGAAGCCTCGCTGCTGGCCGACTTCTCCCCCGACGCGATCGCGTTCAACTGCACCGGCGCGAGCGTGGCGTGGGATCCGCTGGGCGACGAAGCGCTCGCCCGGCGGATGACCTCGCAGCTCGGGGTCCCGTCGACCAACACGATGGTCGCGATCAAACAGGCCCTGCGCGTGCTGCGGGCGGACGGGCTGCTGCACGTCTGCCCGTTCACCGGGGAGTCCGCGCGGATCGAGCGGGATTCCCTGACGGCGTCAGGGTTTTCGGTGCGGCGCACGGTGTCGCTCGGCTTCGACGACGCGAAGAAGGCCGCGCTCCTCGACCCGGCGCGGATCGCGGACGCGGCACGTGAGCACGTCGACGATTCGACCGGCGCGGTGCTGCTGTCGTGCGCCAACGTCCGCGCGTTCGAGGCGGCACCGGCGCTGGAACGAGACCTAGGGAGGCCAGTGGTGACGAGCAACCAGGCCATGTTGTGGTCGGTCCTGACCGCCGCCGGGTGGACCGGCACGATCCCCGGCGCCGGCCGGCTGTTCGAGGGCTGAGCCGTGGAGATCGTCGACGCGCAGGTGCACGCCTGGTCCGCCGGGCAGTCCACCGGGCACCACCGCCGGGAACCGATCACCCGGGAGGTGCTGGAGGCCGAAATGGCGGCGGCCGGGGTGTCGCGGGCGGTGCTCGTGCCCCCGCTGTGGGATCCGGACGGCAACGCGTACTCGCTGGAGCTCGCGGCGGCCGCGCCCGGGCGGTTCACGGTGATGGGCCTGCCCGATCCGGACGCCGATCCGGTCGCGCAGGCCAGGACCTGGCTGGAGCAGCCGGGGATGACGGGCATGCGGTTCCTGTTCAACACCGAGGAACGCCGCGCGCCGCTGCTGGCCGGGCACTACGAGGAACTGTGGCCGGTGGCCGAGGAAACCGGCCTCGTCGTGGCACTGCTGATCCCGGGTGCGCTGAAGCTCGCGGCCGATCTGGCGCGGCGGTTCCCCGGGCTGCGGATCATCGTGGACCACCTCGGCGTGCCGCGCGGCGCCTCGGGTCCGGCCGCGTTCGAGCACCTGCCGGAATTGCTGGCACTGGCCGATTTCCCCGGCGTGCACGTGAAAGCCGCCGGGGTGGGCGACTACGCGCTGGACCCGTATCCGTTCCCCTCGCTGGACGAGCCGCTGCGGCGGATCTTCGGCGCCTTCGGCCCGGAGCGCGTCGTGTGGGCCAGCGACCTGTCGCGCCTGCACCATCCGTACCGGCAATGCGTGGCGCAGTTCGCCGAAGCCCTGCCCTGGTTGACCGGCCCCGAGCGCGAACTCGTGCTGGGCGGGAACATCCGCCGCCTCCTCGCCTGGACCTGACCTTCCCCCGAATCGGAGTGATCTCAATGATGAGACCCGGTAGCTGGCCTTCCCTGATCCTGCTCTACCTCTACGGCGTCGTCGCGACCTCGCTGGTCACGCAGTCCGTCCCGGTCATCGCGGACATGGCGAAACAGTTCGCGCTCGGCTCGGCGGCTTCGGGCTGGGTGATCTCGGTGCCGTCGCTGGTCACCGCGATCGCCGCGGTCTTCGGCGGCTGGCTGATCGACCGCGTCGGCGACAAGCGGGTGATCTTCGCCGGCTCGCTGTTCGCCTTGGCGGGCAACGTGATCGTGTTCTTCTCCCACACCGGCGGCGTGCTGTTCACCGGGCGGCTCGTCGAGGGCGTCGGGTATCTTTCGCTGACCGTCGGCGCCGTGACGATGATGATGCGCACCACCAGCGGGCCGCGGCGGGCCGTCGCCCTCGGCGTGTGGGCTTCGCATACGGCGGTCGGCGTCGGCCTGACGCTGACGATCATCGCGCCGCTCGCGGGGCATGGGCAGGCGTGGCGGTGGGCGTTCGGCGGGCACGCGGTGCTGATGGCGTTGCTCGCCATCGCGGCCGTTTTCCTGCCGGGGCGCACGGAAAACGACGCGCCGGCGCGCAAGCTCGCGGACATCTGGGCGGTGCTGAAGAGCCTGCCGCCGTACCGGGTCGCGCTGGCTTCCGGGTTCTCGGCGTTCATCCAGACCGGGATCATGAACGCGCTCACCGTGTACCTGACGGCGTCGTTCGGGGTGTCGGTGAAGACGGCGGCCGGGGTCGGCACGATCGCCGAGGTGTTCGTGGTCGTGGGTTCGCTCTCGGCCGGGTACCTGCTGAAGGCGGGGGTGCGGGCCCGCCGGATCGGCGTCACCGCCGGGGTGATCACGCTCGCCGGCGGGGTCGCGCTTTATTTGCCCGCCACCGGTTTCGCGGGCGCGTGCGTGGCGGTGTGCGTGTTCTCGCTGGGGATCGGCACCGTGAACGGCCTGATCTGGACGTTCGTCCCGGGCGCGGCGCCGAGCACCGAAACGCTGGGCGCCACGAGCGGGCTCGTTTCGCAGGCGACGTACCTCGGCGTGCTGCTGGGCCCGCCCGCGATCTTCGCGAGCTTCTTCGACGGCGGCTGGGTGATCCGGCTCGTGCTGGTGATCGTCGCGGTGGTCCTGCAGGTGGTGCTGCTCCCCTTCGCGGCGGCCGCCCGGACGCGCGCGGCACGCACACCCGAGCCGAGCGTTTAGGCGGTGCTTCGACGTGTTGTGCCGCCGCGCGGGAGGGCCCGCCGCTCAGGGCCTTCCCGCGAGGCGCTCGACGAGCACGTCCGCGAGCGGGCTCGCCGAGGCCGGGTTCTGCCCGGTGAGCACGGCGCGGTCGGTCACCACGTGCGGCTCCCACGGCGTGGCCTCGTCCACGTCGAGGCCCGCCTTGGCCAGCCTGTCCTGCAGCAGCCATGGCACCTTGTCCGCCAGCCCGCCCTGGTCCTCCTCGGCGTTGGTGAACGCCGCCACCCGGTAGCCGGCGAAAGCGTTGCCGCCCTTGCCATCGGCGGCCGCGAGGAGCGCGGCCGGGCCGTGGCAGACGAGCGCGACGGGCATGTCCGCGTTGAGCGCCCCGGTGAGGATCCGCCCGGACTCGACGTCGCCCGCCAAGTCCTCCATCGGGCCGTGCCCGCCCGGCACGAAGACCGCGTCGTAGCTCTCCAGGCGCACGTCCGAGAGCGCGACCGGGTGCGCGAACTCCGGCTCGTTCCGCACCGCTTCGCCGAGCCTTCCCGCTTCGTCCCCACCACCCGCGGCGCCCGGCGCGAGGCTCGCCTCGTCCACCGGCGGGCGCACGCCACGGGGGGTGCCCACCACCACCTCGTGTCCGGCCGCCTTGAGCTTTTCCAGCGGTACCACGGCTTCCTCGGCCCAGTACCCGGTCGCGTGCCGGGTGCCGTCCTGCAGGGTCAAGTGGTCCGCACCGGTCATCACGAACAGCACCTTCGCCACCGGTTCACTCCTTTCGCCGACTCCGCCCCAGGCTAGTTGCCCATCCGAGCTGAAGCAGGCCGAGCAGCGCCCCGCCGGATGGGTCCGGCGGGGCGCTGCTGAGGCGAACGCGATCAGTCGTCGTCGCGCCAGCGGATGTTCAGGAAGTCGTCGTCGTCTTCTTCCTCGGCTTCCTGAGCGGGCCGCCGCGGCGCGCGGGCCGCCCGGACCGGCTCCGGCGCGGGCGGAGGCGGCGGCGGTGAAGCCGGGGCCGGTGGCGTCGCGGCCGGCGGGGGCGCCGCGGCCGCGTCCTCCTCGGCGAACTCCTCCGGCTCGCCGAAGGACTCGAGCTCCTCGTCCTCCTCGTCGGCTTCGCTCTGCTTGCCGAGCTCACGCCGCAGCTGCACGTAGCGCTCGGCCGCCTGCACCTGCTCGGTCATGTACTCCTGGGCGCGGGCCTTGATCTCCTCGCCCTGCCGCTCGCGCAGCGCACGCCGGTCGGCCTGCTCCCGGACCAGCCCGTCCAGGGTGGCCCGCAGTTGCTGGATCTCCTGGGAGACCATGGATTCCTTTCCGTCGCGGCTCAGCGCCGCTTCTTGGCCGGGCGGTCCTCGTCGTCGAGCGAGCCGATGATGCGGGGGCCCGGTTTCTGGGCATCGCCGAAGATGTTGCCGTCGATCTTGTACGCCCGGGAGCCGCGTTCCTGGTTGTCCCCTCCTTGGTTCATGCCGCCCATCCCGCCCATCATGCCGCCCATTCCGGACATCCCGGTGGTCGACGTGCCCGCCGCCCCGGACGTGGCCGCGGCCGCCGCCGGAGCGGCCGCGGCGGGTGCTGCCGCCGCGGCGCCTCCGGTCTGGACGCCGGTGCCGAGCTGGGAACCGTCGCCGGAGGGCGTGGCCGTGGTGCCGATGTCGCCGACTCCGCTGCCGGCCGACGACGTGGAGATGTCGCCCGCGCTGATGTCGCCGCCACCGCCGCCGCCGTCACCGCCGGAGAGGCTGCCGGCGCTGAAGTCCGAGGAGCTCGCGGTGTCGGAGGAGAGCTTCATCGGGTCGTCCAGGTCGCCGGACAGGCTCGACGAGTCGCCCAGGCTTCCGGAGTCCGAACCGGACGAGCCGTTCTCGTCGCCCAGGGTGTACGTCGCCGGGCTGCCGGTGCCGTCGTCGACCGTGACCTTCGTGGGGCCGTCCGCCCCGTCCGGCCGCTCCGCGGTGATATCGAGGTCGCCGTCCTTGATGTGGATCTTGCCGTCGGCCCCGGGCTGGTAGGTGCCGTCGGCGTTCGGCTGCCCGTCCTGGCCCGCGGCGGTGCCGCTGTCCGGGGTCCAGTCGAGCTTGTAGTCCTTCAGGTCCCCGGCGCCGCCGTCGACCTTGATGTCCATGGCGCCGTTCTTGTCCGGCTCGGTCATCTCGAAGGTCTTGCCGCCCTGCTCGACCTTCATCGTGTCCGGGTCGTCGGAGCCCTCCTTGCCGTCGGCCGAATCGCCGTTGTCGCCGGTGAGGGAGTCGCTCGCGCCGCTGAGGGCGTCCTGCGCCTTCTGCTTGGCCGCTTCGAGTTCCGAATCACTGCCGGAGGAATCCTTGCCGGAGGAGTCGCTGCCCGAGGTATCGCTGCCGGCGGAGTCGCCGGACTCGGTCTGGATCCCTTCGCCGCCCTCGTAGTTGTCGAAACCACTGCCGGAGGAACCGGAGTCCGAGCCGCCGCCGGAAGAACCGCTGCCGCCGCCGACCGAGTTGAGCGCCTCCTGCGCCTTCTGCTTCGCGGCGTCGATGTCCGACGACGGGTCGGTCTCGGACGAGGAACCACTGCCCGACGAACCCGAGCCCGAGGTGTCGGAACCGGAAGTGTCGGAGGAGTCGCCGCTCGTGTCCGAACCGGAGCCCCCGAGGCTGCTGCCACTGGAACCCGAGCCACCGGAGCCGAGCGCGCTGCCCGCGGAGTTGAGCGCCGCCTGGGCCTTTTGCTTCTCCTCCTGGGCTTTCTGCTCGGCTTCCTGCTTCTCCTGCGCGGCTTGCTCCTGCGCGGCCGAATCGTCCGAGGAGGAACCGCTGCTGCCGGAACCACTGCCGCTGCCACTGCCGGAACCGCTGCCGGATCCCGTGCCGCCGAGGGAGTCGCCGGACGGGTCGGTCGTCGAGGAGTCGTCCAGTGGCGGCGCCGAGCTTCCGGAACCGCTGCCGCCGGAACCGCTGCTTCCCGAACCATTGCCGCTGCCGGTACCGCTGCCCGTCGTCCCGCTGCCGGTCGGCACGTCGGAACCCGAACCGGAACCGGAATCCGAACCCGCATCGCCGGTGTAATCGGAGCTGGTGGTGCTGTCGTCACCGGACGTGTCCCCGGAACCGGAGTCACTTTCCGAGCCCGACCCACTGCCGGAACCGGAACCGGAGTCCCCGGAACCGGAACCGGAGTCCGATCCCGAGCCGCTGCCCGAACCACTGCCACTGCCGGAACCGTTGCCCGAACCGGAGCCGTCGCCCGAAACCGAGTCGGCGCCGGAGCCGACGTCGTCCATGCCCTCGAACTCGTTCTTGACCTTGTTCATCACCTTGTCGAGCTCGTCGTAGGCCTTGTCGACGTGCTCCTTGGTGTCCTTGCAGGTCTTGTCGAAACTGGTCCAGATCCGGTCCCACATATCCGGGTTGAACTGGTTCTGCACCCACTGCTTCGCGAGTTTCTCGCCCTCGGCCTTGATGTCGTCGTCGTCGCAGCAGCCGTCGTCGTTGAGGGTGGAGACGAGGTCGGTGCCGAAGTTCAGGTCCATCCAGCCCGCGATGTCGGCCAGATCGTCCTTGCTGCCGTGCTCGCCGTTGGCGACCGCGACGACCTTCTGCGCCATCGTGTAGTCGGCCTTGCCCACCTGGTCGGTGTAGAGCTGCGCGACCGAGTCGGCCTTGTCCTTGCACAGCTGGAAAACCGTGGTGGCGCAGCTCTTGGTCGCCTCGCCTGCCGACTCCAGGGTCTGGACCAGTTTGGTGGCCTTGGGCTTGATCTTGTCGTTGTAGTTGTCCGAGGCGGCGTCCGCGCCCGAACCGGTCCACGTGCCGAACAGCGTGTTCAGCGCGGACCCGGTGTCCGAAATGGACTGATCAAGGGTGGTGGACCCGGTCTTCATGTGGTCGGCGTCGGCGAGGAAGTTCTCGAAGCTGATCCCGCGCTGCTCGTCGAACCGGGAGCGCACGTCCTTGTCGAGGTCGAGCGCGCGCGTGTTGCCGCGGCAGTCGTCCGGGATCTTCGCGAGCAGGGAACCGAAGGTCTCGAACACCTTCAGCGCGGGCGCGGCCGCGTCGAACAGCTCGTCGGAGGTCTTGGTGCCCCCGCCGCCCGACGCCGGCTCCTTCTGGTCCTCCAGCTTGTCCTTGCCGTCGTTGACGGCCTTCGTCTGCTGGTCCTCGTTGTAGCTGTCCTGGTCGCCGGCTTCCTTGGCGTCCTTGAGGGTGTCGGCGACGGAGCCGCCGGAGAACGGGTCGGAGTTGTAGGCGGAGGCGTACTTGTCGACCTCGTCCTGGTCGACGTCCTCGTCGGAGGCGCCGGTGCCGTACTGCCAGGCGCTGATCAGGTCGGTCTTCTTGTCGTGCGGGACGGCGGGGTCGTCGAGGACCTTCTTGACGTCGGCCCAGGTGGTGGTGTCGTCGGCCATTACTCGGTCCCCGCATCCGTGATCGCGGCGGACTGGTCGTCCTCGTTCTGGCCGTAGGCGGCACCACTGCTGCCGATGTTGGTGCCGTAGGTGTTCAGCGTGGTGCAGTACCCCTGCAGCGAATCCCACAGCGCCTTCATGCCCTTGGTGTAGGCGTCGGCGTGGGAGCCGTGGGCGCGCCCGAAGCCCTCCGCCTTGACCGGGGTGCTCGACAGATCGGGATTCTGGTCCGGCAGGTCTTCGGCCAGCCCGGTGATCTTCTTCGACGCGGTCTGCATCGCGTCGGTGCTCGCGGTGTACCCGCCGCTGCTCATGCTTCGAGGCCCCCTTGGTCGGTTCCTTCGGACACTTGTGAGACGTTCCTCGCCCGCCCCCGGTGCCGTTGCTAGTGCAACGGAGTTGATCAGGCGTCGCCGGGCGCGGGTCTCCGCGCCTCGGCCACGAGCTTCGCGACCGCGCCGACGTCGGTCAGCTGGTCACGCCGGTCGAGATCGAGGGAGATCTTGTAGTGCACCTCGAGCATCGCGAGCAGCCGGATCCGGCCCTTGGAGTCGATCCCGAGCTCCTCGAGCGGGGTGTCCTCGCCGATGGCCGCCGGGTCCAGGAAGAAGGTGTCGCTCACGATCTTGCGCACCTCGGCGATGTACTCAGGCACGGGCGTCACCATACTGCTCCTTCGCCGCCGCGCGGGCGATCTTGCCACTGGAAGTCCTCGGAAGTTCACCCGCCGTCACCAGGCGCACCGCGCGCAGGCTCACGTCGTGCGCCGCCGCGACGGCACGGAAGACCGCCCGCGTGACGTCTTTCCGCTCGGCGCTCGCGTCCCATTCCGCGGCCACCACGACACCTTCGCCGCGCGAATCGGCGATCCCGAACGCGGCGACCCTGTCGCGCCGGATCGCCGGGTGCGCCTGGGCGACGCTCGCCTCGATGTCCTGCGGGTAGTGGTTGCGGCCGTCGAGGACGATGAGGTCCTTGAGGCGGCCGGTGAGGTACAACTGGCCGCGGTGCCACACCCCGAGGTCGCCGGTGCGGAGCCAGCCGGGTATCCCGTCGAGCGTCGCGCCGAACGAATCGTTGCCGCGCCGCCAGTACCCGGTCGCGAGGTGCGGGCCGTGCACCCAGACTTCGCCGAGCAGGCCCTCGGGTTGCGACACTCCGTTGTGGACGACGCGCACGAGCTGCCCCACCGGCGTGCCGACGGAGACCAGCTCGTGGCCTCCCCCGGCCTCGACCGCGCGCCCTTCCGCGAGCGCCGCGCGATCGAACGCCGTGATGGTCGGACCCTCCGGCCCGGCGCTCGACACGTACACGGTGGCCTCGGCGAGCCCGTACGACGGGCGGTGCGCCCCCGCGCGGAACCCCAAGGGACCAAAGGCTTTCCGGAAGTTCTCGACCGTTCGCGGCCGGACCGGCTCGCTGCCGTTGAGCGCGACCCGCACCCCGGAGAGGTCCAGACCTTCGCGGGGCGCGGCCTCGACGGCGAGGTCGAAGGCGAAGTTGGGGGCGGCGGTGAAGACCTGCGGGTAGTCGGAGAGCTGCCGCAGCCAGCGCTCGGGCTTGCGCACGAATTCCGCGGGCGCCATGAACACGGAGCGGGCGCCGGCGTAGACGGGCAGGCACAGCAGCTGGATGAGACCCATGTCGTGGAAGAACGGGATCCAGCCCGCGCAGGTGGTGCGTTCGTCCACTTCGTACGCCAGCGAGGCCTGCCAGCAGCTGGCGGCCACCGCGCGATGCGGGATCACCGCGCCCGCGGGCTCGCGCGTGGAGCCCGACGTGTACTGCAGGTATGCCGGGCTTTCCGGCTCCACCGCGACGGGATCCGCGCCGGGGCCGGACAGTTCGTCGACGACCACCAGGTGCTCCGGCGCCCCGAACTCGCGCACCCGCTCCGCCGCGCGCGACGACGTGAGCCAGACGGACGCGGCGCAGTCGGCGAGCGCGCTCGTCAGGCGGACGCGGTGCGCGCGGCTCGCGGGGTCCATCAGCGGGACGGCGATCATGCCCGCCGCGAGTGCCCCGAAGAACGCGACCGGGTACGCCAGCTCCTGCCCGGCGACGATCGCGACCCGGTCGCCGGGGGCGGCGATCTCCCGCAGCCGCCCCGCCACGACGCGGACCTTCGCGACGAGCTCGGCCCAGGTGAGCGTGTGCTCGGCGGACGCGGGGAAATCCTGGTGCGTCAGCACCGGGCGATCGTCGTCCGCGCGGGCGAACAGCCGCTCGACGATCGACGTGCGCAGCACCTCGTCGGGGACGGTGTCGGGGTGGCGCATGAGGTCAACTTATCGGGGCGGCGGGGTGGCGGCACGAGGGCGTCGTCCTTTGCTTGTGCAACAAGGGAAATCGGCCGCTGCTTGGCAGTGGGGCGGCTTTTTTGGGGCGCGGATCCACAGGGAACTTTCAGGCTTTGCACGGGTGACTGTCAGACTCGGTGCGCACGCTCGGACGTGACCGGATTCTTCCCAGGAGCTCAAGTGCCCGAAAACGAACCCCCCTCCGGCGAGGCCGACCAGCCCACCGAGCAGTCGGCGGCGCATCAGCCGACGGAACAGACCCCCGCCCCGCAACCGGGCGCGGCGCCGGGCGAGGCGACTGGCGCGCCCCAGGTGGCTGCGGGGCAGCAGGCGGGCGCGGAGCAGGCGGGCGCAGCTCGGCAACCAGGCGCGGCTCCGCAGGCGGGCGGGGCGCAGCAGGCGGGCGCGGCACAGCAAGCGGGCGCGGAGCAGGCAGGCGGGCGCGGGGCCGGGTGAGGAAACCGCCGCGCATCAGGCGGATGCGGGGCAGCAGCCTGGCGGCGCACAACAGCCAGAAGCGGCGCAGCAGGCGGGCGGGGCTCAGCAACAGCAAGCCGCGGGACAGCAGGCAGGCGCGGCTCCGCAACCCGGAGCGGCTCAGCAGCAAGGCGCGCCGCAGGCGTTCTTTCAGCCGGGGGCGCCGGGCGGGTATTACCCGGCGCCCCCGGCCGATCCGGGGCGGGCGGGCCGCAGGCGGCGGGGGATCGTCGTGGCGGCTGTCGTGTTCGCCGCGTTCGTTGTCGGCGGGGCCGGTGGCTGGGCGATCGGGCACGCGACCGCGGACGGCAGGCCCGGCCAGCACCAGTTCCAGAACCGCGGCCCGGGCCCCAACGGCGGCGACGGCTACGGCCACCACCGGAGCGGCACCGGCCAGCGGCCGAACGGCTGAGACTCACGGGCCACGCTCGCTGAGCCCGAGCGGCCAGTCACCCGGCGATCAGCTACCCCCGACGGTCAGCTGTTCGCCGAAGTCCGGCAACGCCACTACAACGCCACTACTCAGCCGCGCGCATGTCCGCCCGCGCCGATATCGATCCCCGCCGCTACCGAGCCGCGCCGCCGCCCAGCCGCATGGATATCCAGCCGCGCAAAGCACCCGCGCCTGGGCAGCCTCGCTCAAAACGCCCGCGCCAAGGCAGCCACGCGCACGTCCGGCCCCGCGCTGATACCCGGCCAGAACCCGATATCCGCCCTCGCCGAGCAGGCAGCCGCGCGCCGATACCTACCCGCACCGGGCAGTCATCCGCGCCCGGGCAGTAAGCCGTGCGCCAAGCACCGCCCTGCACCGGGCAATCAGCCGCACCCGGGCAGACAGCCGCGCCGAAGCCCAGCCACGCAGGGCCGGGTCAGCAGCGCCGACAACCACGCAGCGCCCAGCCAATCACCCGCGCCGAAACCCAGCGGTCCCCGACAACCGCCTGCGCCCGACAACCGCCCGCGCCCGGGCGGATCAGCCGTGGCGGGCCGGTGGGATCTCGGCGGCCGTCGACGCCGTGGCGCCTACCGCCGTGGCCGCCACGGTCTCCGCGGGCGCACTACCGCGGTGCTGGCCACCGCGGTGCCGGCCGGACGGACGGCCGGTGTCGGCCGTGACCAACTCGGGTCCTCCCCATCTCCCTCTGTTCGACTCGTCATCGATGCGATGCTTCGCCATGGCGGTCTCCCCTCCGCGTTCGCGATGAAGCTCCTGGCATCGTGACAACACGCCGAAGCGGAAAACAACCCCGGATTACGCAGCGGTTCGTCGCTCTGTGTGAACTCGCCCGGAAAACCGGCGGAATCGCGGCTCCGATTGTGGCGCCAGGTCACAGCTTGGCCTGGGGCTGGACACCCGTATGGGTTACCCCCGAAGATGCAGCTCTCGTGATCTGGTTCACCGGGAACGGCACGTAAGGCGGCCGGCCCCGGAGAGTCCCGGTACTGCCAGCAGAGAGTACCGGGGAACGGAGGGAGCATGGCCGATGCGGAGCAGCAGCCGGCCGACGCGGCACTGATCGCCGCGATCCGCCGCGGCGACCAGCGCGCCACCGAGCTCCTCTTCGAGCGGCACGTCGCGTTCGCGCGCTCGGCCGCGAGCCGCTGGGCGGCCGACGCGGCCGAGCGCGACGACCTGGTGTCCGAGGGGTTCGCCCGCGTACTGGACGCCATCCGCCGCGGCGCCGGGCCGAGCGAGAACTTCCGCCCGTACCTGCTGGTCACGATGCGGAACCTGGCCAGCGCCTGGACAGTGCGCAGCCGCCGGATCGAGCTGCACGAAGAGCTCCCGGAACGCCCCGACGGGCCACAGGGGCTCGACGAACTCGCGGTGCGCCGCTGGGAATCCCGCACGGTGTGGTCGGCCTACAGCGAACTGCCCGAACGCTGGCGGACCGTCCTCTGGTACACCGAGATCGAAGGCATCCCGCCCGCGAAAGTGGCCCCCCTCATGGGAATCACGCCGCGCGCGGTGGCCGCGCTCGGGCTGCGCGCGCGGGAGGGGCTGCGTCAGGCGTACCTGCAGAACCAGGTCCCCGCCACCACGGCGCCGGCCTGCGCCGCGGCAAGGCGGCATCTGGGCGCGTGGCTGCGGAATGCGTTGCCACGCCGCAAATCCAGGCTCCTCGAACGGCATCTGCAGGACTGCGCGCACTGCCAGGAACTCACCACCTCTCTCAGCGGCGACAACGGCCGCCTGCGCAAGGTCACCGGCCTGCCCGCGGCCGCGGTGCTGGGCCAGGGCACACAGTTGGTGACGTCCGGCACCGGCGTCTCGAAGGTGGCGGCCTTCGCGATCGCGACCGCGCTGACGGTCGCGGCCCCCGCCGCCGTGCCGTTCACCGCCGCCGCTCCCCCGCCGAAGTCGACCACCACGGAGCCCTCCGCGCCGACCACCACCCCGGCGCCGACGCCGATCGCCGAATCAGTGCCCATCGCGCCGAAGACCACCGGAACGCCCGCTCCCGCACCGACTTCCGCCAAGCGGCCGACCCCGGTCAAGAAGGGCCAGACGAAGAACCCGCCGCCGAAGGGCCGCGGGAACTCGAACGGCAAGCACCTCGCGAAGGGCCACAACTGAGCCGCGGTATCCGCCCAACTGCTGCCTTTCGGCCCTAGCTCCCGCACGAGGACACGCGAAATGCTTGTGCACCAAGCTTTTCGCGGGCAACGCCGCCCGGGAACCGGGGGTGGACGGTGAGTTACGAACCTGGGGGCCACCGCCGCTCCCCCATCGTCGGGGACCTGAACCTCCCGCCCGGCGCCGACACCCCGGCCGACCCGCGCGAAAAAGTGCCGATGCTGGTCGAGCTCAACGTCAACTACCCGGGTGGCCTCGCGGCCGTGCGGCGCGAGTTCTACGCGCTGTGGGAAGGATTCGCCGAACAGGCCGACGGCTGGTGGCCGCCCGAGCGCGAACCGGCGAACCTCGTGGAGCCGCGCGTGCCGGACGGGCTCGCGCTGATCGCCCCGAAGCTCTACCAATGCGTACTGTCCCGTGAAGCACTGCGCGAGATGGTGCTCGCCGACCAGCGCCACGACGGGCGCCCGCCGACGATTTTCCGGGTGTGGCCCGATTATCCGCTGAGCCCGCAGATCGACCGGTCCGCGCCGACAGTGAAGGCCGACGCTGCCTGGCAGTCCTACGGCGCCCGCGGCAAGGGCATCGTCTGGGCCGTCATCGACACCGGGATCGACGCCACCCATCCGCATTTCTCCGCACTCGAACTGGCGCACGACAGCGCGGCCGCACCCGACGGCAAGACCAGCCGCCTGCACCGCGACTTCAGCTACTACGTCGACCCCGCCACGAACAGCCCCGCTCCCGGCGGCGCGGACGACCCCGCCCGCGCGCTGGTGGACGAGGCCGGGCACGGCACGCACGTCGCCGGGATCATCGCCGGATGCACCCCGGCCGGCGTGCACCCGCAGGTCGCCGAGTCGAACGACCCGGGCGACGGAGGCTACGTGCCGCGCGCGCATGTCAACGTCCTGTCCGGGATGGCGCCCGAGTGCGAACTGCTCAGCATCAAGGTCATGCGGCGCAAGGGCGGCGTGTGGGTCTCCTCCTCCAGCGCGGTCATCCGCGCGCTGACCTATCTGCGCACCGAGGTCAACATCGATCCGGGCGTGCCGCGCGTGCACGGGGTCAACATGAGCCTCGGCGTCGAATGGGAGCCAGGGCAGTACGCGGCCGGGCAGTCCCCGTTGTGCCAGGCGGTGAACCAGCTCGTCGCGGCCGGGGTGGTCGTGGTCGTCTCGGCGGGCAACAACGGGGCCAGCGCGCCCGGGGACAGCTCGACCACGTCGGCGGTGCTCGGCTCGATCACCGAACCGGCGCACGCCGAGGACTGCATCGCCGTCGGGTCCACGCATCGCGACGCGCCGCACGCGTTCGGCGTGACGTGGACCTCCGGCAAGGGGCCCACGCTCGACGGGCGGCGGAAACCGGACGTGGTCGCTCCCGGGGAGTGGATCTCCTCGGCGGCGACCGGCGAAATCCGCGCGCGGGCCGGGTTCGCCGTCCCGCCCGGCGGGCCGGACTGCGCGCCGACCTACGCGGAGCAGTCCGGCACCTCGATGGCCGCCCCGCACGTCTCCGGGGTCGTCGCGGCGTTCCTGTCCGCGCGGCCGGAGTTCATCGGCAGGCCGCGCCTGATCAAGGACCTGCTCACCGCGAGCGCCGTCGATCTCGGGCGCGAGCGGTACGCGCAGGGCGCCGGCCTCGTCGACCTGATGCGCATGCTCGCCGGCGTCTGACGGAAGGACATACAGCCATGGAACGCATGCCCAGCGGCGAACCGCGATGGGAGCTGAACTTCGACGAACGGGGCGGGATGTCCACTCCGGACAGAGACCGTTTCCTGGACGAGGTGGCCGCCGAAAACCCCGCCACGCTTTTCTTCTTCAGCCACGGATGGGGCACCGCGCACGACGCCGCCAAGAGCCTCTACGACGCGATGTTCCCGATGCTCCGCGACGCGGCCGTCGCCGCCGGATTGCCGAAACCGGGCTTCGCCGGGATCTTCTGGCCCTCGCTGTGGTTCCCTCCCACTCCGGCCGTCGCGCCCGCGATGGCCGGGGTGGCCAAACCGCAGTCCCGCACGGCCGAGGT
This sequence comes from Amycolatopsis acidicola, assembly GCF_007713735.2. Classification (GTDB taxonomy): domain Bacteria; phylum Actinomycetota; class Actinomycetes; order Mycobacteriales; family Pseudonocardiaceae; genus Amycolatopsis_E; species Amycolatopsis_E acidicola. Next base: position 47,731 of record NZ_VMNW02000047.1, on the reverse strand, counting down.
TTCGGGAGCCGACATCGCCGCCTCGCTCGCGCCGGGGTTCAGCGACCCGGATCAGCAGAAGGCCTTGGCCGAGCTGGGCGAACTCCTCGACGCGCCAGGCGATCCCGCCGTGTCCACGGAAACCGAGGCGGAGCGGGAACGCGTCGTGGGCAGGATCCAGGAGCTGATCTCCTCGATCGCAGCTCCGGCCGGCGACGCCGAACCGGAGGACTCGGGTGAGCTTTCCTTGCTGCTGAACGAAAACCCGAAGGACGCCTTCCAGCGCACCGCGAAGGTGTTCGGCAGCGAGGGCGCCGGTGCCGGGGCTCAGGGCATCGGCGACTGGTTCGGCCGCGCCGTCAACGGGGCGAAGGACGCCGTGCGCGTGCTCTCCTACAACGTCATGAAGACGCGCGCCGGGGACATCGGCCGCACCGGGCTCGGCCCGTTGCTGGCGGACCTGCACACGCGGGCGCCGGCTGTGCGGGCGCAGCTGCTGGGGCACAGTTTCGGCGCGCGGCTGGTCTCGTTCGCGCTCGCCGGGGTCGGCGCCCCGGACCGGAGCCCGGTCACGTCGCTGCTGCTCATCCAGGGAGCGTTCTCGCACCTGTCCTTCGCCCCGGCACAGGGGAATCCGTTCGGCAGGCCGGGCGCGTTGAACGGCTTCGGTGACCGCGTGCACGGTCCCTTGCTGGCGACATTCAGCCCGTTCGACTGGGCCGTCGGCGTCTGGTACCCGAGGGCGTCGTTTCTCACCGGCGCGGGCCCGGAGGCCGAGGCGGACGGCCGGTGGGACGCGATGGGCAAGGACGGCTACCAGCACGTCGATCCGGCCGCGGACATCCGGATCCCGTTGGGGGCGTTCGACTTCCGGCCGGGGACCTACTACCGCGTCGACGCCGGGGACGTCATCAACAACGTGAAGGACAGCTCGTTCGGGGGCGCGCATTCGGACATCCGCAAGCCCGAGGTCGCCGCGCTGGCGGCCGCGGCGGCGCGGCCCGTGTGAGAGCAGCCTTCACGCGGGGGCGCAAGGGAAACCGGTGCAACGTTACGTTGCGCCGGTGGCCCTTACCCCGGCCCGCTGATCGTCATTACGTTCGTCGCAGACCCGGCGGGACGCGCCGGACCGGCGGACAGGGTGGTCGCAGTGGAGCGAGGCAGGGTGCTCGTGGTCGGCGGCGGGATCGGCGGGCTCTCCACCGCCATCGCGCTCGCGGACGCGGGGTTCGGCGTGCGTGTGGTGGAGCTGCGGGAAAACCTGCACTCTTCGGTGTACGGGGTGGGCATCATCCAGCCCGCGAACGCGCTGCGGGCGCTGGACGCGATCGGCTGCGCCGAGGCGTGTCTCGCGGCCGGCTACGCGACCACGGCGTGGGGCCGGATGCTCGACGTGGACGGCAACCCGGTCCGTGACATGCCCGGGGCCAGGATCCCCGGCTTCCCGCCGATGAACGGGCTGACCAGGCCGAGCCTGCACGGGATCCTCACCGACCGCGCCCTCGCTGCCGGCGTTTCCCTTTGCTACAACACAACTTTCACGGAACTCGACAACGGGCGCGACGGCGTCGGTGTGGTCTTCGACGACGGTACCGAGGACGTGTTCGACTTGGTGGTCGGCGCTGACGGCGTGCGCTCGCAGGTGCGCCGGTATGTGCTGCGGGAGGATCTGCGGCCGGTTTATCTCGGCCAGTCGGCGTTCCGCGTGAACATCCCGCGCGAGCCGGAGATCGACCGGATCATCCTGCAGCACGGCCCCGGGGGCATCGTCGGTTTCGTGCCGATCGGGCCGGAGCTGGCGTACCTGTTCTACAACACGACCTGGCCGGAAGGCCGTCGGCTCGGCCGGGATGAGCTGGCGGGTGAGCTGCGCCGCCACCTCGCCCCGTTCGGCGGCTTGACCGCGCGTGTGCGGGAGAACCTTGCCGACGACGCCGAGATCGTGTTCCGGCCGGAGGAATGGCTGATCGCCCCCGCGCCGTGGCACCGCGGCCGGATCGTGCTGATCGGGGACGCCGTGCACGCGATCACCCCGCACCTCGGCCAGGGCGCGGCGCAGGCCATCGAGGACGGCGTGGTCCTCGCGGACTGCCTGCGCCGCGCCACGGATCTGGACGAAGCGTTCACGGAATACACCGGACGCCGGTACGAGCGTTGCAAGCTCATCGTGGAATCCTCCAAGGCCATCGGCGAGTTCGAAATGGACCCCGCCGCCCACCCCCGGTTCGACCACGCCGGACTCACGCAACACGTGTTGCAGGAAATGGCACTCCCGGTTTGACGAATGGCACCCACTCCCCAACCGCCACCCGGCAACGAAAGCCGGGCACACCACCGATCGTGAACACTCGCCGCTCGGGGCGGTGGAGGGGTATCCCCCAGCTACCGACTGAATGTCCAGCTCGCCCGCGCCCCAGGCCCGACCACCAGCGTCGATGTCCCCAGCTGTTCCACGTGCCGCGAAACGGGGTGGTTGAGCGACATCTCCACCTGACGCAACCCGACCTCCGCCAAGGGCACCGCGTCGAAGCGGATCGTGGTGCCGCCGCGGGTCGCGACGACGCCGCCGGGCTGCGAGTGGACGGCGAAGCCCCCGGCGCGCAGCAGCGGCACCGTAGCGTCAAGATCCCGCGACGTGACCGCGATGCGGATCGCCGTCACGTCGCGCATCAGGTGGTCCTGGTACGCGTCGGCGAGGTACCGCTCGCGGCTGACGTCCCCGGGGTAGCTCGCGGGCTCGACGCCGGCGCGCGGGTCGGCGAGGTACTCGGGCCGGTATTCCATCGCCCACGCGCCGAAGGAGTCGTACGCGGCCGTGGTCAGGATGCCGTCGAACCACGGGACCGGCACCCCGTCGCCGAAGTCCCTGGTCTGCAGGAAGTCGATCGGCTCGGGCACGCCCAAACCGGGCAGGCGGTCGCGCACCGTGGCGAGGTCGCCCGCGTGCTCGGTGGACACCCCCAGCCCGGCCGAGCCGAGCGTGCCATCCTGGCCCGGCAGGTCGCCGACCCCGAACAACTCGAGGTAGGTCTCGCGGCCCAGCAGGTACCGGCCGGTCCAGACCTTGCCGTCCGCGCCGGTGGTGGTCCGGACCTGGAAGTTCGCGAACTCGCGCAGGTACGGGGAGTTCTCGATGGCGTCCGCGGTTTCGCGGTCCAGCACGCCGTAGGAGTGGTTGAAGAACAGGACTTGCGGCGCACCGGTTTCGGCCGCGGCCGCGGTGCCCGCCGTGGCGGCCGTCGTGAGGACCGCCGCCACGGCCAGGACCATTCGCAGGATCAAGCGTCTTCGCATGGAGGCGAGCCTAGAACGGGACACCGGGGAGGAAGACGGTTTTTCCGGCATTCCCCTCAGGAACCGTAGCGGGCGTAGCTTTCCGCGCCGACCCAGCGGCTGTAGGTCGGCGACTGCGGCCACCCTTCGGGCACGTCCTGCCACTCTTCCTGACGCCCGTACGGAAGCAGGTCGAGCAACGGGAAGGTGTGGCTCAGCTGCTCGCACCCACGGCCGTCGGTGTGCCACGTGCGGTACACGGTGTCCCCGTCGCGCAGGAAGACGTTCACCGCGAACCCGCCCCCGGGCGGTGCCCCGACGTCGGCGCCGAACGGGCTGCCGGACGTGGAGTACCAGTCCATCGCGTTGCCGACCTTCTTCTTGTACGCCAGCGCTTCCCCGATCTCGCCCTGGGTCACGACGACGAACCGGGCGTCGTAGGGCTCGAGGAACTCCAGCTTCCAGAACTGGGAGGTGAACCCCGTGCAGCCGGGGCACTGCCACTCGGCGCCCGGGTTCCACATGTGGTGGTAGGTGATCAGCTGGGAGCGCCCTGCGAAGACGTCGACGAGCCGGACCGGGCCGTCCGGGCCTTCCAGGGTGTAGTCCGGCAGCCGCACCATCGGCAGCCTCCGGCGTTCCGCGGCGATGGCGTCGAGCTCCCTCGTCGCGGCCTTCTCCCGCGCGCGCAGCTCGTCGAGCTGCTTGCGCCAGCTGATTTCGTCGGTGACCGGGGGCAGTGGTCTGGTGGTCACGCCGGCATCACTCCTCGCTCCGTGTAGGCCTCTCGTTATAGACCCGGGGAGCGACGAAAACTCATCGGTTCACTGCGCGGCGATGTAGCGCTCCTCGGGCAGGCTGAGCCGTTCGTCCACCGAATCCTTGAGCAGCCCGCGGTGAGCCAGCTCGGGCAGCACACCCTCACCGAACCAGTACGCCTCCTCCAGATGCGGGTACCCGCTGAGCACGAACTCCTCGATCCCCAGCGCGTGGTACTCCTCGATGACGTCGGCGACCTCGCTGTGGCTGCCGACCAGCGCGGTCCCGGCACCACCCCGCACCAGGCCGATTCCCGCCCAGAGCCCGGGGTGGATCTCCAGCCCGCGCACGCCGCGATCGAGCCCGCCGCCGTGCAGCGCGACCATCCGCCGTTGCCCGTCGGACTCGCTGGCGGCCAGCTGCGCCTGCGCCTTCGCCACCTGCTTCGGGCTGAGCGCGTCGAGCAGCTTGGCCGCTTCGCCCCATGCCTCGGCCGAGGTGTCCCGGGTGATCGTGTGCAGCCGGATACCGAAGCGGACCTGCCTGCCTTCACGCTCGGCCAGCTCACGCACACGGCCGATCTTCTCCGCGACCTGCTTCGGCGGCTCGCCCCAGGTCAGGTAGACGTCGGCGTGCCGTGCCGCGACCGGGAGCGCGGCGGCCGACGAACCCCCGAAGTACAAGGGCGGCAAGGGATCCGGCTTGGCGAGCACCGTGGCGCCCGAGACGGACAGGTGCTCGCCGGTGAAGTCGAACGGCTCGCCGCTCCACACGCCGCGGACGATGGACAGGAACTCGTCGGTCCGGGCGTAGCGCTGGTCGTGGTCGTGCCAGTCGCCGAACCGGCGCTGCTCCACCGAGTCCCCGCCGGTGACGATGTTCAGCAGCAGCCGCCCCTCGGAGATCCGCTGGTAGGTGGCGGCCATCTGCGCGGCCAGCGTCGGCGAGATCACCCCGGGCCGGAAGGCGACGAGGTACTTCAGGCGCCGCGTCTCGCGGATCAGCGCGGCGGTGACCAGCCACGCGTCCTCGCACCAGGTTCCGGTCGGGGTGAGCACGCCCTCGAAGCCGAGCTTTTCGGCGGCGCGCGCGACCTGCGCGAGGTAGTCGATGTCGGCCTCGCGTTTCGCCGCGGGTCCTTGGGACCGGTTGGCGTGGAAGCGTTCGACGATGGTGCGCCCGTCGCCGGACGTCGGCAGGAACCAGTGCGGTGTGACGGTCATGGTGTCCTCATCCCCTCGCGGCGGTCAGGTCGGCGGCGTACCGGTTGTCCACGAACTTCGCGAAATCGACCTTGCCCGGCAGCACTTTCTCGTCGCTGAACGCGTCGGCGAGCTCCTGCTCCGAGGCGATCACCTGGTCGTCCAGCGACACCGGCAGATCCGGACCGTTGGCCACGGCCGCCTGCGTCACCTGCGGGGACAGCCCCGTGTCGGCCGCCCACGCCTGTGCCCACTGGTCGTGGTGCGTGTCCGCCCAGCGCTCCGCCTTCGCGATCCGCACCACGTAGTCCTTGATCGCGGCGTTCTTCCCGGCGTCGGAGAGCGCGGAGTTCCCGGCCACTTCGAAGGTGTAGCCGTTGGCGGTGCCTTCGCCGGTGGCGATGGGCTTCGCCCCGGCTTCGAGCTCGGCCTGCGCGGTGTAGGGGTCCCACACCGCCCACGCGTCGATCTGGTGCTGGGTGAACGCGCTGTAGGCGTCGGCTGGCTGCAGGTACGAGAGTTTGACGTCCTTTGTGGACAGCCCGATCTTGCGCAGGTTCAGCAGGACCTGGCCGTGCGCCGAGCTTCCCTTCGCCACGCCGATGGTCTTGCCCTTGAGGTCGGCCACCGAGCGCAGCGGGGAATCGTGCGGCACCAGCAGCGCGTCCCCGGCGACACCGCCGTGCGCGGCGCTGACGAGGGAGATCTTCGCGTTGGCCGCGGCGGAGAAGATCGGTGGCGTGTTGCCGACCCCGCCGATGTCGATCGCGCCCGCCGACGCGGCCTCCAGCAGGGGCGGGCCCGAGGTGAACGTGGACCATTCGATCTTGTAGGGCGTGTCGTCCAGCAGGCCGGCCGCCTTGAGCAGGGCGTGCGAACCGCCCTTCTGGTCGCCCACCTTCAGCGTCACCTTCGCCAGGTCGGCCGCGCTCACCGGCCCCGGCACCGAGGCGCCGGTGCCGCCGCCCGCCCCGCCGCCGCACGCGGTCAGGCCGAGCGAGAGCACGGCGAGGGCCGTGAAAGCCTTACGTAGTCGCATATTCGCTTACTCCCAGGTCGGCCAGCACGTCGGTGCGGACTTCGAGATGGTCGGACAGCGCCCGCGGACGGGGGCGCCGCAGTACGTGCTCGGAAACGATCCGGCCGTTCCCCAGCACGAGCACGCGGTCGGCCAGCAGCAGCGCCTCATCCACGTCGTGGGTCACCAGCAGCACGCCCGGCCGGTGCCCGGACCACAGGTCCTCGACGAGCCGGTGCATCGCCAGCCGGGTCAGCGCGTCGAGCGCGCCGAAGGGTTCGTCGAGCAACAGCAGATCCGGCTCGCGCACGAGCGCGCGGGCCAGCGAAACCCGTTGCGCTTCACCGCCGGAGAGGGTGCGGGGCCAGGCGTCCGCGTGCCCTTCGAGGTGGACTTCGGAAAGCGCTTTCTCCGCGAGCGCCCGGTCGCGCCCCCTACCGAGTTTGCCCCTCCCGTCGACGACTTGGCCCCTCCCGTCGACGTGTTGGCCCGTCCCGTCGACGTGTTGGCCCCTCCCGTCGACGTGTTGGCCCCGCCCGTTCACGGGTCGGCCGCCGCCGTCCGCTTCGGTTCCCGCTACCGTGTCTTGGCCCCGCGCGGCGCCAACTCGCGCGCCCGAGGCGCCAACACGCGCGCCGGAAGGGCCAACACGCGCGCCGGAGGCGCCAACACGCTGGTCGTGGAGGCCGAGGACGACGTTGCGCCAGACCCGCCGCCACGGCAGCAGGCGCGGTTGCTGGAACGCCACCGACACCGTGCCGTCCACGCTCGCCTCGCCCTCGACGGCCGGGTCGAGGCCGGCGAGGATCCGCAGCAGCGTGGACTTGCCCGAGCCGCTCCGGCCCAGCAGGGCCACGAACTCGCCGCGCCCGATTTCGAGGTCCAAAGAGGACAGCACGGCGCGGTCGCCGAATCGCTTGTCCAGCCCGCGGACCCGCGCGATCAGTTCCCCCGCCACCGCAACGCCCTCCGTTCGAGCAGCCGGACCAGCGCGTCGGTCGCGAGACCGAGCGCCGCGTACACGACAAGGCCGACGACGATCACGTCGGTGCGCAGGAAGTCCCGCGCGTTGTTGATGAGGTAGCCCAGGCCCGCGTCGGCGTTGACCGTTTCGCCGACGATCAGCGCGAGCCAGGCGACGCCGAGCGACTGCCGCAGGCCGACGAGGGTCTGCGGGACCGCGGCGGGCAGCACCACGTGCACGAGCCGTTCCCAGCGGGTGAACCCGAGCGCGGCCGCCGCCTCCACGAGGTCCTCGTCGACGTTGCGGATCCCCGAATAGATGTTGAGGTACAAGGGGAACAGCACACCGAGCGCGACCAGCACGATCTTCGGTTCCTCGCCGATCCCGAACCACAGGATGAACAACGGGATCAGCCCGAAGAAAGGCAGCGTGCGCAGCATCTGCACGGGCGGGTCGATGAGCACCCCGCCCCAGCGCGACAAGCCGGCCACCACGCCCAGCACCAGCGCGATCCCGCCGCCCAGCAGGAAACCCAGCGCGACGCGCACGATCGAAACGGCGAACGCCTCACCCAGTTCGCCCGACTGCGCGGTCTCGACGCCCGCCTGCAGCACGGTCCACGGGGAGCTCAGCTTGTCCGGCGGCAGCAGGCCCGTGGAACTGGCCACCTGCCAGAGAACCAGCAGCGCGACCGGGCTGATCCACCGGCGCAGATCGGGCAGGCGGCGCCGGCGTGGTTCCCGTGGCCGCGCACCTGCGGCTTCCTCCGGGCGCGCCACGACGCCCGGCGCGGACAGCGACACTGTTTTCTCCCACGGTCGTCCAACGGCTTCGACCGCAGATGCAACCGCGCGCTTCCCGGAGGGTCAACGCCGTCCCGGATGGCGGACGCCCCCTTGCCAGAACGGCGCGGGGATGCCACTGACCACTGTGGACGGTCAGCCGAGCCCGGCCGCGGTGGCCCTGATCTCCTCGAGGGTTTCGCGCGCGAGCTCACCGTATTTCGGCTCGCCGGGGGCGTCGAGCCAGCGCCGGAACGCCATCCCGAAGGCGAGGGCGCCGAGCTCCGCGGCCACGCTGGCGGCCGGGTCCGGGACGCCGCGCTCGCGCAGGGCGTCGCCCATCGTGTCGGTCAGGATGACGCGCTTGAACATCTCGCGCTCGCGCAGGCTCGCGTTGGCGGCCACGATTTCTTGCCGCCGTGCGGCCAGGCCGCGGCGCTCGGGCTGGAACGCCGCCTCGCTGGCTTCGAGCGCGGCGGTGATCGCCTGCAATGGCGTGGCGGACTCGGGCGCCACGGCGATCGACCGGGCGAAGAGCTGCACGAGCAGTTCCTGCCCGTAGAACAGCACTTCCCGTTTGTCGGTGAAGTACCGGAAGAACGTGCGTTTGGTCAGCCCGGCGCGCTCGGCTATCCCGGCCACCGTCGTGTTGTCGTATCCGTGCTCGGCGAAGAGCTCGAGCGCGGCCCGCTCGAGCCGCTCGCGCGCGTTCGGCTCCCACCGGCTCATCCCCCCAGTCTAGTGATGGCACCCGGTGTCGTCACCTGCTATCGTGATGACACCAGGTGCCATCAGGCTCTGGAGCTCTCCACGGGAGGATTTCTCATGCGTGTCTTGATCACCGGCGCCTCCGGGCACCTGGGTTCGGCGATCGTCCCCGGGCTGGTCTCGGCCGGGCACGAGGTCATCGGCCTGGTCCGGTCGGACTCCTCGGCGGGGAAGGTGACCGCGCTCGGCGCCACCGCCCGCCGCGGCGACCTGCACGACCCGGACGGGCTGCGCGAGGCGGCCACCGGCGTCGACGGCGTGATCCACCTGGCTTTCAACCACGAAGCCATGACCACCGGCGACTACGAGGGCGCGGTCGCCACCGACCTCGCCGCGGTGCGGGCTCTCGCCGACGGCCTCGGCGAGGGTGAAGGCAAGTCCTTCGTCGGCACCTCGGGCACGATGATGCTGCTCAGCGCGGGCCTGGACCGCCCCGGCACGGAGGACGACGTGGTCGCGTCCGGCCCGCGGATCGACGCGGAGAACCTCGTCGCCGGGCTGGCGGAGCGGGGCATCCGGTCGTCGGTCGTGCGGCTGCCGCCGGTGGTGCACAGCGACCTCGACAAGCACGGGTTCGTCCCGTCGCTCATCCGGATAGCCCGCGAGCAGGGCGTTTCGGCGTACGTCGGTGACGGCGCCAACCGCTGGCCCGCCGGGCACACGCTGGACGCGGCGCGCGTCTACCAGCTCGCGCTCGAGAAGGCGCCTGCCGGTTCGCGGCTGCACCCCGTCGGGGACGAGGGCATCCCGCTCAAGCAGATCGCGGAGATCATCGGCCAGCGCCTCGACCTTCCGGTGAAGAGCATCCCGGCCGAGGAAGCCGCGGCCCACTTCGGTTTCCTCGGCGGAGCCGTCCTGGCCGACAACCCGGTGACGACCGCGCGCACGCGCGAAGTCCTGGGCTGGGAGCCGACGCACCCCGGGTTGTTGGAGGACCTCGCGCAGGCGCACTACTTCGAGAACTGAGGAAACTGTCGTACCCCGCGTCTAGCTTGGCGGGCGTGAATCGCACCGATCGCCTGTACGCCCTCGTCGAGGAGCTGCGCGCCGTCGCGCCCCGCCCGCGCAGCGCGCGCTGGCTCGCGGAGCGGTTCGAAGTGAGCCTGCGCACGGTGGAGCGGGACATCTCGGCGCTGCAGCAGTCGGGCGTGCCGGTGTACGCCGAGCCGGGGCGCAGGGGCGGGTACTGCCTCGACAAGGCCCGCACGCTCCCGCCGGTCAACCTGACGCCGGGCGAAGCGGTGGCGATGGCGGTCGCGCTGCGGCGGATGTCGGGCACGCCGTTCCAGGCGAAGGCGGGTTCGGCGCTGCGCAAGCTGATCGCGGCGATGCAGGCGGACGACGCCGAGGCGGCACGCGAGCTGGCCGGGCGCGTCCACCTGCTGACGGACGTGCCCGGGCGAGTGCCGATGTCCCGAGCGATAGCGAGCGCCGTCACCGCCGGGCGGGTGCTGCGCATCGGGTACGCCGATCGCGAAGGTGCCGTCACCACAAGGGAAATCGAGCCGCTGGGCTACATCGGCAAGGAGGAGCACTGGTATCTCGTGGCCTGGTGCCGGCTGCGGGACGCCGTACGGGTCTTCCGCACCGACCGGATCCACGCGGTCTCGGTGAAAGCCGAGGTCCCGCCCGCGCGGCCGTTCCGGGCGGAGGACCTCGACATCCCCTACGGCGTCGTCACCCAGCTTTCGCTCAGCTGACCGGCGTCCGGAACACGGAGAAGTGGTTGCCGGCGGGGTCGAGCAGATGCGCGAAGGTCACCCCGGCCGGGTTCGTGTGCGGGGCGCGCTGCACCTTGCCGCCCGCCTCTTCGACACGGCGGCAGGTGGCCTCCACATCTTCGACGAGCACGCCGAAAACCGCGTAGCCGGCCATTTCCCCCTTGGTGTCGAACAGGCCGCCGGAGAGGCTGCCGGTGCTGAAGATCTGATACGCCGAGTCGGTGCTCTTGGTGTCGTCGTGCGCCACCTGCCAGCCGAAGACATCGCCGTAGAACCGCTCGGCCTCGGCCGGGTTGTCGGTGGCGACCTCGAACCAGGCGATCGCGTTCAATGCGGGCATTTTTCCTCCTGTGGACGCCGGGTCCTTCCCGGCTGTCACCACTGTGGCGGGTGCCCGCGACAACCCCCTGTCGGTGTTTTCAGCGCGGAGCCAGCAATTTCGGAGTGACCGCGACCACGCCGAAAGCGAGCGCGGGAGCGAGCGCCCCGGCGGCGAAGCCCCAGCTGCCGGACGACGTGTACAGCGGCACCCACAGCGCGGGGGCGAGCGCGCCGCCGAAGAACTGCAGCGACAAGGCGAGTGACGAGGCGCCGCCCCGGTTGCCCGGCGCGCTCGTCACGGCGAGCGAGTTGACCGTGGACCGCAACCCCGTGACGGCGATCCCGGCGAGCACGATTCCCAGCGCCAGCAAGGCGATCGTGCCCGAGAACGCGGCCACGAGCACGCCCGTGACCAGCAGCGCGTTCATCGCCAGGCCGACCGTGCGGGCGCCCGCGCGGTCCAGCAGCCGGCCGAGCACGCCCGCGCACACGAGGCCCGCGACACCGAACCCGGCGCCCACCAGACCGCGCTCCGCCGGGCCGAGGCCGAACACCTGCTGCGCCCGTAAGGTGCTCAATACGGTCAGCCCCACCGCGGCGAGATAGCACGTGAAGGACACGACGCACGCCACGGCCAGCCGCGCCGACAGCAACGCCCGCCACGACGCGCGCCCCGTCGCCCGCCGCGCGGAGGAAGCCTCGTCGGGCGGCAGCGCGGCGAGCACGAGCGCCACCACGGCCGGGAAAACGAACGCCAGCCGCCAGTGCACCGCCGACGAAAGCCCGCTCACCAACGGGCTGAACGCCTGTCCGGCGGCCTGCATCGCGGCGAACCAGCCCAGCGCGCGGCCCAGCCGCTCCCCCGGCACCAGGTCGCCGATCGCCGCCACCAGCAGCGGCGTGGTGAAGGCGTTCGTCGCGCCCTGCAAAGCTCGGCCTGCCAGGAACCACGGCAGGTCAGGGGAAAACGCGCACCAGGCGCTCGCGAACACGAACACCAGCAAGGAGATCCGCATCGTGCGGCGGCGGCCCCAGCGTTCGGCCAGCGTGCCGGAGAACAGCATCAGCCCGGCGAACGGCAGCATGTACGCGGTGACGGCGCCGGCCGCCGCGGTTTCGGTGCCGTGCAGCCCGGCCGCGACTTCGTGGATCATCGGGGTGACCATCGTGCTGCCGTACGGGCCGAGGAACCCGCCGACGTAGAGCGGCCACACCCGCGCGCGTGCGGGTGTGGCCGTGGTGCCCGTGGTCACGCTCAGGTCGTGACGAGGTTGCTGACGAGCTGGCCGTACCGCGAATCGTCCTCGATCAGCTTCCAGCCGACCATCCAGTCGTAGGTGCGCTGGAACTCCGCCTCCGGGTACGGTTCCTGCTTCACGAACCGGAAACGCCCGAGCGGGAAGTCCTCCGGGCGCAGCTCGCCCAGCTCCGGCGGCACCTCGGCGATCAGGTGGTGCAGATACGGGCGCGGGTCTTCGTTCAGCTTCGCGACCGCGCGGTCCACGGCGCGGCCGATCGCGTCGTAGGTCTCGGCGTCGAGGTCGGGGCTGGCCACCTCGGAGCCGATGTAGAACGCCTCGGAAAGCACCTTGTAGCCCTGCTTCTCGGCCAGGGTGATCCACGGCTCCATCAGCGCGGCAGCCTGGATCTTCCCGTCCCGCAACGCTTCGTAGCGCTGCTGCGGGCCGCCGAGGTGCACCACCTTGATCTCCTCGCGCGGCAGGAAACCCTCCAGCATCTGCAGCGCGACGTAGTGCGAGCCGTGGTGGAAGTTGACCGCGACCTCCTTGTTCGCCAGATCCGACGGGTGCACCTCGGGCGCGTCGGGGCGGACGAGGATGGCCTGGCTGCCGACGGTGGCGCGTTTGCTCACCACGCGCCCGCCGACGGTGCTGTCGTGCGAACGGCGGATCTGGCCCCACTCGCAGGCGCGGTAGAGAGTGGCCTCGCCGCTCTCGAAGTGGGATTTGGTGGAGCCGAACGCGCTCAGCAGCTCGTGGTTGTCGAGGTACGTGACGGACGCGTACTCCTTCGGCACGAAGCTGACGTCGAGACCTTCGTCGGCGAAGTAGCCTTCGTCCTTCGCGACCAGCTGCGGCAGCGAGAACACCAGCGACAGCGTCTCCATGGTGACCGAAGTGGGCATGACACACCTTTCCTCTGTGCGGTAAGGGAAAACTCAGACCAGATCGGCGACGATCCGCCGGTGCACGTCGAACAGCGCGGGGTCCTCCGGCGACCGCGGCCGCGGAAGGTCCACTGTGTACTCCTGGCTGAGCACGGCCGGGCGGCCCGAAAGCACCACGACGCGGTCGGCCAGCAGCGCGGCCTCGGCGGGGTTGTGCGTGACCAGCAGGCCGGTGAGCGGGCGCTGCAGCCACAAGTCCTGCAGCAGCAGGCGCAACCGGCGGCCGGTGATCTCGTCGAGCGCGCTGAAGGGCTCGTCCAGCAACATCAGCGCGGGCTGCACGGCGAAAGCCCGCGCGACGGCGACGCGTTGGCGCTGCCCGCCCGAGAGCACGGACGGGAACTTGCCCGCGTACTCCAGCAATCCGACCGCGTCGAGGATCTCGTCGACGCCACCGGTGGGCAGCCCGGCCGCCTCGACGGCCAGCTCGACGTTCTTGCGCACCGGCACCCAGTCCAGCAGGCGAGGCTGCTGGAACACCATGCCCAGCCTGTCCGCGCTGTTCACGGAAACCGTTCCCGTATCGGGTTTTTCCAGCCCGGCCACGAGATGCAGCAACGTCGTCTTCCCGGTTCCGGAGGCGCCGACCACGGCCACCAGCTCGCCCGGCTCGACCCGCAGCGAGAAGCCGTCGAACACGGTTTCGGCCGCGCCGGTGCCGGTGAACCGCTTGCCGATCCGGTCCAGGATCACCGCGCTCATACCGAACTCGCCTTCCGCCAGCGGGTGAAATACCGTTCGAGCCCTTGCAGCACCCCGTATTCGAGGATCGCCATCACCACACCGAACAGCAGCGTCCAGGCGAGCACCCCGGCCACGTTCTGCGCGCCGAACTCGTTGTTGAGCTGGTAGCCGACGCCGCTGGACATGCCGAACACCTCGACCAGCACGATCACCTTCCACGACAGGGAAAGCCCGATCCGCGCGCCGGAGAACAACGCGGGCTGGACGGCGGGCAGCCACAGGTACCGCAGCCGCCGCCCGAGCGGGAACCGGTACACGTGCGTCATTTCGATCAGGTCGCCTGAGATCGACGTGATGCCCTGGTAGATGTTGAGCGTCAGCGCTGGCGCGGCGGACAGCGCGACGGCGATCACCGGGTTCGCCAGCCCCACGCCGAACCAGATCACGCACAGCAGTGCCCACACCAGGCTCGGCACGGTGAGCCCGAGCAGCACGGCGGGCTCGAAGAACCGGCGCACCACCGGGTTGCGGCCCATACCGATGCCGACCACGAGCGAAACCGCGAAGCCCAGGGCGAACCCGAGCGCCACCCGCAGCAGCGTCACGCCCAGCTCGGGCAGGAACAGTCCACTTGAGACGGTGTCTCCGACTGCTTTGGCGATCTCGCCGAGGTCCGGCACGAGGAGGTTGTCGAGGCTGGTGGCCATCAGCTGCCAGCCCGCCGCGAGCAGCACGAGGAACAACGCGGGCGGCCACGCGGCGCGCACCCGGTTCCGGGCGGGCGGCGACGCCTTTTCCCCTGCGGCGAGGGTTTCCGGTGGTGCTTCGGTGTGCACGCTCATGACGTCAGCTTCGTGTAGACGGGGGTGGCCGGGGCGGCTTTCAGGAGCCCGTACTTCACCGCGGCCTGGATCTGGGTGTCCATGCTCGCCGCGGCCGACTGGCCCCAGTCGACCGGGTAGATGTCCTTGAGCCGCTCGGGAAGCAGCGCTATCGCCGCCTTTTCGGTGGCCGGGACGCCGTAGTAGTCGGCGAGCTCGGCGAGCACCTGGGGGCGTTCGTGGATCTTCTGGTGCACGTCCAGGCGGAGCTTGGCGAGCGCGTCGGCGATCTGGGAGTGGTCGCGCACCCAGTCCGCCCTGGCGCCCTGTCCGTTGAGCAGCAACGGTTCCGTGCGCCCGGTGCCCTGCTGCCACAGCTGGTCGATGGTCGCGAGCTGCCGCGCGCCCTTGGCGACCAGGCGGGTCGCGTTGGGCTCGATGGTGACGATGCCCTCGACGTCGCCGCGGTCGAACAGCGCCAGCCCGGCGAGCACCGCGCCCTGGTGGATCTCGTAGTCCTGCTCGAAGTCGATCCCGTTGACCGCGGCGGCGAGCTGGGCGGAGCGGTAGGCGTCGCTGTTGTTGGGCGGCGCCGCGATGCGCTTGCCGCGCAGGTCCGCGGTCGTGCGGTACGGGCTGTTCTCCGGCACCAGCCAGCGGACGTGGTTGTTGAGGCTGGTGCTGAACACCGTGAGCCCCGCGCCCGCGTCGTTCGCCACCACCGCGCCGATCGGGCCCATGCTGGCGGTGTCCAGCGCGCCGGAGAGGAGCTTGTTCTGCACGTCGCCGGGTCCGGTACCGGCCACATAGGACAGTTGCAGCCCGCCGAGCAGGTTCTGCTGCTCGGCGATCGGCCGCACCACCGCGCCCGCGGTGCCCTTCTGGGTGTCCTCGACCTTGGCCTGTTTCCCGCCGGCCGCGCCGCTCGAACCGCAAGCGGCGAGCAGCGCGCCCAGTCCGGCCACGCCGCCGAGCAGCACCGCGCGGCGGCCGAGCACCGTTTCCTCCAGCGACACCGTCCTCCTCCTTTCCTCGGGGAACCGCTCAGCGCGTGGCGAGCAGGTTTTCGTAACTGTTGCGGCCGTCGGTGAGCCGCCAGGACTTCATCCACGAGTAGCTCTCCGCGAAGCGCTTCTCGCTGAACGGACTCACCGCCGTGTAGCGGTAGTAGTCCGGGCTCAGCTCGTCCTCGGCGAGCGCGCCTTCGGTGTCGGCGACGATGTGGGAGCGGAAAGCGGCGGGGTCCGCGTTGATCAATTCG
This sequence comes from Amycolatopsis acidicola, assembly GCF_007713735.2. Lineage (GTDB taxonomy): Bacteria > Actinomycetota > Actinomycetes > Mycobacteriales > Pseudonocardiaceae > Amycolatopsis_E > Amycolatopsis_E acidicola. The sequence continues at coordinate 31,990 of NZ_VMNW02000047.1, read as the reverse complement.
ACGGCTTCGTTGACCACGCGGATGAACATCGCGCGGCGCTCGTCGTCGAGGTTCGGCGCGATCACCTCGGAGCCGCGGTAGAAGTAGCTGCCGATGATGTGCGCGCCCTGCTTGCGGGCCAGGCTGATCCACGGCTCCATCAGCATCACCGCGCGGGCCTCGCCGGAGCGGGCGCGGGCGATGCGCACGGCCGGGGAGCCGATGTGCTCGAGTTCGATCTCCGGCCGGGGCAGCGTGCCCTCCAGCAGGTGCAGCGCGGTGTAGTGCGAGCCGGTGAACTCGTTGACGCCGACCGGGATCCCGGCCAGGTCATGGGGTTCGTTCAGCTCCGGGTCGAAGGTGACCAGCGCCTGCGCGACCACGGCCGGGCGCAGGTAGGCGATCCGGCCGCCGCGCCGGTTTCGTTCCAGGCGGTCGATTCCGCCCCATTCGCACAGGTTGTAGACGTCGGCGGACTCGGACTCATAGAGCGATTCCTTGAGCCGGGCCAGCGGATCACGTTCGGTGCCGACGCGGGCCCGCGCGCTGTCTCCCTCGGCGAAGCGCACCGAAAGCCCGGCCCGCTCGAACAGCCCCCGGTCGATCGCGACGATCTCGGGCAGGTCGAACAGCGGCAGGTTGGGGGCGATCACGACCTCGTTCGGGCGCACGGCACCGGCCACGGATCTCTCCTTCGCTCAAGGGATTCCCGCACGCATTTCCGGGGCGGGCAAGGCCACCGTAAGCAGGATCCCCACCCCCGTCAACAGGGTCTTTGCGTAATACGGCATTCATTCCCACATCGCGGTAGCGGTTGACACGGCCCACGAAAACGGCCACGGTTCGCGAAAACCGTGGCCGCGGGAAGCGGGGTGGCGGGGTGTGTTGTCGAGGTGCGGCGGTGCCGCGCGGAGCGCTCCGGTCGAGCGCGGCGGGGCCGGGGATTCGAAGCGGCGCCACCCGCACGGGCCACTCCGGTCGAGCGCGGCGGGGCCGGGGATTCGAAGCGGCGCCACTCCAGTCGAGGCAGCCGCCAAAAACAGGGCCTCTACAGCGCGCCGAAGGCGATCGAGACGGGCAGGTCCTGCAACAGGATCGCCGCGGACCGCACGGCTTCGCCGAGTTCGTCCACCCGGTCGTCGCCCATCCGCGAGACCGGGCCGGTGATCTCGACCGCGATCCGCGGCCGGGTCTCGTCGCCCAGCACGGGCGCGGCGATGGTGCGCAACCCGGGCTGCGCCGGGTCGTCGAACACGCAGAATCCGCGGAACTGGATGGTCAGCAGCTCGGAGCTCAGCTCGTCGGCGCGCTCGCCCTCGACCCCGGCCTGCGCGACCACCTCGGCCACCGGTTCGTCGGCCAGCGCGAGCATCGCCAGGCCCAGCCCGGACGACAGCAACGGCACCTGCGCACCGGCCGCGCCGGTGAACCGCAGCGCGCTGGAGGACTGGACTGCCAGCAGCACCAACACATTCGCGCCCCGGCGAAGGCCCGCGCTGGCCGTCTCGCCCGTGCGCTCGGCCAGGTCCGCGAGCACGTCGCCCACCTCCGGCAGCCCGGCCGAGGCCAGCGACTGGCGCCCCAGCCGCAGCAGCAGCGGGCCGGGCACGAACCTGTCCCCGGTGGCGTCGCGGCACAGCAGGTTCCCCGAGCACAGGGTCCGGATCAGCCGGTGCGCCGTACTCACCGTGAGCTCGGTGCGCTTCGCCAGCTCGGTGAGGGTGAGCCCGGAACCGCTGCTGACCACCGCGTCGAGCAGCGCGGCGGCACGCGCCACCGACTGCACCTCGGAGCCGCGCTCGCGGGCGGACGTCGTTCGGGGAACTGTCACGGGATCAGGCATACCAAAACGACGGCCGGAAGCGAAACCCGACCGTCCACACGCTACTTCCGCTCCCCCAGCTCGGCGGCCTGGCGCTCGCGGGCCGCGCGCTCGAAGTCCGTGTCGCCGTGGGCGTGCCGTCCTTCGCGGTAGAGACGCTCGATCGTCGCGAACGTGTGATGCGCGGCGAGGTCCGCCAGCTCCGGCGCCCCCTCCCGGAGGATCGTGCGGAAGTGGTGCTCCCCCAACGGCCCCAGCGTGTCGTAGATCCGCAGGAACAGCTCCCGCGCTTCCGGCCGGGGCCAGCCGGGCGGGAGCAGCGCGGCGGGAAGATCCGGGTCCAGATCGGGAAAACGCCGCCACTCCGCGCCGATGGTCGCACGCACCACCAGCGCCTCGGCGGGCCCGACGCGGCCGCGCGCCGCCCGGTCGGCGAGCTTGCGATGGCGCTGGAGGAACGAGCGGTATTCCCCCGCCAGCGCCTCGATGTCGAACGCGCGCAGCAGCAGCCCGTCCTCGGGCCCGCCCGGCGCCTCCTCCGCGCGCAGCACGCTGCCGCGCACGCCCAGCTCCTCCAGCACGTCCAGCACCGGCTTGACCTGGTCGTGCGGGGAAACCCAGACGCCGTCGTACAACGGGCCGAACCGCAGCACGCGCAGCCTGGTGCGCAAGGACGACCGCGCGCCGCGCGCGCCCTCCGGCACCGAGAAGGCCACCACCGTCCACCGGCCGTCCCAGTCCGGCGCCGATTCACCGAAGGCCAGCATCCGGTAGCTGCGGTCGACGATCACTTCCGCGGTGCGCTGCGGGATGCCGTACGCCGTGGTGCGCCCTTCGCGGCTCGCCGTGACGAGCTTGCGCGCCGCGAGCCGCCGGAGGGCCGCCCGCGCGCTCTCCTCGGTGATGCCGAACTCGGCGAGCAGCCGCACCAGCACCTTCGACGGGATGTGCTCGTCACGCCAGAACCAGTAGTCGCCGAGCAGGCCGGTCAGCAGCCGCTGGGGCTCGGGCCCCTTGCGCAACCGCGGCATCGACACGTCAGGCACGCCCATCCTGCCCATGCTAGCCGACTCTCCGCCGGCCGCCCGGCGCGCCTTGCGTCGGGTTTCGCAGCCCGTCGAGCCAGTCCGTCATCGCCTCGGTCAGCCCGTCTCCGGAGCGCGCGTCCACGTTGTCCGCGTGCAGTTCCAGCACCGGGATCCCGGCCGCCCGCAACGCACGGGTGGTGAAGTACCCGCCGCGCGCGTCGTCCGAGACGAGGTGCACGACGCCGTCCACGCCGTGGTGCCGCGCCTCTTTGACGTACCACTCTGCCGACCACGGCGGCGTGTAGAGCTGGTCGGAGAACGCGGCGAACCGGGCGGCGAGTGCGCGCAGCGGGTCGCCGCCGTAGCGCAGGTACCCGTCGGCCGCGATCGCGAGGTACATCGACCACACGAACACCGCGCCGTGCGAACGCTGGAAGCGTTGGTAGAACTCGAGATCGAACCACAACCCGCGGCCGACCCACATCAGCCGCAGCTGTTCGTCCTCGCACACCGCCACCCCGCCGGCAACACGCTCGGCCACTTCGTCGTGGAACGCCCGGGCCGCGTCGCGCGCCCATTCGGTGCCGCGATGCCATTGCGGCACCATGACGCCCGGGATGCCATCGGTCACCGCGATCGGGCAGGGCCGCGCGGCGGCGATCAGGTCGCGGGTACGCCGGTTCCACTCCTGCTGTTCGTTGACCAGCGCCAGCACCTCCCGGAACCGGGTTTCGGAGAACACCCGGCCCGTGGTGGTTTCGAGGTAGCGGATGAGCCCGGTCAGCTCGCCGGTCATCAGGTCGAGCCGGTCGCCGCCGATCGCCTCCTCCCACCGGTGCGGCATCAGCTCCCACCAGCGTTCCGGCACCTCGTTCTCGGCCGCGCTCTCCAGCGGGTAGTAGGTGACGCCGGGCTGGGCGTCCCACACGTCGAAGATCTTGCGCGAGGCGTCGCCCGTGGTTTCCCCGAGCACGATGGCCGGCTTGGGCAGGCCGCCCCAAGGCGCCTGCGTGGGGTCGTCCTCGAACGCCGACGCGAGCGAAGTGGCGCTGTATTGCTCGCTGTAGTCCGGATATCCGCGCTCGCGCAGCAACCCGAGGTAGCGCTGGGTCTGCCGTTTCGCCGCGACGATCGAAGCCCACCACTGGTTCACCACGTACGGGATGCCCATCGCGCGGAAGATCTCCTGCGGCGCGTCGGCGTTGACCAGCGCCAGCGGGGCCCCGGCCGCGACCTCTTCCCGCATCCGCGCGAACCATTCGCGCTGGTACCGGGTGGCGGCCGTGGCGGAAGCCAGCCGATCGGTCATGCGTACGCTCCCGTCACGATCTCGGTAAGCGCTTGCCCGGTCAACCCGCCGTACGGCTGGCGCTCGGCCAGCACGGCAGGCAGGTCCGTGGCCGCGCGCTGTTCGGGGAAATCCCACGGCGGCGCGTCGTCATGCTCCCGCGCGTAGGAGATGAGCACCTCCGCGCCGCATTCCCGGGCGGCCGCGGCGGTGTACGCGGCGCGCTGCCGCACGGAGGAACGCGGCGCGGTCGGGCCGTTGTACTGGTAGCGCTCGGCGAGGGCCAGTTCGGTCGGCGCCGCGCACGTCCGCGCGAACCGCGGGCCCCAGTCGTGGTCCTCCCCCACCACGAGGAAACCGTTGTCCTCCAAGCGTTCGTAGACGCCCGGATGGTCGTGCGAACTCCCCGTCAAGAACGCCCGCACACCCTCGCGCGCTTCGCCTGGTGCCAATCCCTCCACCAGCTTGGTCGCGTGCTCGACCGGAAGGGCGGTGGTCGCGGCGACCACGCCGAGCCGTTCGCTGCCGCACGAGAAGGACGCCTCGCCGAGCGCCCGCCGCAGCCGGTCGTGAGCGGTGATCGCTTCGGCGAGAGTGTCGTCGTCGATCGTGCGCCATTGCCCCAGCCAAGCCCGGAACTTCGCGACTTTCGCGTGCACGTAACGCGTCGTGGTGTGGTGCGGCAGATGCAGCACGTCCACGAGGTACACGGGTGGCAGCTCCAGCTCCACCCGTTTCAGCTCGCGCAGCGCGTAGAACAACCGCAGCGAAGCCTCACAATCCCGCGAGACGACGATCGCTTCCAGTTCGCCGTACCGCCCGGACAGGAGTCCATTGAGGACAGACCGGGCGACGGGATCGACGCCGCGCCCCAGGTACGGCTCATCGACCTCGGCCGGATTTCCGAACAGCCGCAAGGGAAGCAGGCCCGCGGCCGTGATCAGCTCCACCGGCACGTCCGCCCCGACGCAGCCCACCACCGGCCGCCCGGCCGAATGCGCGGCACCCACCCTGTCCGCGGCCACCGCGAGCAGCTCCGACAGCGCCGTCATCAGATCACCGACTCCGCCACCAGCTCCGCGAGGTCTTGTTCGCTGTAGCCCAGCAGTTCGCGGTACACGTGTTCGTTGTGCTCACCGAGCGCGGGCGCGGGCCGGTCGAGCGATACGCGGGCGGCGGAGAACCGGATCGGCACCCCGGTGCCCGCCAGGTCGGCCACCGCCCCGTGGGCCGGGTGGCGCAGCGGCACCACCTCCTCGCGCTCCCGGACCAGGGGATCGCGCACCGCCTCGCGCGGCTCGCGGACCTCCGCCGCGGGCACGCCTTCCGCCGTGAACGCGGCCAGGATCTCCGCCAGCGGGCGCTCCCGGCACCACTCGCGGATCAAGCCGTGCAGTTCGTCCGCCGAGCGAACGCGCTGGTCACGGGTGCGGTACCGGTCGTCGTCCGCCAGATCCGGGCGGCCGATGGCCCGCAGCACGCCGTGGGCGAAGGTATCCGTCGGGGCGCACAACGCGACGAAACCGTCGGCGGCGGGCAGGATCCCGAACGGCGCGAGCCGCGGGACCATCGAGCCCGTCCGCTGCGGCAACCCCACCGCGTCGAAGGCGTCGAACGGCTCGCACGCCACCAGCGAAGTCAGCGCGCCGAGCATCGACACGTCCACGTGCTGGCCCTCGCCGGTGTGCTCGGCCTGCAACAGCGCGGAAACCGTGCCCACCACGGCGAACAGCGGCGCCAGCAGGTCGCCGATCGGCAGCCCGAACCGCACCGGTCCCTCGTCCGGCTCGCCCGCGGTCATCATCACCCCGCTCAGCGCCTGGATGATCGAGTCCATCGCCTTGCCCGAGCCCGGCCCGCCCTGCGCGCCGAACCCGCTGATCGACGTGTACACCAGGCGCGGGTTGATCTCCCGCACCTCGTCGTAGGAAATGCCCAGCCGGCGGGTGACGCCCGGGCTGTAGTTCTCCACCAGCACGTCGGCGTCGCGCACCAGATCCGTGAACACCTTGCGGGAGCGGGGGTTCTTGAGATCGAGGGTGACGCTGAGTTTGTTCCGGCCGCGCAGCAGCATCGACACCGACAGGTCGTCCTCGTGCCTGCGCGCGAGGTTCAGCCCGTCGCGGCCGAGGTACGGCGCGTTGTTGCGGGAGGAATCCCCGCCGGTGGCGGGGTTTTCCACCTTGATGACGGTGGCCCCGAGCCCGGCGAGCAGCAGGGTCGCGTACGGCCCGGCGAGCGCCGTGGTCAGGTCGATGACGGTACGGCCGGCCAGTGGCTGGTCGGTCATGAAGCCCCCTCGGTCAGGTCGATGAGCGTTTCGGCGCCCCGGTTTTCGAACCGCGCGTTCAGCCGGGCCGCCCGCGTGATCTCCTCGATGTAGCCGCTGACTTCCGCGCCTTCCGGGCTGCCGCCGACCGGCGCGGGACGGCCTTCGCCGTCGATCCAGCACGGCACGAACCCGGCTACGCGCAGGCCGTTTTCGTCGAAGCGGCAGAAGGCGACGGCGGTGTTGCGGCTCTCGGGGTGGAACGGGAAGAACGGCATGTGCGGGATCGGCGTGAACCCGTAGAGCTTCGTGCGCCGCTCCGCCCATGCCTTCAGCTCCTCGGCCCCGGTGCCCTCGCCCGGGGTGAGCGCGTGGGTGACGGTCACGAAGTTGCCGAGTCCGTGGAAGATCGGGCGTCCTTTGTGGACCTCGATGCCGCGCATGATGTGCGGATGGTGGGAGAACACGGCGTGCGCGCCCGCGTCGACGGCCGCCCGCGCGACCGGGCTTTCGTACATCGCGACCACCTTCGGCGTGTGCCCGACTCCCTTGTGGAGTGACACGAGCACGATGTCGCAATCCTCGCGCAGCTTCCGCACGTCTTCGGCCATCGCGTCGAGGCTGTCCGGGTCCGCGAACGTGTAGACCTTGGGCGGGCCGCCGGGGCTCGCGTGGTCCAGCTCGTAGTGCGTGAGCACGTGCACGTACGCGCAGCCCGGTTTCCTCGACGTGGCCCAGGATTCCCGGGGGCCGACGCAGTTGTACGACAGCACGCCGATCCGCAGCCCGCCACGTTCCACGATCGCGGGCCGCCGGGCCTCGGCGAGGTTCGCTCCCGCCCCGGCCGTGACCAGCCCGGCGGCGCGAGAATGCGCGATGGTGTCGGCGATTCCCTCGTCCCCGGCGTCGCAGATGTGGTTGCCCGCCAAGGTGACCACACCGAACCCGGCGTCCGCGACGGCCTTGAGCGCGGCCGGGTCCGCCGGGGGCGCGGGCACGTCGGTGCTCTGGGAGGTGGTGGTGTGCGAATGCGGGACCTCGATGTGCCCGATCGCGAGGTCCATCCCGCGCAGCAGCGGCGCCGCGGGCGCGAGGAAGGACGCCGGGTCCGGTTCGTCGAGGATGAGGTCGCCGACGGCGCCGATGGTGATCACGAGACGCTCTCCTGTTCCGCCCGGTGCCTCGACAGGAACCCGCGCAACCGCTCGCTGCGCGGGTTGCCGAACAGCTCGGCCGGGCTGCCTTCTTCGACGATCCGCCCGGACTCCATGAAGACGCACCGGTCCGCCACGTCGCGGGCGAACGCCATCTCGTGCGTGACGACGACCATCGTGGTGCCCGTGGCGGCCAGATCCCGCAGCACGGCCAGCACCTCGTCGACCAGCTCCGGGTCGAGCGCGCTGGTCGGCTCGTCGAACAGCATGATCCGAGGCCGGGCCAGCACCGCGCGGGCGATCGCGACGCGCTGCTGCTGCCCACCGGAAAGCTGCCGGGGGTAGTGTCCCGCCCGGTCGGCCAGGCCGATCCGCTCCAACAGCTCCGTGGCTTCACGCTCCACTGTGGACCTGTCACGCCGATGCACGCGGATCGCCGCGTCGGTCACGTTGCGCAGCACGGTGAACTGCGGGAACAGGTTGAACTGCTGGAACACCATGCTCATCCGACGCCGCTGCAGCGCGATCTTCCGCTCGCTCAGCGACCGCAGCCCACGCCCGGAACGCCGGTACCCCAGCAGTTCCCCGTCCAGATACAGCGCTCCGCCGTCGATGGGCTCCAGCTGGTGGGCGCACCGCACCAGCGTCGACTTGCCCGATCCGGACGGCCCGATCACCACCACGGTCTCGCCCTCGTGGACGTCGAGGCTCACACCGTCGAGCGCCCGCACCTGCCCGAACTCCTTGCGCACCTCGCGGATGCTCAGCACCGGGGCGTTCACCGGCTCCTCCTCTGCGCGACGTGCCCGCGCGAGAACCGCCGCTCCAGCCTGCGCTGCCCCGCCGTGGCCGCGGTGACCACGACGAGATACCAGAAGCAGGCGACCAGGAGCATCGGCACGATCTCGTAGTTGCGGTTGTAGATCACCTGCACCGCGTGCAGCAGGTCGGACATCGCGATCACCGACACCAGCGCGGTTCCCTTGAGCACGTTGACGAACTGGCTGCCCGCCGGCGGGATGATCACGCGCATCGCCTGCGGCAGCACGATCCGGAACAGCGTCTGCCCCGGCGGGTAGCCCATCGCCCGCGCGGCGTCCCGCTGGCCGGGGTCGACCGCGCCCATCCCGGCGCGGAAGATCTCGGCCAGGTAGGCCGATTCGACCAGGGACAGCCCGATCACCGCGGCGGTCAGCGGGGTGATCACCGTGTTCGCGTCCCAGCTGCCGAACACCGGCCCGAACGGGATGCCGAGCGACAGCTTCGGCAGCAGGTAGGCCAGGTTGAACCAGAAGATCAGCTGCACCAGCGGCGGGATGCCGCGGAACAGCCCGACCCACGCGGTGGCCACCCAGCGCGCCGGCCCGAACCCGCTCAGCTGCGCGGCCGCGACGAGCCCGCCGACGACCGAGCCGAGGACCATTGCCGCGACGGCCAGCACCACCGTGGTGAGCAGCCCGGACATCACGGACTTCTCGAACAGGTACTTGCCCACCACGTCCCACTGGAAGCGGTGGTTGCCGACCAGGAACACGGCCAGCTGCGCCAGCAACACCAGCAGTACCACCGAGAACACCCAGCGCCACGGCCGGAATCGCGAACGCGCCGAGGCGACGTCGTCCCGCGGCCCTGCCACGGCTGCGACTTCCTCCATTGTGGACACCGCGCTCACCCCGCCGACGCGACGTTGTAGAGCGGCTGCGGGACCGTGACGTCGTCCAGGCCCCACTGCTTCATGATCCGGGCGTACGTGCCGTCGCGGAACAACTCCTCGTAGGCCTTCTCCAGCACCGGCCCGAGGTTGCCCGGCTTCGGCACGTACAGCGCCAGATTGTCCTTGGTGGCGCCCTGTTCCTCGGTCTGCGTCACGTACCGGTACACGCCCTTCTGCTGGTTGGTGACGTCGATCGCGGCGGCCTGCGTCATGCCCGCGGCGTCGGCGCGGCCGGACTTCGTGGCCAGCAGGGTGGCGTTCGTGTCGTCGAGGCCGATCGACTGCGCCGCCGGGCGCCCGGTCTTCTCGCAGAACGCAGAGAGCTTCTTCAGCTGCTCTTCGACGACGCTCGCGGTGACGACCGCGACGCGTTTGCCGCACAGGTCCTCGGGTTTGCCGATCCCCGCCGTGGAATCCGACGGGACCACGTAGGAGGTCCGCGTGGTCATCCAGGTGATGGTGTCGAACTGCTGCTGGCGTTCGGCGGTGGCCTTCACCGGGCCGTTGAACGCGTCGTAACGCCCGGACAACATGCCCTGCAGCGCCGCGGAGAGGTTGCTGACGATGGTGGTTTCCGTGCGCACGCCCAGGATCTGGCCGAGCGCCTGCTGGAAGTCGTGGTCGATCCCGGTGACCGTGGTGCCGTCCGCGCCCACGGTGCGGTACGGCGGATGGGAGTCGCCGGCGAACCGGATCAGCCCGGCGTCCTTGACCGCCTGCGGCAGCTGGTCGTGCAGGGACTGCACGGTGGTGAGACTGGGCGCGGCGGCCGTGGTGGTCGCGCCGTCGTCCACCGTGCAGCCGGCGACGGCGAGCGCGGCCCCGAGTACCACGGCGATGGTGCTTCGACGCCCTTGACGAAGTGGGGAACCCATAGCGGTTTTCTTCCTACGCGTGGCCGGTGAACGGCACAGGGAACGGGGAACCAGCGAAGGGATTGACAACTGATTTCGAGCCGATCGTTGCACGATGTGTCGCACGTTTCAATCCTCCGGCCCGCCCTTGACTCGGCCCTGGGAGCGCTGCTACTCCTATCTCAGGATTCCTGATAGACAAGGTGTGGATGATGAGTGCTGAACCGTGGGGCGAAACCGTCCTGGTCTCCTTCGACGAGGGCATCGCCTGGGTCACGCTGAACCGGCCGGACAAGCGCAACGCGATGAACCCGCGGCTCAACGACGAGATGGTCCGCGTGCTCGACCACCTCGAGGGCGACGAGCGGTGCCGGGTGCTGGTGCTGACCGGGGCCGGGGAGTCGTTCTCCGCGGGCATGGACCTCAAGGAGTACTTCCGCGAGGTGGACGCCGTCGGCAGCACGGCGCTGCAGATCAAGGTGCGACGGGCGAGCGCGGAATGGCAGTGGAAGCGGCTGGCGAACTGGAGCAAGCCGACCGTCGCGATGGTCAACGGCTGGTGCTTCGGCGGCGCGTTCACCCCGCTCGTGGCGTGCGACCTGGCCTTCGCCGACGAGGAGGCTCGGTTCGGGCTCTCCGAGGTGAACTGGGGCATCCCGCCGGGCGGCGTGGTCAGCCGGGCACTGGCCGCGACGGTGCCGCAGCGCGACGCGCTCTTCCACATCATGACCGGCGAACCGTTCGACGGCCGGGAGGCCGCGCGGATGCGGCTGGTGAACGAAGCGGTGCCCGCGGCGCGGCTGCGGGAGCGCACGCGTGAGGTGGCGCTGAAGCTGGCGTCGATGAACCAGGTCGTGCTGCACGCGGCGAAAGCGGGTTACAAGATCGCGCGGGAAATGCCGTGGGAGCAGGCTGAGGACTACTTGTACGCCAAGCTCGACCAGTCGCAGTTCGCCGACCAGGCCGGCTCGCGCGCGAAGGGGCTTTCGCAGTTCCTCGACGACAAGTCGTACCGGCCCGGGCTCAGCGCTTTCGACCCCCATGCGTAACCAGGGCCTCGGGTCGTGGCCCGCGCGGCGCGCCAGGATGACCCCGGATGCGGTCGCCGTCCAGCACGGCGACCGCACCCTCACCTACGCCGAACTGCACCGCCGCGTCACCCGGCTCGCGCACGGCCTCGGCGCGTCGGGCGTGCGCACCGGGGACAGGGTCGCGTATCTGGGCCCCAACCATCCGGTGTACCTGGAGGTGCTGTTCGCCTGCGGGCTGCTCGGGGCGGTGTTCGTGCCGGTGAACTCGCGGCTCGCACCGTCCGAAGTGGACTATGTGCTGCGGGATTCCGGGGCGGCGTTGTTGATCCACACCTCCGCGCACGCCGCGCACGAGAGTGTCCGGAGTGTGGAGGTCGGCCCGGAGTACGAGGAACTCCTTGCGGGCCAAGGCGAAGCGCCCGATCTTCCGGTGTCCCTCGACGACGTCTGCCTGATCATGTACACCTCGGGCAGTACGGGGAAACCCAAGGGCGCCATGCTCACCCACGGCAACCTGACGTGGAACAGCGTGAACGTGATCGTGGAGACGGATTTGTCGGGCGCCGAGCGCGCGCTCGTGGCCGCTCCCCTGTTCCACACCGCGGCGCTGGGGATGATCTGCCTGCCGACGCTGCTCAAGGGCGGCCGGGTGCTGCTGCATTCGTCGTTCGACCCGGCTGCCGTGCTGGCGGACATCGAACGGGAACGGGTCACGCTCATGTTCGGCGTACCCACGATGTACGACGCGCTGGCGGCGCAGCCGGGTTGGGATACGGCGGACCTGTCGAGCGTCCGCACGCTCCTCTGCGGCGGCGCGCCCGTGCCGACGACCACCATCCGCCGGTATCTGGAGCGAGGCCTGAGTTTCGTGCAGGGTTACGGGATGACCGAGACTTCGCCGGGCGCGCTCGTGCTCGATCCCGCGCACGTCACGTCGAAGATCGGCTCGGCCGGGGTGCCGTCGTTCTTCACCGACGTCCGCGTCGTGTCCGAGTCGGGCTCGCCCGTGCCGCCGGGCGAGCGCGGGGAGATCGTGGTCAGCGGCCCCAACGTGCTGCGCGGCTACTGGGGACGTCCGGAGGCGACGGCGGAAGTCCTGCGGGACGGGTGGTTCCACTCCGGCGATGTCGCGACCGTCGACGAGGACGGGTATGTGTACGTCGTGGACCGGCTCAAGGATGTGATCATCTCCGGCGGCGAGAACATCTACCCGGCCGAGGTGGAGAACGAGATCCACGCCTACCCGGGCGTCGAATCGTGCGCCGTGATCGGCGTCCCGGACCCCAAGTGGGGCGAAGTCGGGAAAGCGATCGTGATGGCGAAGGACGTCGCGGCGGACGACTTGCTGGCCCACCTGCGGCAGCGCCTGGCGGGCTACAAGGTGCCGAAGTCAGTGGAGTTCGTCGAGGAACTCCCCCGGACCGGATCGGGCAAAATCCAGAAAACCGAACTCCGCGCCCGCTACAGGTGACCCGGCAACGGGACGCGAGCCACACCAGGCACCAACCGCCACCCGGCAACGCGACGCCCCCGCACCAACCGCCACCCGGCAACGAAAGCCGGGAACACCCACCGACCACACCCCTCCACCGCCCCGATCCCCAGCCTGCTCTTGCGATCTTGGCGCTGGGTCAAGGCATCTTTCCCGCCTTGACGCGGCGGCAAGATCGCGAACACTCACAGATCGGGGCGGTGGAGGGGTCCACACAGCGCGGCCACGCGCGTCCGTTGCTGCCCCAACGCAACCACGCACCCAACGCAACCCAGCCCCCCTCAAGACAAGGGCTCATCCTCCTGCAGCGAAACCACAGCGGTAGCCAGCGCCTCGAGCGCCTGCCGCGGTTTGCTCTGGATCTCCGGGAAGCGTTCGAAGGCCGCGATTTCCAGCTGCGACAGCGTCCGCGACAGCACCACCGGCCCGTGTTCGCCGGGGTACTTCACGAGCATGATCGACCCGGCGCGGACGCAGGCCTGCGGAACTTCCTGAAGCGAGGCCAGCAGCCTGCCCACGGCCTCGGCCGAGCGGACGTCCACTTCGGCCTGCTGGCGGTCGAGGGTCGCCACCTCCAGCGCCCGCTCGACCTTGACCAGCCGGGTGGTCAGCTCCTCCGAAGTGACCGCCTTCCGGACGCCCGCCTTCGCACGCCGCCACCACGAACCGCGCTCCAGCTCTTCCCATTCCGGGCGCTCGTAACCGAGTAGCGCGGCGAGATCGTCCAAAGCGGACAGTACGCCGCGCGCGGCCACGAAGTCCTCGGTGTCGAGGTAGGCATCGACATCCGCGGCGCCTTCGAGGATCTCGTCCGGCTCTTCCTCTTCGCGGACCGGCGGCCGTTCGAGGAGTGGACGGTCGGCATGCGCGACCGGCCGCGGCGCGAGACTCCCGGCGAAACGGCGGCCGGTGGCCGTCAGCACGGACGACACGAACGCCAGCCCGAGCACGGAACCCAGGCCCAGCAAGGTAAACCGCACCGCCGCGGGCGGCACGAACGCGGCCGCGAGGAACAGCGCCACGAGCACCACGGCCCAGCCGAACGCACGGCCGGGCCGGTAGCCGTAGCCGGTCATCGCGCGCTGCGCCCAACTCCACAGCCGCACACCGAAGCTCACCCACGAATTGAGCGACAGCTCGCGGTAACGCCGGGACTGCTTCGCGAACAGCACCAGACCGGCTTCCCGTTCGAGGCCCTCGCGGGACAGCACCCCGGCCAGCTGGTCGTAGGATTCGGGCCAGTAGCCGGTCGGATTCGTGCCCAGGCGGTGGATCCGCTCCCGGATCCGGCTCCGGTCGTGCAGGTCTTCGTCCGGCAGGGTCTCGTACCGGAAGTCCTCCAGCGCGACGCCCCGGGGGTTGGCCCACAGCACCGGGCTGTCGACGAACGCGCGGCATTGAGCGCCCCGGAGCAGGGTCCGCCCTTCCGCCGTGGCCCCGAACACGAGCCGCATCTCGTCCGCGCGCACGCCGCGCGCGTCGAGCACGACCTCGTGCCGGGACAGGGAACCGAGCTCGGCCCCGTCGAACTCGACGCGTCCCGCGACCGAGGCTTGCGACACGTCGACCCCGCCGTCGGCGCGGAACGGGTGGTAGGCATCGGCGGCGCACCGGACGTCACCGCCCACGCGCGCGCCGCTGAGGTCCACGGAAAAGCTTGTCCTGCCACGGAATTCCGGGTCGGACACGGCGGTGCCGCGCAGATCCACGGAACCGGCGACGGTCGTCGCGGGAAACCGCAGGCTGCCCTGCACGGTCGCGTCCCGCAGGACCAGGTTCCCGCCGATCGACGCCCGCCGCGCCGAAACCGCGTCCCGGCCCGGGTGGGTCAAAGCCACCCGGGACAGCTCGACATCGCCCCGCGCCACCACGGCCGTCATCCGCAGTTCGCCGGACGGGACCCGCAGCGACGTCGCGTCGAGGCGGCCGATCTCCGCGCCGTCCAACCGGATCGCACAGTCGTGGGACGGCTCGACGCTGCCCCGCGGGAACTCCACGAGGGCGCCCGCGAACCGGACCGAGCCACCGACGCGGGCGTCCGCCAGGCGCACGGTGCCGGTGACCTCCGACCCGTCCGACACCTCGAAGTCACCGTCGACCTGGATCCGGTCCGCCGTCAGCGCGGGCCAAGGGTCCACATCCGGGCTGGCGGGATTCCAGGGGCCGTCCGCGATCGCTGCCCGCTGCGGGCTCGCCAGCACAGCGGAGTGGAGGAGCACGTCACCGCCCACCTTCGCGCCGGACAGCGCGAGTATCCCGCGTGTGGTGAACCGTTCGCGGCCAGGACCCGAGCCGGACGTCCCGCCCAGCAGACTGCCCCCGACCCGTAACGCCGTGCCTTCCAGCGCGAATCCACCCGGATTCACCAGCTGTGCGCCGGAAAAGTCCGCGTCTCCCTCGATCCGCGCGCCGCGTAGCCGGAGTTCATGGTTGAGCCGCAGCCGCCGTGCGAACAACGCACCGCCGATCCGGATCCGGTCCGCCCGGACCACACCGCGCTCGACCCGGGTGGCATCGAGCCAGACCGAGCCCTCCACCGCCGCGTCGCGGAGATCCACCTCCTCCACTTCGCACCGGCTCAAGCGGAGATCGCCACGAACGCGCAGGTTGCTCGCCCGCAAGCCGGGCAGGTAGCACCTGTGGAACTCGAGCCCGGGCAGCCGCGCGCCCCGCACATCCGGCGGAAGCTCGAACCGGCACCGCTCGAACCTCACCGCCACGGCGGGCTGGATCGTGCGCAGGTCCAGGACGCCCTCGACAAGGACGTCTTCGATGGTCTCGCCCGCGGCGATCCGGGCCGCCAGCTCGGGCGCCGTCCGCACGTATCCTGGCGTCCCGGCCAGCTCCGGACTGATCTCCCCCGGCCCGTCGGCCATCGGCGACTCCTTCCCCCAGCACCGGCGCGTGTGCCCATGATGACACCCCGCGTCCGGCCGGCGGAAACACCCGCCCTCGTCAGCAGAACGAGTGGAACACCGCCGCCGCGAGGGCCGTCCGCTCCAGCATTCCGGCGATGCTGATGTGCTCGTGCCGCGCGTGGGCACCGTCGCCGACAGCGCCGAAGCCGTCGAGTACCGGGAAACCCAGCGCTGCCACGAAGTTCCCGTCGCTGGCTCCGCCGACGGAGCATTCCTCCAGCGTGACGCCGAGCCGCTCGGCGAGGCCACGGGCGCGCTCGTAAAGCTCACCGATCGCGGGCGAACGCTCCATCACCGGCCGGTTCCACCCGCCCTCGACGGTGACCTTCGCGCGCGGGTCACGAGCCCTGATGTCCGCGATCGCCGCGTCGATGCGGGCCGCTTCTTCCGCTGTGCGCACCCGCACGTCGACCTCGCCCCAGGCCGAGCCGGCGATCACGTTCTGGCGCGTGCCGCCCGCGACCACGCCGACGTTGACCGTCGTCCCCGCGTCCACATCGGTGAGCCCGTGCAGCGCCAGCACCGTGCGCGCCAGCTCGTCGACCGCGCTCGCGCCCTTCGCGTAGTCCAGCCCGGCGTGCGATTCGACGCCGGTCGCCTCGATCCGGAACAGGCCGACGCCCTTGCGCGCCGTCTTCACCGCCCCGTCCGCGCTCGCCTCGAACACCAGCGTCGCGCGCGTGCCGGCCGCCGCTTCCTCGATCACCGGCCGGGACGCGAGGCTGCCGATCTCCTCGTCCCCGTTCAGCACCAACCGCAACGCGGGCCTCGGCAGGCCCAGGTCCTCCAGCGCACGCAACGCCCACACGGCCTGCACCAGCCCGGACTTCATGTCGAACACGCCCGGCCCGGTCACCTTGTCACCGTCCACAGTGAACGGCCATTCCGCGAGAGTTCCCCTTGGCCACACGGTGTCGTAGTGGCACAGCACGAGCACCGGTTCGCCTTCGCCCGCGTAGTCGTAGACGCGGATGTCGCCGTGGACGCCGCCGTCGACATGGCGTACGGAAGTGGCCGCGCCGAGCCGTTCGTTCAGCCATCCGTCCAACCAGGACAGTCCGGCCGCGAGGCTTTCCTTGTCGTCACTGGGAGTTTCGATCCCCACGTAGGTACCGAGGTCGGCCAGCATCTCCTCACGCCGGATGCCGACCCAGTCGCGCAGGGCCCGGATGTCGCTCACAGGTTCTTCTCCAGTTCGACGAGGTGGTTCTCCGACATGGCCGCCGCGCCCGTTTCCACCGCGCGCAGCCTGTCCAGCATCGCACTCAGCAGCGGCACCGGGACGTTCCGCCCGGCGGCCTCGGCGAGCACGGGACGGTAGTGGTGGTGCACCTCGACCGGCCGGTGCCGCACCGCGATGTCGCGCCAGATCCCGCTGCGGTCCTTGGGCATCGTGCGCAGCCACGCGGTGAGCCGGTCGGTCGCCTGCTCGCGCCCCGGCGCCCCCGGCAGGTACGCGGCGGGGTCGAACTGGTCGAACGGCTCCAGCCGCCGCCCGCCCGCGACCGCGAACACCTCGGCGGTGATCGCGTGCATCAGCGGGCGGTGGCGGTCGATCAGGTCCGCCATCGGGGCGTCGGCGAGCGCCGTCGTGGTGAGCATCGCGCCGAAGCCGAGTTTCGACCACAGGTAGCCCTCGACGTTGTCGGTCGCCTTCGCCGGGCCCCACGACTGCAGGTCCGCCACCACTTCCTCGACCCGCGGGGTGATCCGCCCGTCCGGTTCGCCGACGACGAGGGCGCCCTGCCCGCCGTCGCGGATCACGCCCGGCTCGACGACGTCGGCGAAGAGGTTCACGAACGCGCCCACGGTCCGCTCCGCGCCGACCTTGTCGGCGATGAGCTTTTCGTTGAGCCCGTTCTGCATCGACACGACGAACCCGTCCGGCGCGAGCTTCGGCGCCAGCCAGGGAAGCAGCGCCTCCGTCGCCTGCGCCTTCACGGCCAGGAGCACACGCCCGAACCTGTCCGGCGCGGCATCGGGCGTTGTCGCCTGCACTGCCACGCTGGCCTCCCCGTCCGGTCCGCGCACCACCAGGCCGTGGGCGCGGATCGCCGCGACGTGGGCCTCGTCGGCGTCGACGATCTGCACGGAGTGTCCGGCGCGGGCGAGGTGGAACGCGAGCGTGCCCCCGATCGCGCCGCCGCCGACGACGGTGTACGCACGGCCTGTCATGAAGCAGCCCTTTCGGCCGGAGTTCCGTTCTGCACGTCCGTGTGCCCGGACCAATGCAGCGGCAGGGAAGGCGCGCCGGCCGTCGAACCGCCGTCGACGCGCAGCACGGCGCCGGTGATCCAGCCCGCCTGCTCACCGGCGAGCCAGAACGCGGCCTCCGCGATGTCCGCGGGCAAACCCCGGCGCCCCAAGGGATTCACCGAAACAGCCGCGGCGTAGTCCTCGGTGACCGGGTTCGCGGCACTGTCCACCGTGACGAAGCCGGGGCTGACGGCGTTCACGCGGACACCCCGCTCCCCCAGCTCGACCGCGCACGCCTTGGTCAGCATTTCCAGCGCCGCCTTGGAAGTCGCGTAATGCGAGGCACCGGGCCTCGCCCTGGTGGCCGCGCCCGAGGAAATGTTCACTACCGAACCCTGCCGCCCCTGCCGTCCAAACGCGACAGTGGTGAGCATCGCCGCGCGCACGTTGACGTCCTGCACCCTGTCCCACGCCTGCGCCGTCATCTCCAGCAGCGGCGTCGCCGGGTAGATCCCGGCCGCGTTGACCAGCACGTCGAGCGGGCCCGCCTGAGCGACCAGCCCTTCGGCGAACGACGCGTCGGCGAGGTCGCCCGGGATTTCGGCGACCCCCACGCCGTACTCGGCGCGCAAGGCCGCCGCCGTGCCCGCGAGTTCGCCGGCGCGGTAGTCCGACAGCGTCAGCCTGTCCCCCGCCGCGGCGAACCGCCCCGCGATCGCGGCCGCGATTCCCCCGGCCGCGCCGGTCACCAGCACGTGGCGCACTAGAGCTCCTTCCCCTTCGTTTCGGGCATCGTGAGGTAGACGGCGACCCCGATCAGCGCGGCGATCGCGACGTACGCCCACACCAGGTTCCCGAGGTGCCGCGCGTTCATCCACGTCGTCACGTACGGCGCCGTGCCGCCGAAGATCGCCACGGCCAGCGCGTACGGCAGCCCGATGCCGGTGGTGCGGACCTCGGGCGGGAACTGCTCGGCCATGATCACCGCGCAGTTCGCGGAGTAGCCGACGATGAACACCAGCCCGATGATCTCGATGACCAGCACCGACCAGAAACTGTTGCCCAGGAAGTGGAACGCGGGCCAGGCGAAGATCAGGAACCCGGCCGCGAAGGCCGTCATCGTCGGCTTGCGGCCGATCCGGTCGGACAGCAGCCCGCCGAACGGCAGCAGCACCAGGAACACCACCATCGCGATGGTGTTGGCCAGCAACGCTTCGCTGAGCGGGATGCCGGTGGCCAGGTGCGCGTAGGTCGGCATGTAGGTGACCCACACGTAGTAGATCAGCGTGCCCGCGATGGTCACGCCCGCCACGCGCAGCGCGGCGCCGGGGTGATCGCGGAACATCGCGACCAGCGGGTTCCGCTTCGGGCCGCGCTCGATCGACGTGAACGCCTCGGTTTCGTGCACCGAACGCCGGAGCCACAGCCCGACCAGGCCGAGCAGCCCGGCGACCCCGAACGCGAGCCGCCAGCCCCAGCCGTGCAGCGCCGCGTCGTCCAAAGTGGAGTTCAGGATGGTACCGAGCAGCGAGGCGATCAGGGCGCCCGCGCCGACCGAAACCTGCTGCCACGAACCGGCGAAGGCCCGGCGGCCGCGCGCGGCGGATTCGATGAGGAACGCCGACGAGGAACCGAATTCGCCGCCCGCCGAGAACCCCTGCACGAGCCGCGCGAGGAGCAGCACGATCGGCGCCAGCACGCCGATCCGCCCGTACGTCGGGCACACCGCGATGACCAGCGAGGCGCCGGCCATCAGCGAGATCGTGAGCGTGAGCCCCTTCTTCCTGCCGCGCCGGTCGCTGTACGCGCCGAGCACCGCGCCGCCGATGGGGCGCATGACGAACCCGACCGCGAACACGGCCAAAGTGGACAGCAGCGCCGCGGTTTCGTTGCCCTTGGCGAAGAACTGGCCCGCGAACACGGGCGCGAACGTGGCGTAGACCGCCCAGTCGACCCATTCGACGGTGTTGCCGATCGCGCCGGCGACGATGGCCTTGCGCTGGTCGGGGCGGAGCCGGTGGGCGGCCACCGGGACGGCTTCGGTGGTCATGGCGCCTCCTGGAGGACGTGGTCGACGATCTGGGCGTGCGTGGCGAACCAGACGCCTTCGTGGCCCGCGATGTGCTCGAGCAGCTCGGTCAGCACGGCGATCCGCGAACGGTGGCCGATGATGTGCGGGTGCATGGTGAGCTGGAAAATGCCGCCCTCGACGTACGCGGCGTCGAACTCGTCGCGCCAGATACCGAGCACACCGCGCGGCGGGGTGTAGGGCCGCAGCGACGCGAACCTGTCCATCATGAAATACGGGGCGTCGTCACCGATCCACTCGACGGGCAGCTCGACCACGCCGGTGGGCTCACCGTCGGCGAGCAGCTCGTAGCAGTCGTCGTCGGCCATCAGCGAGGAGTCGTAGCGCAGGCCCAGCTCCCGCGTGATCCGCAGCGTGTGCGCGGAGAAATCCCACGACGGCGTGCGGATCCCCACCGGGCGGACCCCGGCGAGGCGCTCCAGCGTGTCGGCCGCGCGCAGCGCAAGCTCACGCTCGTTTTCCGCGGGCAGCCGGGTGTTGCGCTCGTGGATCCAGCCGTGCAGCGCGACTTCGTGCCCGGCGTCCACATAGGACTTGACCTCGCCGTGGTGCAGCAGCGCGGAAACGGCGGGCATGAAGAATGACGCGGGTGCCTCATACCGGGCGAGGAGGCGCAGGATGCGCGGCACACCGACCCGCGCGCCGTACTCGCCCTGCGCGAGTTTGCCGGGCAGCACCTCGCCGTCGCGCAGCGCCGGCGTCTCGTGGTCGGAGTCGAAAGAGAGTGCCACGGCCACTTTCGCGCCACCGGGCCACGACGCCGGCCGTAGCGGGCGGCCCGCCCGGACGCGGTCGACGTGCCCGCGCCACGTCGGCTCGTCCCACTGCCACGGTTCCTGCTCGCTCACGCGTCCTCCAGTTCCTGCCGGGCCGCCGGGGTCGGGACCCAGGCGCGTTTGAGGGTGTCCACCTGCAGCGTCACCTCCGCGTCCCGCAGCCCGGGCAGCGCACCGACCACGTCGGTGGTGTGCCGGTACAGCTCGCCGTAGTGCCGCAGCACGATCTGGCCGACGAGGTTGAACCGGCCGGTGGTGGCGGAGAGGTACTTCGTGCCGGGATGACTCGCCAGCCGCTGGCCCGCATTGTCCAATTCGGACGGAAGGACGGAGAGCCACAGCATGAACTCCAGCGCGTACCCGAACAGCGCGAGTTCGGCGAGGGTACGGAACCGCAGGCAGCCGCGGCGCACGAGCGAATCCACCCGGCGTGCCACGGTGGTTTCGCTCGAACCGACCTGGCGGGAGACCTCCTTGAACGACATCCGGCCGTCCTCGCCGAGCGCCGCGCTGATCGCCAGGTCCAGCTCGTCGAGCTTCTCCGGCGGGCTTTCCCAGTGCTGTTCCTCGAACGGGCGCGCGTCGGCGCCGCGCAGCTCGGCCGTCGCCGTGCGCTCCAGTTCGCCGGAATCCCAGTCATGGTTGGAGATGAACGTGCGCATCACCGTGAAGCTTTCGGACTCCGTCAGCCCCTTCGCGCCCGGCAGCTCGTCCAGCCGCGCCACGTCCTGATACGACGGCAGCACGAACTCGGCCACGCAGTCGGCGCTGCCCGCGAGCACGCTCGCGTAGCGCGTGTCGGGGCGGGCCGCGATGGCGCGCGCGACCTCGCCCGCGGTGCCCGGCGCGCACCGGAACCGCACGACGACGGGCACGCCGAGCCCGCAGCGGAGCACGTCGAGCACGCCGATGACGCGCACCTGCCCCGACTCGGTCAGCTGCCCGACGCGGCGGAGCACCGTGGACTCGCTCGTACCGACGTGCCGCGCTATCGCACCCCAGGAGGCGCGGCCGTTGAGCTGGAGCGCGGCGGCAATCCGCCGGTCCAGGTCCGCCCCTCTGACGTCATCCTGCATGGCCTGATTGTTGATGCAGGATTCCTGCGCGTCAAGCGTCAGCAGTGAATTAATCCACCAGAAACACGGGTGACTCGAGATGGAAGCGCTCGGCGAAGCGGGCGGTGAACAGGTCACGCCCTTTTCGCTCGATGACGGTCTCCCGGTCAACTACGCGGGCCGTGCCGCCGGGCGCGGCGAGCTGCCCGGCCCCACCGGTCGTGCCGAGCGGCAGGAGGATGCGCCGTTCGGTCGCGGAGGTGTAGACCGCGTCCGGGCTGCGGCCTTCGAGCCGCGCCCGGAGATTTTCGACGACGACCCCGGCCTGCGTCTGCGCCCAGGTGGCCATCTTCGGGTCCGCAAGGTCGACGATGTCCCCGAGCGCGTACACGTTCTCGTGGCCGGCGACGTTGAGGCTGTCGGTCACCGGGACCAGTCCGGACGAGGGCAGGTCGACCAGCCGCCCGTCCGCGAGACAGCCGGTGTTGACCCGGGATCCGAAGCTGCGGAACCAGATGTCGGCACCGATCTCCTCGCCGCCTTCGGTCTCGACGGCGAACGCGCCGGACTGTCCTTCGGGGACAGGAGGGAGACTCGTCAAGCCAGCGCCGAGCCGCAGCTCGATGTCCAGTTCGCTGAGCTGCCGCCGCACCTCCTGGCCGACTTCGGGCAGGAAGCCCCGCAGGATCTCGTCGTTCTTCTCGACGACGGTCACCCGCTTACCCGGCCAGACCTCGCGGATCTCTCCGGCGAGTTCGAGGCCGACGGGGCCGGCGCCGAGGATGAGCACGCGATCGGCGAGGCCGAGCTGGTCATGGGTTTCACGCAGATCGCTCAGCGCCGCATCCACAGTGGAATCCATCCGGCGGGGCCGGGCCGGGTACGCGTAGCTGGAGCCGGTCGCGAGGACGACGAAGTCCGCGTCCACGCGCCCTCCCCCACCGAGCGTCACGCCGGTCGCGTCCACTGACACAGCCCGATCCCGCACCACACGACCGCGCCGCAACAGGGTCTCGTAAGGGAAGAACGCATTGTGCGCCCAGTCCGGCCGAGTCAGCGCGCGCAACGAGGCCGCGACGTTGACGAAAGCCTCCCGCGGATCCACCAGAACCACGTCGGCGACCGGATCGAGGGCCTCCGCCACCAGCGTTCCGCCGTAGCCGCCCCCGACGACCACTACCCCACCAGGCATTCCCCGCTCCGATCACCGTCCGTGCCATCAGGAGTTGACGCGTCAACTCTACGGCGCGTGGAGTTGATGCGTCAACTCCACGCGGCTAGCATTCCGTCATGGCCGACACGCTCAGCGCCGAAGAGTGGGAATTCTGGGACGCCTGGATGCGCGCGCAGCGCCTGCTCACCCGGGAACTCGACCGCAGCCTGCAAGACCACTGCGGCATCTCGAAGGCCGAGTTCAGCGTGCTGGTGACCCTGTCGAGGGCGCCCGGCCACGAGATGCGCGTCGGCGAGCTCACCGAGTCGCTCGACTGGGAGAAAAGCCGCGTCTCGCACATGCTCACCCGCATGGAAAACCGCGGCTTCGTGGCGCGGACGGAGTTCGGCGCCACGGGCCGGCGCACCGCGGTCGGCCTGACCACCAAAGGCAGCCGGGCCGCGCGGAGCGCCATCCGCCACCACGCGGGCAACATCCGCCGTTACGTCCTCGACCCGATCACGCCGGAGCAGACCGCGACCATCCGGGCCTGGAGCGAGCAGCTGATCAACCGCATCGACCCAAACGGCGACGGCTAGCTGCGCACAGCCACGCAGAACACTTGGGAAACACTCCCTAGCCGCGCTCTTCCGGCGGGAGCAGCGCCGGGAACCAGATGTCGCTGAGTACCTCGGCCGCTTCGTCGGCGGAGGAGTCGATCGTGCCCTGGACGGCCCAGCGGGTGAAGAACCGTTCGAGCTGGCTGACCAGCAGCTCGATCCGCAGATGCGCCTCGTCGCGGCGGTGCGCGCCCCAGCGCTTCAGGTAGTGCGGCATCGCCGCGGGAAGCTCCGCGACCGCGCGTTTGGCGACATCCTTGAACTCCGGCTCCAGCGCGAGCGCCTCGTCCCAGGCCGGGAGGATCTCCTGGTTCGCCTCGAACCACGCGACCGCCCGCCGCATCCACGCGGTGAACTCCTCGCGCGAACCGGAGTCCAGCACCGCGTCGAGATCCGCGTACACCGCGACCGCCCGCTGCGCCACGGTTTCCGCCCCGACCTTCTGCAGGATCTCCGGTTTGCCGGTGAAGTGCAGGTACACCGTGGCACGGCTGCATCCGGCCGCGGTGGCGATGTCGTCGATCGTGACGCCGGCGTACCCGCGCTCGACGAACAGGGCTCTCGCGCATTCCAGCAGGTCGAGGCGCGTCTGCTGTTTCTGGCGTTCCCGCAGGCTCATGACGGACAGCCTACTCACTGGACACACCGTCAGCGAACGTGCCACAGTGGCTCCCGGCACCGCAGCCCGCTCCAGGAGGCGCATGTGAGTTCACTGCCGAAGGTCTGCATCATCGGCGCCGGGTGTTCCGGGTTCACCACGGCGAAACGGCTGAAGGACCACGGAATCCCGTACGACTGCTTCGAGGAGTCGGACGACATCGGCGGAAACTGGTACTTCGGCAACCCGAACGGCCGCTCCGCCTGCTACGAGTCGCTGCACATCGACACCTCGACCACCCGGCTGCAGTTCGAGGAGTTCCCGGCCGCGCCGGACTGGCCGCATTTCCCGCACCATTCGCTGATCCACCGGTACTTCCGGGACTACGTCGAGCATTTCGGGCTGCGGGACTCGATCACCTTCACCACCCGGGTCGAGCACGCGGCCAGGAAACCCGACGGCAGCTGGCAAGTCTCACTGTCCACAGGGGAGAAGCGCGACTACGACGCGCTCGTGGTGGCGAACGGGCACCACTGGAACCCGCGCTGGCCCGAATATCCCGGCGAGTTCGCCGGAAAAATGCTGCACAGTCACGAATACCGCAGCCCGTTCGACCCGGTCGACATGCGCGGCAAGCGGATCGTGGTGGTGGGTCTGGGGAACTCGGCGCTGGACATCGCTTCCGAGCTGTCGCATCGCTCGATCGCCGAGCACGTCTGGGTTTCCGCGCGCCGCGGCGTGTGGGTGCTCTCGAAGTACCGCGGCGGCCAGCCCGCCGACAAGATGATGATGCCGCCGTGGATGCCCAAGAAGCTCGGGCTGGCGCTGTCCCGGCGCGCGATCAAGAAGATCCTCGGCAACATGGAGGACTACGGGCTGCCGAAACCGGACCACGAGCCGCTATCGGCGCATCCCTCGGTCAGCATCGACTTCCTCGCCAAGGCGGGTTCGGGCGATCTCACGTGCGTCCCGGAAATCGCGCGGCTGGACGGGGACGCGGTGGTGTGCACCGACGGGCGGCGCATCGAGGCCGACGTGATCGTGTGCGCCACCGGGTACCGGATGTCGTTCCCGTTCTTCGACGATCCGGAACTGCTGCCCGACGCCGAGCACCGATTGCCGTTGTTCAAGCGGATCGTGAAACCGGGGATCGGCAATCTGTATTACGCGGGCCTGGCGCAGGCTTCGCCGACGATCGTCAATCTCGCGGAGCAGCAGAGCAAACTCATCGCCCGGCATCTGGCCGGGAAGTACGAACTGCCGAGCGTGCCGGAAATGGAAGCGGCCATCAAGCGCGACGAAGAAAAGCATCTCGGCCAGTACTACAACGCGCCGCGGCACACGATTCAGGTGGATTTCGCGCGCTACGTCAAGGATCTGCGCAAGGAGATCGAGTCCGGCGGGAAACGGGCCGCGGCGGCGGTGCGGTGAGCGTCGCGCAGGGCTTCTGCGACGCGCGATTCTCGCCGGTCTGGGAACTGCTGGAAAGCAGGCTGGCGGACGGGCGCGAAGAGGGCGCGTCGGTGTGCGTGATCCGCGACGGCGCCACGGTGGTGGATCTGTGGGGTGGCTGGCCCCGGGACAGCCTGGTCACCACCTGGTCGCTGACCAAGACGATGGTCGCGCTGGTGGCGCTGGCCCTCATCGACCGCGGAGTGCTCGACCCGGACGCGCCGGTCGCGAAGTACTGGCCAGGGTTCCCCGGTGACGTGCTCGTACGGCACGTTCTCGGGCACACCTCCGGCCTCTGCGGCTGGGACGAAACCGTTGCGCTGGAAGACATCTACGACACCGAGCGAGCGGCGGCGCTGCTCGCCGCGCAACAGCCGTGGTGGCGGCCGGGCGACGGTTCCGGGTACCAGGCGGTCAGCCACGGGCACCTCGTCGGGGAGCTCGTGCGCCGGACCACCGGCCGTTCGCTGGGCACGGTGCTGCGCGAGGAGTTCGCCGGGCCCGCCGGAGCGGACTACTGGCTCGGCGCCCCCGAGGCCGTCGATTCCCGTGTCGTGCCTATGGTTCCGCCGTCCTCGGCCGGCCCGGTTCCGAGCGATCGCGTCGCCGTGCGCACGCTGACCAACCCGCTCATCCCGCCCTCGGTCACGACCACCCGCCCGTTCCTCGCCGCGGAGCTGGGTGGACTGAACGGGCAGGGCAACGCCCGATCAGTCGCGCGGCTGCAGTCGATCCTGTCGCACGAGGGCGCGCTCGGCGGTAAGCAATACCTTTCGCCGCAGGCGATCGAGCGCGTCTTCGAAGTCCAGTCCGATGGCGTGGACCGGGTGCTCGGCGCGCACGTGCGCTTCGGGCTCGGGTTCGCCTTGCCCAGCCCGGCTTTCCCGGCGATCCCGCGGGGCCGGGTCTGCTGGTGGACCGGGTTCGGCGGCTCGCTCGTGGTCAACGACCTCGACCGGCGGCTGACCTTCGCCTACGTGATGAACCGGATGGAGCCCGGCCTCGTCGGTGCCCCCAACGCGACGGCCTACGCGGAGGCGGTCTACTCCTGCGTCCGATGACTTTCCCGGCGCGGGCGGGTCAACACCGAGCATGACGACCACACACGTCCTCGAGACCGCCGACGTCGATCTCGCCTATGACGTCCGCGGGCCGCTGCCTGCCGCGGAACCCCCGCTCGTGATGATCGGCCAGCCGATGGGCGCCTCCGGCTTCACCGCGCTCGCCTCGTATTTCCCCGACCGCACGGTCGTCACCTACGACCCGCGCGGGATCGGCCGGACCGTCCGCAGGGACGGCCGCACGGACGCCGTGCCCGAGACGCAGGCCGCCGACGTGCACGCGCTGATCGAGGCGCTCGGCGCCGGGCCGGTGGACCTGTTCGCCAGCAGCGGCGGGGCGGTGACCGCGCTGGCACTGGTGGCCGCCTACCCCGACGACGTGCGCACGCTCGTCGCGCACGAGCCGCCGTTGATCACCGTGCTGCCCGACGCCGCGGCCGCCGAACGCGCCGCCGCCGGGTTCCGCGAGGCGTACCAGGCGCAGGGAGCCAACGCCGGGATGGCGGCGTTCATCGCGATGACGTCGTGGCCGGGCGAGTTCACCGACGAGTATTTCGCCCGCCCTGCACCGGATCCGGCCCAGTTCGGCATGCCCACCGAGGACGACGGCTCGCGCGACGACCCGTTGCTGTCGGACCGGGCCCTGGCTGTCACCGCCTACCGGCCGGACGTGGCGGCGCTGACCAAGGCCGGCACGCGAGTGGTGATCGGCGTGGGCGAGGAGACCGGGACCACGTTCACCGGACGCACCTCGGCGGCGATCGCGGAACTCCTCGGCCAGGAACCGGCCGTTTTCCCAGGCGGCCACGGCGGATTCGCCGCGGCGGAGGGCCCCTATCCGGGAGTCCCGGAGGCGTTCTCGCGGAAGCTGCGCGAGGTGCTCGGCTAGCGCCGTTTCCGGCCGGCCGCCGAGCGGGGCGGCTGCGCGCGCATGTGGTCGCGGACCCGGGTCATGATGTCGCCGAGGACGCGGACATCCTTGCCGGACAAGGGTTCGAACAGCTGGCCCCGGGTGACCTCGACGTGCCCGGGCAGCACCTTGGCCACCCGCTCGCGGCCGGCGTCGGTGATCTCGACGACGGTGGAACGCTGGTCGCCGGGGCCAGCCCCGCGAGTGACCAGCCCGGCCTTCTCCAGCAGCCCCGCCTGGTGCGTCAGGCCGCTGCGGCTGTAGACCACGCCGTCGGCCAGCTCGGTCATCGTCAGCGGGCCGTCCGCGCCGGCGAGCCGCATGAGCAGCTGGAACTGCACGTAGCTCAGCTCGCCCTCGGCACGCAGCTGCTGTTCGACCGCGTGGTGGAGCAGGCTCGCGGACTCCATCAGCACGAAGTACGCCCGCAGCTGCTCGGGCGCCAGATCATCGGCCATCAGACCAGTCTAAGTGCTTCGAACTTGAAGCACGCACCGAGCGCGCTTGCTTCGATGTCGAAGTAGTTCTACGCTGATGTTACTTCGACATCGAAGCAAACGGAGGAAGACATGAAGGCAGTGCGCTACCACGACTACGGCGGCAGCGAAGTCCTGAACCACGAAGAGGCCGCGCGCCCGGTGCCCGGCGCGGGCCAGGTGCTGGTGCGCGTCGCCGGCACCTCCTTCAACCCAATCGACGCGGCGATCCGCGGCGGGGCGATGCGGGAGGTCTTCCCGGTGGAGTTCCCGCACGTGCCGGGCCTCGACGTGGCCGGGACGGTGGCCGAACTGGGCCCCGGCGTCACGAACCGGGCGGTGGGCGACGCGGTGATCGCCTTCCTGCCGCCGGGCACGGACGGCGCCGCGGCGGAGTACGCGCTCGTCCCGGCCGAGGCGCTCGCGGACGCGCCTCGCACGGTCGACCTGGCCGACGCGGCGGCGCTGCCCGCCGTCGGGCTCACGGCATGGCAGTCCTTGTTCGAACTGGCGGAAGTCCAGGCGGGACAACGGGTTCTGATCAACGGCGCGGGTGGCGGCGTCGGCGGTTACGCCGTCCAACTCGCGAAGGGAGCCGGGGCCGTGGTGACCGCGACAGTGAGCGAGCGCGGCGCGGACCGGGTGCGCGGCTTCGGGGCCGACGAGATCATCGACTACCGCGCCACACCCGTCACGAAGATCGCGGGTTCCTTCGATGTGGTGGTGAACCTCGCGCCGACGTCCCCTGAGGACACCGCGGCCCTCGTGGACCTCGTGGCGGACGGGGGCGTGTTCGTCAGCTCGACGACGCCGGGCCCGGAACACCCCGGCCGGGAGGTGCGCGTGACCCACGTGTACGTCCGCCCGGAAGCGGAGCAGCTGGCCCGCCTAGCCGAACAGGTCGACGCCGGGAAGCTGCGGATCGACGTGGCTCAGCGACGGCCGCTGGCCGACCTCGCGGCCGTGCACGACGAAGCCGCGAGCGGCACGCTCGCGGGCAAGACCGTGCTGATTCCTTGATCCACAGTGGACGGTGCGCTCACTCCGCGGCGGGCGCACCCTCCCCCGAGCCGGTGTCGAACCAGCCGCTGTCCTGTCCGGACTCCCCGGTTTTCCCTTTCCCGGACACGGAAATCGTGGCCATCGCCTGCTCGTGCAGCTCCGCGATGGCCGTCAGGGCCTCCTGCGCCTGCTCGGCCAGCCACGCGTCCTGACCGGCTTCTTGCACGTCGTTTTCGGTTGCCATCCCGGTCCTCCCCTGACCCAGCGGATAACAGATACGGCAAGGTACCAGATACAAAGCCGTATCCCGTACTCCCCCGCGCGTGGGGTAATCTGGCCAGGTGACACCCGCGGCCGGTGACCGTCCCGATGGACGGGCAGCACGCTGGGCGGGCCAGCGGCAGCGCCGCCGCGAGGAGTTCGTGGAAGCAGCCATCCGGGCGATCGCGGAACACGGCCCGGAAGCCTCCACCGAGCACATCGCAGAGGCCGCCGGAGTCGCTCGCACCCGGCTGTACAAGCATTTCACGGACGCCACGGACCTGCGCCGGGCGGTCGCGGAGCGCGCCGTCCGGCAGGTGAACACCGAGCTGGCGGCGCTGCTGCACCTCGAGGGCACGCCGATGGAGATGATCACCGGCACCATCGGGATGCACACCGAATGGCTGTCCGAGCACCGCCACCTCTACCACTACCTCAGCCGGCACTCCCCGGCGGGCCGTGAGGGCATCGAGGACGTCAAGACCACCATCGCGCGGCGGCTGACCACCCTGTTCGAGTCCTATCTGGACGGTTTCGGGCTCGGCTCGCAGGCCGCCGAGCCGATCGCCTTCGGCCTGGTCGGGCTCGTCGAATCCAGTACCGCGCAATGGCTGGAGAACGACCGCGGCCTCGGCCACGCGCAGTTCACCGCGCTGCTCGCCCGCTGGGTCTGGGGAATCCTCGACGACACCCTGCGCCAGGGCGGGATCACGGTCGACCCGCACCGCCCGCTGCCCGCGCCCTGAAAGCGCTTTCAGGCGGTGTGCTGATAAGCCGGGTAGGTCAGGTAACCGCGGTCCCCGCCCTGATAGTAGGTGTCCTCCTCGACCGGGGCGAGCGGGAGCCCGGCGCGCAGCCGTTCCACCAGATCGGGATTGGCGAGGAACGCCCGGCCGAAGCTGATCAATTCGGCGCCGAGCCCGAGCCAGTGGTCGGCCTCGGCGCGGCCGGCCTGCTTGGGCCCCATGGGAAGGACGGGGTTCACGATCAGCGTGCCCGGCCACGCGCGCCGCAACCCGAGCAGCACCTCTTCGTCCGCGGTGGCTTCGAGATGGACGTACGCCAGCTCCAACCGCGACAGTTCGCTCAGCAGCGCGGCATAGAGCTCCGGCACGTCGGTTTCCTCGACGCCCCAGAAGGTTCCGCCCGGGGACAACCGGATCCCGGTGCGCTCGCCACCGACCGCCGCGACGGTCGCGGACACGGCCTCGACGGCGAACCGGATCCGGTGGGCGACCGGGCCGCCGTAGCGGTCGGTGCGCAGGTTCGCGTTCGACGAAAGGAACTGGGAGATCAGGTATCCGTTGGCGCCGTGCAGTTCCACGCCGTCGAATCCGGCGTCGACGGCGCGGCGGGCCGCGTCCGCGTAGGACTGAGCGTGGTCCGGCACTTCCGAGGTCTCCAGCGCACGCGGCACCGGGGTGGGCCGCGGCCCGGACGGGGTGAACACGTCGCCGACCGCGGGCACCGCGGACGGGCCGACCGGCTGGAAGCCGGTCGTGTCGGGATGGGACACGCGCCCGCCGTGCATGAGCTGCGCGAAGATCCGGCCGCCGTTGGCATGCACCGCCTCGGTCACCGGTCGCCAGGATTCCTGCTGCTCGGCCGTGTGCAGGCCGGGCGTGCCCGGGTTCGACTGGCCGACCAGGCTGGGCTGCACGCCTTCGGAGATGATCAGCCCGGCCGTCGCTCGCTGCGCGTAGTAGGTCGCCATCGACGGGGTCGCGAGCCCGCCCGCGGCCGCGCGCACGCGGGTCATCGGGGCCATCACCACGCGGTTGGGCAGGGTCAGGCCGCCGAGCCGGTGGCGGTCGAAAAGCGTTGTCACGTCAGGACTCCTTCGCGGTGTTCGGGGGTATGGGGCTACACTAAAACCTCACGTCGATGTCAGGGGCAAAGGTCTGTGCCGGGGCTCACAGGCGAGGAGGGGCGGATGCGGATCGGGGAACTTTCGGCGCGGGCCGGGGTGAGCGTGCGCGCGCTGCGGTACTACGAGGAGCAGCGGCTGCTCACCAGCACGCGCAGTGCCAGCGGTCAGCGGCACTACACCGAGGCGGAGGTCGAGCGCGTCCGGTTCATCCAGCGGATGTACGCGGCGGGGCTTTCCAGCCGCACGATCGCGGAGCTGCTGCCGTGCGTGGATTCGCCCAGCGAGCGCAATTCCGACGCCGCGCTCGAGCGGATGGCCGAGGAGCGCGAGAAACTCACCGCGCACATCGAAGACCTCATCCGCACGCGGGACGCGCTGGACCAGCTGATAGCCACCGCCAACGCGCACCGGGAAACGCTGCTGCGCCGGGCGGGCTGATCCGGCTACCGTGGGATTCGTGCTGCATCACGTGCAAGTCTCCTGTCCCCCGGGCGCCGAAGACCGGGTGCGCGAGTTCTACGCGGGCACGCTCGGCTGGGCCGAGCTGCCGAAACCGCCGATCCTCGCCGCGCGCGGCGGCTGCTGGTTCCGGGTGCCCGGCGTGGGCGGCCCGGACAGCGAACTGCACGTCGGGGTCGAGGAGGACTTCCGCCCCGCGCGCAAGGCACACCCCGCGTTCGTGGCCGACGTGGACGCCGTGGCCGAGGCACTCACGCGGGACGGGCATCCCGTGCACTGGGCCGACCCGGCGGAGATCCCTGGCAGGCGACGCTTCCACACCAGCGACTCGGTCGGCAACAGGCTGGAGTTTTTGGCGGGGTGATGAGTGGCGGTTGTGGTGCGGCGGGTTGCGTTTGGGGGAGCTGGTTGCGTTGCGGCAGCAACGGACGGCTGGGGATCGGGGCGGTGGAGGGGTGTGGGC